>CAMLGF010000018.1 GCA_946479515.1 uncultured Pseudomonadota bacterium | reverse complement strand
ACTGGAGCACGACGCCCACGATGTTCTTGCCGATGTCGTGCACGTCGCCCTTCACGGTGGCGAGCACCACCTTGCCGTTCGACTGCTGCTTTCCCGTGGCCATCTTCTCGATGAACGGGATGAGGTGCGCGACGGCCTTCTTCATGACGCGCGCCGATTTCACCACCTGCGGCAGGAACATCTTGCCCGAGCCGAACAGGTCGCCCACCACGTTCATGCCGTCCATGAGCGGGCCTTCGATGACGTGCAGGGGATGATCCGCCGCGAGGCGCGCCTCTTCGGTGTCCTCGATGATGAACTGATCGTTGCCCGACACCAGCGCGTGGCTCAGACGCTCCTTCACGGGCAGCTGGCGCCACGCCAGGTCCTCTTCCTTTTTCCGGCCCGCGCCGTCCTTGTAGGTGGTCGCGATCTCGAGCAGGCGCTCGGCGGCGTCCGGCCGGCGATTGAGGATCACGTCCTCGACGCGTTCACGCAGCTCCTTCGGGATCTCCTCGTAGATCGCCAGCTGGCCGGCATTCACGATGCCGAAATCCATGCCCGCCTGGATGGCGTGATACAGGAACACCGAGTGCATGGCCTGGCGCACCGGCTCGTTGCCGCGGAACGAGAACGACACGTTGCTCACGCCGCCGGATATGTGCGCATGCGGGCAGCGCCTGCGGATCTCGCGCGCGGCCTCGATGAAGGCCACGCCGTAGCCGTTGTGCTCCTCGATGCCAGTGGCGATGGCGAAGATGTTCGGATCGAAGATGATGTCTTCGGGCGGGAAGCCGAGCTTCTCCACCAGTAGTTTGTAACTGCGCTCGCAGATGGCGACCTTGCGTTCGACGGTGTCGGCCTGGCCCTGCTCGTCGAAGGCCATGACCACCACAGCCGCGCCGAAGTTCAGGCATTTGCG
This sequence comes from uncultured Pseudomonadota bacterium, assembly GCA_946479515.1. Next base: position 61,246 of record CAMLGF010000018.1, on the reverse strand, counting down.
CGCATGCTCGAGGAACGGCTCCTCGCCCTCCTTGAGCGAGATGGAATTCACCACGCCCTTGCCCTGCAGGCACTTGAGCCCGGCCTCGATCACCGACCACTTGGAGGAGTCGATCATCACGGGCACGCGGGAGATGTCCGGCTCGGCGGCGATGAGATTCAGGAAGCGCACCATGGCGGCTTCCGAATCGAGCATGCCTTCATCCATGTTCACGTCGATGATCTGCGCGCCGTCGGTGACCTGCTGGCGCGCGATGCTCAGCGCGGACGGATAATCGTTGGCCTCGATCAGCTTGCGGAACTTGGCCGAGCCCGTGACGTTGGTGCGCTCGCCCACGTTCACGAAGCGGATGTCGTCGGTGAGATTGAAGGCCTCGAGGCCGGAGAGCTTCAGGCGCGGTTCGTGCTCCTTCTTCCGCCGGATGGGCTCGCAGCGCACGCGATCGGCAATCGCCTTGATGTGTTCGGGAGTGGTGCCGCAGCAGCCGCCGACGAAATTGAGATGCCCCTGATGCGCGAGATCGCCGAGCACGCCCGCCGTGTCTTCCGGCGCTTCGTCGTATTCGCCGAAGGCATTGGGCAGGCCGGCGTTCGGATAGCAGCCCACGTATGTCTCCGACAGGCGCGACAGTTCCTCCACGTAGGGGCGCAGCTGCTTCACGCCGAGCGCGCAATTGAAGCTCAATGCCAGCGGGCGCGCATGGCGCACCGAGGCGAAGAAGGCCTCGACGGTCTGGCCCGAGAGCGTGCGACCCGAGGCATCGGTGATCGTGCCGGAGATGATGATCGGCAGATCGATGCCGCTGTCGTCGATGGCCGCGCGCGCGGCGTAGATGGCCGCCTTGGCGTTCAAGGTGTCGAAAATGGTCTCGATGAGAATAAGGTCCGCGCCGCCGTCGATGAGCGCGCGCGTCGCCACGCGGTAGGCTGCCGTCAACTCGTCGAAGCTGACCGCCCGGAAGCCGGGATCGTTCACGTCGGGCGAGATCGAGGCCGTGCGGTTGGTGGGCCCGAGCGCGCCGGCGACGAACACCGGCCGGCCGAGCTCGGCGCCCTGCTCGTCGGCGACCTGGCGCGCGAGCCGGGCCGCGGCGCGGTTGAGCTCCGGCACCAGCTCTTCCATGCCGTAGTCGGCCATGGCCACCGAGGTCGCGTTGAAAGTATTGGTGCTCAGGATGTCGGCACCGGCCGCCACGAATTGCCGATGAATGCCGGCGATCAGATCCGGCTTCGTGAGCACCAGCAGGTCGTTGCAGCCCTTCAAGTCGCGGTGCCAGTCCGCGAAGCGGGCGCCGCGATAGTCGGCCTCGCCTAGCTTGTGGCGCTGGATCATGGTGCCCATGGCACCGTCGAGCACGACGATGCGCCGGGCGAACAACCCGCGCAGCGCGGCGGCGCGTTCGGCCTGGGCGTTGCCGTTCGATACGCTATTCATTGGCGGCCTTCGATGCGGCCGGACGCACGCCCAGCGCATGGCAGATGGCGTAGGTGAGTTCCGAACGGTTCAGCGTGTAGAAGTGGAACTGATCGACGCCGTGTTTCTGCAGCTGGTGCACCTGCTCGATGGCGACGGCCGCGGAAATCAGCTTGCGCGTTTCCGGGTTGTCCTCCAGCCCGTCGAAGCGGTGCACCAGCCAGTCCGGAATCGTGGCGCCGCATCGTTTGGCGAAGCGCGTGACCTGAGGGAAGCGCGTGATCGGCAGGATGCCGGGCACGATGGGCTTGTCGATGCCCCTGGCCGCCGCGGCATCGCGGAAGCGCAGGAACAACTCGGTGTCGTAGAAGAACTGCGTGATGGCGCGGTCCGCGCCGGCGTCTATCTTCCGCTTGAGAACGTCGAGATCGAACACCGCGCTCGGCGCCTCGGGATGCTTTTCCGGATAGGCGGCCACCGAGATCTCGAAATCGCCCACGCTCTTGAGGCCGGCGACCAGATCGGCCGCGTAGGCGAAGCCGTCTTCACGGGGCTGGTAGTTCGTGGTGCCCGCGGGCGCATCGCCGCGCAGCGCGACTATGTGGCGGATGCCCTGGTCCCAGTAGCGGCGCGCGATGTCCAGCACTTCTGCGCGGCTTGCGCCGATGCAGGTGAGGTGCGGCACACAGGTGAGCTGCGTCTCCTTCTGCACGCGCGACACCACGTTGTGCGTGCGCTCGCGCGTGGAGCCGTCCGCGCCGTAGGTCACGGACACAAAGCGTGGATTCAACGGCTCGAGGTAGCGGATCGACTCCCAGAGGGTCTTCTCCATGGCCTCGTCGCCGGGCGGGAAGAACTCGAAGGAGACCGCGACACCTTTCTTTCGGGACATCAAGATTCCTGTGTGTTGCCAGTTGGTTACGGGGTGAATGTGGCGGCTAATTTACCGCGCGGGATGGAGCACGTTGGCGCCATTCCTTGACTAGGATTCCACTTCTTTTAGCATGTTTGCGCCAATAAACACGGGAAAATAGCTCATGTCTGCGCAGAAAATCGACAAAACCGACGCAAAGATCATGCAAATCCTCTCGCGCGACGGTCGGATCAGCTGGCGCGACCTGGCCGAGAAAATCGGACTGTCGCTGACTCCCACCCTGCGGCGTATCAGACGCCTGGAACAGGAGGGCTACATCACCGGCTACAGCGCACAGTTCGACGAGCAGAAGCTGGGCTTCGGCATCACCATGTACGTGTGGGTGTCGCTGGAACGGCAGGTCGAGGAGACGCTCAAGGTGTTCGAGCGGCGCATCGCCGACGTGCCCGAGGTCATGAGCTGCTATCTCATGACCGGCGAGGCGGACTACGTCCTGCGCATCGTGGTGCCCGACCTTCCTAGCTACCAGCGCTTCATGCTGGATGTGCTCACGCGCATCCCGGGCGTGTCGCGCATCCAGTCAGGCCTGGCGATCAAACCCGTGTTCCATCGCGCCGCCCCACCCATCCCCCGGTAGTGAGGGCGCGCCGCGGGCGCGCGGCCGCGCCGTAAGTCCGCGCGACACGGCGCGCCCGCCGTTTGTACGAGTGCTCCTACAGCGGCTGGCAAAATTGTGAGACTCCGCCGATATCCGCGGAATAAATATCCTGTGCTCAATACGCGTCGCGAGATTTCGCCTGCAAGCGCGTAGCAGCCCGACCCTTCACAACCAGCTACGGCCGTATGGTGAACACCTCGAGAAGCAACGAACTCGTAAAGGCCCCGTCCGGGATATCCGGTCTCGATGAAATCACTTTCGGCGGATTACCGGCGGGACGTCCCACGCTCATCTCCGGAGGACCCGGTTCCGGCAAGACGCTGCTGGGGATCAGTTTCCTGGTCGAAGGCGCCGAGCGATTCAACGAGCCCGGCGTGGTGCTCACGTTCGAGGAGAAGGCCGACGAGCTCGCCACCGACGCGCGCTCCCTTGGCTACGACCTGGACCGCCTGTGCGCGGAGAGCAAATTGCTCATCGACTACATCCACGTCGATCGCAGCGAGATCGAGGAAACCGGCGAGTACGATCTCGAAGGCCTGTTCGTGCGGCTCGACCACGCCATCCGCCAGATCGGCGCCCGCCGCGTGCTGCTCGACACCATCGAGACCCTGTTTGGCGGCCTGCAGGACTCGGGCGTGCTGCGCGCCGAACTGCGCCGCCTGTTCCGCTGGCTGCGCGACCGCGGCATCACCACGGTGGTCACCGCCGAGCGCGGCGACAGCCAGTACACACGCCAGGGCCTCGAGGAATACATCACCGATGCCGTCATCCTGCTCGACCATCGGGTTCAGGACCAGATATCCACGCGCCGCATCCGCATCGTGAAATATCGCGGCTCCATGCACGGCACCAACGAATATCCCTTCCTCATCGGCCGGGACGGCATCAACGTACTGCCGGTCACCTCGCTGATGCTGGAGCACGAGGCGCCCAACGAACGCATTTCCTCCGGGCTGCCGGCGCTCGACGCGATGCTCGGCGGCAAGGGCTACTACCGTTGCAGCACCATTCTTCTCTCCGGCAACGCCGGCACGGGCAAGACCACGCTGTGCGCGCACTTCGCCGACGCGGCCTGCGCGCGCGGCGAGAAGGTGTTGTACTTCCTGTTCGAGGAATCGCCGCAGCAGATGCTGCGCAACATGCGCTCGGCCGGCATCGACCTGCAGCGCTGGGTGGACAGGGGCCTGCTGCAGTTCCACGCCGACCGTCCCAACCGACATGGCCTGGAGACCCACCTGCTCGGCATGCACCAGGCCGTCGAAGTGTTCGATCCCGACGTGATCGTGATCGACCCGATCACCAACCTGATGGCGGTGGGTACGGCCTCCGACGTGCGCACGATGCTCACGCGGCTCACCGACTTCCTGAAGATGCGCGGTGTCACGGCCATGTTCGCCAGCCTGACCTCCATGCGCTACCCGGTGGAAGGCAGTGAGACCCTGATCTCCTCGCTCATGGACTCCTGGGTGCTGGTATCCGCGGACACGGAGGGTAGCCGGCGGATCCGCAAACTCTACGTGCTCAAGTCGCGCGGCATGCCGCATTCCGACGAGGTGCGCGCGTTCCGCTTCACTTCGCATGGCATCGAGTTGCTGCCGTCGGCGGGCGCGCCGCCGCCGCGCAAGGCACGGGCCGCCGCGCGGCGCAAGACATCGCGGCGGAGAACGGCATGAGCCAGGGAGCGGCCGAGAAGTTCCAGCTGCGCCTGTACATTGCCGGGCAGACGCCCAAAGCGGCGCGTGCCATCTCCAACCTGCGCAGGATCTGCGAGGAGCACCTGGCCGGGCGTTACTCCATCGAGGTGGTGGACCTGATCGAGAACCCGGCGCTGGGCCGCGGCGACCAGATTCTCGCCCTGCCCACCCTGGTGCGGAAGCTGCCACCGCCCATGAAGAAGATCATCGGCGACCTGTCCAACACCGATCGCGTCCTCGTGGGCCTCGACCTGCGGCCGCGCACGCGCCGAGCCAGTGCTTGATCCCCACGGAACAATATGCGCTGCGGCTGTACGTCACCGGGCTGACGCCTCGGTCGACGCGCGCCATCGAGAGCGTGCGCGCGATCTGCGAGGAGCAGCTCGCGGGGCGCTACGAGCTGGAGATCATCGACGTCTACCAGGCGCCCGCGCGCATTTTGCAGGACCAGGTGGTGGCCATCCCGACGCTGATCAAGGCGGCGCCGCTGCCGGTTCGCCTGCTGGTGGGCGACATGTCCAACCGCCAACGCCTGCTCCATGGGCTGGGATTGCCGCCCGATGACTAGCGGCGACATCGACGAGCTGGACGTGGACGAGCTGCGCGAGCGTCTCGCGGAGGCCGAGAGCAACCTCATGGCCATCTACAGCGGCGAGATTGATGCGCTGCTGCTGGCCGACGAGCAGGGCGAACGCCGCGTGTTCACGTTGCGCAGCGCCGACGCCCCCTACCGGGCCCTCGTGGAGCGCATGCAGGAAGGCGCCGCGACGCTCTCGGTCACCGGCGACATCGTCTACTGCAACCAGCGCTTCGCCGACCTGGTGCACCAGCCGCTGACGCAGGTGTTCGGCAAGCCGGTGCGTACCTATCTACCCTCTACCGAGTCGGAGATACTGCAGACCATCCTCGAGCACGGCACGGGCCGCTACACCACACGGCTGGTGCTCGACGGCGTGGAGGCCACCGAGGTGCAGATCACGGTGAGCAGCATCGTGCTCGACGACACCGAGCACCGCACGCTCATCATGAGCGACATCAGCTCGCTGGCGCGCGCGCAACGCGAGAACCGCTCCAAGGACGAATTCCTGGCCATGCTGGCGCACGAATTGCGCAATCCCCTCGGCGCCATCCAGGGGGCGGTGCACGCCCTTGCCCTCATCGGGCACTCCGACCCCATGGCGCTGCGCGCCACGGGCATCATCAAGCGCCAGGTGGTGCACATGGCGCGTCTCGTCGACGACCTGCTGGACGTGGGCCGCGCAGTCACGGGAAAGATCGTGCTCAAGCGGCGCACGGTGAATTTCGCCGATTGCGTGCGGTCGTCGGTGACCACGCTGGCCGCGGGCAATCCCAACTTCGCGCGCGTCCAGGTGCACTGCGAGGCCGCCTGGGTGCAGGGCGATGCGGTGCGGCTGGAGCAGATCGTCGGCAATCTCATATCCAACGCCCTCAAGTTCTCCCAGTCGGAGCGGCCGGTGGAAGTGAGCGTGAGGTGCGAGGACGGTCATGCCGTGCTGCGCGTCCGCGACCAGGGCGTGGGCATTCCGCAGGAGATGCTGCCGCGCATCTTCGACCTGTTCGTGCAGGCGCACCACACCATCGATCGCTCGCGCGGCGGGCTCGGCATCGGTCTCACGCTGGTGCGCCGGCTCGCCGAGCTGCACGGCGGCAGCGTGCAGGCCAGCAGCGACGGCGATGGCCGCGGCTCCACCTTCACCGTGCGGCTGCCGCTGGTCGCCTCGCCGGATGCGCAGATCGAGGACGCGCCAGCGGTGAATGGCAAGGGCCAGACCGCCGCCAACGGGCATGTGCAGCGCTACGTGGAATCCCGGCGCGTGCTGCTGGTCGACGACAACCACGACTCGCGCGAGATGTATCGCGCCGTCCTGCGCGCGCAGGGGCACGACGTGCGCGAGGCGGCCGACGGCGAACACGCGCTGGCCATTCTCGGCTCCGCCATGTTCGACGTCGCCTTCATCGACATCGGCCTGCCGGGCGGCATGGACGGCTACGAGCTCGCCCGCCGCATCCGCGCGCATCCCCAGGGTCAGCACATCCGCCTGGTCGCGCTCACCGGCTACGGCTTTCCCGAGGACCGCGCACAGTCGCGCCTCGCCGGCTTCGCCCGCCACCTCGTCAAGCCCGTCGAACCCGACGCCCTGCAACGCGAACTGCGTTGATGAAATGGGGACATTCCTCATTTGCTAGCAAATGGGGACGCGGCTCGATGGGCGGGATCTCCCGATCGGCCCGGCCGGCCCACGCGCCGGACGGATTGCTCCAGGCCAAGCTCGCGGACCTGCCGCCTCACCCACTCCTCCGCACCGAACGGCCGCTGGCGATTGACGCAGGTGCGCAGCTCCGCCAGCTCCGCCGCCGTCTGCGGCTCGTTCACCAGGTGGCGCCAATAGGAGGGCAGCGCGACGGGCGGGACCGCCAGCGCGAGCGGCGGTGAGGCAGCGCGACGCCACGCGAGGCTGCCCCAGGGCCAGTCTTCCGCGCGATCGACCAGGTTCGCGCGCAGCGCATTGCGCTCCACGTAGCGCATGACGGTGAGCAGATGGTGGTCGCTCTGGGCGACGAACGCCTTGAACCGGCCCTGCCAGATGCGTCCGGTGGTGCCGTACTTGGCGTGGTGCCAGCGCACGTGAGTGGTGAACACCCAATGCATCCACCGGCCGAGATCCGCCGCATGGGCGGGCCGCACGACCAGGTGCACGTGATTCGGCATGAGGCAGGCGGCGAGCAAGGGCAGCGCCTGCCGCTGCTGCGCGCGGGCGAGCAACGCCAGGAATTGCTCGAAATCCGCGCGCTCGTGGAAGACCGCGGCCTTCTTGTTACCTCGATTGATGACGTGATAGCAGCCGTCGGAGACGATGGCACGCGCGGTTCTGGGCATGGCGGGACGCTATGCCTGCGCGCGCGGCGGCGCCCGCCGCGAAAGTGGTGCAAGTGCACCGAATCGCGACGGGCGCCTGTTCGAGCCCTGTCCCCATTTGCTAGCAAATGAGGAATGTCCCCATTACCGATCCTTGCGCAGGACGCCGATGGGGGTGGTGCCGTTGTCAGTCATGAAGAACGTGTAGACGGAATTGGCCTGCAGGGTGATGGACGAGCGGCTCAGCACGGGCGCGGCGGTCGATGTGTTGGACACGTCGAACTGGCGATCCGTGCCGGCCGTGATCTCCTCCTCGTCCGAGACCTGGCCGGTCAACACGCCTTCGATCACCGGCGAGAAATCCACCGACAGCGTGAGCGGCGACGCCAGCGTCGACATGCCGTTCAGCAAGCGCAGCTTGGTCATGCCCGCGCCGCCCGCCGGCAGCCGGTTGTCGTCGTTGACGAGCGTGGCCTGCGGCGCCGCTGCGTCGCCCCATACCATGAGCGTGTAGTCCGCACCGGCGGTGAGCGTGACAGCGGGCACGGTCACCGGAGTCCCGTTCACCACCAGGCTCACCGCCAGCGGTCCCGAGTCGAACAGGGAATAGCGGCTGGCGATCACGCCGGCGGTGGCGGACGTGAGGATGGTCTGGCCATCCAGCTTCACGGTTGCCGCCGCGCCGTCGGCCAGGGCCACCGCGCCGCGCACGCGCGCCCGGGTGTTGGCGTACCGGGTGGGCTGGCCCTGCTGCGGTAGATAGATGCCGTTGGCCAGCATGCCGCCCTGCGTCGATGTCAGGATCAACGTGCCCACGCCCTTGTCCTCGAGCGTGAATGCCGGGATGTCGAGGCGGACGTCGGAGGTGTCGCCGCTCGCGGTCACGCGCAGCCGGAACGTGCCGCTGTCCGCGATCAGCTGGGTGAGACTCGCCGTCACCGCCGACAGCACCGGTGTCGTGTCGTCCAGATCGGTCTGCGCGTCGGTGAGATAGACGTCGAGGGCGCCGGCGGACGACACATTGGCCACGTGCAGCTTGTTTTCCCCGGCATCCGCCGGGTCCAGCGATTCGTCGATACGCAGGGCGCCGAACTGGCCCACATCGCCATAGGCCACGTAGGTGTTGACCGCGTCCTCGACCAGCTCCTCGGCGGCGAACGAACGCAGCACGCTGCCGGAGCCGGAACGACGCAGCTTGATGGTGTAGTCGTCCGGATCGAGCGTGACGAAACTGCTGACCGTCTCGAGGGCCACGTTCTGCACCTGGGTCACGTCCTCGTCCTCGTCGTCCGAGTCGAGATTGGTCATCATGTCGAGCGAGGAGTAGCCCGCGCTCAGGTTCAGCAGCCGGATCTTCGGGTCCGCGCCGCTCTCCTCGCCGCCGCCGCCGCACGCGGCCAGCGAGGCCGCCACCCACAACACCAGGCCCACGCGGAGCGGAATCTTCGACATCTTCATGCAGTTATCTCCAAGGGTTGAAAGTCTTCGCGCGGGCTTCAGAACGCCGTGCCCACGGAGAACTGGAAGGGCTCGATCTCGTCACCGAACGACCGCCGGGTCTGCTCCTGGTGCTGCAGCGGCACCGCGTACGAGAAGCGGAACAGTCCCATGGGCGAAAGCCACTGGATGGAGGCGCCCACCGAGGTGCGCACCTCGCCGAGATCGAACCTGTAGTCCGTGCGGTCGCCGCGACGATTGCGGAACGCCGTGTCGCCGAGGTAGTAAGACTGGCCGGCATCGAAGAACAGGCTGAACCGCGCCGAGCTCTGGAATTTCTGCGGCAACGGCAGGATGAGATCGAACTGCGTGGAGAACCCGGCGTCGCCGCCGTAGGGATTGCCGAGCGAATCGCGAGGACCCAGCGAGCCGTCGCGGAACCCGCGCACCGAGTCGCTGCCGCCGGTGAAGATGTGCCGGTGGGGCGGCGCCGCCGTGGTGTCGCCGAGCGCCGTGGTCCAGCCGAGATTGGTGGTCACCTGCAGCGGCATCCGGTCGAAGAAGTCCCAGCCCGGCAGGCGGAGAAACTGCTGCGAACGGAAATTCACGGTGGCGTATTCCACCGAGCTGCCCGGCGGCGTGATGCCGAAGCTCAGCCGATGCTGGCCGCCGCGCGTGGGGAACAGCGTGCGATCCCTGCTATCCCACAGCCAGCCGCCGGAGAGTTCCACCGAGTCGATCAGCGTGCCGAGGATGGGATCATTGCCCACGCGCCGGAAGTAATAGTCGCCGTTGTTGCGCACCCAATCGCGCAGCTGCTCGGAGCTGCTGCGCACCGTCGCCAGGTTCTCGTGGCTGTAATTGAGCCCCAGGCTGAGGTATTGATCCTCGGAAACCGGGTAGCCCACGCTGAAGCCGGCCGAATAGGTCTGCGTGGTGAACTGCGAGAACGATGACGTGAGACGGTCGCGCTTCACATAGCTCGCGCTCAGCGAGCGGGAGATGCCGTCCGCGGTGAAATACGGATCGGTGTGCTGCACGCTGTACACCTGGCTGTAGCGCCCGCCGTTCAGCTCGAGCGCCAGCCGATCGCCGCTGCCGAAGAGATTGCTGTCGATGAAATTGCCGCTCAGCAGGAACGACTGCCGCTCCGAATAGCCGATGCCGCCGCCGAGCTGCGAGGACGGCCCCTCCTCCACCTTGAACTCCACGTCCACGAGGTCGGGCGAGCCGGGCACCCGCCTGGTCTCCGACTCCACGGACCTGATGTAGGGCAGCCGCTGCAGGCGTTCCTCCGAACGCGTCAGCGCCGGGTTCGACAGCACCGCGCCCTCGAGCTGGCGCATTTCCCGGCGCAGCACCTCGTCGTTGGTCTTCTGCACGCCGCTGAACTCGATGCGCCGTACGTAGGCGCGCGCATTGGGTTCGATCATGAACGTGAGCGCCATCTGGTGCGTGTCGTTGTCCGGCGTGGGCACGACCGCGACGTCGGCGAAGGCGTAGCCCGACTCGCTCAGCCGGTCGGCGATCGCCTTCTCCGAGGCGGCGATCAGCCGCTGCGAATACTGGTCGCCCGGGCGGACGATGACGTACTGGCGCAGGATTTCCTCGGGCACGACGAAGCGGCCGGCGAGCTTCACGGCGCCCAGTGTCCAGGTTTCGCCCTCGTGCACGTTGATGGTGATGAACAGGTCGTCCTTCTCGGGCGCGAGCGACACCTGCGTCGAAGCCACTTCGAAATCCGCGTAGCCGCGATCCATGTAGTACGAGCGGATCTTCTCGATGTCGCCTTCCAGTGCCTGGCGTGAATAGCGGTCGTCCTGCCGGTAGAACGACAGCAGGTTGCTCGCCTGCAGCTCGAGCCCGTCGAGCAGCTCGTCGTCCGGGAATTTCTCGTTGCCGACGATGTTGATGCCGCGGATGCGCGCGCGCTTGCCCTCGTCGATGTCGATGTGCACGTCGACCAGATTGCCGGCCAGTTCCTCCACGTTTGCGTCCACGCGCACGCCGTAGCGGCCGCGCGAGAAGTACTGGTCGACCAGGAACTGGCGCGCGTCCTCGAGCGTGGAGCGGTCGAGGATCTTGCCGCCGGCCAGGCCGACGTTGCGCAGCGATTTCACCAGGTCCTCGCTCTTCACCTCCTTGTTGCCCGAGATGCTGAAATCGCGGATCGAGGGGCGCTCCTGCACCACGACGATCAGCACGCCGGGCGCCTCGCGGCGCAGCTCCACGTCGCGAAAGAAGCCGGTGTCGTTGAGCGCACGCAGCGCTTCGCGCAGCCGCTGCGGGGTGACCACGTCGCCGACGTTCACCGGCAGGCGGTTGAACACCGTGCCCGCGGAAATGCGTTGCAGCCCTTCGACGCGAATGTCGGTGACGGTGAACTCGCGGAAGGTCGCGGCCTGCGGCCAGGCGACCGGGACACTAACTATCAGCAGCAGCTGGCACAGGACACGGAGACCGTTTTGCATTCCGCCTTGCGACCGCAGGCCGGCGTCCGGGTTCTGCGGAAATTGTTGCCGAGTGTTGCGAAAGGTTACGGAATTTGTCGATGGAACTCCGGCGACGCCCCGTGGCAATGATGCTGAAGGCGTGCTGGATGACGAACGGCAGACACATCTTGATAGTGGACGAGGACCGCGAACTGCGCGCCGGCCTGGCCGGGCACCTCGAGCAGCACGGTTATCGCGTCACCACGGCCGGCAGTCAGGCTGCCATGCAGCGGGCGCTGGAGCGCGCGCGCATCGATCTGGTGCTGATCGACCTGCAACTCGGTGACGCGGATGGGCCGCGGCTCGCCCGCGCGCTGCGCACCGGCGGCGACCTGCCCTTCGTCATCCTGGCGCGGCGCGCCGACACCGTCGATCGCATCGTCGGCCTCGAGCTGGGCGCGGACGATTACCTCGCCAAGCCGGTGAATCCGCGCGAATTGCTGGCACGGCTGAGGAACATCCTGCGACGCTCGCAGGGCGCGGCCGGTAGTGCGCCGCCGGCGCGCGGCCGGCTCTTCCGGTTCGACGGCTGGCAGCTCGACGTCGTGGCGCGCGAGCTCTCGGACCCGTCGGGCCGGCCCGCGCCGCTGCGCAATGCCGAGTATCGCGTGCTCAGCTCGCTGCTGGCGCACGGCAACCGCGTGGTGTCGCGGCTGAAGCTCATCGAGCTCGCGCGCGGCCGCGATGCCGGACCCTTCGATCGCAGCATCGACGTGCGCATCAGCCGGCTGCGCCAGATTCTCGGCGACGATGCGCGCGGTCCGCGCATCATCAAGACGGTTCACGGTGAAGGCTATGTCATTGGCGTGCTGGTCGAGCGTTCCTGAGGCGAGGAACTTTTGCCGCGCGCGTCACCCAAACGTGGGCGCCCGAAGAACGACGAGGACGATCGCAGTCCGTATGAAGAGCCACGGCGACGATATCGAGTACATGACGCGGCTCGCCGCCGGAGATGCCAGCGCGTTACAGCCGCTGTACGAAAGGCATGGCCGCGCGCTGCTGCGTTTTTCCACGGCCATGTGCCGCTCGCGGCAGGCCGCCGAGGACCTGGTGCACGACACCTTCGTCGCGTTGCTGCGCGAGCCCTCGGGGTTCGATCCCACGCTGGGCTCGGTGTACGCCTATCTTTGCGGCGTGCTGCGCCACCGCGTGAGCCGGCACTTCCGGCACCAGAAGCGCTGGGTGGCGCTCGAGGGCGAACACGACGGCGGCGAACAGCCGGCGGCTGATCACAACCCCGGCGATGACATTGCGCGCTCGGAGGAGACCGCCGCCTTCCGGCGCGCCATGCTCGAGCTGCCGCTGCAGCATCGCGAGATCATCGCGCTCTGCGATCTCGAGGAACTGCCGTACGCCACCGTGGCCGGCATCCTGCGCGTGCCCATCGGCACCGTGCGGTCGCGCCTGCACCGGGCGCGCGCGCTGCTGACGATCCGCCTGGTTTCCATGGAACTGGTCCTCGACGATCCCATGCCGCTGGCGCAGCGAGGGCTCTCATGAAGGCGGAACTGCATCCGCACGTCGCGGCGCTGATGAAAAAACACGCGCGCGAACTCGCGCAGATCACGCCCAGTGATTCCCTGGATGCGCGAATCGGCCGAATGGTCGCAGCGTCGCCGAAAGAATTCGCGTCGGGGCCGTCGCCGTCGCGGCCCGTGCGCCGCGGACACCGCCCGCTGGCCTGGGCCGCGGCCGCGGCGCTCGCGGTGCTGGCGATCGGCGCGGGCATCCTCATCGGCGTGCGGCTCGAACGCGCCAGCAGCGTCGCCGCGGTGAATTCGATGGCGCGCGAGGCCGCGCGGCAGGCGGCCTGGGCCCCCGAGGATCTCGGCATGTGGCCCAGCGATTCGGTGGCGTTGACCATTCCGGCGGAGTACTCGGCGCAGGGAACCCTGGTGGCCGTCAAGCCGGATGCCGCCACCCGCGGGCAGCGATATTGGATCGACGTGGTGGTCTCGAACGACGGCACCGTGCGCATCGAGCGCATCGTGCCCGCCGAGGACAGCCGCAAACAGGTGGAACCCGATGGCGTCGCATTGCAGAGGCCGTAGCCGGTCGGGCTTGCTAGGGCTGCTGGCCGTGGCAGCCCTGCCCGCTTTCGCCGCGGAGGCGGAGATCCCCGTGTGCCCGCCGGTGCCCGCGGCGAACCCGCGGGCCGCCACCGACAGTGTGCGGCTGGTGACCGGCGCGCCCTACTCGGCCATGGGCACCAGTGAGACCGTCACCCTCCGTGCCGACGGCAGCAAGGTGGTGCGGCAGAATACCGTGCGCGTGTGGCGCGACAGCGATGGCCGCACGCGTTCGGAGTTCGAGCTCACGTCGATCGGCGGACCGACGCCGGTGGAGATCAACTCGCGGCTCACGGTCATCGACGACCCGACGGCGCGCGAGCGCTACGTGTTGCGGCCCGACGGGCGCGTGGTGACGGTGCCCATCGTGCCCTGCCGCCTCGCGAACGAACCCGACGTCACCGTCGGGCCGCCGCGCCCGGCCGGTCTGCCGCTCAAGGTCTCGCCACCCGTCAAACTCGGCGAACGCAAGGTGGATGGCGAGACCGTGACCGGCAGGCGCATCGAGGCCACGATTCCCGCCGGCGCCATGGGTAATGAACGGCCGGTGAAGATGTCCGCGGAGCAGTGGTACGGCAAGGACCTGCAGGTGGTGGTCGAGGCCACCTACCGGGACCCGCGCACCGGCGAGACGAAATACCGGCTGCGCGAGATCCGGCGCAGCGAGCCCGATGCCCGGCTGTTCCGCCCGGATGTCGCGGCGCCGTCGAAGCGCCGTTGAAACCCGAATGCGGTGAGGGGCTCAACGGTCGAGGCGCTCCTCGAGCTCGTCGATGACACCGCGCAGGCGGCCGCAGCGCGCGGCCACCGCCTCGAACTTCGCGCGCGCCGCCGCCACTTGCTCCGGGCGCGCCCTGACACTGGTGAGCAGCGCGCGCCACTGGTCGCGCGCTTCGTCGGCCGCGCGGCGCGCTTCGGCATAGTGGCGTTCGGCGGCGCGGATCTGCCGCTCGAGATCGTAGCCGAGGACCCGCGCGTCCTGCGCCGCCGCCGCCGCCGCGACATTCGAGCGTTCCATTCATTCCCCCTGCGCGCCGTGATCGGGCATCTGGTCGTGCGGGTAGTATGGCCACGCTGCCGCTCGCCGGATGCCGAGCACGGGCGCCACGCGTGTCGGAATGAGCCGGGATTCGACCTGGGATTCGGCTCATTTCCCCGGCGCCGGCCGCGCCGGATTCACCTGGATCAAAGTGGCTAGATTTTCGCCAGCGCCTGCTCCAGGTCGGCGATGAGATCGTCGGCGTTCTCGATGCCCACCGAGATGCGGATCAGCGCATCGGTCACGCCGAGCCGGTCGCGCGTCTCCTTGGGTACGCCCGAGTGGGTGGTGGACGCCGGATGCGAGATCAGGGTTTCGGTGCCGCCCAGGCTCACGGCCAGTTTCATCACCTGCAGGGCATCGAGCATGCGGAAGGCCTCCGCCTCGCCGCCGCGGATGTTGAAGGAGAACGTCGAGCCCGCGCTCAGGCATTGCCGCGCGAACACCGCGGCGCGCGGATCGCCGGGCTTGAGGTGCCCGAGGTAGTTCACGCTCGCAATCTTGGGATGCTGCGCGAGATATCCCGCCACGCGCGCCGCATTGTCGGACGCCGCGCGCATGCGCAGCGCGAGCGTCTCCATGGAGCGCATGATCATCCACGAGGTATTGGGATCGAGCTGCGTGCCGAGGCTCGAGCGCAGCGCGCGCACCGGCTGCACCATGACCTTGGCGCCGATCACGCCGCCGGCAACCAGGTCCGAGTGCCCGCCCACGTACTTGGTGAGCGAATACATCACGAGATCCGCGCCATGTTCCAGCGGCCGCTGGAACACCGGCCCGAGAAAGGTGTTGTCGACGGCCACGGGCGGACGCGCGCCGCCCTGCTGGCCGCCCAGCCACTCGGACACCTCGCGCCAGAGCGCGAGATCCACGAGGCTGTTGGTGGGGTTCGCCGGCGTCTCGGTGACCAGCAGGCCCACCTTGCCGCCGCGCGCCTTCGCCTTGTCGAGGGCGGCCTTCGCGCCGGCCATCACCGCGTCGCGGTCGATGGCGTTCTGCACCCCCACGTTGCCGATGCCGAAAGACGGCAGCGTGCGGTCGATCAACGTCTCGGTGCCGCCGTACAGCGGCTGGCTCATGAGCATCACGTCGTTGGGCTTGAGGAAGGCCCAGAGCGTGGTGGAGATCGCCGACATGCCGCTCGAGAAGACGGCGGCGGCCTCACCACCCTCCCAGAGCGCGAGCCGGTCTTCCAGCACCTCGAGATTGGGGTTGTTGAACCGGGAGTACACCAGGCCCGGCGCCTCGCCCGGCGGCGGCTGGCGGCGGCCCGAGGTGTAGTCGAAGAAATCCTTGCCGTCCTGCGCGCTGCGGAAGACGAAGGTCGAAGTCAGGAAGATCGGCGGCTTGAGCGCGCCTTCGGACAGGGTCGGATCGAAGCCATAACCCATCATCTGGGTTTCGGGCGACAAGGTGCGATTGCCCACCTTGCGCTTGTGGTAGCTGTCAACGCTCATGAAGAGCACCTCAGATTTTCAGGATGCCCGATCCTAGCTCGATGACGTCTCCCCCGACGAATACTTCGTTGTCGGAATTCACTTCCAGCTGCAGGGTCGAAGGGCGGCCGACGTACTCGCCCTGGCTGACCTCGAAGGTCAGCGGCGGCCGCCGCCCCATGGCGATGAACCAGGCGCCGAGATTGGCGCAGGCCGAACCCGTGGCCGGGTCTTCGAGAATGGCGGCACCGTCCGGAAAGAAGAACCGGCTGAGTATTCTCTTGCCGCCCATGGACGCGAACAGGTAGACCTGCCCCGCGCCGTCATTGCTCTTGATGCGCTCGAACAGCTCCGGGCGCGGCTTCACGCGGCGCACCGCGGGCTCGCTGGTCAGCGGCACCACCAGTTGTTCCCGGCCGGCCTTGACCCACAGCGGCTGAAAGCCGATGTCGCCCGCGTCCAGGCCTAACAACCTCGCGAGCTCGGCCGGCTGCAGGTCGAGCAACCGCGTGCTGCCCGGCTGCGCGCGCAGCGTCCAGTGGTCGCCGTTCGAGGTCACCGGGATGATGCCGGCGCGCATTTCGAGACCCAGCTGGTCGCCGCCGAGACCCAGGGCGCGCACCACGTGGGCCGTGCCCAGCGTGGGGTGCCCGGCGAACGGCATCTCGTAGGTGGGAGTGAAAATGCGCACCAGCGCCGCGGCGCGCTTCGAGGGCAGGATGAACGTGGTCTCGGAGAGATTGAACTGGCGCGCCAGGGCCTGCATCTGCGCGGCCTCGAGCGCGCTGCCGTCTTCCACGACGCAGAGCGGGTTGCCCGAGAGGCGGGTGCCACCGGTGGTGAAAACGTTGAGCGTGCGGTAACGAAGTTCCATGCGCGGGAATTATTCCACATCCGCACGCAGCGCCCGCCCGGCGCGCCGGTACGGATTGAGGGAAACCTTGTTAGGTGTACTGGCTGCCGCTCAGGCCGCGATCTCGACCAGCTCCTGAGTTTCCTGCCCGGCACCGGCCTCTCCCTGGCGCCACAGCGACAGCTGCCCGCCCGGGGATTCCACCAGCGCCGTGCAGCTCTCCACCCAGTCGCCGTCGTTGCAGTACAGGACACCCTCGATGTCGCGCACGCTGGCGCGATGAATGTGGCCGCAGATGATGCCGCACAAGTTGCGCGAGCGCGCCGCCTGCGCGGCGGCAGTCTCGAAGGCCCGCACGTAACGCACGGCATTGCCCAGGCGCAGTTTCACGTAGCTGGCCAGCGACCAGTAGTCCAGGCCGAACGCCCGGCGGCAGGCGTTCACGCCGCGATTGATGCGCATCATGAACTCGTACGCGACCGCGCCGAACCGCGCCAGCCACCGGCTGCACTTGACGGCGGTATCGAACTCATCGCCGTGCATGACAAGGAATTCGCGGCCGTCCGCCATGGCATGGACGTACTTGCGGCGGATGGTCAGATTGCCGAACTGCGAGCCGCAGAATTCCCGGATGTCGTCGTCGTGATTGCCCGGCACGTAGATGACGTTCGTGCCCTCTTTGGCCATGGCGAGCACGGCGCGCAGCACTTCGTTGTGCTCCTGGGGCCAGTAGAACGTGCGCCGCAGACTCCAGAAATCCACGATGTCGCCCACCAGGAACAGGTAGTCGGTCTCGATGCCGGCGAGAAAGGCGAGCAATTCCTTCGCACGGCAGTCCTTCGAGCCGAGATGCACGTCGGACAGGAATACCGATCGCAGTCGCGTCCGGCTGGGCTTTTCTGTCTTGCGCATGGTGGGTCGCTTCCTGCCTCGAATATGAGAGGTGACTGCATCATGCGGCGATTGCATTTCACCTTCATTACCGCGGACTTAA
This sequence comes from uncultured Pseudomonadota bacterium, assembly GCA_946479515.1. The sequence continues at coordinate 43,409 of CAMLGF010000018.1, read as the reverse complement.
GACGGTTGACTGAAGTGGAAACGAATCAGCGGGCCGGGCCGCCGGCGGGCTCAGCGCGAGAAACTCACCATGATGCGGAAGCCGCCGAACACCATGCGCTTGCTGTCGAAGGGCATGGCCTTGGGATCCATCATGTTCGCGAGGCGCGGATCCTTCATCGCCCGGGCATTCACACGGTCGCGATGCTTGCGCGATTTGTAGACGATCCACGAGAACCAGACTTCCTCGCCCTTGCGCAGCTTCACGCCGCGCGGAAAGGAAGTGGACTTGCCCAGCGGCACGTCGTCGGCCACGCATTCGTGATAACCGAGCGCGCCGTGATCCATCCAGACCTTGCCGGCCTGCGTGCTCATCTTTCGGTAGCGGGCGCGATTGCGTTTCGGAACCGGGAGCAGGAAGCCGTCGACGTATGCCATGGCGCTTCTCCACATCGCCCGGCCGCCGGCGGCCGGGAAGTTAGTCCTGGGCGGCGAATTGTAGCGCCGCGAGCCGCGCATACAATGCGTTGTCGCGCAGCAGCTGCTCGTGCCGGCCGATGCCGGCGATGCGCCCATGGTCCACGACCACGATGCGGTCGGAATTGATGGCCGTGGCCAGCCGGTGGGCGATCACCAGCGTGGTGCGCCGGCGCATGAGCTGCTCGAGCGCGTCCTGCACCAGACGCTCGCTCTCCGAGTCGAGCGAACTGGTCGCCTCGTCCAGCAGCAGGATGGGCGGATTCTTGAGGATGGCGCGCGCGATGGCGATGCGCTGCTTCTGTCCGCCCGACAGACGCGCGCCCTTTTCGCCGAGAAAGGTCTGGTAGCCCTCGGGCAGCTTGCGGATGAACTCATCGGCGGCCGCGGCGCGCGCCGCGGCCTCGATCTCGGCGTCGCTCGCGTCGGGCCGGCCGTAGCGGATGTTCTCGCGCGCGGTGGCGCCGAAGACGATGGTCTCCTGCGGCACGACGCCGATGCGCGCACGCACCTCGCCGGGGTCGGCAAGCGCGATGTCCACGCCATCGATGAGGATGCGCCCCGACATCGGATCGTAGAACCGAAGCAGCATCTGGAACAGCGTGCTCTTGCCCGCGCCGGACGGGCCGACGAAGGCCACGGTCTCACCGGGCGCGATCTGCAGATCGAAGTCATCGAGCGCGCGCGTGTCGGGACGGGAGGGATAGCTGAACGACAGATGCTCGAAGCGGATCGCGCCGCGCGGTTCAGGGCTGAGCGGCGTCGGCACCGCGGGCACGACGATGGACGGCTCCGAATGCAGCAGCTCCACCGTGCGCTCCATGGCACCGGCGGCGCGTTGCAGCTCGCCCCACATCTCGGACAGCGACCCGACGGCCGTGCCCATGAACATGGCGTAGCTCAGGAACTTGGCTAGATCGCCGCCGGTCATGGTGCCGGCGAGCACGGCGCGCGCGCCCAACCACAGCACCAGCGTCACTGCCCCGAATGTCATCATGATGGCCGCGGCGATCAACCAGGCGCGCACGCGGGTGCGGCGTATGGCGGTGCTGAAGCTCTCCTCCACGGCATCGTCGTAGCGCCGGCCGTGCAATTCCTCGAGCGTGAAGGCCTGCACCGTCTGGATGGCATTGAGTGTCTCGCCGGCGAGCCCCGAGGTGTCGGCCACGCGGTCCTGCGAGGCGCGCGACAGCTTGCGGACGCGGCGCCCGAACACCAGCATGGGCAGCAGCACGGTGGGGATGAGCGCGAAGATGATGAGCGCCAGCTTCAGGCTGGTCATGAGCAGCAGCACCAGCGATCCGACGAAACTCACCGTCGAGCGCAGCAGGATGGACAGCCCGATGCCGGACAACGACTGGATCAGCGTGGTGTCGGTGGTCAGGCGCGACAGCACCTCGCCCGTCTTGGTCACCTCGAAGAAGGCCGGGTCCATGAGCAGCACGCGCCTATAGACGGCGCTGCGCAGGTCGGCGACCACGCGTTCGCCGATCCAGTTCACCAGGTACATGCGCAGGCTGGCGAAAGCCGCGAACACCGCCGCGGCGAGCAACAGCCAGCCGAAGTAACGGTCGATGGCCGACGCATTGGCGGCGCTGAAGCCCTTGTCGATGACGTTCTTGAGCGCCTGCGGCAGCGCCAGCATGGCGGCCGCGGCGATGCCGAGCGCCACCAGTGCCCAGAGCATGCGCCCGCGATACGGGGCGAGAAAGGGAAGCAGCGCGCGGAGAGGTTTTAGGGACGAGCCCTTGGGACGTTCACTGGTACTCACGGAACTTGAGTTTGCCCAAGTTCAGCTGCCACCACATGCGGAAATCGCCCGCGAGGCTGTAGAACGGATAGCGGAAAGTGGCGGGCTTGTTGTGCTCGAAGCGGAAATGCCCGAACCAGGCGAAGGCATAGCCGCCGACCAGCGCGCCAAGCAGCCACGCGGGCTCGCCGCTGAACAGCACACCGATGACGCACAGCAGGGCGCACCAGGTGCCCGCGTAATGCAGCGCGCGTGACACCGGGTGCCGGTGTTCGCTCAGATAGAACGGGTAGAACTCGGCGAAGCTGCGAAATCCCGAATCCTTGGGACTGCTGGCGAGGCGGGTATCCATGTGCGCGGATCATCCGGTACTTTGCAGTCCCTCCGCAATGCCCGCCGTGCAGGCCAGCAACGCCTCGAACAGATCGCGGTCCTGGCGGCCCGTCTCCCTCCAACGCCTTAGTAGATCGACCTGCAGCAGGTTGATCGGGTCGACGTAGGGATTGCGCAGCTCGATCGACCGCTGCATGGTCTGGTCGCGATCCAGCAGGAACTGCACCTGCTTGATGGCCAGCACCTGTTCGCGCACCAGCGCGTATTCGGCACGCAGTCGCGCGCCGAAATGTGCCTGCGACGCGGGCGCGAGGTCCTCGTAGGCGGCGCCGATGTCGAGATCGGCCCGCGCCAGCGAGGCTTCGAGATCGTCGATGAGCGCGCCGAAGAAATTCCATTCCGCGTATGCGGACTGCGCCACCGCCAGGCCCAGCTCGCCGATGGCGGTGTGCAGGCCGTGGCCCGCGCCCAGCCACGCCGGCAGCAGGTGTCGCGACTGTGTCCACGCGAAAACCCAGGGCACCGCCCGCAATGCCTCGAAGCCATCCTTGCCGGGCCGCACCGCCGGCCGCGAACCGATCTGCATGCGCGTGATGACATCGATGGGCGTCACCGCCTGGAACCAGGCATAGAAGTCGCCGTCTGTGTGCACGAAGCGGCGGTATTCCTGGCAACTGACCGAGGCAAGGCGCGCCGCGAACTGCAGATGTGCCGCGGACGGCGTGACTCCCGTGGCCGCACCACCCAGCGACGATGCCAGCGAATGGAAGGCGCGCTCGAGCGTGCGCATGGCGATCGGCCTGAGTCCATAACCCTGGTTGATCACCTCGCCCTGTTCGGTGAGCCGCAGCACGCCGTTGATCGTGCCCGCCGGCGCGGTGCGCACCAGCGAGTCGATGCGCGAGCCGCCGCGCGCGATGCTGCCACCGCGCGCATGAAACAGCACGTGCCGCTCGTTGGCCGCGGCCAGTGCATGCGACAATTCCGCCTGCGCGCGATACGCCGCGAAGCGCGAGGCGCACAGCCCGCCTTCCTTGTTGGAATCGGAATAGCCGATGAGCGCGCATTGCGTGCGTCCGCGCGCATCCAGGTGCCGGCGATACAGCGGGTCGCCCAGCAGGGTGCGCATCACCTCGCCGCAGTGCTCGAGCGCTTCCACGCTCTCGAACATCGGCGCGATGTCCACCGCCACTTCGCCGGACACGCGGTCATAGGCCTCGGCCCAGCGGGCCAGCAGCAGCGGCGCGAGCACATCGTCCGCACCCTGGGTACCGCTCACCACGTAGTAGCCCACGGCCTCCGGACCATAGCGGTGCCGCGCCTGGAGCACGGCTTCGAACACGCCGAGAGTGCGCCGGCCGAGCGCATCCAGTTCCACCTTGAAGCCGGTGTCGCGCTCGATGGCGTTCACCAGCCGGTCGTGGCGCTCGGCCGCGGTGCGCGTCAGCCAGTCGGGATCGTCCAGTCCCTGCCCGATGACCTGGTGATGGATCTCGGCGTTCTGGCGCAGATCGAGCGTCGCGAGATGGAAACCAAAGGTCTCGACGCGCCGGATCAGGCGGCGCACGTTGCCCCAGCCGGCATGAAAACCCTTGTTGGCCTCGAGGCTGGCCGTGATCAGGCGCAGGTCGCGCAGGAACTGCTGCGGGCCCTCGTAACCATTCGGCCGCTTGTCGTACGTGAGCCGCAGGCGTTCGGCGATCTGTCCGAGAAACACGCGGTACGGCATGCGGTCGTGGCGCATGGGGGTGCTGCCCTGCGCTCCCGGGATGAGCGTGGCGTACTGCTCGATGCGCTGCGCCAGCTCCGGCAGCACGGCGCTGCGGCTCGCGCTCTGCGACAGCAGTTGCGCGAGCACGCCGCACTCCTTGAAGTAGGCGTTGATGATCACCTGCTGCTGGCGCGCCAGCGTCTCGCGGATGGTCTTGGCGTGCACGTCGGGGTTGCCGTCCATGTCGCCGCCCACCCAGGTGCCGAAGCGGATCATGTCCGGTAGTTCGAGCGAGTCGGCCGGCACGCCGTACAGCTTGGCCAGCGCCTCGGCGACTTCGTCGTAGAACGCCGGCAGGATGTGATACAGGATCTCGGCCAGGTAGAACACCACGTGCTCGCGTTCGTCGGCCACCGTCAGGCGCTCGCGCGGATGATCCTCGGTCTGCCAGGCCGTGGTGACCTCGGTGCGCACCCGGCTCCAGTTCTGGCGCAGCTCGGACGGCGTGAGCGTGGGATCCAGCCGATCGAGCAGCAGCTCGGCGATGCGCTGGTTCTTGCGCAGCATGGTCCGGCGCGCGCTCTCGGTGGGATGCGCCGTGAATACCGGCTCGATGCGCACCCTGCGCAGCAGCTCCAGCACCTGCGGCAGCGTGTAGCCACGGGCCTTGAGCCCGTCGAGCGCCGCTTCGACGCCGCCCGGCTGCGCACGTTCGCTGGCCTCGAGGAAGTACTGGCGGCGCCGGCGGATGCGGTGCACCTTTTCGGCGAGATTCACCGCCCGGAACCACATGGAAAAGGCCCGCGCCAGATCGCGCGCCACCTGCGGCGCGCGGCCGCGCAGCTGCACGGTGAGCTCGGCCGCGGCATCCTTCTCGCCGGCGCGCCGCCGGATAGCTAGGCGGCGGTCCTTCTCGACCAGGTCGAACAGGCCCTCACCGCCCTGCTCCTTGAGCACGTCGCCGACCAGTACGCCGAGCACGTGCACGTCGTCGCGCAGCGCGGAATGCTTGGTGGGGAACTGGATGTCGTCGCGCTTCACGGAGCGCGCAATTATACGCGTGCTGTACCGCCGCGCGACGTTCCACGCAGGTAGGATGGGCCGATGAATGCAGATGAAGTCGTACCCGGCCACGACTCCCACAGTTCCGGGCGTCTCGGCATGATATTCGTGGCGCTGGCCGCCATGCTGTTCGCCTCCAAGGGCATCTTCGGCAAGCTGCTCTATCAACGCGGCGTGGGCTTCGAACTGCTGGTGACCGTCCGCGCGCTGTTCGCGCTGCCGCTGTTCGCCTGGATGGCGCTGCGGGGCGGCGGGTCGGAAGCGCCGCGCGTGCGGCCCCGCGCCGTGCTCGCGGCCGTCCTCGCCGGCATCGTCTGCTACTACGTGGGCGCGCTGGTCGACTTCTGGGCGCTGATGCTCATCGACGCGTCCATCGAACGCGTGCTGCTGTTCAGCTATCCGGCGCTGGTCGTGGCGCTGGGCGCCGCGCTCGAACGGCGCGCGCCCGAGCGGCGCGTGGTCTGGGCCCTGATGCTCACGTACGTGGGCATCTTTTTCGCCATGGGCGGCATCGATCTCGTCGAGCTGAGGACCAATCTGCTGGGCGCCGCGCTGGTGCTGGTGGCCGCGCTCACCACGGCGGTCTACTTCCTCATCGGCGCGCGCTACACGCGCGAGCTGGGCAGCCTGCGCTTCGCCGCCATCGCCATGAGCTCCGCGGCCGTGCTGCTGGCGCTGCATTTCGCCGTGTTCCGCTCGGCCGTCGAGGTGCGCGCGCTGCAGGGTGTCGACTGGCTGCTGCTGGCCGTGCTCGGCATCGCCTGCATGTTCGTGCCCGGGCTGCTGCAGGCCGAGGGCATGCGGCGCGTGGGTGCGTCGCGCGCGGCCATCGGCAGCACCATCGGGCCGCCCACCACCATCGTGCTCGCCGCGGTGTTCTTCCACGAGCGGCTGAACCTCTGGCAGCTGTTGGGAACCGTAATGATCGTCGGCAGCGTGTTCGTGCTGTCCGTGGCGCCGGCCCGGGCGGCGCGCACTGCGCCCGGCTAGCAGGCTGTGGGAAACAGCCTGCCGGCAGACTTCTGACAGACAGCGGCGTCGCCGTCTGACCGGGCGCGCGCCCGGGGCGCCTAACCTCTCGGTCTCCTGTCACGAGGGATGGAACATGACCCCCGCCAAATCGACGTCCTGGTTCACACGCTTCACCAAGCGCACGGCCTATGCCACGGGGCAGCCGCTCACCTTCGCCCTGGCCGTGCTGGTGATCCTGACCTGGGCGGTCACCGGACCGCTGTTCGGCTTCAGCGACACCTGGCAGCTGGTGGTGAACACCGGCACCACCATCGTCACCTTCCTCATGGTGTTCCTGATCCAGAGCACGCAGAACCGCGATTCGGAGGCCATGCAGATCAAGCTCGACGAGCTGCTGCGCGTGACCTCGGGAGCGCACAACGTGCTCATGGATCTCGAGGAGCTGGAAGAACGCGAGCTCGAGAAGATCCGCGCGGTCTATGTGCGGCTGGCGCACCAGGCGCGCACCGGCAGGCAGGCCGGCCGCAGCGACGAAGGCGTCCCGGACATCGCCGAGCTCAGCGACGGCAGCTGAGGCTCAACCCGCGAGCAGCACCGCCTCGGCGTGTTCCAGCGCCTCGGGCGTGCCGTAGATGACAACGATGTCGCCGTCCTCGAAACACGTGTCCCCGGTGGGCTCGCGGCCGAGGATGCCCTGGCGGCGGATGCCCGTGAAGGCCACGTCGGCGCCGGCCCGGCGCACCTCTTCGAGACTCTTGCCGATGCACCAGGACCCGGGTGGCAGCACCACCGAGCGCACCTGCTCGGCGAAGGCGGCATCATTGCCCGACTCGTCGCCGCGGGCGATGACGTTGCGCAGCATCTCGTAGCGATTGCCGCGCAACTCGGCCACCGAGCGCATCACCGTGGCCGCCGGTAGTTTGAGCGACATCAGCACGTGCGACGCCAGCATCAGGCTGGCCTCGAAGGCCTCGGGTACCACCTCGGTGGCGCCGGCCGCCTTGAGCTCGCCGGCGCGCGAGTCGTCGGGGGTGCGCACCAGCACGGGCACGTCGGCGCGCAATTTGCGCAAGGATCGCAGGATGGCGAGCGCCGTGTTGTTGTCCGAGAACGAGATCACCACGGCGTTGGCGTTGGCGAGGCCCACTTCCTCGAGTACCTGCTCGTCGGCTGAATCGCCGTAGACCACCGGCTGACCCATCTGGCGCGCCTCACGCACGCGGGCCGCGTCCAGGTCGATGGCGATGTATTCGAAGCCCTGGGCCTCGAGCACCCGCGCCACGTTCTGGCCGACGCGGCCGAAGCCGCACAGGATGACGTGCTCGCGCTTGGCGACCGCCTGCGTGAGCGCGTGTTCGCGCTCGATCGCCGTTCTCGGCGGGCCGCGCTCGCCCAGAATCAGGCGTGCGATGCGCTTGTTGTTGGCGAGCATGAGCGGCGCCAGCACCATGGCCAGCACCACCGCCACCAGCAGCGGCTGCGCCACGTCCGCATCGATGGCGTCGTTCTGCAGCAGCAGTGTCAGCAGCGCGATGCCGAACTCGCCGCCGACGGCCAGCGTGAGCCCGGTGCGCAGCGCCTTGAAATTGGAATCGACGAACACGCGCGTGGCCAGCGTCGCCACCAGCGTCTTCACTGCCATCAGTCCAACGAGCAGCGCCAGGACCAGCCAGAACTCGCGCCACAACGCATGGAAGTCGAGCAGCATGCCCACCGAGATGAAGAACAGGCCCAGCAGGATGTCGCGGAAGGGGCGGATGACGCTCTCCACCTGATGGCGATATTCGGTCTCGGCCAGCATCATGCCGGCGAGGAAACCGCCGAGCGCCATCGACAGGCCCGCGAGCTGCGAGGCCCACGCGGAGGCCAGCGCCACCAGCAGCACGGCCAGCGTGAACAGCTCGCGCATGCGGCTGTTGGCGATCACGTAGAGCAGCGGGCGCAGCAGCCAGCGGCCCGCGGCCAGCACCAGCAGCACGGCGAGCGTGCCCGTGGCCACCAGTTTGATCGTGTTGCCCAGCGTGAAGGCTTCACCTCCGGGCGCGAGCGCCGCGGCCAGCGCGAGGAATGGCACCACGGCGATGTCCTGGAACAGGACCACGCTGAACGCCAGGCGGCCGTGCGTGCGATTGAGCTCGGCGCGTTCGGCGAGTTGCTGGACGATGAGCACCGTGGAGCTCATGGCCACCACGCCGCCCATCACGATGCACTGGGGCCAGCCGAGCGTCTGGCCGCCGCCAAACAACAGCCGCGCGATCATCGCCACCACGGCGGCCGTGCCGAACACCTGCAATGCACCCAGCCCGAACACCTCCCGGCGCAGCGCCACCATGCGCGGCCAGGAGAATTCCAGGCCCAGGGTGAACAACAGGAACACCACGCCCAGCTCGGCCAGCAGCTCGGTGATCTCGGACTCGGCAAACAACCCGCTGGCATGCGGTCCGAGGATCAGCCCCACCGTGACGTAGCCGAGGATGGCGGGCAGGCCCAAGCGCCGCGCGAGCGTCACCACGAACACCGACGCGGCCAGCAGGACGAGGATGAGAGGCAGCGGAGAGTCAGTCATTCCCGGCGGAAGTTAGCAGATCGTCCGCACGACCCGCGCGGAGATTTGTTCCCGCGGGCGCGGTCAGGGCGTGGTGCCGCGCCGCCGGCGAACGGCGGGAGGCGCGGCGTGCTCTTCCGGCAGCTGCGTCAGGAGGAATTCGACGCCGGCGATCAGCTGCGCGAGCTCCACGTGCGGCAGACTGCACACCGCGCGCTGCAGGGTGAACACGGCACGACCGGCGGTCGCCTGGAGGACCTGCCGCCCTTCGTTCGTCGCGTAGACGTGCACGGTGCGCTGATCGTGCGCGGCGCGCTGGCGCTCGACCCAGCCGCGTTTGGTGAGACTCTTGAGCAGTTGGCTGACCGCCGGACGTTGCATGCCCAGTTGTTGGGCCAGCCGCGAGGCGCTGATGCCGGGTTCGTTGCCGATGAGCACCAGCGCGCGATGCAGAGTGATGGGCGCGCCGGTCAACTGCTCGAGTTCGCGGTACAACGCGCGCATGCGATCCACCAACGACCGTGCCGCGAGCAGCGCACGGTTCTCGAGCGCGGCCCGCGCCTCCGGATCCATTGCATTTCGGCGAGGCATGCAGCGCCCGTAGCCTAACGTCCGCTTATGCAAACTCAATAGTTCATTGATAGCAATCATTGCGTACAATTAATCAATGCTCCATGAACCTCCTCTGCCGGATGCGGATTTCTGCCTCTTCCTGGATATCGACGGCACCCTGCTCGAATTCGCGCCGAAACCGGACGCGGTCCGCGTCGATGCGCCGCTGCGCGAACTGCTGCGCGATCTCGCCCAGGCCTGCGAGGGCGCGGTGGCGCTCGTGAGCGGCCGGCGGATCGCCGACATCGACCATCTCTTCAAGCCTCTGCGGCTGGCGGCCGCAGGCGTGCACGGCTGCGAGCGACGCGACGTCCAGGGCCACTGGCTGCGCGCGTCCTTCGAAGTCGAGGCGCTGGCCCAGTTCCGCGAGCGCGTGGCGGAGGCGGTCCGGCCGCTCGATGGCGTGCGCATGGAAGACAAGGGCATCGCGCTGGCGATGCACTACCGCACGGCGCCCCACCTGGAAGGACCGTTGCGCGCATCGATTTCGCGCCTCGCGAGCATGCTGCCAGTGGGCTACGAGGTGCTCGAAGGCGAGTCGGTCCTCGAGATCAAGCCGCACTCGCACGACAAGGCCAGCGCGGTCGAGGCATTCATGCAGGAGCCTCCTTTCACCGGCAGGCTGCCAATCTTCATCGGCGATGACGTGACCGACCAGGATGGCTTCGCCGCCGTCCGTCGCTTCAACGGTCTGGCGATCGGTGTGGGCGAAGCCGCCGGCGCACAGTGGCGCCTGGCGAATCCCACGGCGGTGCGACGCTGGCTCGAATCGCTGCTCGTGCGAATGCAAGTGTCGTGAGACGGCTGGTCGCGGTATCGAACCGCATCGCGATTCCCCGTCGCGATGCGACCCCCGGTGGTCTCGCCGTCGGCCTGCTCGCGGCCATGCAGGCGCGCGGCGGACTGTGGTTCGGCTGGAACGGGGAGAACGGCAGCGGCGACTCCGGCCCCACCGTGACGTCGCAGGGCAACGTGCAGTTCGCGTCCACCCACCTCGCCGAGGAGGAGTATCGCGACTTCTACATCGGCTTCTGCAATTCCATCCTGTGGCCACTGTTCCACTATTTCGTGGGCAGCTTCCGCTACTCGGACGCGCAGTACGACGCGTTCCAGCGCGTGAACCAGCGGTTCGCCCAGGAGCTGTCACCGCTGCTCGAGCCCGACGATCTCGTGTGGGTGCACGACTACCATCTCATTCCGCTGGCGCAGAAGCTGCGTGAGTGCGGTGCGCGCCAGCCCCTCGGCTTCTTCCTGCACATCCCCTTCCCCACCATCGAGGTGCTGCGGGTGCTGCCGGTGTTCGCGGAACTGCTGCAGTCGTTGCTCGCCTATGACCTGCTCGCATTCCAGACGGAACCCGATCTCAAGGCCTTCCGCGAGGGCGTGCGGCTCGTGTGGCCCGAGGCGCAGATCGAGGACGCTCGCGTGACGGTCGGCGCGCACACCTGCCACACGCTGGTCGATCCCATCGGCGTGGACGTGAATGCGATCGAAACCCAGGCGCCCGAAGCGTTCCAGTCGGAGGAATGCCGGCGCATGGTGACGGGGCTGCTGGGCCGGCGGCTGATGATCGGCGTGGATCGCCTCGACTACAGCAAGGGCCTGGTGCAGCGCTTCCGCGCCTACGAGCGGTTCCTCGAGACTCACCCGGAGAACCAGAACCGCGTCACCTTCCTGCAGATCGCTCCCTTGTCGCGCACCGACGTGCGCGCCTATTCGGAAATCCGCCGTGAGCTCGAGCAGGCCACCGGACGCACCAACGGACGGTTCGCGGATACCGACTGGACCCCGATCCGCTACCTCAACCGGAATTTTCCCCGGCCCACGCTCATGGGCTTCCTGCGGGCCGCGCTCATCGGCATCGTCACGCCGGTGCGCGACGGCATGAATCTCGTCGCCAAGGAATTCGTCGCCGCTCAGGATCCCGCCGACCCCGGCGTGCTGATCCTCTCCACGCTCGCCGGCGCGGCGCACGAGCTCGGCGCCGCGCTGCTGGTGAACCCATACGACATGCGCGGCATGGCGCATGCCATGCAGCAGGCGCTGAACATGCCGCTCGGCGAGCGGCGCGAGCGGCACCAGACCATGATGGCCGCGCTGCGCCGCAACTGCATCCATGCCTGGCATGAGCGCTTCCTCGGTGCGCTCGACGGGATCCAGCCGGAGCCGCGCTGATGATCGCCCCGCCTCTGCCGCACGAGGTACTGCGGTTCATCGAGGAACGCATCGACACCGTGCCGGAACTCGAGGCCCTGCTGATGATGGCCGCGCAGCCGCACTCCTGGAGCGTGCAGGACATCGCCGCACGCACCTACGTATCGCTGGACAACGCTCGCGACATCCTCGACAGCCTGCAGCGCCGCCGCCTGGTGACGCGCGAGGAAGCCAGCGGCCGATTCGTGTTCGAACCGGCCGACGTGCAGGATCGCGCGCTGGTCGCCTCCGTCGCCCAGGCCTACCAGTCCAATCTCAGCCTGGTCGCCAAGCTCATCCACGACAAGGCCTCCGGCGCGATCCGCGAATTCGCGCGCGCCTTCGACATGAAGAAGGAGCAGTAGATGCTGCCGCTCGTCGTCAACGTGCTGGGAACCGTCACCGCGGGGCTGTGCGCGCTGCTGCTGCTGCGCGCCTACGGCAAGGTGCGCAAGCGCCTGCTGCTGTGGTGCGGGCTGTGTTTCGCCGGGCTGGCCGCGGCCAACGCCCTGCTGATCGTCGATCTCGACGTCCTGCCCGAGATCAATTTCTATCGCTGGCGGCTGTCTCTCGGCGCGGCCTCCATGCTGCTCATGCTCTACGGGCTCATCTTCGAGAGCGACCAGCCATGATCGAAGGGTTCCTGCTGGGTGTCATTGCCACCGCGTCGCTGGTCGCGGCGGCCTTCTTCCTCAAGTTCTGGCGCAAGACGCACGATCCGCTGTTCGCGGCATTCGCGGCGGCCTTCTTCATCGAGGGCTGCAACCGCACGTCGTTCCTGCTGGTGTCCATGCCCGAGGGCGACAATCCCATCAATTACACCGTGCGCCTCGTGTCCTTCCTGCTGATCCTCGGCGCCATCGCCCACAAGAACTGGCGGCGCTGATCCCGGCCGGCGAGGCAAGGCACGCGCGGTCGGCTATGCTCGGCGGGTAGCCAGGAGATCTTCATGCGTGCATTCATCGCGCTCGGTGCGCTCTCGTTTCCGCTCGTTGCCGCTGCCGCCGACGGCGTGCCGTCGCTGGCCGGTTCACCGCTGGGCTGGGCCGCGCTGGCGTTGTTCGTGCTGGCGTACGGGCTGGTGATCGGCGAGGAGTTCACGCACCTGCGCAAATCCAAACCCGTGGTGCTGACCGCGGGACTGCTGTGGATACTGGTGGCGATCGCCTGGGAACAGGCCGGCTTCGACGGCGTGCGCGAGGCGCTCGCGCACAACCTGCTCGAGTACGCGGAACTGCTGCTGTTCCTGCTCGCCGCGATGACCTACGTGAACACGCTCGAGGAACGGCAGGTGTTCGCCGCGCTGCGCAGCTGGCTGATCTCGAAACGGCTGTCGCTGCGCGCCCTCTTCTGGATCACCGGTGCGCTCGCCTTTGCGTTGTCTCCAGTGCTCGACAACCTCACCACGGCGCTGGTCATGGGCGCGGTGGTTGTGTCGCTGGGCCGCGGCACGGCCGGATTCATCGCGCCCGCCTGCATCAACATCGTGGTGGCGGCCAATGCCGGCGGCGCATTCAGTCCCTTCGGCGACATCACCACGCTCATGGTCTGGCAGAAGGGGCTGCTCGGCTTCTTCGAATTCTTCGCGCTGTTCCTGCCGTCGCTGGTCAACTGGCTGGTGCCCGCCGCGTGCATGAGCCTGGTGATCCCGCGCAGCCAGCCGGCGGGCGGCTCGGGCCACGTCGCGATGAAGCCTGGCGGACGCTCGGTCATGGTGTTGTTCGCCCTCACCATCGGCGGCACCGTGGCCATGCACCAGGCGTTCCACCTGCCGCCCTTCCTCGGCATGATGACCGGGCTCGGTCTGCTGCAGGTGCTCGGGTTCTTCATTCGCCGCGACGAGGTGCGCAACGGCGACGCGCCCCCCGCGGCGCCGCCGGGGTTCAAGCCGGCCTTCCGCCCCTTCGACATCTTCATCAGCATCAAGCGCGCGGAGTGGGACACGCTGCTCTTCTTCTATGGGGTGATCCTCTGTGTGGGCGCGCTGGGCGCGTTCGGGTATCTCGCGGTGCTGTCGCAGCTGTCGTACGAGTCGCTCGGCGCCACCTGGGCCAATGCGCTGGTGGGCATCGCCTCGGCCATCATCGACAACATTCCCATTATGTTCGCGGTGCTGTCGATTTCCCCGGAGATGTCGCATGGCCAATGGCTGCTGGTGACGCTGACCGCCGGCGTGGGCGGCTCGATGCTGTCGATTGGATCGGCGGCCGGCGTCGCCCTCATGGGCCAGGCCCGCGGCCATTACACGTTCTTCGCGCACCTCAAGTGGACGTGGGCGGTGGCCCTGGGCTACGCCGCCTCCATCTGGGTGCACTTTCTCGTCAACGCCGCGAGTTTCGGCGTCAAGAATTCATGAATACCGTGGTGTCGTAGCGCTCGAAGTTCTGCAGCGCGCGCCGGTAGGCGTTGTGGATCATGCGCTCCGCGGTCTTGTCGGCGCGCGGGCTGAGCAGCATGCGGATCACCACGTCATCCGCCGGCCGCGCCTTGTCGTCGCCGAGGTATTGCTCGATGAGCTTGCAGATGCGGTTGCACATCTCGTTGACGAACCTGAGATGCGCGCCGTCGTGCACGGCATCCTGGGCCGCGCCATAAGTGGCGCGCGCCTCGGCGGTCAGCTCGCCGAGAAAGCTCGCCATGAGCCGCGCCTTGTCCGCAACCCGGATCTCGCCGTAGTAGCTGATTTCCGATTGCAGGTTCACGGCGGGCTGCTTCAGGCCGCGGGGAAGAAATCGATGGGCTTGCTGACCGTGAGCGGCTCGACATCCGCGGGCTTGAACTTGATCAGGCGCACGCGCGCCACGATCTTCCTCTCGAGCTCGGGATCGTTGAGCTCGCTGGACACCACGCGGCACATGGTGATCTCGCCCGAAGGCGCGATCGTGAACTCCAGTACGAGCTTGCCCTGCAGCTCGGGCTGGTCGCGCAGCGCGCGGCCATAGAGCGCATACAGCGCGCCCTTGTTGCGGTCGAACACGATTTCGACTTCCTCGCGGGCACGGGAGCCCTTGCCGCTGGTTCCAGTGCGCTGCACGCGGCCGCCCGCATTGGGATCGAGTCCCTGGCCATGGCTCACCTGCGTAGTGGTGTGCGTACCGATCTCACCGGCGCCGCCGCCGAAGCCGCGCGCCTGGTTGGCGGTGTTGATGCCGCCCGACGTGCGGCCGGCGGCCGAGGTGATCAGGTTGCGTTCGGAACGGGCATTCTCCACCGGCGCCTTCAGCTGCGGATCCTGCAGATCCAGGCTCTGTTCGCGCAGGTCGGCGAGCTCGTCGAACACCGCCATCTGCTTGCGCAGGTTCGGCTTGGGCTTCTCGGTCGGCTTCTGCTCTTGCGGCTTCGGCTTCTCCGGCTCGGGCTTCTTCTCCTCCACGGGCGGAGGCGGTGGCTCGGGCGGCTTGGGTTTCTCGACGATGAGCTGTACGACGCGCTCCGGAAGGTCCTCGGGCTTGATCTTGGTCCGCTCCGGCGTCGGCAGCAGGTAGATGAGCACCGCCAGGATGGTGGCGATGAGCAGCAGCGTGCGCAGCAGTTTGACGAACTTCCGCTCGCTCTCCTCGCCGAGCCCCCAGGGCAGCTCGAAGCGGCGGAAGTATGGCGCGAGACCCAGCAGCGTCATGCGCCGGCCCCCGCTTCCACTTCACGCTGGATCACGGCCAGGGAAACCTTGCCGTAGTCGGCGGCGGTGGCGGTGGCCATCACGCGCTTGAGCACCGCGAACGGCGTGTTCTTGTCGCCCATGATGGTGACCTCGCGCTCGGCGAGATCTTCCTGCGCGGCGGTACGCAGGCTCGAATCGGTCTGTTCCTTGAGCGCGGCGCGCAGGGGCTCGATGACCAGCTGCGCATCGTTGCGATTGAGCTCGGCGACCTTGGCGATCATGCGGCCGTTCACCAGCAGATCGTCGCGGGTCACCATCACCACCACGGTCTCACGCGGCTTGATCTCGGCGATCGACTCCGGAATGGTGATGTTCTTGGTGTTCGGCAGGATTTCCACGTCCGAGCTGTGCAGCAGCAGGAACACCACCAGCATGGTCAGCATGTCGATGAACGGCACCAGCGCCATGTGGCTGCCATGGTGCGTGCGCTGGCGGTGCTTCTTGATGCGATATGGTGTCATTTCGCACCTCGCGCGGCGGCGCCGGTGAGCGGCGCGTCACCCACGGAAATATCCGGGAACAGCTCGACCTTCTGCAGCAACGGTCCGGAGGTGTTCAGCCACACGCGCGTGTTGTCCATGGTCTGCACCAGCACGTCGTACGGAATGTCCTGCTCCAGCAGCACGCTGGCGGCCAGCGTCGCCGGGTACCTGGCCTTGACGTCCTGCAGAAAGCTCGAGAGGCCGGCGTAGTCGTAGTCGCCGTCCACTTTCGGCAGGGTCTTGAGCACGCCGGAATTGCGATCCGCCACTTCGATGACGTTCCGCCGCACGATCACCTCGAGATTGAGCCCCTGGGGAAGATCCGGCACCGAGGAGTTGGGCGCCGGAAGATTCAGCTCGAGGATGTTCGTGTTGGAGAACACCGCCGTGAACAGCAGGAAGAACACCAGGATCACCATCATGTCGATCATCGGCACGATGTTCAGATCGTTGCGGCCCTTGTACTTCGCGTGATTGCGAATCGCGCGGGCGGCAATTTTGGATGAAGCCATCTGGCGTTCCTCTGCTTTGCTAGGCGAAGTCTTCCGTTGCGGATTGGCCAGCTATCAGGCAGGGCGCGGCGCCGGAGCACGCGGAGCCATGGCCGGACCGGGCGACGGCGCGGCGGGTTCCGAGTAGCGCTCGGTGATCGAGTTCAGGAACTTGACCACGGCGATTTCCAGGCTGTCGATCAGCGAGGTGGTCTTGGCTTCGAGGAACATGTGCGACAGCAGCAGCACGATGGCGACGAACAGGCCGGAGGCGGTGTTGTTCATGGCCTCGGAGATGGCCAGCGCCAGCAGCGAAGCCTTCTCGGCCGGATTGGCCTGCGACACCGCGCCGAACGCGTGGATCAGCGCGAGGATGGTGCCAAGCAGACCGACCAGCATGCCGATGTTGGCCAGCGAGCTGAGGTAGTGAGTGCGCTTCTCGAGCCTCGGGACGATCTCGAGCAGCGACTCCTCCATCGCCTGTTGGATGTCGTCGCGGCGGCGCGCGGTGGACAGCCGGGCGAGACCGTACTTGAGTACGGTGCCGATCTGCGCCTGCGAGTTGTTGGCGAGCTGGATCGCGGCCTTGAAGTTGCCGGCACCCAGGTGCGGCGCCACTTCGTCCCACAGCGAACGGTTGCGCGCGGTCTCGATGGTCAGATACAGCCAGCGCTCTATGGCGATGGCCACGCCGACCACGAAAATGATGACGAGCGGATAGAGGAAGAATCCACCATCCTTGAAGAAATTCACGACGTTGTTGTACCAATCCACGGGGACACTCCTCGGAAAACGACCATGCTCGGGGGCCCGAGCGCTACGGAGATTGAATTACATAAGTGACAAAAACTGTTAATCACTTCTCAGGCTTACTGGCGGGCGCGGCCGTGTTCGGCTGCAACGCCTCGTAGTAACGGTTCTGTCGGCGAAATACGTCACGGTCGACCGGCTCCAGCACTTCGTCCAACAAACTGTTGACCGGACGGCCCACGAGGTCGCCGAGCTCTGCACTGCGCCAGGGCACGATGTACAGCACCTTGGGCAGCTCGCGGTTGCCCGTGATCTGCGTGGATTCCAGGTCGAGGCGGTCCTTGGCCGTGCTCCTGCCGCCGGCCGCGGCCGGCTTGTTAGCTGCCGGCGCGCGCGCGGAGGCCGGCGCGGGCTGGCTGGCACGGGCCGGGCCCGTGGCGCGATCCGGGCTCTGCGCCGGCGCCGAGGTGTTCACGCCCGGCTCCAGGTCGTCCTGCGGCTTCGCGGGCGGCGGCGTGGTTCCAGCGGGAGTCTGCGCCACGGCGGCCACGGTCAGCAGCAGCATCGCGCAGAGAAGTAGTTTGGTCATGTCAGCCTCCTGGCGCCGGTGTCGGCGCGGCGCCGGACGCCGGCGGAGCCGACGCCTCGGACGTGGGTTCGGGCGCCGTCCTCGGCGCGGCTGCCCGGTTGCGGGCGCGAAGTTCGGCGATCCAGCCGGTGACCGGCTTGTCCTCGCCGGTGAGCGTCTTGTAGGTCTCGACCTCGGCCTGGGCCGCCAGCGGCTCGTCGAGGAACAGATCGAGCAGCACGCCGAGATTGCGATGCGCCGGCGCGTGGGAAGGATTCACTTCGAGCGCCTTCTCATACGCCGCGCGGGCCTCGACGAACTTGCCCGCCTGGCGCAGCGTCACGCCGTATTCGCACCAGGTCTGCGCGTCCCAGGGCGCGAGTTCCGTGGCCCTGGCCAGCGCCGCTTCGGCCTCGGCCAGCTGGTTGGAATTGCGATACAGGATACCGAGATTGGCGTAGGGCCCCGGCAGATCGGGATACGACTGCGTGAGCACCTGCATCTCGAGGATGGCCTGCGACGCGTCCGCGCCGCGCATCAGGGCGAGCGCGCGCGTGAACTCCGAATTGGCGCGCGCCGGCGGCTTGGGCGGGTTCCACGCCGGCGCGGCGGGCGCGGCCGCGGTGGCCGGCGGTTGCGTGGGATCTGCCGGAGTGGCCAGGGGCACGGCCGCTTGCGGCGGCGGAGGCAGCGCCGGCACCAGCGCGTCCACGCCGGCACTGAGCAGCTCGGTCTTGCCATAGCGCGCCGGCTTGAGGTCGGCCAGGGCGGCGAAACTCTTTCTCACGCCTTCGTCGTACACGCCGTCGCGCGTGCGGCGCGTGTTCAACTCGTGCGTGGCGATGGCCTGTTCCTCGAAGGGGAACGCCTGCTCTTCCAGCAGCGAGTTGTATTCCTCGAGTTGTTCCGCCGGCAGTTTCTTCGGCCGCTCGGAATTCATGACGTCCTGGCCCAGCTTGCGGTAGATCTCGGCGATCTCGAAGGTCGCGAGCGTGGTCACTTCGGCGACCCGGTAATCGGTGGCGCTCTTGTACGCCGCGAGCGCGCCTTCCATCGCCTTGCGCTTCTTGGCGAGCGACGCCTTCAACGGCAGCACCAGGCGGATGTCGCGGAACGCATCGCGCGCCGGCGATGCCAGCGCGAGCTGCGCCTTGGCGGCCAGGTACTGCGTACGATCCGTACGGCCCGCGCCGGCGGTCCTGTCCGCCGCGATGATCTCGCGCTGCCAGCGGCGCTGGCCTTCGAGATTGCCGGCATTGCCGGCGATGTCCGCGAGCTTCTGCCGCGCCTCGATCGCATCCGCCACTGGCGTCGGATAGGTGGCGACGAAGCGCTCGAGCATGGTCACGGCCTTGGGGGTGTTGCCGGCCTTGGCGTAAAGATCAGCCGCCGACAGATTCGCCTCGCGCTGGATGTCGCGCGATTCGGCCGGATTGAGCGCGATGCGCTCGAATTCCACCGCGGCCTGCCCGGCCTGCCCGGTCTCGCCGTAGGCCACCGCCAGCTTCTTGGTGACATCGCCGATGTACTCGCTCTTCGGATTGCCTGCGCGGAAGCGTTCCAGCACCTGGATGGCGCGCGGGTATTCCTTGAGATTGATGAGATTCGCGCCGGCGTCGTACTCGGCCTGCGCGGCGATCTTCGAGGTGCCGGCCACCTGCGACACGCGCAGGAAGTCGTCCACGGCGCCGAGATTGTCGCCCGCCTTCTGCTTGGCTTCCGCCTGGCGGTACACCGATGCGGCGATGCGCTCGGTGAGATCGGCATTCATCTTGTCGCCGGGCGGCACGAGGGAGCGCGCGGCGATGAAGCTCTTCTCGGCCTCGGCGAAGTTCAGCAGGTCGAAGTTCGCCTGGCCGACGATGGTGTGCGCGATGCGCTGCTTGGGCTGGTCGGCGGGCGGCTGGTGCGCCAGCACCAGGTTCGCGACCTCGATGGAGCGCTGCAGATCCTGGGCGGCGAAGATGTCCTCGGCCGCGCGCGTCAGCACGCCGGCGGAATCCGGATGCTCGGGGAAGCTGGTGCCGAATTTCACGCCGGCATCGATGGCCGCCTTGTGCGCCTCGGCCTTCTCCGCGGCGGGTAGTCTGGCCTCGTACTTGCCGTAGGCCTCGAGCGCCGCGTACGCCGCGGTCGCCGAGCGCGCGTTGCGCGGATACAGGTATGCGGTCCTGGTGAATTCCGCGGACGCCGACTGGAAGTCGCCCGCCGAGTACAGCGTCTCGGCCAGCAGGTAGTTGGTGCCGAAGGATTCCGGATCGTCCGGGAAAGATTCCAGGTAGGTGCGGTACCAGCGGGCCGCCTCGAGGAACTGCTCGGGCTTCTTGTTCTTCTGGGCCTCGGCGTGGAAGTAGGTGGCCACGTCCTTGAGGTTGATCTTCAATTCCCGGGCGATGTTCGGGTAATCGGCCTTGTTGCGGCCCTGCCAGAACGACGTGCCGTAGTTGTACAGCGCCACGTATTCGCGCTTGCCCTCGAGCACCAGCTGGGTGAAACCGCCCTTGCGATAGGCTTCGATGGCCTGCATCGACAGTCCCGGCGAGAACTCGCTGTTGGGTTCGCGCGTGGCGAACGCGCGATACACCGCCGCCGCGTCCTGGAAGCGCTCCTTCTCGACGTACAGGTCGCCGAGACGCGAATAGACCACGGGCGCGTAGGCCGGGTTGCCGTGCCCCGCCAGGAACCGATCGATGGCGGCGACCGAGTCGTCGTCGTAGGAGAACGTGACCGCCATGACGCGCAGCGTGTCGTCGGCGAGCTCGCGGGCGGCGCGCGGCAGCTTTTCCAGCGGCACGAGCTTGTGGGTCTGCCGGGTCAGCAGCGTGCGATCGAGCACACCGGCGAACGACGGCAGGCTGTCGTCGTTCAAACCCTGCTTGAACAGCGACCAGCCGTGCTTGTACAGGCTCTGCGTGAGGAACGTGGAGCCTTCGCCCTTCCTGACGACGAATGCGTACGCTTCCTGCGCGGGCCGGTACTGGCGCGCCGAGAACAGCAGTTCGCCGCGGCGGAACTGCACCTCGTCCATCTGCGGCGATTTCGGGTAGCGGCGCAGGATGTCGTCGAGCGAGGCCAGCGCCTTTTCCGGCTGGCCGGTGGTTTCGTAGGCGCGCGCAAGCTGGTAGAGCACCTGGTCGTTGCGCGGGTAATCCGGGTAGCTCTTGAGCAGGCTGGTGTACAGCTTGATGGCCTCGGCGCCCTGGGCATCGATGCTCGCGGCCTCGCCAGCCATGCGCTCGCCCTCGCCCGCTTCCATGTTGAGGTCGCCGAGACGGCGCAGCGCCTCGGCGCGCAGCTGCGGATCGGTCTTCTGCAGCTCGAGGAAGCGCCGGTAGTTCTCCATGGCGCGCTGGCTCGATGCCTCGACCTTCTGGTCGGGCTGGATGACCACGGGCTTCTGCGCGAGCTCGGCGATGGTCTTCTCTTTCTTCTTCGACGCCGCGCCGGCATCGAGCGCCACGCCCGCGCACAGCGCGGCCACCGCCGCGGCGAGTAGTTTGTTGCGGGTACCGCTCACGGCGCCGCTCCATCGTTCAGCGCCTGCGGCGGCGGAGCGGAGGTATCGACGCCGGGCTCGAGGGTTTCATTGTCCGGCCGCGGCTCGGCGCCCGGCGCGGTGTCCGGCAGCGGCGCGGAATCGCCGGGTGCCGGATCCGGAGACGCCGGCGGCGGCGGGGCCGCGCCGTCGAGCGGCGCCGGGGTTTCTTCGACGGGCGCGCTGTCGGCAGCCCCTTCCGGCACCACTTCGAGTTCGCCCTGCGATTCGGCGGCACCTTCCTTGGGCGTGGTCACCGTGCCGCCGCCGAGGGCGGCGCGATCGTATATGGATGCCAGTGCGAAACGCGCCTGGATCTGATAAGTGCCGATGCGCTCTTTCTGCTGCTCGAGCTCGTTGCGGGCGAGCCCTTCGAGCAGCCCGTTCTGCATCTTCGCCACGCCGGCCAGCCGTTGCTGCGAGGCGTCGAGACGCGCGCGCAGCGCGGCCACGCGCGCGGCGAACTGGCCGGTGTTGTTGGGCATGGCGCCGCGCGCCTTCTCGACGCGCACCCAGCGCGCCTGCGCTTCGCGCAGGGCCTGGTCCAGGTCCTTGAGCGTGCGCCGCTCGTTCCAGACGCGCGCCTTGAACGATTCGGCGAGCCGCCAGTACAGCACGCCCTTGGCGAGACGGGTCTTCTCGCGGATCACGTTGGTCTCTTCGTCGTCGGGCGCGGTCAGCAGTGCGGCTTCGAGCCGCAGGATGCGCGCCCATTGGTCGCGCTCCTCGGCCGTGCCGAGCGCGGCGACGTCCTGCGAGCTCTCGACCTGGTCGAGCCGCCCGCCGGCCGTGGCGCGTTCCGCGCCATATTGATCGAGACGGCCCGAGGACAGCACGGCATCGGCCTGCGGAACACGCTCGGCATAGGCGCGATTGCGCGTGGCGATCATGTCGTCGAACGCGACCACGCTGTCCTGCCATTTTGCGAGCGTGCTGCCGAGGAAGGCCAGGTCGCGATAGTTCTTCAGGCCTTCCTGGAAGTCGTGGCCGGCGAGCAGGTGATAGAGGTAGCGCGACTCGGGTGCGTTCGGCACTTCCTTGAGCTGCCAGAACCAGCCGTAGTGGTCGTTGGCGTCGCGCTTGAGCAGCTTGTCGAGCATGGTGCCATCGTCGATCTCGGCGATGGACGCATCGATGTTCGTGGTCTCGCTGTCGAAGGAGCGGATCGCCAGCTCGTAGTTCTCGGCCGCCTGCGCGTTGGCGTTGAGCTTGGCGAAGGCGTACGGAATCGCGAGATACGCTTCCTGCACCGCGGAGTCGAGCAGGTTGCGATCGCGCAGTTCCATCCAGGGCGTGAGCGCCTCCTGGAACTGCCCCGCGGCGGCATCGGCCCAGCCGACACCGAGCAGCGCCTTGTTCGAGAACGGTCCGTCTAGCCGCACGCGCTCCAGTGCCGGCTTGGCCAGGTCGGGCTGATTGTTCTGCAGATAGGCGTAGCCCAGCGCGAGATTGGCGCGGTCCTTGAGCGAGCGCAGCTCGCGCCGCCCGGACTCGAGCGTGCCCACGCTGGTCAGGAAGGGGTCCGCCTCGCTGACCAGCCCCTTGCGTACCAGTGCGACTCCCAGGTTGTACTGGGCATAGGCGAGCCAGTCGGATTGATCCTTGCGTCCCTGCCACGAATTCAGCAGCGCGATGGCCTCGTCGAAGCGCTGCTGGCGCATGAGGATGTTGGAGAGCAGATGCAGGCGCTCGGCCTCCAGGTCCGGCGTGAGACGCCCGCGCACCTCGTTGATGGCGCGTTCCGCGCGGTCGAGATAACCGCGCGCGTACCAGATCTTGCCCAGGTAGAACCAGGCGCGATTGCGCACGCCCTCCGGCACGGATTGCGTGAGCAGCGTTTCGAAGCGCTCACCGGCCTCGTTGTGCAGGCCGAGCGACAGGTACAGGCCGCCGAGCAGCAGGTCCACTTCCGCGTCGTGATGCGGCATGCGGTTCCACTGGCGGTAGGCCTGCAGGCGGGTGATCGCCTCGAAGTCCTCGCCCTGGTAGTAATAGAAGAGTGCGTCGCCGAAGTGCAGGTCGCGCACCACCGTGGGCGACAGCTTGTCCACTTCCTTTTTCGCGGCCCACGCGGTCGAACAGAGCACCGGCGTCAGCGCCAGCGCGGCGCTCACGGCGAAGGCGATTCGCGTCCGCTTCAACATGCGCGCCGGCCCCGCTTATTCCCAGTCCTTGATGGCGAACTCGGGCTGCGCCTTGCGCTGGCGGTCGGTGATCTTGAGTTCGAGATACTTGGCGCCCACGCCCTTCTCGAACTTGATGTTGGCGCCACGCTTGTAGTCGCGATCGTTCGGACCCTTGCCGGCGAAGAAGGCGACCAGCTGATGCTCGCCCACCTTCAGGTTGCCGAGATACACGCGGTGCACGCCGCCCTTGAGCAGCGCTTCGGCCTCGCGGGGCGTGTACAGGTAGTTGGCCACTTCCTTGTTGTCGATCTTGAGCGTCAGCGAATCGAGCGCGAAGAACTCGCCCACGTCCATGGAGACGAACACCGCCACCTGCGTATTGGCGGGGAACAGCAGTTCCTCTTCCAGCACGAACAGCTCGCGATTGAGATCGACCACGTCCTTCTTGAGATCCTGCACGGTCTCGTCGAGCGCGCGGGTATCCGCGGGGGGCTCGGCGGAATCCGGCGCGACTTCCGCCGCCGGGGAATCGGCCGTCACCGTGGAATCGGCCGGCGCCACGCCCGCCGTGGCATCCGTCGGCGAATCGGCCGGAGCGTCGGCCGCCGGTGCTTCGCCGGGCTGCGCGTCCAACATGGCGGCGGGTTGCTGTTCCTGGGAGAGAACCGGCAACGCGGTGAGGCTCAGGCTCGCGGCCAGCGCCAGCAGGACGTTACGCAGTGATTTGGTGGTGATGATCATGGCGATGGCTCGTCGGGATACGACTATTCGTCGAGGAGGGTGCGCAGCTCGCGCACGTACTGGGCTTCGTCACGGGACTTGAATTCGCGATGCGCCGCGCGCAGCACGCCGGTGCGATCGAGGAACAGGACCATGGGCAGTCGGTCGACCGCGAAATCGCGACCAGTGTTCTTGCCCGTGGAAATGAGCAGCGGGAAACCGACAGCCTGGGCGCGCGCGAACTTCTCCGCGCGCGGCACGTTGTCGTCGAGGTTCACGCCGATGACCGCCAGGCCGGCGCTGCCGTACGTGGCGGCGATGCGGTCGAGCGCCTCGAGCTGCGCGCGGCAGGTGTTGCAGGCGCCGCTCCAGAAGCTAACTACCACCACCTGGCCGCGGAATTCGGAGATGCGCACGTTTTGGCCGTCGAGGCCGCGGGCGACCAGGTCGGGCGCCGGCCGGCCGAGCAGATCGTGTTTCTCGGCGGCCACGGCGGTGCGCGCCAGGCCCGCCGCCAGCAGCAGCACGGCCACGAGCGCAGCCGCAGCAAAACGCGCGTGCATGACTGCCTTGTGAGCGACTAACAAACGGGCGTACACGATTGATTCAACTCGGTCTGACAGGGGCGAGCGACGCGGGAAACCCTCGCATAGCCGACTTAACAATGTCAACGAAACACGGCCGGCTTTGCGACATGAATCTTTCATCCTTCAGACGGTACCGCAGGCCTTGGAGAACTCGTCGGCAAGCGGCGACATGCCCTCTCCTGAAACGACCACGTCCGTGAAGCCTTGGGCTTCACGGACGCGTGTCGGAGCTTTGCGAGCGCGCGGGGCAGGCCCCGGTGCGAGCGCGTTCAGACCGGGGACGAAATCGTGCCGCTGCAGACCGGTGCGAACATGGTCAGCGCGTCGCGCGCCGCGGTGCCGCCCAGCCCGTGACGCGGGAAGAACGCCGGCTGATCGAAATTGCCCTCTTCGCCATGCAGCGCCATGTAGTTGAGCAGCACGGTCTCCACCAGCAGATTGACCGCGTTGGCCGCCGGACTGGAGGTGGTGACCACGGCGCCGCCGGCGCTCATGGAGCCGATCTGCAGGCGATTCGGATCGCGGAACGCGACGCGCCCCAGCGGCCGATGCACCAGCACGAAGGACGCCGCGGTCGACTGGTTGTCGGAAGCCCAGTCGAGCTTGCCCCGGCCATCGACCGAGTTGTTGACCACGCCGTTGGCCGAGAGCGCGCCGTCGGAGAACACGTAGATCATGAGCGGCTTGTTCACGCGCCGCGCGTATTCCAGGCAGGCGCCGATGCAGCGGCCGGCGCGGAAGTTGCGCGTCTCGCCGGTATTGCGGCCCTGGCCGTGATAGTCGTAGCCGCCCATGGTGATGGTGCCGGCACCTGCGTAGCCATTGATGACCATCTTCATGATGGCCGCGGTCTTGCGGAATTCGCCATCCGAGTCGTACTCGGCATCGGTGAAGATCCCGGCCGGCCCTTTGATGTCGGGGTCCAGGTCGGGATTGAGCGCCGAGGGCGTGCGGAACCGGTCGGCGAGATACGTGGACTTCACGTAGCCGCACTTCACGAGTTGTTTCAGGGCAGCCTCGTCGGCTCCGGTCGCGAGCTTCGGGTCGATCAGGTCGGTCTTGCGATGGCCCAGGCGCGTCATCGATTCGAGCACCGCGATGGCGTCGTCCGAATTCGTGAACAGGCTGCTGAGCTCGCCCGTGTCCACCAGGCCGGTGACGTCGCTGGCGCGGTCCACCTTGGTGGGGCGAGCCGCCGGATTCATGAGCGATGCCGGCGCCATGGAATTGCCGCCGGAGTCGGTGTTCTGCGAGCCGATGAGCGTGAGCAGCTGGCCGTCGGCGCCGATGCGGTTGATGCCGTACATCGGGTTGTGCGGGTTGTTGCCCGTGTCGTTCTCCGAACGCGCGGCGATGCCGAAACCATTGGTGTTGGCGCGGGTGGCCGGCTGGGTCGACGCCAGCATGCCGCGCAGAATGGCGCCGTCGGAATGCCACAGAGCGCCGAACTCGTTGTTGATGAAGTTGTTGGTGCCGCTGGCCGCATTCGGGGAATTCGGCGTCATGTTGCCGGGCAGTCCGAGCGTGGCGTAGCCCTGCGTCGAGAGGAAATTGTCCGGCCGCCCGGACTGGCCGATGAGGATCTCCGAGCCCTGCAGGTTGGCGCCGCCGGAGAGGTCGAAGCAGATGAACGGCACCTTGCCGGCGCCCGCGGAGATGTTGCAGATGTCGGAAGCGTAGCTTTCCAGCGGCGGGCTCATGGCGGCATGGGCGCGGCGGCCGAGCAGCAGGGAGAGCAGCGAGCCGGCGGTCACCACCGCGGGGCCGGTCATCAGGCCCTGCGCGATGAAGTCACGGCGCGTGCGCGGCGCCTTGTGGCTCTCGTGCCGGATGGGCTCGTCGAGTCCGAGGGTACGCGGGCTCTTCTTGAGGATGTACATGCTCTTCTCCCTATCTACTGGATCAGCGTCGCGCCGCTGCCGAGGACAGCGCCGCAAGCCGCTTTCATGACCGTGCGTCCGCCCGACGAGCTGGCGCCGGTGGGGCCGGAGACCAGGCGGTTGATCAGGCCGGGGGTGACGTAGGCGGTGTCCGGATCGGTGGTGCCGTTCTGCAGCTCGTCGCGGATCTGCGTGGCGGTGACCTGGAAGGCCATGCCGCTGCCGACCGCCTTGTTGACCAGCGCGTTGATGAGCAGATCGCGGTTGGCCGTGTTGGGCGAACCGGCGCTGCCGAACACCGCCGTGCCGGTACCCGAGCCGTCGAGGCCGCCGAAGAAGGCCGCGCGCAGGCTGTTGTCGTCCACCATCACGTTGCAGTACTGCATCGCGAGCTGGGCGAGCGCCGTCTGCTGCGAGGGCCCGAAGGTGCCGAACTTCTCGATGGCAGGCAGCGCCTGCTTGACGAGATCGTAGGTGGCGCGGATGCGCGTGTTCGTCTGCGGAACACCCGTGATCTGCGACAGCGTGGCATTGATCTCGTCGAAGGTGCGCAGGCCGACGTCGGATTCCGCGGGCAGGTCCGCCGGCGTGGCCGGCGGCGGCACCACCGGATCGGGCACCGCATGCGTCAGCGCGCCGATGCGCTCGAAGGAGAGGAAGAACAGGTCGTCCACCACGCCCTTCTCCAGGCCAATGACCGTGCCCACGTCGGAGAGCTTCTGCCCTTCATCCGTGTAGCTGGAACCACCCACCGTGGCGTTCAGCGGCACGTAGGCCTGGCCGGCATGCGCCTCGAGGCCGTTGACGCCGATGCGCACGCCCGCGATCGGCACGTTGCTCACCGTGGCTCCCGGCGCGAGGCTGATGAACGTCGGCTTGGTGAACTGGATGCCGTAGCTGTCGAGCTGGCTGGCCTCGAGCATGACGTAGGGCTCCGGCACGTCCGGCAGCAGGTGCGCGACGCTGAACAGCATGAAGTACTTCTCGCCGACGCCGGCTTCGAAGTTCTGCTGGATCTGCGACGGCGTCAGCGCGCGATTGTGGATCGCCACCATGCGCAGCACGCCTTCCCACTGGCGATTGGTGGACGTCTCGTTGCCGAGCACCAGCGCGAAGGTGTCGTCCCAGTCGGCGAGCGAACCGCCGCCCTGGGCGTCGTCGTCACCGGTGAACACGCCGTTG
The DNA here is from genome assembly GCA_946479515.1 of uncultured Pseudomonadota bacterium. The sequence goes on along the minus strand of CAMLGF010000018.1, from coordinate 15,794 downwards.
ACGTAGAACCGGCGGCCTTCGACCGGGCTGTACGTCATCACCACGTGCTGCAGCGCCGCCTGCGCGTCCATGTCGGCCGCATTGGTCAGCAGCACCGGGTTGCCGTTGGCGCCGGTCTGGTCGCTGCGCGTGTAGCCCTCGTACTGGTACATGCGCTGCGCCAGCGTGGCGTTGCGCGCCATGGCGCCGGCCGAATAGCTGACGATGAACGCGTCTTCCTGCGCCACGTTGGCATTGTTGGCCCAGGCTTCGATGGTGAATTCGCCCGTGGCCTTGATCATGTCGGAGAGCTTCTTCGACTGGGCCGCGGTGCCCTGGGCCTTGCCGCCCATCTTCACGTTGATGCCCCAGCCGCCGACCCAGGTGACGTCTCCCGAGATCGTGAGATTCAGCGCGGGTTCGGTGCCGCTGGTGTCGTAGGCGATCGAGCCCATGCCCGTCTTGAATTCGTACTTGGCGATCGTCGCCGCTTCGTAGCGATTGCCGCCGGCCGCCACCGTGCCGTCGTACAGCGTGAGTCCCTTGGAGATGAGCAGGTCGGGATTCACCTCGGTCACCGGAATGCCGTCGGCGAAGGCCGTGACCGCATCGAGCATGGTCTGCGCATTGGCCGCGCAACCCGCGCTGCCCCAGCAATTGTGGAACTCGTCGCGCAGGCGCACCACCAGGCGCGACTGGTCGGGCGTGTCGAGATTGATCTTCGACTTGATGGCGGCGTAGGCCACGTCCACGTCGGCATCCGCGAAGAACGGCTGCTGTTGCGTGGCCGAGCTCGAGGAATGGCAGCGGACGCAATTCGCCGTGGCCTGGTTGCGCACCAGCGCGTACAGCGAGGACGAAGCGAACGAGGCCGAGCTCGCCGGGAAGCTCTTGCTGCCGCCCACTTCCTTGATGGTCGGCGCCTGCAGCTGGATCTCCGTGCCGCCGGTGGCATTGGCGCCGGCCCAGTTGCGAATCCACACGGTGAGCGTGTCGCCGCAGGCCGCGGCCGAGGCCAGCCAGCAGTTGTGGCCACCGGCCACCTTCTCGACCATGCGCGACTGATCGGGCTGCGTGAGGTTGGCCACCGTGCTGGCGGCCTGGTAGGCGAGGTTCACGTCGTCATTGCGCGCGAACATCGGCGTCTGGCCGCCGGCGCCGTGACAGGCGCCGCAGCGGTTGTTGCCCTTGATCTTCTCCCACAGCTCGATGCGGAAGGCCTGCACGTCGCCGTTGGCCGAGGCGGGACCGGTGTAGTCGCTGACCGGGGGAAGCTCGGTGACCGGGTTCTCGACGGTGGGCGCGCCACCGCTCGAACAGCCCGCGAGCGCGGCGACCGCAACGGCCGCGGCGAACCAGTGGACAAGCTTGGATTGCATGGCTTTCATGTCGTGCTCCCTCAATCGCCCATGCAGTACACGGCGGTTTCGGCGAACACCTGTTTGAGGTGGTAGTTCACCTTGAAGTTGTTGGTGATCTCCTGGACCTTGGCGCGGTCGGCGGCGTTGCCCGGCGCGCGGAAGCACACCGTCTTGAAGACCTTCTCGACCTGGCATTGCGCGAAGGCATTGCTGTTGGCCAGCTCTTCACCCATGGTCTTGGCGCCGGTGCCGCTGCCGGGCAGCGAGCCCGACCAGCCGAGCACCGAGTTCTGTCCCTTGCGCCAGCGGTTGGTCCACTGGTCGTCCGGGGTGATGAAGCCGGGCGCGAAGTTGGTGTTGTTGTTGAAGTACTTCGGCTGCACGGTGCCGGGCGTGTAGACCAGGCGCATGCTGCCCGGCGCGTCCGCGGTGCCATTGTCGAAGTCGTAGTAGGCGAAGGCGCGCGCCAGCGGGTCCATGCCGCTGTGACAGCCGATGCAGTTGTTCAGGAAGATGCGGCTGTCACCGCCGGGTGAGCGGCTCACGTCCTGGCGGATCATGTCCGGCGGCAACGAAGTGTCCAGCACCTGCTCCATGTCGCGGCACAGGTGGTTCATCATCGTGAAGCGGAACATCGCGCGGTTGGTGCCGTCGATGAAGAACGCCTCGGAAGCGGCGCGCGAGGTCAGGAAGCCGGCGGTCGCGTTGGCCGGAATGCCCTGCACCGTCGACTGCTGCGTGGGCGTGAGCGCGGTGTACAGGTTGACGCCGTTGTTCTCGGCATTGACATAGTGATCGTTGTTGGCGGCCGACGCGGCCGGGCTCACACCATTGACGGTGTAGGTCAGGTCGGCGGACAGCGCGGTGTTGAACGGCACGTCATCGCGCACCATGCCGATGAACGTGGCGACGTAGTCGTTGAGCGGCGCGAACACGGTCTGGTCACGGTTGGTCCACGGCACCGCCATATTCTTCAGCGTGACGTTGTAGAAGGATGGGTTCTCCACCGCGTACTGGGTCGCCGCCTGCAGGGCATTGCCGGTGGCGACCAGCGCCTCCATGGCATCGAGCGTGGCGGTGTCGGGCGGCGTGCCCGCGATGCGGTCGTGGATGCGCTTCGCCCGGTCGCGATCGTTCGCGGACGCCGCCGTGGCCACGCATGCCAGCAGGCACGCAAGGCCGACCATCTTCACTTTCGAGACCTGTTGGGTATCCATTTGCCTCATCCACATCCCATTTGACGGGTGCAGTATCACGCCGCCGTCCGACAGACTTGTTTGTCTCCGCTCCGGTACGTCTCCAAGCGGCGACAGCACCCCTTATTACGTGCCCGAAGTAGGCTTCACACCCAGGACTGCGACCCGCGTCACGGCGCACACCCGTCCCGGACCCTAACTACAGCAGCTGACTAGGGAACCGCGTCGCCCGGTCGGCTGCTGTGACGTCGTCGGCAGATCGCCGCGCCGCCGCACGGGATGATTGCATTACGTCACATGCCTGTGCGCCAATGCACATGCGGCCCGGCGCCTGCGCCCGGCGGACAGGAAGTGGAGGAAGTTGTGGATCGATCACTCGGAAACGCGAATCCCGTCACGCACGCGGGCAACCCCGGCCCCCGGGCCCGCGGCCTGCTGTCCGGGATCGCAGCCTTGTTAGCCGCGTTCACCCTGGGCTGTACCCAGGGCCCGGGCGGCGGCGGCATCGGCCTCGCCAGCGGCCAGGATCCGGACCCGGCCACGGTCGATTTTCCGATCTTCTACATCCGCCACCAGATCCCCGCCGAGCAGGACGACGTCGCGCGCGTGCGCCCGTTCGTCGAGGACGACGCGGAGGAGTACTCCGCCACCGTGTGGAAGCGCGACCGTGCCGCGCCCGGCGCCCCGGAGACCGAGATCACGGCGCGGCTGCGCACCGAGGCCTTCGGCGGCACCGAGGAAGACCGCTACGACATCAAGGACCTGAACGTCGCGCCCGACGGCCTGCACATCGCCTTCGCCATGCGCGGCCCGCTCGCCGATTTCGACGAAGACGAACCGCCGACCTGGAACATCTGGGAATACAACATCGCCACGGACACGTTGCGCCGCGTGATCGCCTCGGACATCGTCTCCGAGGAAGGCCAGGACGTGGCGCCGTCCTATCTACCCGACGGGCGCATCCTGTTCTCCTCGAGCCGCCAGCGCCAGTCCAAGGCCATCCTGCTCGACGAAGGCAAGGCGCAGTTCGAAGCCAGCACCGAGGCCGGCAACGAATCCGCGTTCGTGCTGCACGTGATGAACGCCGACGGCACCAACATCCGGCAGATCACTTTCAATCCCTCGAGCGACCTGTATGGCCAGGTGCTGCAGAACGGCCGCCTGCTGTTCACGCGCTGGGACCGCGCCCCGGGCAACGATGGCCTGCATCTGTACACCTCGAACCCCGACGGCACCGACGTGCAGCTGCACTACGGCAAGATGTCGCACGCCTCCGGTACGCCGGCGCCGGCCACGGGTCCCGCGCCCGACGTCGAGTTCATGCGCGCGCGCGAGATGAGCGACGGGCGCCTCATGGTGCTGACGCGCGAGCGCACCGATGTCGACTTCGGCGGCAATCTCATGATCATCGACGCCAACCGGTTCGTCGACATCACCCAGACGCTCGCGGCATTCGCCGGCACGCCCTCCTCGCAGGCGCAGGTGCCCGCCACGTTGAACATCGTGAGCACGGTGCCCGGCCCCTCGAAGGGCGGCCGCTTCGAGTCCGGTTTTCCGTTGTGGGACGGCTCGGGCCGCATCCTCGTGAGCTGGTCGCAGTGCCGGCTGCTCGATCCCGTCGACCCGACGCGAATCGTGCCCTGCCAGGACGATCTGCTCGCCGACCCTGCCTACCTGTCCGCTCCGCCGCTGTACAGCATCTGGATGTTCGACCCGGCGCAGAACACCATCCTGCCCATCATGCCGCCGGTGGAAGGCGTGATGGTCACCGACGCCGTGGCCGCGCAACCGCGCATGCCGCTGCCCGCCGTCATCATCGACAAGCGCGCACCCGTCGATCTCGATGCCGACCTGTTCGCCGAGGGCGCCGGCCTGCTGTCGATCCGCAGCGTGTACGACATCATGGGCCAGGACCAGGCCCGGCTCGCCAGCGGTGCGGCATCGTCGATTCCCGCCGTGTCCAATCCCAACAATGCCGCGTATGCGAATCGCCAGGCGCGCTTCGTGCGCATCGAGAAGCCGGTGTCGCTGCCGGACGATGACGACCTCGCCGATCCCGACAATTCCGCGTTCGGCCCCACGGGCGTGATGCGCGAGATCGTCGCCTATGCGCCGGTGGAGCCCGATGGCTCGGTGCGCATGAAGGTGCCGGGCAACGTGCCTTTCCAGATATCCGTGCTCGATGCGAATGGGCGGCGCGTGAGCCCCGTGCACCGCGCGTGGCTGTCGGTGCGCCCCGGCGAGGTGATGGAGTGCAACGGTTGTCACACGCGCAACGTGCCTGCCGGCCAGACCGCGCAGGTGCATGGACGCCGGGGCTTGTTCGGCGAGGCTTACGCGGGCGGCAGCGCCGGAACCTTCCCCGGCACCGTGGACACCATCTTCGCCGATCCGGGCGACACCATGGCGCAGGCGCGCGCGCGGCCGACCTCGTCCTGCCCCAGCGACCCGATGAACCCGTCGGGGACCGAGCGCTGCGGCCGCAACTACGTCACGCCCAGCGCCAACGTCATCTATGACGAGGTCTGGAAGGTCGGCGCGCTGCCGACCGAGTCATTCGCCTTCACCTATCAGAACCTCACCACCGCCATGCCGGTGAACCCGAGCTGCTTCCCGGTGTGGCAGCCGACCTGCCGCATCACCATCCACTACGCCAGCATCGGCACGCGGGCGGGCCACATCCACCCGCTCTGGTCGGTGCAGCGCCCGCTCGGCGGCGTGGACGATGGCATGGGTAACTTCACCTTCCCGCAGACTTGCACCAACTGCCACAACCGCATCGCCGAGGACGGCATGACGCCGCAGGTGCCCGCGGCCTCGCTCGAGCTCACCGATGAAGTGTCGGACGAAGACGCCGTGCAGCTGCGCGCGTATCGCCACCTGTTGTTCGCGCGTCCGGAGCTTGAGATCGTCGACGGCGCGGTCGTGCCCCGCACGATACCGGGCCCGCCGGATGCCGACGGAAATCCCACGACCATCACGCCGACGATCACGCCGCCCATGGCGGCCGGCAATGCACGCGGCTCCCGGTTCTTCGTCGTGATGAATGATGCCGTGCATGCAGGTATGCTCTCGCCGGCTGAACTGCGCTTGCTTTCGGAGTGGCTGGATATTGGAGCCCAGTATTACAACGACCCGTTCCCGCCCACTCCGCAGAACTAGTGCGCTCCTCGCTGTCCTGGCATGTTTCCTCGCGGCGCCCGTCCTGGCAAAGAAGACGCCCGAGGAGAAGCAGCTGATCCGGGACGAGAAGGCGGCCGCCAGGCTCGCCGCGGAACAGGAAAAGCTGCTCCAGGTATTCGTCAGCGAGCCCTATCTCGAGCTGTCGACCGGGCCGGGGCGCGGCTTTCCCGTGTTCCACGTCGTCGAGCGCGAACAGTCGGTGGACGTGCTGTTCCGGCGCACGGACTGGTTCAAGGTGCGCGACGAACGCGGCGTCGAGGGCTGGGCCCGGGCGCGCGACATGCGCCGCACCAAGCTCGCCGACGGCTCGCCATTCGTGTTCACGCTCGGCGACCGCGAGGGCTACACCACGCACGACTGGGAGCTGGGGCTGGGCGGCGGCGATTACGGCGGCGCCAACCTGATCAGCGCCTACAGCGCGTTCTCGCTCACCGACAACATGAAGGTGGAGATCTCGCTGTCGCAGTTCCTGGGCAATGCCTCCAACGGCTACAAGGCCGAGGCCGGCCTCACGCACGTGCTGTTCCCGGAGTGGCGCCTCTCGCCCTTCATCGGCATCGGCACCGGCATCGTGTACACCGAGCCGCGCGCCACGATTGTCCTGCCCGAGGATCGCACCGATCAGACTGCCTACGCGGGTGCGGGCCTGCGCTTTTATCTCACCCGGCGCTTCTTCGTTCGCGCCGACTATCGCTGGCACACGATCTTCACGAGCCGCGATGACAATCAGGAGTTGGAAGAATGGAAAGTTCAAATCGCCTGCTTCTTCTGAGCGGCGTGCTGTGCGCATCGCTGCTGCTGGGCGGGTGCGCGTCGTTCCGCTGGCCGTGGGGCAAGGACCGGCAGGTCGAGCAGCAGCAGACCGACGCCGAGGCCGCCGAGGAGGAAGCCGAGGACCAGGACGTCACGCCGCCGCGCGTCATCGAGCCCAACGTCGCCCGTCGCAAGATCAAGACACCGAAGATCGACAACGAGAACTGGGAGGTCGGCGGCGGCATGGGCTTCGTGTCCATCGAGGACTTCGGCACCAACCCTACCTACGCGGTGCAGCTCACCTACCATGTGACAGAAGATTTCTTTTTCCGCGGCGACCTGGGGCAATCCACGTCCGGCAAGACCAGCTGGGAGACGCTCAATGGCGACGCCGAATTCCTGACCGGAGATGAGAGACGCTTCACGTATTACAGCCTCTCGCTGGGCTACAACTTCCTCCCAGGCGAGGTATTCATCGGTCGCAAGCTCGCCATGAACAGTAGCTTCTACTTGTTGGGCGGCATTGGCAGCGTGAAGTTCGCCGGCGACAACCGGCTGACCCTGAATTTCGGCGCGGGTTTCCGCGTGCTGCCGACGGACTGGCTGTCGATCTCGCTCGGAGTGCAGGACCGCGTGTTCGACTCCGACCTGTTGGGCGAGAACAAGGTCACCAACAACATAGAGACACTGCTCAGCGCGACCGTCTTCTTCTGACGGAGTGTGCTCATGGTCTCGGCAAGCAACCTCAAGGGAATCGCAAAGGGCCTCGCGCTGGCGGCGATGTTCGCATCCGCCGCGTTCGCCACTTCTTCCTCCGGCCCGGCCCCGGGCTTCCAGCTTTCCGGTCGCGGTGGCAAGCCCATCGACCTGGCGCAGTTCAAGGGCCAGGTGGTCATGATCAATTTCTGGGCCACGTGGTGCGGCCCGTGCCGGCAGGAAATGCCGTTGCTCGAGGACATCTACAAGAAGTACAGGCCCATGGGCTTCACCATGCTCGGCGTCAACGTCGAGCCGGACTCCAAGGCCGCCGAGGCCTGGCTGTCCAAGCAGAAGCCGGTGAGCTTTCCGATCGCGTTCGACACCGACAGCAAGGTGAGTAAGCTGTACAAGGTGGCCGGCATGCCGAGCACCGTGTTCGTCGATCGCAAGGGCAACGTGCGCGTGATGCACAAGGGTTACAAGCCGGGCGACGAGAACTTCTATCTCTCGCAGATCCGGTCGATGCTGAAGGAATAGGAGACAAGGTGATGACCATCCGCGGTTTGCTGGCGATTTCTGCTGCCCTGCTCGTCACGGGCTGCAGTTCCATCGAACCGTGGGTGGCGCCTTACGATCGCGAGAACCTCGCCGACCCCATCATGGCGTTCTCGCGCGCGCCCATCTCGCAGGACTTCCTCGATCACGTGTTCGAATCGCGCGAAGGTTCGCGCGGCGCCACCGGCGGCGGCGGCGGCGGTTGCGGCTGCAACTGAGACCGATCGGGATCGCCGCCATGCCTGCCAAGCTGCACACGGGTCTTCGCTCATTCGTCATAACGTTGGCGCTGTGGTCGGGCGCGGCCAGCGCCGGCGTGCTGCCCGAGGATCGCGCCGATGTCCTCTATTTCCGCTACGACGGCGGCGGCGTGGTCATCAACGGCCCATCGATGCTGGTGCGCAAGAGCATCGGCGAGCACGTCTCGGTGCAGGCCAACCACTACATCGACATGGTGTCGTCGGCCTCCATCGACGTGGAAACCTCCGCGAGTCCGTACGAGGACGAGCGCACACAATCGAGCCTGTCCATCGACCTGTTGCATGGCAAGTCGACGTACACGCTCGGCGCCGTGAAATCGGACGAGAGCGACTACCTGGCCAACACCGCCTTCGTCGGCGTCAGCCACGACATGTTCGGCGACCTCACCACCATCGGCTTCGGCTACAAGAAGGGCCAGAACGACGTCTTCCGCAACGTGAAGATCGACGGCGCGAAGGTGCGGGACCCCGGCTTCCAGGCCGAGATGGAATCGCAGAGCTTCAACGTCTCGCTGTCGCAGATCATCACCAAGAACCTGCTGATCAGCGGCCAGTACGAAGTGGTGACTGACGAAGGTTTCCTGCGCAGCCCCTACCGCCAGGTGCGGTTCTTCATCGGGCCCGAAGCGCAGGGACAGGAATTCGAGAAGTATCCCAACACGCGCTCGAGCAATGCGGCCTCGTTGCGCGCCAAGTATTTCCTGCCCTACCGCGCCGCGGTGGACGGCATGTACCGCTTCTACACCGACACCTGGGGCGTCATCGGCCACACCGGCGAGCTCGGGTACGTGCATCCGCTCGACACCGCCTGGGCCGGCGGCAACTGGATCTTCGAAGGACGCGTGCGCTATTACACGCAGACCGCCGCGGACTTCTATCGCGACATCTTCCCGCGCGCGGGCTTCGCCAATTTCATGGCGCGCGACAAGGAGCTCGCGACCTATGACGCCGTCACCGCCGGCGTCATGGCCACCTATGAATTCAAGCTGGCGAGGTTCCCGTGGCTCTCCAAGGGGTCGCTGAACCTGCGCTACGACTACATGACGGTGAACTACGACAACTTCCGCGATGCGCGTTTCAGCATCGGCAGCTTCGGCAACCTGCCGGCCGAGCCGCTGCTGCCCGGCACCGAGCCCATGTACAAGCTCAACGCCAACATCTTCCAGTTCTTCATCTCCGCCTATTTCTAATGGGGACATTCCTCATTTGCAGCAAATGGGGACGCGGCTGAAGCCCACGAACGGGAACAGCCCCCTGACTCAGTCCTCCAGCGCCCTGCCGAACTGCATCCCACCATCGTGGATGCCGATGTCCGGCCGCTTGCGCAGCTCGATCATCTCCGCGCCGGCCAGCAGCACCGGCCCGTATCCATGCGCGGCGAGCAGATGCGTGGGCCGATACAGGTAGAACATCGGCTCCCAACCGACCCCGGTCCCCACGCAGACATCCTCCACCTGCCCCCGCGCGTTCACCTTCGCCGCGACGGCATTCCAGCCGATGGCGACCGCCGGCCCGAATGCGCGCGCATCGAGCCAACCGCGATTGATGCCGCGCGCGAGCGCGAACACGTACATCGCCGAAGCGGAGGTCTCGGCGTAGGATTCGCGCCGGTCGAGCAACTGGTGCCACAGCCCCGCGTGCCCCTGATGGGCCGCCAGCCCGGCGGCGTGCGCCTTGAACAGCGCCAGGACTTCCGGTCTTGCCGGATGGTCCGCCGGAAGCGCATCCAGCAGCTCCGCCATGGCCATGATGGCCCAGCCATTGGCGCGCGCCCAATGAAATGCCGGATGCGGGTCCATGTCCTGCACCCAGGCATGCATGAACAGCTTCTTGTCCTTCACGAACATGCGCGCGGCGAACTGCCGCACCTGGCGTGCCGCGTCGTCGAAGTAGCTCCGTTCGCCAGTGAGGGTCCCCGCCTGCGCAAGGCAGGGCACGCTCATGTACAGATCGTCCAGCCAGACCGTGCCCGGCAACGGGCGATTGCGCGCCAGCGTGCCGTCGTTCAGGCGGAATTGCCGGTTGGCCACCCAGTCGAGCCAATTGTCGATCCACGGCCGCAGGCCATTGCCGCCCAGCCCCGCGCGCTGCGCCTTGATCATCGCCGCGCACATCGCGCCGCTGTCATCGAGGCGCGCGGGCAGCAGCATGCCGCGCAACGGGATGCCGTGCGCCGGCCTCGGGTAGTTAGCCGACGTGGTGCCCGGCGGCAGCGCCGCACGCGCGTGCGCGGCGAGCCTGGCCAGCGCGGTCAGGTGCTCGTCGGTGTACCGGCTGAAGCGCGCGTCGCCCGTGACCTGTGCCAGCAGCAACATGCCCGCGTAGGTCACGCCCCACTCGTAGGTGTTGATCTGCAGGTCGGTGCGCGCCAGCGCGATCTGCGGCGGCAGCCGCTCGAGGTCGGTGACCGCCTCGCCCGTGCGGGCGTCGACCACGCTCACGGGCGCCGCCTGAACCGCATAGGCATGCACGCGATCGACCACCGCACGGATCTGCGCCACGGTGGCGAGCTCATACGCGGTGGGATAGTCCACCCTCAGCCGTCCGGAATAAACACCCGGGTCCTGCTGCGGCGTGACCGTGTGCTGGCCGGGAGTCGATTGAGCGCCCGCCACGGCGGCGGCCAGGCACGACGAAACACCAAGAACGCGGACCAGTAACCGATGCATGAGTCTTCCCCTGGAGCGAGAGCCGCGGAGTCCGCGTTTCCGTGGCCGGCTTCCGTTGGACGCGTGCGCGCCACCGATCCTATACCGGTTGCGCGAATCTGCCGATAGCGGCTCAGTCGCGCGCCGACATTCCCGACACGCGGGGTTCGGCCACCCTCGGGGACGACAATGCCGCCGGTCAGGGCGGCGGGGCCAGTCCGCGTGAGTAGAACACCTTGCCATCCGGCGCCACCGCGACCGCATCCACGTCGGGCAGCGTGTTGATGAACTCGATGCCCGCCTCGGGCCCCATGATGAACACGCTCTTGGTCAGCGCGTCGGTGCGCGTGGCGGTGCCGCTGATGATGGTGACGCTGCGGCACTTGCGCGCGGAGTCTCCGGTCTTGGGGTCGATGATGTGGTGGAAGCGCTTGCCGTCCTCGTCGAAATACCGCTCGTAATCTCCCGAGGTCGAGAACGCCGTGTCGGTGAGCGGCAGCTTGAGGAAGGTTCTGCCCTCGTGGTCCGGGTCGCGCACGCCCACCACCCAGGGCCGCCCGAAGCGGTCGCCGATGATGCGCGTGTCGCCGCCGGCATTGACCATGGCGCGCGTGATGCCTTGCTGCTGCAGGATCTCGATGCCGCGGTCCACCGAGTAGCCCTTGGCGATGCCGCCGAGATCGATGCGCATGCCGGGGCGCTGGAAGTAGACGGTGGTGGTCTTCTCATCGAGAACCATGTGGCGCCAGTTGATGCCGGGCAGCGCTTCCTTGATGGTCGCCGCGTCCGGATGCACGCCCTTCTTGAAGTCGTAGAGATAGCCGACGCTCGCGTAGGTGATGTCGAAGGCGCCGTGAGTGAGCTCGGAATACTTCACCGACTCCTGCAGCAACCTGAACAGCTCCAGACTGATCTTCACCGGGTGCCGGGCGGCCTCGCGATTCACCAGGGAGATCTCGGTGTCTTCCTTCCACGTGCTCATCAGCCGGTCGATGCGCCGCATGTCGTCGAACACCGACGTTATCGCCGCCTCACCCCGGTCGCGGTCCTCGCTCCAGAGTTCCACCGCGCAGCGCGTGCCCATGATGGCCTCGTTGCGCGAGATCCACTCGGCGCGCGCCATTCCCGGCAGCAGCAGCAGGCCCCACGATCCGACAAACAACCAGAGGCGGAACCCGATGGCGCGCACCCGGTCGAAAATGCATGTTGGCGATGGCATGGCCGCATTATGATTCAGCGCGCGCCCATGCGGCATCTGATTCAGCGCCGCGGCGCACGAAGGAGGCACGATGAATAGATATCTCGTCATGTGGGTCCTGGCCGCCGTGGGCGCCGCCGGTCTCGCGCAACCGGTCTGGGCCGGCGCGCGCGAAGAGGCCAAGCTCATCGAAGCGTCGGGCGTGCTCGAAGAGCTGCAGAGCCAGCGCGATACGTACATACCCGACCGATTGCTGTCGCGCGCCTATGGCGTGGCCGTCATTCCCAACGTCATCAAGGTTGCCGCCGTGGTCGGCGGGCGACGCGGCACGGGGGCGCTCGTGGTGCGCGACGCCAGCGGCAAGTTCTCCGATCCGATCATGATTTCCATCACCGGCGGCAATGTCGGCTGGCAGATCGGCGTGCAGTCCACCGACATCGTGCTGGTGTTCACCACGCGCAAGAGCATCGAAGGCATCGCCGACGGCAAGCTCACGCTGGGCGGCGACGCCTCGGTGGCCGCCGGTCCGGTGGGCCGCGCGGCCTCGGCCGCCACCGATCAGAATTTCACCGCCGAGGTGTATTCGTACTCGCGCAATCGCGGGCTGTTCGCCGGCGTGTCCATCGACGGCAGCGTCATCGCCATCGATTCCAAGGCCAACAAGCGGCTGTACGGTCGCAAGGCGCCCGCCAACGACATCATCGCCGGCCAGATCACCACGGAAGTCGACGCGGCCAATCGCTTCCAGCGCGCCATTCTCGCCAGCACCGGCGGCGCCGCGCCCGCGGGCGCGGCATCGCCTGCGTCCGGTTCCGTCGCCACCACCGCTCCCGCGGAGACCGAGCCGGCGCCGGCGCAGGCGCCGTCGTCCTCCGGCATGCAGACCTATCCACTCGAGGACAGGCAGCCGGGCGCGGAACCCCCGCGCTGAAGCCGTGACTAGCTAGACGAGGGACGGCGGCCGGGAACGGCCGCCGTCTGCTTTTGTCCGACTGGACATAATCGATTCATAATATATGCGCACCCAGGGGAGACCGGAATGCGCGAGCAACACATCGAGTACCGCGACGGCGAAGCCCTGCTCGAAGGTTTCTTCTGCTACGACGAGTCGCAGCCCGGGCTCCGGCCCGCGGTGCTCATCTGCCACACCGCCGGCGGACGCGACGAGTTCGTCGAGCGCAAGGCACGGCGACTCGCCTGGCAGGGATATGCGTGCTTCGCGCTCGACAACTACGGCAAGGGCGTGCGCGGCCGGTCCGCGGACGAGAACCAGGCGCTCATGGCGCCGTTCCTGCAGGACCGCCGCCGGCTGCTCGCGCGCCTCCATGCCGGCCTCGCCACCGCGCAGGCCATACCCGTCATCGACGCGCGGCGCATCGCCGTGATGGGCTTCTGCTTCGGCGGCCTGTGCGCGCTCGACCTGGCCCGGGCCGATGCCGACATCCGCGGCGCGGTCAGTTTCCACGGCCTGCTGAAACCCTCCGGTTTCACGGAACCGAAGATCCGCGCGAAGATACTCATGATGCATGGCTTCGATGATCCGCTGGCACCGCCTGAAGACTTGTTGGCCGTGGCGCGGGAATTCACCGCGGCGGGCGCCGACTGGCAGCTGCACGCCTATGGACACACCATGCACGCGTTCACCAATCCGAAGGCGCAGAATCGCGGCGGCGGTCTGCAGTACGACGAGGCGGCGGACCGCCGCTCCTGGCACGCCCTCGAGGAGTTCCTCGGCGAAGTGCTCACGTGATAGGTTGGCCGCGGGCTGAGAGGGAACAATCCATGAAGAACATATCGCTGGTGCTGCTGGCGGCCGCCACTCTGGCATTCGCAGGTCTCGCGGATGCGGCGCCGAAGAAACGCACGCGCAATGCCAACCGCATCGGGCCCTACGGCATGGGCGGCATCGGCCAGAGCAACTGGTCCGGCGATCACGCCCCGGCCGAAAATGCGCTGCTCGCCTTTTTCCAGGATCCGGATCTTCCCGCCCAGAACGTCTCCGTCGACACCGACGACAACGACGTCGGCTACAACTTCACCTTCGGGTATCGCTTCCTGCGGTACTTCGCGGCCGAACTCAGCCTCGTGCAGTTCGGCTCGGTGGTCAGCACCGGCAAGGGCGAGATGGACTTCGGCACCGGCTTTCTTCCCGTGACGCTCAAGCAGTCGTTCTCGGCCGGCGGGCCCATGGTGTCGGCCCTCGGCATCCTGCCTCTCAATGACAAGTTCGAGTTCTACGGCCGGCTGGGCTATCTCTTCACCAGTGCGAAGAGCGAATTCGCCTCGCGGGTGGATGGACAGAACGTCGGCTTCGCCAGCTTCCGCGACACTTCGCAGGACATGGTGCTCGGCGTGGGCGCGGCATATCACTTCAACCAGGTGTACTCGGCGCGCATCGAATTCCAGAAGCTGGAGGAGCTCGGCGAAGATCCGTTCCAGGAAGATCTGAACTTCCTGTCGCTGGGGATGGTGGTCCGCTTCTGAGTCTGCCAGCGGCTGCGCCGGCATGGATTTCACAGCGTCTTCACGAAATAGACCACGCGCTCGGTCTCCTTGAATCCCAGCGCGCGGTGCGCCCGCTGGCTGCCCTCGTTCTCCAGCAGTGCATCGGAGGCCAGCTCCCGGCAGCCGCGCGCCCGGGCCCAGTCGCCGATGGCCGCGAACAAGGCGCGCGCCACACCCTTGCGGCGCCAGCCGGTGGTCACGTAGACGCCCTCCACGAAGCCCACGGGCGAGGTCTCCGTGCCGTTCACGTAGTCCGCACGAATGGAACCTTCGATGAAACCGATGGGCGCGCGCTGCGGGTCATACATCATGAGCTGCAAAAACCGCTCCGGCTGCGCCAGGGAGATCGCCATGTAGCCGCGATGCTCGTCGGCCGTGGCGTCGGGCCAGAGCGCCAGGCGAAAATCCAGCCAGCCGGGTTGATCCAGTGAAGTGCAGCGTTGGATGAGCGTTCCGGGCAGCATGCCGGAAGCGTATCAGGCCGCCCGCGCCTGCATACAGTGCCGGCCCGAACCCGGAACTGAATGGACGGCGGACGCGCGCGGCGAAAAAATTCCCGCCATGCCGCTGCCTGCCTCCGCCATCGACAAACTCTCCGATCACGCCGGTGCCTATGTCATCTGCGTGACCTGCATCCGATGCCGGCATGAACGCGAGATGGATCCACGCTCGCTCGCCAACCTGCTCGGCTGGAACACGACGCTCAAACAGGCTTGCATGCGCCTGAGATGCTGCCAGTGCCAGGGACGCGAGGTCCGGGTGGAAGTGGCCTTCGATCGCAAGCCGCGCGGATGGAAGTCGAACCCTTCGTGACTCGTCTAGTTTGCGGAGAAGACCAGGCTCGTCAGCACCGCACGATTCACTGCCGCGCAATCCACGGTGCCGGAGGTTCCGCCCCGCTCCACCTTGTCTACCGTCAGCGCGCATGCGCCGACGTCGATGGGCGGCACGATGCGGCCGGCGAGCACGAGATAGGGAACCACGGTCGGATTCTCGCCACGCTCGGGGACGGTCACGCGCAGCAACAAGTACTGGTCGTCGGTTCCGCCGAATTCCAGCAGCGCCACGCGCACGCCGTTTTCGTAACGGTACAGTCCCGGCGCGATCGAATGCCGGCCGGCGGCATCGAGCGGCAGCGAGTAGTCGCGCCCGGCGTAGGCGAACCGGGCCGTGCCGGCCTTGAACGCAGCCTCCTGGCGCCGCGCCCCCTCGCCCAGGCGCGCGTGGCGCAGGCGCTGCCCCGCGGCGGGTACCGCGGTGGTGCCGCCCGGTAGTTTGGCCATGCGCAGCACGGCCACGGGCGTTCCGGAAGCGAACCCTATGCGCTGCAGGTAGATCGTGAGCTTCTGCCCCGGCGGATGGATGTCGAAGCCCAACCCATCCGGCAGTCCGCTCATGAGCCAGTACTGGCGGCCGTTCTGCTCCGTGAACAATGACTTCAACATCAATCCCGAGAC
>CAMLGF010000017.1 GCA_946479515.1 uncultured Pseudomonadota bacterium | reverse complement strand
TCCTCGCGCTGTGCCTGATGAAGGATTCGCCGCCCATCGCCACCTGGGAGCACGAGGTGCTCGACGGCAATCACGTGACGGTGGCGCGCCGGGGCCGCGAACCCGGGCTCACCTTGCAGCGAGACGGGCGGGCGGTGCCGATGGGCTCCTGGGCGCGCGAGCTCATCGACTCCATGCAGGGCATCGCCGAGATCTTCGATCAGGGCGATCGCGTCCGGCCCTATCAGGCGGCATTGGCCGTGCAGGCGGCCAAGATCCAGGACGTGGATCGCACGCCGTCGGCGCGCATGCTTCGCGAACTGGAGTCGACCGGCGAGTCATTCTTCGATCTCGCGCTGCGCATGTCGCGGCTTCACAAGGACTATTTCCTCGCGTTGTATCCGCCCAACGTCGAGCGCCAGGCCGAATTCAAAGCGGCCGCCGCGGAGTCCTTAAGGGCACAGGCCGCGATCGAAGCGGCCGATGAGCTGACATTCGCGGAATATCTCGCCCGATACGCTGCACCGTGAAAAATGTGACGCACGTCTTAGTGTGTTGACATATCCCTAAAATATTGGTTTCCAAGCCTATTTATTGACCCTCGGCGTACTAGAATCCCCGGCCAGAAGACCTCAAGGTCCAAAAGGTTCAGGGCTCGAAAATGAAAATCAAGAATCAGACCGGGCACACGTTGCTCGAGTTGGCGCCGGCCAAGGCAGCGAACGAAGAAGGTTTTACACCGGCCGCCACGCGTGACGCGGCGAGCCGTGGCAAACAGGCACAGACGTGGAGTCCTCGCGAAGTGTGGCGCACGCGCGTGAAGAATTCCGTCCACCTCGATCGCAAACCGGCATAAGTCGAAAAACGTCCGGTCGGATGCCGCGCGCGGCTTGCGCCGCGACCGCTGAACACATACAAAGCATGTCTCTTTAAGGGAGACTCTCCAGGGTCGGACGTATGGCGCTCACGAAACCCTCGTCGCCAGGCAATTCGGACGCTGCGCGCACGCTGGCGAGCGGCTTCCGATCGCTGCGCTTCGACGAGCCGCTGGAGAGCGAATTCCGCACCGAGCATCGCGCCCGCATGCGCGGGTGGAATCGCGTGGCGATCTGGCTCTCGGCCTGCACGGTGCTCGGATACGCGGTGCTCGACCACTTCGTCCTGACGCCCAATCACGCGCGCATCACGAACATCGTGCGTTTCGGCATGCACGTCCCGGCCGTCATCATCATGCTGGTCTGCACGTCCCGGCGTTTTTACGCGCGCTGGTACGACCTGGGCATCAGCGTGGTCGCGCCGCTGTTCGGCATCGGCATCGTGATCATGGCGGCATTCTCGCCGCCCGCGGAAGTGCCGCTGGTGGGCGGCCGGCTGCTGCTGGTGGCGTTCTTCTTCTATTTCATGATCGGACTGCGCTTCCGCGAGGCGGTGCGCGCCAACGCCATCGTGCTCGCGGCGCTCGCCTTCGCCGCGATCTTCAGCCCCATGCCTGGCAGCACGGCCACCTATCTGCTGTTCACGCTGTTCGTCGCGAATCTCATCGGCGTGGTCGGCTCGTATGCGCTGGAGCATGCCAACCGGACGGCATTCCTCGAGCATCGCCAGCTCACCGAGGTGGCGACGCATGATGGCCTGACCACCCTGCTCAATCGCGCCGCCTTCGAGGACCAGATTCGCCGCGTGTGGCAGCAGGCGCAGCGCGACCGGCAGACGCTGTGCGTGATCATGATCGACATCGACTATTTCAAGGCCTACAACGACCGCTACGGGCACGTCGCCGGCGACGACTGCCTGCGGCGCGTATCGGCGGCGCTGCGCGAAGCCGCGCGGCGCCGGCCGCTGGATTTCGTCGCGCGCTACGGCGGCGAGGAACTGGTGGCGGTGCTCTACGGTGCCGACAAGGCCTACGGCGAGAGCATTTCGCGCAGCCTGCTGACCGCGGTGCGCGAGCTGCGCATACCGCACGCCAACTCGCAGACCCAGCCGTACGTCACCGTGAGCGTGGGCGTGGTGTCGGTGGATGCCTATCGCATGGCCACGCACGACGCCGCCGTGGGCCTCGCGGACGAGGCGCTGTACGCCGCCAAACACCAGGGTCGTGACCGGTACGTGGCGCTGGACCATTCGCAGCAGCGCGCCGATCCCGCGGCGACCACCGTGCTGCCGATGCGTACCGCGGAAGCGGCGTTGCGCGAAGCCACCGGCAGCTAGCGGTACAGCGCGACTTCGCGGATACCCGTCGAGGTCCGTGCGCCGCGAAACATCCCCTCGCTGTTGAAGTCCATCACCAGCGCGCCGTTCGGCGCGATGGCGATCACGCCGCCGTTGCCACCCAGTGCCGCCATGCGGGCCAGCGTGTTCTGCACCGATTCCGCCAGCGGCAAAGCCGCGTACTGCATCTGCGCGCAGATGTCGTGCGCCACCACGGCGCGGATGAAGTACTCACCGTGTCCCGTGGCCGAGACCGCGCAGCCCGCGTTGCAGGCGTAGGTGCCCGCGCCGATGATGGGCGAGTCGCCCACGCGGCCCCAGCGCTTGCCGGTCATGCCGCCCGTGGACGTGGCCGCCGCCACGTTGCCGAGGACGTCCAGGGCCACGGCGCCCACGGTGCCCGTGGCATCGGCCGGATGCGCGACCAGGTCGTTTTCCTTCTCCGCTTCGCCCTGGAGCAGGCGATGCAGCTGTCGCTGCCGGACCGGAGTGCGAAAATATTCGTTGGAGACGAGTTCGATGCCCTGGCTGCGCGCGAAGTCTTCGGCGCCTTCACCGACCAGCATGACGTGCGGCGATTTCGCCATGACCTGTCGGGCCAGCGCGATCGGGTTGCGGATGTGCCGCAGGCCGCAGACCGCGCCCGCCGCGAGTGTCGCGCCGTCCATGATCGATGCATCCAGTTCGGCGAGCCCGTCACGATTGAGCACGGCGCCGCGCCCGGCGTTGAACAGCGGATTGTCCTCGAGCGAGACAACGGCGGCCGTCACGGCGTCGAGGCTGCCGGCGCCGCGCTCCAGCAGCGCGTAGCCCGCGTCGAGCGCGGCCTCGAGCCCCTGCAGATAAGCGCGCTGGTGCTCGGGCGATGTCTCGGCGCGGGACAAGGTGCCCGCACCGCCATGGACGGCGATCGCGATCATGCATGCACTCCTGGTTCGGCGAGAGCGGTAACAGCGCCGAAATTGGCGTCAGTTCGGCATGCCGATCCCGATACAATTCCGCGTCCGGGGAAGTTCAAAAGCAAGAGATTCATGTTGACTCGCATTCGTAGCCTGCTCGTCGCCAATCGCGGTGAGATCGCCATCCGTGTCATGCGCGCCGCCAACGAGCTGGGCATCCGCACCGTCGCCGTCTATTCGCAGGAAGACCGTTTCTCGCTGCACCGGACCAAGGCCGACGAAGCCTATCTCGTGGGCCGCGGCAAGGCGCCGGTCGATGCCTACCTCGACATCGAGGACATCCTGCGCGTGGCGCTCGAGGCCAAGGCCGACGCGATTCATCCGGGCTACGGGTTCCTCTCCGAGAACCCGGAGTTCGTCGAGGCGTGCGATCGCGAGGGCATCCTGTTCGTCGGCCCCACGCCCGAAATCATGCGCACGCTGGGCAACAAGGTGGCGGCACGCAACCTGGCGACCTCCGCGAAAGTGCCGGTGATGCCGGCCACGCCGCCGCTGCCGGCCGACCTCGAAACCTGCAAGCGGCAGGCGGCCGAGGTCGGCTACCCGGTCATGCTGAAGGCCAGCTGGGGTGGCGGCGGGCGCGGCATGCGCGTCATCGAAAACGACGCGCAGCTCGCCGAACTACTGCCCGTGGCGCGCCGCGAAGCCAAGGCCGGTTTCGGCAACGACGAGGTGTATCTCGAGAAGCTGGTGCGCAAGGCGCGGCACATCGAAGTGCAGCTACTGGGCGACACGCACGGCAATCTCGTGCACCTGTTCGAGCGCGATTGCACCGTGCAGCGCCGCAACCAGAAGGTGGTGGAGCGCGCTCCCGCGGCCTTCCTCACCGATGCGCAGCGCGCTGAACTGTGTGGCTATGCGCTGCAGATCGGCCGGGCGGTGAAATACCGCAATGCCGGCACGGTGGAATTCCTGCAGGACGCCGAGACCGGCAAGTTTTATTTCATCGAAGTGAATCCGCGCATCCAGGTGGAGCACACGGTCACCGAGGCCGTGACCGGCATCGACCTGGTGAAGGCCCAGATCCGCATCGCCGATGGCGCGCGCATCGGCGACGAGGACAGCGGCGTACCGGCACAGGAGAACATCCACCTGACGGCGCACGCATTGCAGTGCCGTGTGACCACCGAAGACCCGGAGAACGGCTTCTCGCCCGACTACGGCAAGATCACCGCGTACCGCTCGCCCGCGGGTTTCGGCATCCGCCTCGACGCCGGCACGGCCTATGCCGGCGCCATCCTCACGCGTTCGTACGATTCCATGCTCGTGAAGGTGACGGCCTGGGCGCCGAGCCCGGCCGAGGCCATCGCCCGCATGCACCGCGCGCTCTGGGAATTCCGCATCCGTGGCATCGCCACCAACCTGCGCTTCCTGGACCAGGTCATCACGCACCCCAGGTTCGCGAACGCCGAGTACACCACCAAGTTCATCGACGAGACACCCGAGCTCTTCAAGTGGGAGAAGAAGCGCGACCGCGCCACGCGCATTCTCACCTTCATCGGCGACGTCATCGTCAATGGCAACCCGGAGGCGAAGGGCCGTCTGCGACCCAAGCAGATGACGCTGGCGCGGCTGCCGAAGTTAGGCGTGTCGAAGTCGCCGCCTCCGGGCACGAAGCAGAAGCTGGACGAGCTGGGCCCGAAGAAGTTCGCCGAGTGGCTGCTGGCGCAGGAGCGCGTGCTGCTCACCGACACCAGCATGCGCGATGCGCACCAGTCGCTGCTGGCCACGCGCATGCGCACCTCGGACATGGTGGCGATCGCGCCGTACTACGCGCACATGCTGCCGCAGCTGTTCTCGATGGAGTGCTGGGGCGGCGCCACCTTCGACGTGGCCATGCGCTTCCTCAAGGAAGATCCCTGGGCGCGGCTGGAGCAGTTCCGCGCCGCCATGCCCAATCTGCTGCTGCAGATGCTGCTGCGCTCGGCCAACGCCGTGGGCTACACCAACTATCCGGACAACGTGGTGCGTGCCTTCGTGAAGCAGGCCGCCACTTCGGGCGTGGACGTGTTCCGCGTGTTCGACTCGCTCAACTGGGTCGAAAACATGCGCGTGGCCATCGATGCCGTGCTCGAAACCGGCAAGCTGTGCGAGGCGGCCATCTGCTACACGGGCAATCTCTCCTCGCCGCACGAGAGGAAGTACACGCTCGACTACTACCTGAAGATGGGCCGGGAACTGAAGGCGGCCGGCACCCACATCCTCGGCATCAAGGACATGGCGGGCCTGTGCCAGCCGAACGCGGCCTACACGCTGGTCAAGGCGCTCAAGGACGAGCTGAAGATCCCGGTGCACTTCCACACGCACGACACCTCGGGCATCGCCGCGGCCAGCGTGCTGGCGGCCGTTGCCGCGGGCTGTGACGTGGTGGATGCGGCCATCGATGCGATGTCCGGCTTCACCTCCCAGCCCAATCTCGGCTCGATCGCCGAAGCGCTGCGGCACAGTGCGCGCGATCCCGGCATCGACCATGCCGCCGTGCGCGCCATCTCCATGTACTGGGAGCAGGTGCGCAAGAACTATCTCGCTTTCGAGAGCGACATGCGTGCCGGCGCCTCCGAGGTGTACGTGCACGCCATGCCCGGCGGGCAGTACACCAATCTCAAGGAGCAGGCGCGCTCAGTGGGTCTCGACGATTCCCGCTGGCCCGAGGTGGCGCAGGCCTACGCCGACGTCAACGAAATGTTCGGCAACATCGTCAAGGTCACCCCGTCGTCCAAAGTGGTGGGCGACATGGCCATTCTCATGGTGTCATCGGGACTCACGCGCGAGCAGGTGCTCGACCCCGGCTACGAAGTGGCCTTTCCCGAGTCCGTGGTGCAGATGATGCACGGCGATCTCGGCCGCCCCGAGGGGGGCTGGCCCGCCGGCATCCAGAGCAAGGTGCTCAAGGGGCGCAAGCCTCTGGCCACGCGTCCCGGCGCCAACATGCCACCGCTCGACTTGGCGGCGGAGCGCGCCAGGCTCGACGAGAAACTGGGCCGTCCGGCGACGGACACGCAGTTCGCGTCCTATCTCATGTACCCCAAGGTGTTCCTCGACTACGCGCGCGACCGCGCGGCGTTCGGCGACTGCGCCGTGCTTCCCACGCCGGTGTTCTTCTACGGGATGGAACCCGGAGAGGAGGTGAGCATCGACATCGAGCGCGGCAAGACGCTCATCGTCCGGTACGTGACCGTCTCCGACGTGCACGACGACGGCACGCGAACTGTGTTCTTCGAGCTCAACGGCCAGCCGCGTTCCATCGTCGTCGCCGACCGTTCGCAGGTCGCGAAGCGGCCGCCGCAGCGCAAGATGGAGTCCGGCAATCCCAAGCACGTCGGTGCGCCGATGCCCGGCACGGTCGCCACGGTCAAGGCCATGGTGGGTCAGAAGGTGGCCAAGGGCGACCTGCTGCTCACCATGGAAGCCATGAAGATGGAGACCAGCGTGCGGGCGGAGATCGACGGCACAGTGGCCGAGGTGCTCGCGAAGCCGGGGCTGCAGGTGGACGCGAAGGATTTGCTCGTGGTCCTCGTCTGAGTGACCGCCCGGGGGTAGATAGATATCCGGGGGCGTGTGTTGGCGTCCGCTGTCAGGGCGCCGCGACGCGCCGGTGGACCCACGGCCGACGCTAACGGTAGCGGTAGAACCGAACCCGCTGGATCTGCGGGCTTCCCGGCGGCAGGCGGACGTGCCGCCCCTGGTGCGTCTGGTCGCCGTTCAGGCGCCGGCCCGCGAGCCAGGTGCCCTGCGTGTCGAACTCGCCCTCTTCGACGACATCCAGTCCGACCATCGGTGCGCCGCCGTCCTTGCCCCGGTACGTGACGGTGATGCCCTGGCCGGCGAACCAGTAGTCCTCGCCGCCGGCCCAGATCACCATGCCGCCGTGATCGGCGATGTGCTGCTGCTCACGCGGCGTCCACGGATCGATGAAATTCACCGTGAACTCGATGCCGCCCAATTCCTTTTTCACCGGCGTGTCGACCACCGAGCCGTCTTCATTGATGAGTGCACGGAAACCCGCCATGCGCTGCCTGCCGCGGTGGGCGAGGATGACCGGGGACAATTGCTCGAGCACCCGATACGTCTTCGACAGCGCATTCGGCGCATCGCCGAGCGACTCGATGGAGAATGGCGAGAACCCCAGCGCATCCAGCGCGCCGAACGCGAAGAAGGCGTTCGCCGGCCCCTGCGGGTTGGTCGCATTGTTCGCCTCTGGAATGAACAGCACATTGTCGGGCCGGTGGAACCGCGCGGCCAGCTGGGAAAAGTGGGGGAAATAGATGTCCGGCGCCAGGAAATCCAGCGAGGGCGCGGCGGCCTTCCACACGTCCAGCAGGTGCGGCAGAGGCCCGCCGCTCGGGTACTCGCCGGGCTTGCGACCGGAGCGGTTCAGCGCCGCGTTCACGTACATGGGCAGGTCATAGCGCGCCTTGCCGGCCTTGACCAGCGCTTCGGTGAAGCGCGCGTAGTGCCAGGCGGTGAACACTTCTTGGCCCCACTCGTCGTCGCCGAATACCTGCGCCCACGTACCCGAGGTCCTGTGCCCATTGCCACGCCAGCGCTCGCGCAGCTCGGGCTCGAGGGCCGTGCCGCGCGCCGCCAGCGATCTGATCAGCTCGGCGGGTACCGCGGCAGCGAAGGACTTCTCGGCCGCGGCGCCGTGCTCACGCGCCCGCGGCAGCAGGCCGATCTCGTTCTCCACCTGGACCATGAGCACCGTGTTTTCGTCGTCATCCACGCGCCGCAGATGCTCCGTGAGGGCGGCGAAGGCGCGCGCGTCCACCGCGCGCGTCCCCGGCGAGAATGCCGAGAGGATTTCGGCACTGGACCCGTCGGCCAGCTGCACGCGCGGAAAGCGAGCCTGGTCGCGTTTCACCCAGGAGGGCACGTACGTCGACATGCTGTTCTTCCATGCGCCGAACCAGAGCACCACGAGCTTGAGATCGTGTGCGCGCGCGTCGCGAAGCAGTGCATCCACGCTGCTCCAGTCGAACCGGCCCTCGACGGGTTCGATGAGTTCCCAGTACACGGGCGCCAGCACCGTGTTGAGATGCAAGGCTGCGAGCCGCGGCCAATGCGGCTTCAAGTACTCCGGGCTCGAGGCCGAGGAATTGCCGAGTTCGCCGCCGAGGATCAGGAACGGCTGGTCGTGTACCAGCAGCTGGCGGGTGTCACCGTGCCGTTCGAGTCGCGGTGGCGCGGCGTGCGTGGCCAATGTCGCGAACATCATCGCGAACGCGGTGAGCGAATGCAGATTCTTCATGGACGCCTCTACTTCGGGAAGAGGATAGCAAGCGCGCACACGAATGCTGCGCGAATCGCTCCGGTCGTCTCACAGCGTCTGCAGGAAGGCGTACACCGCCGCGATCTCGTCGGCCGTGAAGCTCGCGAAGCGCGCGCGCGCCGTGGGCCCCATGAGCTTGAGCTCGCGATCGCCCAGCGCGATGCCGTCGTGCATCAGGTGCGCGAACTGCGCCGCGGAGTATCCCTGCGCCACGTTCAGCGCGGGCGCGTTGATGGGCGCAAAGCCTTCGAGATTCTGTCCATGGCATTCGCTGCAGAACGCCATCGCGAGATGCCGGCCGCGGCTCACGGCATCCTCGGCAGAGTACTCGCGCGCGGGCGCGGGCAGACTCTCGATGGCGCGGGCCGGCGGCTGGTAGTCACCCTTGGCGACGATGAATCTGCCGAGGATACGGACCTGTGTCTTCTCCTGGATGCCCGCCGGCGTCGCCGGCACGGTGCGCAGGTAGGCGATGACGCGCGCCAGCTCATGGTCGCTGAAGTGCCGGAACATCTCGGACGGCATGAACAGCACGCTGCGGCCATCGGGCTTCACGCCCAGGCGCAGCACCGTGGCGAGCTGGGCGTCGCTGTAGGCGGGCAGCGCGACACTGATGTTCGGCGCGACCAGCCGCACGAGGTGCGGGATGTCGTCGACGACCGTGCCGGTGAGCTTTTCACCGTGGCAATGCAGGCATCCGCCAAGCTGCGCGATGCGCTCGCCCTCGGCGATGTCGGTGATCGCCGTCGGCAGCGCGAGCGTGGCGCCATCGATGGACGCATAGTGGCGGCCGAGTTCGCGCTCCGAAGCGAAGTAGATCCAGGCCAAGGCGACCATCGCCACCACGGCCAGCGCCACGACGACGAATCCCGTCCATTTGAAGAACGTGTTCAAGATGAGCCTCACACAATGGGTTGACAACTCCCCGGTGCGACACACAACATCTGGTCGTGCATCGGTTCGCGCGCGAGCGCGATGAAAAGGGAATGCGGTGAAGAGATCTTACGAGGTCACTGAATCCGCAGCTGCCCCCGCAACTGTAGACCGCAAGCGAAGTGTGACTTTTTTCCGCCGAGATTCTTTCGCCGGAACAGGAGTGCGCCACTGGGAATGAAGGTTCCCGGGAAGGCCTAACAACTTCGCGATCGAGCGGTGAGCCAGGAGACCTGCCGGCGCACACTTTCTATACATCTGGTCGGACGGGGTGTGCCGGCGGTTGCGTGACGAACTGCCTGCGCAGGTCTCCCGCCACTCGCATTGCCCCAGTCAAGGGAGAGCGCAATGGCGAGTCAGACTGTTTCCAGCATGGGCGCAAAACCGGCGCGCGACGCCCGCAAGGCACGCGAGCCCCGGCAGCAGGCCGACAAACAGGCGCGCAAGGTGCGCGCGGCCACCGCCGGCGCCACCGCGGCCAAGCGCGTTCGCGCCGCCTTCGACGTGCGCATCGATCCAGCGCGCGATGCACTGCTGACCGGCTTCGGCCGCGCCACGTTGCTCGACCGCTACCTCCTGCCCGGCGAGACGCCGCAGCACCTGTTCGCGCGCGTGGCGCGCGCCTATGCCGACGACCCCGCGCACGCGCAGCGGTTGTACGACTACATCTCGCAGCTCTGGTTCATGCCGGCCACGCCCATCCTCTCGAACGGCGGCACCGAGCGCGGGCTGCCCATCTCCTGCTTCCTCAACGCCGTCGCGGATGATCTCGATGGCATCGTCGGCACCTGGACCGAGAATGTCTGGCTGGCCTCGAACGGCGGCGGCATCGGCACCTACTGGGGCGGCGTGCGCTCCATCGGCGAGACGGTCAAGGGCTGCGGGCAGACCTCGGGGATCATTCCCTTCGTGCGCGTCATGGACTCGCTGACACTGGCCATTTCGCAGGGTTCACTGCGCCGCGGCTCCGCGGCGGTCTATCTCGACGTGCATCACCCCGAGATCGAGGAGTTCATCGAGATCCGCAAGCCCTCGGGCGATTTCAACCGCAAGAGCCTCAACCTGCACCACGGCGTCTGCATCACGGACGAGTTCATGCACGCGGTGCGCGACGATCGGCCCTTTGCGCTGCGCAGCCCCAGGAACGGCGAGGTGTTGCGCACCATCGGCGCGCGCAGACTGTGGCAGAAGATCCTCGAGACGCGCCTGCAGACCGGCGAGCCCTATCTTCTCTTCAGCGACACGGCCAACCGGCAGCTGGCGCCGCATCAGCGAGAGCTGGGCCTGAAAGTGCGGCAGTCGAACCTCTGCAGCGAGATACTGCTGCCCACCGGCGTGGATCACCTCGGCAGGGCGCGCACGGCCGTGTGCTGCCTGTCGTCGGTGAACTTCGAGACCTGGGAGCAGTGGAGCACGGAGCCGCGCTTCATCGAAGACGTGCTGCGCATGCTCGACAACGTGCTGCAGGACTTCATCGAGCACGCGCCCGCGTCCATGGCCACGGCGAAGTATTCCGCGCGGCGCGAGCGCTCCGTGGGGCTCGGCGCCATGGGCTTTCATTCCTGGTTGCAGAACAACGGCATTCCCTTCGAGAGCGCGCTGGCGCGGGCCGCGAACCTGCGCATGTTCAAGCATCTGCGGCGCGCGGCGGACGCGGCATCCCGGACGCTGGCGCAGGAGCGCGGTGCCTGCCCGGACGCGGCCGAACGTGGCGCGATGGAGCGCTTCTCCCACAAGCTGGCCATCGCTCCCACGGCCAGCATCTCGGTGATCTGTGGGGGCACCAGCGCCTGCATCGAGCCCATCCCCGCCAACATCTACACACACAAGACGCTGTCGGGATCCTTCAGCGTACGCAACCCGGCGCTCACCAGGCTGCTCGAGGCCAGGGGGTTGAACAGCGAGGACACCTGGCAGTCCATCCTGGCGCACGAAGGCTCGGTGCAGCATCTCGAGGCGCTCACCGACGACGAGAAGGCGGTCTTTCGCACCGCCTTCGAAATCGATCAGCGCTGGGTGGTGGAGCTCGCAGCCGACCGCGCGCCACTCGTCTGCCAGGGCCAGTCGCTGAACCTCTACCTGCGCAGCGACATCCACAAGTGGGACCTGCTGATGCTGCACTGGACGGCCTGGGAGCGCGGCGTGAAGTCGCTGTACTACTGCCGCTCGAAGAGCGTGCAGCGCGCGGGCTTCGCCGGCGTCGAGGCCGACAACACGCGCAGGCTTCCGGTGAAGCCGCTGGGCGCCGACAACGACGAAGCCAGGTACGACGAGTGCCTGGCATGCCAGTGAGAAAGACCGCCATGCAAATCGAACTCATCGCCCGGCCCGGCCTGCTGACCCCTTCCCGCAGCTACAAGCCCTTCCGCTATCCGTGGGCCATCGAGTACTGGCGCCGCCAGCAGCAGATCCACTGGATGCCGGAGGAGATACCGCTCGGCGAGGACTGCAAGGACTGGAGCTCGCGGCTCAGCGATGCCGAACGCAATCTGCTCACGCAGATCTTCCGTTTCTTCACGCAGTCGGACGTCGAGGTGCAGGACAACTACATGGAGCGCTACGCGCGCGTGTTCCGCCCCACCGAGATCAAGATGATGCTGGCGGCCTTCGCCAACATGGAGACCGTACACATCGCCGCCTACGCGTTGCTGCTGGAGACGCTCGGCATGCCGGACAGCGAGTTCACGGCGTTCATGGACTATGCCGCCATGCGCGACAAGCACGACTATCTACAGGGCTTCGGCGTGGATACCGACGCGGACGTGTTGCGTACGCTGGCGATGTTCGGCGGCTTCACCGAGGGCGTGCAGCTGTTCGCGAGCTTCGCCATCCTGCTGAACTTTCCCCGGCACAACAAGATGCGCGGCATGGGGCAGGTGGTGAGTTGGAGCGTGCGCGACGAGACCCTGCATTGCGAGGGCATCACCCGGCTGTTCCACGCCTTCGCGCAGGAGACGGGCGCATTGTCGCAGGCGGTGCAGGACGACATCGTCGACTGCGCGCGCACCGTGGTGACGCTCGAGGACAGGTTCGTGGACCTGGCCTTCGAGATGGGTCCCGTGCAGGGTCTTTCGGCCGGGGACGTGAAGAAATACATCCGCTACATCGCCGACTGGCGTCTCAAGCAGCTCAACCTGCCGCAGTTGTTCCACATCAAGGAACATCCGCTGCCCTGGCTCACCGAGATCCTGAATGGCGTCGAGCACGCCAATTTCTTCGAGACCCGGGCCACGGAGTACGCCAAGGCAGCGACCGGCGGCGCGTGGCATGGCCACGAAGGCGCGTGGGGACTGTTCGACCGCCGCATCGCGCGGCGCGGTCAGCTGGATCTCATCGGCGGCCGTGATGCCAGCTAGCCCAACACCCAGAGCCCGAAGGCCCAGCAGATGAGGGCATTGCCCGTGGCCATCCAGAAGTCGTCGGTGCCGCGCGGCGAATACAGCTCGAGCAGGGTGTTGCTGACCGATATCGCGAACGCCAGCCCGTAGAAGGCCGCCGGCAACGAGTTCGCCCACACGATGAGGGTGCAGAACACGAGCGACCCGAGAAAGCCGGTGACCGTGCCGGCGATGGACTTGCGGTTCACGTCGCCGACACCGCGCACGCGGATCTTCATGGTGCCGTAGATGGAGCCCCCGACCTCGGCCAGCGTGTCGCACATCATGTACGAGCCCCAGATGAGCGCAAATACCGCGGCGAAATGCGCGGGTGAGTACAGCGTGGCGAGCTGCGCCCCGATGGGCAGCAGCACGAACTTGAACAAGCCCCAAAGTGTGATGATGAGCAGGCAGTTGGCGCGAGCCAACATGCCATCCATCACGCGCGACTGCGGGCCGTACACTGCGCGCGCCAGAATGTGGTTGCCGCGATAGAGCAGTACGAACATCCAGCCGGTGAGTACCGCATCGAGGAGGTTGTCGCTCAGGAAGGCGGTGGCGAAGTTGCCGGGCTTCTCGCTGCCGATGCGCGTGTAGAGATAGAAAAAGCCCATGAGGCCCAACACCATGAAGCGACCGCGGCGGCCGATCATGTCGACGATGCGGATGCGGCGTTCCGAATGCCGGGCGATGAGTGCCGCCACGTCGTAAGGCTGGTCCATGCGCGAGGAGAACGCGGCACGCCTCTCTTCCCGGTTGAATCCGGCGACGTAGTGCAGCAGCAGAGTCTTGATTCCCAGCCAGATGAAGCCCAGCGCGACATTGAGAATCACCGCGCCGAGCAGCACGTTGGTGAGCGTGCGCCGGTCGAAAGAGAGCGCGCCGGTGAACCTGCGGCCGATGCCCGTGAAATACGACAGTAGGACGAAGGCGGTGAGCGCCACGGTCACCGCCAATGCGCCGTAGTAGATGCGGTTTGCGAGCCGGCGCCGGTCCTCGATGGGCGCGACCACGGCGGCGGTGATCTGGGTAGCGATGGTGTTCAATGTTGACCCTCTGCTCCTTGGACGAACGGCGCGATCCGGAATCGACGTCGGATGATTGCACAGGGCAATGCGGTGCGGGTCACCCGGGAGGGCGGCGCGGCCACCGCGGCATCGCGGGCAGGTCAGGCGCGCAGCCGGTCCGCGGCCGTCGCCGTGCGGCGAGAGTCATGGCAGAACAGAGCGCGACGCAGGCTGCAGCGGCAGGCGAGTCGTGGCGAAGTCGGACAGCTGCTGCGCGGCCGGCGGATCGATGTTGGACAGCGCGATCACCACGTAGTCGGTATCGGGCGAGAACCACAGCTGGGCGTCGATACCGGGACGGCCGCCGGCATGTCCTGTCCACTTTCCGGTCCACTCGTAGCTCTGGATCATGGCGCCGTAGCCGTAGTCGCTGCCCGGCCAGACCCGCTGCTTCGCTGCGAACATCATCCGGGCATGTGCGGCGTCGAGAAGCCGGCCGCCACGCAATGCGACGATGAAGCGGTGCAGGTCGTCGACGGTGGAGTACGCATTCGCGGCCGACGTGCCGCGATAGTCGAGCGCGTAGCGGGCGGTGACCCACATGCCGGTGCCGGCGGGGCGTTCATAGATCTCCGCTCGTTCCACGGCAGCGTCCTCGGGCTCGAACCCCGTGCTCGACATCCCGGCCGGCACGAACACGGTGTCGTGCACATACTCGTAGTAACTGCGGTGGCTGACGGTCTCGATCAGTCGGCCCAGCAATAGATAGTCCAGGGTGCTGTACGAATAGCGCCTGCCGGGCGGCGCAATGGGTTGGAGGTCGGCGAGCTGCCGCACGTGGTCCGCCAGTGTCCGCAGCTCCATGTGTCGCAGGCTGTACTCGCTCCCGAACCCGTCGCGCGCCCCGGCGGTGTGTGTCAGGAGCTGGTGGATGGTGGCGCGCGCGAGCGGCTTGCCGGCGATTTCCGGCACGTATTTTCCGATGGGGTCGTCGAGGCCGACCTTGCCCTCCTGGGCGAGTCGCAGTACCGCGACCGCGGTGAACATCATGGTCACCGAGGCGATCCGAAACCGCGTGTCGACGCGGTTTTCCACGGCGGTGTCGCGATCGGCGAGTCCGTGGGCGGCACGTAGCAGCACCTGCGAGCCGCGCGCCAGCAACAGGGCGCCCGAGAATTTTTCCGCCGCGCCACGGCTGGCCGCCTCGGCGCGGATCGCGCGCACCGCCGCCGGTTCGCTCAGCCGGGCTGGAAAATATCGCTGCGGCGGGCTGCCCCAGTCGAAGCGATTCCGCGTGATCCAGTACGGTGGCTCGGACTCCACGGCGAAGTTGACCGCCATCAGGGCATCCGAGTCGCGCGCGCGCACCCAGCCCTTGAGCTCGGTGGGGCCGCGTTCCCCGAGTTCGAGGACCTCGAAGCCGCCCGTCTGCTTGAGCAGCGCGAGCGTCTCATCGAGGGTGAGCGTACCCGCTCTGTTAGCCACGTGGTCTGCCAGGAAGGCAGTCAGCGTATCGCGATCGGCGGCATTGAACGCGGCGAGGAAGCCACGGAACATCGCCCGCGCCGGCTGCCGGCTGCGCACGAATTCCGATGCCGCCTGCGCGGGCCCGGCGGCCCGCTTATCCACCCATGCCCAGGAATCCGGCGTCACCTGCAGCAATACCCGGTCGCCCCACTTGCCGCAGGGCTTCTGGCACGTGTTGTTCACGTAGATTTCCAGCCCGAAACTGGTGGCCAACTCGCGTGTGATGGTGTCGCGCAGGGCGTAGGTATCGAAATCTTCCGGCTCGATGACCGGCGCTTCGATGCGGACATCATGCCGGGTGTCGACCAGCCAGTCCTCCGCGTTGCCCTCGCGGAAATGATCGCCGCGCACCGAGAGCCGGTTCACGCCATAGGCCATGGCGGCGAGCTCTCGCACAGAGACATTGCGAATGCTCACGCCATGCGCATCCACGTCGAGGAAGAAGCGCCTGCCCGCACCCTTCCTTGCCGGGCGGATGGTGACGCGCGCCTCGCTCATGTTCTGGCTGTTCGCATCGAGCACCTGGTAGGCGTGCACGCTGCCGCGCACGGCGCCGCCGAGGAGCGGCACCGCGAGCACCGCTGCCGCGCAGGCGGTGAACAGCGCAGCCTGGAAGAAGCCCGGACTGGGCTCGCGATCGTCGGGGTCGGCTTCCAGCCGCAGCTGCTCCACGCGCGCGCGCAGCGCTTCGCGGTGGATGTTGCCCAGCAGCCAGCGTGCCGCCGCCGCCGCCGCGAGCAGCAGAATGGCGGCGGCGACGATCCGCGCGGCGGCCGAGTCGAACCAGCCCGCCAAGGCAAACCATGGGGACAGCTGGTCGACCAATGCGATCATCGACGCGGGTGGAGGATCGCCGGCGAAGCGCACCGGAAATCCGAACCAGCCGCCGATCGCCGCGAGCCCGGCGAAGGGCACCAGGAATTTTCCCGCCGCCAGTCGCCACGTCCACAGCCGCGCCTGTGCCGCGCAGCGTCGCAGGGTCGCAACCAGTCCGGCAGCGAGCGCCACGCAGAGCAGCGTCTGCCAGAGGTGATCGATCAGGCCCGCCACGCGGCCACCCGGGCGCCGTGGCGCGCGGCATCAACCACAAATGTAGTAGATAGAGATGGAATGGTAGACAGGGGCTCGGACATCGTCGGGTCCACGGGCGGCCGGTGCGGCCTCAGCGGGCCGGCGCGGTCTCGAGCGAAGGGTGGCGCACCGTGATCTTCAGGTCGAAATGCGTGGCGAGCAGCCTGGTCACCACGCCACGCAGCGCGGTGGGATCGAACTCGTCAGGATCCGCCACCGGCTCGTGCAGAGTGACACGGATGTCGTAACGTGAGTTGTCGAGCCAGGGACCACCGGTCACGTTCATGCCGTTCACGCCGTAGGCGACGGCCACGAGCTCGCGCAGCGTGGCGTTGCGCACATGGAGCCGGCGATCCGCGGCCGAGAGCTGGTAGCGTCCGGCGACTCCCGCGGCGGCCGGCGCGATCTCGATGTCCGCCGAATCCAGATGGCGCGCATCGACGTCCACCTGCGCGCGCCGTCGTGCGGCCTCGTCGAGCGCGCCGGCGAACAGCGGTCCCAAGCTCAGTGCCAGCGTGCACGCCGATAGCGCAAAGGCTTTGCAGAACCCTGGCGATACCGGCGGCACGTGGCGAATGATCGCGCGGATGCGCCGGGTGAGGTCGCCGGAGATGGCCGACGCGGCGTGACCGGCATGCGCCAGTGCGTGGCAATGACGGCACACGGCCAGGATGCCCTCGGCATACTCCTGCGCGTCGTGACCGCGCTCGAGCACCGCCTCGTCGCAGGCGTTTTCCCGTTCTTCGAGCATCTGCCGGCCTATCCACCACACCGCCGGATGGAACCAGAACAGCGTCTGCACCAGACGATGCAGATGCGCGGTGAGGTTGTCATGCCGCTGGATGTGCTCGCGCTCGTGGGCGAGGACCGCAGCCAATTGCCGCGCGGAAAGCCTCCCGAGCAGCGCGGACGGCAGCAACACCACTGGATGGAAAACCCGTGCCACCGCCGGCTCGATCGCCGCGTCCGTGACACGCGCGTCCAGGGATGAGCCCGGCACCGGCCGCGCTGCCCTCACCACGGAATCTGCCGCGCGCCAGGCACTGAGCCAGCGCAGCGCCACCAGGAACGCACCCACCGCCCAGAGTGAGGCGAGCAGCGGCAGCCAGCTCGTCCCGGTCCCCTGCGTGACGTCCACCCACGTGCTGGTCGGCGAGACCACAGGCGCGGTGGCCTCGAACGCCTGTGCGATGAGCCCCGGCCGCGCGCCCTGCGCTGCGGGAAGCCCGGCGAGGGCGCCGAGGTAGTAGAGGGCCGTGAACGGCACCAGGAATTTCAGCGAGGCGGCCAGCCACAGCCAGTGACGCAAGGCGGCGCCGTTGGCGCGCAATGCCAGGGTGATCAACCACACGGCAACGCAGAACAGCGTCGACTGCCAGAGGTGATTGATCAGTCCTGCCATCATCTGGTCGCGTCCTTGTCGCCGCGTGCGGCATGTTCGCGCAGCAGCTTCTGGGCATCGTCGATGTCTTCCTTGGAGATCTTGCCCATCTCGACCAGGTGCGCCATCACAGGTCGGGCGCTGCCGCCGAACAGACCCAGCAGTTCCTTGAGCAGGCGGGTCTGGACCGAGGCGCGCGTGGTGGTGGCTTCGAATACGTGCGCATTGCCGATCTTGCGGGTGCGGCGCAGCGCGCCCTTGGCCTCGAGGCGGTACACCATGGTCTGCACCGTCGTGTACGCCGGCCGGTCCTTCTTCACCACCGCCTCGTGGATCTCGCGGATCGACAGCGAACCGCGCGTCCACAGCTCGTTCATGATGCGCAGTTCGAGCGCGCTCAGCTTGGGTTGCAGCTTTGGGGCCTGGGTCTTCGCGGGCTGGGTCATCGCCATCTCGGTCACTACAGCTGTGGACTAGCCTATGACACCTGTAGTAGTAAAGGCAATGGCTATTTGCCGCGCAGGGGCGTCGTCCGTGTCAGGCCGCCGACAGCGGGGCGTCGTCGGCGCGGCGTCCGCCCTGGAAGCCGGCGACGCGGTTGCGGCCCTGCTCCTTGGCGGAATACAGCGCTGCGTCGGCCGCCTGGAAGAACTGGTCGGGCGTGGCGAACTCGCCGCCCGTGAACGAGGCGTACCCCACGCTGATGGAGATGGCGAACTCGTCGTGCCGCGCGGCCTGCACCGTGGCGCGCAAGCGCTCGGCGATCAGCGCGGCCGCCTGCGCATCCGCGCCGGGCAGGATCACGCAGAACTCGTCTCCGCCATAGCGGCAGGCGAGCACGGGCTTGCGCGCGTGGCGGCGCAGCGCGCCGCCCACCAGCTTCACCGCCTCGTCGCCCTGCGAATGCCCGTGACGATCGTTGAACGCCTTGAAGTAGTCGATGTCCAGCACCAGCAGCGACAGCGGCGTGCGGCTCTCGCGCGCGCTCTCGAACTCGGCGGGTAGTTTGTCGTCGAACAGGCGGCGATTGCCGAGCAGCGTCAGCGGGTCGGTGCGGCTCTGCTCCTTCAGTTCGTTCATGCGGCTGCTCAGCGTCATCGACAGCAGGATCATCTCGAGCAGCGACCCCACCTGCCAGCTGTGCTGGGTCATGAACGTGTGCGGCAGAACGCCGAAGTTCTTCAGCAGGAACACGATCGATCCGCTGAGGAAGGCGGTCCACGCGATCACGTACAGCTTCGCGGGCCGCGACCCCGCGAGCAGGCTCACGATGCCGAAGGCGATCATGAAGATGACCGATACCAGGATGAGGAAGGTGACCGGACGCACCAGCACCGCGTACGGCAGCACAGGGTTGAGCGCCACGCCTGCCAACGCTAGCAGCTGCAGCAGGCGCGCCACGCGCTCCAGCCGCGGGGTGTAGTCGCGCGCGCGCAGGATGGTGATGGAGAACTGCAATGCCGTGATGAGCGACACGTTCAGCAGGATCAGCAGGCAGGCGTTGGCCCACTGCGGGCTGTCGGGCCACAGGTACTGGAAGGCCAAGCCGGTGTTCACCGACATGTACAAGCCGAAGGTCGCCACGTACGCGAAGTAGGCGAGGAAGGCGCCGTCGCGCACCGCCAGGAACACGAGACCGCTCCACACCAGCAGCATGAGCACGCAACCGAAGTAGATGCCGTACGCCGTCTGCTCCTGGCCCACGGCCGCGACCAGTTCGTCGCCGTCGAGCAGCGAGAGGTCGATGTCGATGGGCCCCTGGGAGGCGAAGCGCAGAAATACCGTCTCCTCCCGACCGGGCTCGAGGGTCAGGGGAAACAGGAAGTCGCGGTGCGCCACCGGCCGCGAATCGAAGGGCTGCCGGTCCCCGGTCACCACGGTTCGCCAGCCGCCGTCGCGCATCGGTGCGAACAGCTGCACCGAGTCGATGAGTGGATAGCCCTGGCGCAGGTATACCAGGCGGGGTTGATTCGAGGGATTGTGCAGGCTGAGCCGCACCCACCAGGCCGAGGAGGTGAAGCCGACGTTGGCTGCGGCGGGCGAACCCGCGACGAATCCCGGATGCGCGGCGACCTCGTCGATGCCGAGCTGGCCGCCGCGGTCCTCCAGCAGGCCCACGTGAGTCGCCAGCCGTTCGATGTGCAGCGGCTGGTCGGCATAGAGAGTGAGCACGGTGGGGGAATCCCCGAAAACCGGAATCGCAAACCCGACTAACAAACAAAAGAGCGCACGCCGGCGTGCGCGCAGTGTTGCAACATCCTTGAGCCAGTCCACAATCGCCATCCTGCCGCCTGGGGTAGTTTGCCCGGGAGTATGCGGCAGTTTCGCCAGGGAGTAACGCGATGCGTAAGGGGCTCAAGTGGGTTGCAGGGATTGCAGCGGTGTTGGCGCTGGCGGCAGTGGCCCTGTTCGCCTGGTTCGTCTGGTGGCCGGTACACACCATTCCGGCGCTCGAACCCGTGAACGAATACGTCTGGCTGGACCAGGGCTGGGGCGAAAAACAGGATTCGCCGCTGCGCGAGACCTACTACTACACTGCGCAGGGCACCTCGATGCCGCAGGGCGCATCGACAGGCGCGGTCCGCTACGACTGGTTCGTGCACCTGGAGCAGCCGTTCTCCCGCAAGCGCTTCGCCGACCCGGATCACATGCGTCGTTACCGCTTCCTGGTGGATCCGAAGCCGACGGCGGCCAATCCCGACCAGCTGCCCATCGGCTTCACCCGGCACTTCGATCCGGGCATCGGCGAATACGTGCTGGACATCACCTGCGCGGCCTGTCATTCGGGTGAGATCCAGTACACGCGCGGCGGGCGTACCCAGGCCATCCGCATCGACGGCGGCCCGGCCATGCACGCGTTCACGGACATGTCGCGCGGCAATTTCGTGCCCGAGCTCGCGGCGGCGCTGATCAACACCGTCGCCAGCCCCTGGAAGTTCGATCGCTTCGCGAAGAACGTGCTGGGCGACGGCTATCCCCGCGGCAAACCGCACCTGCGCGCGGCGCTGCGCACCACCATCTCCACCATGCTGCACAGTGGCCAGAACAACCCGCTGCGCAAACTCTATCCACTGGCGGAGGGCTTCGGCCGCACCGACGCACTGGGCCGCATCGGCAACACCGCCTTCGGCGATCACCTGGTGCCCGCCAACTACCAGACCGGCGACGCGCCGGTGAGCTATCCGTACGTGTGGAACATCTGGAAGTTCGACTGGGTGCAGTACAACGGCTCGGTGGCGCAGCCGCTGGCGCGCAACGTGGGCGAGGCGTTGGGCGTGGGCGCGATCGCCCCGTTGCGCAGCGACATGCAGGAGCCCCTGCCGGCAGCCGAGCGCTTTCGCAGCTCGGTCGACGTCGCCGGCCTCACGCGCATCGAACACGCATTGCAGATGCTGAAGCCACCACGCTGGCCTGAGCACATCCTCGGCGCCATCGACCGTGACAAGGCGGCGCGCGGTCAGCGCTTGTTCGAGCAGCACTGCCGCGGCTGCCACGGGCCGCACGTCTCCGAGCCCGCGCGCGCGCGGGCGACGGCGCCGCTCAAGCCGCAAGGGCTGGAGTGGCGCATCGAAGTGATTCCGCTCGAGCACATCGGCACCGATCCGACGGCCGCGCAAGGCTTCATGGAGCGGCATTACGACCTGTCCGAAACGGGCCTGACCCAGGCACAGCTGGCCCGCGCGCTGAGCCCTCTGCTCATGACCGCGCTCGCCCGCGACGTCCGCTTTCGCCTGAGCGAAGTCGTGAGACTGCGCGCCGAACGCGGCGCGCCCGACGCCGGCTTGACGGCTGCGCTGGCCGCCTTTCCGGTTCCCGAGCCATCGCCGCTACGCCCGTTCGTGGTGTTCGAGCCCGACTACATCGCCGTGGCCGACGCCGTGGGCAGGGCGATCTCGCCGCTGCCCGAGATTCCGGACGCGGATCACCGCCCGGAAGATCCGCTGGACTGCGACGAACAGTGCCACCTGGTGAATCTGCTCTGGGATCTGCACCATGGCTGGGCGAGCGTGGATGCCACGATCGATCGACTGGACATACACAAGCTGAGCGAGGGTCTCGCGCTCAATCTCGTCGGCATCCTGATCAAGAACCGCTTCTACGCCGACCAGGGCATCGACTACGACACGCAGCAATGCCTGGAGGGCTTCGGCGCGCTCGACTTGCCGCAGGAGATCCGCGGCTACAAGCCGCGGCCGCTGGCCGGCGTCTGGGCGACGGCGCCCTTCCTGCACAACGGCTCGGTGCCCACGCTGTACCAGATGCTGCTGCCGCCGGCGAAGCGCGACCAGCGATTCTTCGTCGGCCGGCGCGAGTACGACCCGGAGCACGTGGGCTATGTCACCGTGCCCGACGCGGATGGCGACGACGACGGCTTCTGGCTCGACACCACCATCAAGGGCAACTGGAACACCGGCCATGCATTCGCGGCCGACGCCGCCACCTGGCGCCGGCATCTCGCCGACCCGAAGGGCAACCCGCTGCCGAGCGAAGTGATCGGACCGGAATTCACCGACGAGGAGCGTTACGCGCTCATCGAGTACCTCAAGGTGCACGAGGACCCGGCGACGCCCGCCGGCTACCGGCCGCCGGTGTGTCGGCTGTGGGGACGCGACCTGTGAGCGCGCGCGAGCCCGGTGGTGAGGCCGGCGAATATCGCGCCGATTTCGCCGCGGTCGCCGCCGAAGAGGTGCGCTGGATCGAGCAGCGGCGCGCCGCCGCGGGCGGCGTGCCGGCGGATGCGCCGCACCTCGGCCTGGCGCTGTCGGGTGGCGGCATCCGCTCCGCCGCCTTCAACATGGGCGTGCTGCAGACGCTGGCGCGCAGCGGCTTGCTGAATCGCGTCGACTATCTATCGACCGTGTCCGGCGGCGGTTACATCGGTTCCTGCGTGACCTGGCTGCGCGCGCACGTGCCGGCCTCGGCTTCGCAGCAGCTCGGCGCGCTGCCGCTGGCCGACGGCTCGGGCACGGTGCTCGACTGGCTGCGCGCGCACGGCCGCTATCTCATCACGGGCAGCGGTCTGTCGGGCTGGACCCTGGCGGCGAGCATCCTCTCGGGAACCCTGCTCAATCTGTTCGTGCTGTTGCCGGTCTTCCTGCTGGCCATCGGCCTCGCCTCGGGCGACTGGTTCGAGTTCAACTGGCCGCCGCAGCTGCACCTGCCCGGCGCGGGCGCGGTCAACGCCCACGATGGCTTCATGGTGCTCACGCTCATCGGCATCTCACTGTTCGCCACCTACCTGCTGGCCACGCTGGTGTTCGCGCTGAGCACGCTGTTGCCGCCGCTGCGGCAGATGACCGCCGGGCAGTACCTCCGCCAGCGCCTGGGGGTGTTGCTGGGCAGCAGTCTGGCCTGCATCGGCGCGGGCCTGTTGCCCGTGCTGGCGGGCATCGAGGAAACGGCCCTGCAGCTGGTGAAGATGGACGCGGCCGACGATGTCACGCGCCACGCCACCTGGCTGGTGCCGCTGATCACCGGCGCCTGGTCCGTGCGCCAGGCCGGCAAGCAGGGCGAGCACGCGGACACCTTCGCCATGCTCGGGCTCATCCTGGTGCTCGCCGGGCTGTTCACCGGGCTCTACCACCTGGCTCATCACACGCGGCTGCTCGAAACCTCCGCATTCATGCTCTGGCTGGGGCTGTCGATCCTGTTCGCCCTGGTCTGCGACATCAACGCCATCTCCATGCACAGCTACTACCGCAGCCGGCTCGCGGAGGCGTTCCTGCCCCGGGTGCAGGTTCCGCAGTCAGTGGACGGCCGGCAGGAAACTCACCCGATGACCTTCCGGCTCACGGACGTGCGCGCCGAATCGGGCGGCCCCTTCCACATCATCAACACCACGCTGAACACCACGAGCTCGACGGACGCCAAGCTGCGCGCGCGCAATGGCGAGAACATGATCCTGACGCCGCTGTACTGCGGCTCGGCGGCGACTGGCTACCGGCGCACCGCCGACTATCTACGTGGCGAGCTCACGCTCTCGACCGCGTTCTCGGTGTCCGGCGCGGCCGTCGATCCCGACACCTACGCGACGAAATCCCGTCCGGTGAGCTTTCTCATGACGCTGCTCAACGTGCGGCTCGGCGTATGGCTGCGCAACCCGCGCCAGGAGCCGAAGCGCTGGCGCTTCCCGGCCTGGTACCAGCTCATGCTGCGCGAGATGCTGGGCGTGGGCCTCTCGGAAACGGACGCGCGCATCCACCTGGCCGACGGCGGGCACTTCGAGAACCTCGGTGTGTACGAGCTGCTGCGCCGCCGTTGCCGTTACATCATCGTGAGCGACGCGGGGGCGGACCCGGCCTGCACGCTCGCGGATCTCGGCCAGGCCGTGCAGCGGGCGCGGGCCGACCTGGGCGCCGAGATCGACCTGTGCGCGGACCCGCTGTTCCATGCCAACGGCACCGACATCCGCAAGCGCGCGCACCTGCTGGGCACGGTGATGTACGCGGACGGCAGCCGGGGAGAAATTCTCTATCTCAAGGCCCTGCTGCGCGAGCACCTGGGCGCGGACATCTACGGCTACTGGCGCACCAACCCGGAATTCCCCAATCAGCCCACGTCCAATCAGTTCTATGGCGAGCTGCAGTTCGACAGCTATCGCGAGCTCGGCCGCCAGCTCATGGCCGGCATCGTCGGCACGGAAACCGACCTCGAGCGGGTGTTCGCCCGCTGGCGGCAGCCCGAAGGTAGTTAGTCATCAGCAGCTGATGCGCTCGCCGAAGCGCTCCACCATGATGTCGATGAGCACGCGCACCTTGCAGGGGGCACTGCCGCCGGGCGGCCGCACCACGTAGACGCCGGCCTCGGGCATGGGATGGTCGGGCATCACCTGCACCAGGGCGCCGTTCGCCAGGTGCTCGCTGATCAGGAAATTCGGCAGCAGCGCGATGCCCAGCCCGGCGAGCGCCGCCGGTACGAGGGCCGCGCCGTTGTCGGCCGTGAAGCGGGTATTGCGCGGATGCACGGTGAGCGGCTTGCCCGCATGTACCAGCGGCCACTCGTCGTTGATCCGGTTGATGGTCGCGTGCGCCAGCAGCTCCTCGACGCTGCGCGGGGTGCCGTGCTTCGCCAGATAGTCCGGGCTGGCCACCAGCTTTCCACCGAAGGGCGCGATGCGGCGGGCCACCAGGTTCGAATCGTCGAGCACACCCAGCCGGATGGCGGCGTCGAAGCCCTCGGACACCAGGTCCACCATGCGATCGCTGAACGACGCCTGGATCTCGAGCTCGGCATAGCGCGCGGCGAGCTGCGCGAGCACCGGCGCGAAATGCGTGGCGCCGAAGGACAACGGCACCGCCACTCGCAACCGCCCGCGAACGGTGCCGTCCGCAGACAACGCGTCGCGTGCCGCCTCGGCCTCGGCGGCGATGCGCGCGGCATGCTCGCGGAAGGTGGCGCCGGCCTCGGTGAGCGATGCGCCGCGCGTCGAGCGCGTCAGCAGGGTGGCGCCCAGCGACTTCTCGAGTCGCGCCAACCGGCGGCTGACGATGGACTTGCTGGTGCCCAGTCGCTGGGCCGCGGCGCTGACCCCGCCGGCGTCCGCCACCGTCACAAAGGCCTGAATATCCTCGATTTCCATGCTTGTGTTCCAGTTTTCGCGACGCGGCGTCGCATTTTGGACGGCTACTCGACCGCTTTCCGGAACGCAAAGATGAGGCCACGCAACCTCATTCGCAACTGGCAAGGAGTCGATCATGGATACCCGCCCGCACACCATTCTGGTCATCAACAGCAGCGCGGCCGGCGAGGGATCGGTGTCGCGGGAACTGGTGGAGCATGCCCTCGCCACGGTGCTGCGCGATGCCCCGGGCGCGCGGGTCGTGCGCCGGGATCTCGGCGCGAACCCGGTACCGCATCTGCAGACGAGCACGCTCAACGGGGTCCGCGGCACGCCGGCCACGGCCGCCGAGCGCGCGGCGCGCCAGTTGTCCGATCAGCTGATCGCCGAGCTGCGCGCGGCCGATACCGTCATCATCGGCGCGCCGATGTACAACTTCGGTGTCGCCACCGGCCTGCGTGCCTGGTTCGACCATGTGCTGCGCGCCGGCGAAACGTTTTCGTATTCCTCGGATGGACCGCGAGGCCTGCTGGGCGGCAAGCGCGTGATCGTCATCGAATCTCGCGGCGGCCTGTACAGCGAGGGACCGGCGGCCGCCGTCGATTTCCAGGAACCGTACCTGCGCCACCTGCTGGGCTTCATCGGCCTGCAGGACGTGAGCTTCGTGCACGCCGAGAAGATCGGCTACGGCGCGGAGGCGCGCGCCGCCGCTCTCGAGGGTGCGCGCCGCCGCCTCGACACGCTCGCCGTCACCCCACTCGCGACAGCGGCCTAACAATCCTTGAGCGGAACGGCCGGGTCCACGAGTTTGCCGGGATCCGGCCGGGCACGCGCCGGAATCAGTTTGCGCGCGCTGAGCTGGTCCTTGGCCGCGTTCACCGTGTCCACGGCAATGAGCTCGCCATCCCGCAGATAGACCACGCTGAAGGAGCGCGTCGCCGGCTCGCCCCGCAGCAGTGCATGGTCGTGTCCCTGCGAGAGACCCACGATGGTCATCTTCAGGTCGTACTGGTCGGACCAGAACCAGGGCACCTTGTCGTGCACGGTGGGTACTCCATACATGTTGAGCGCCGCGCTCTGCGCTTGCTCGAAGGCGTTGTCCACCGATTCCAGCAGCACGGTCCTGCCGTAATGCGGTGAGGGATGGCGTGCGCAGTCGCCTGCCGCGAAGATGAGCGGGTCGGATGTCCGGCAGTACTCGTCGACGAGGATGCCGTTGTCGCAGGCCAGCCCCGCGTCGCGCGCCAGCGAGTCATTGGGCGTCACGCCGACGGCGATGAGCACGAAGTCCGCGGGCACTTCGCGTCCATCCTCCAGGCGCACGGCCGCCACGCGTGCCGTGCCGGCGTGTTTCGCCGCCGGGTCCGGCAGGAACTCGGCCACGCGCGCCGCGCAACGGATGTCGACGCCGTGGCGCGCATGTTCCTCCTCGTAGAATCGCGACACCCAGGGCGATACCACGCGGCTCATCACGCGGTCCGCTGCGTCGAGTACGGTCACCTCGACCTGCAGATCGCGGCAGGTGCTCGCGGCTTCCAGGCCGATGTATCCGCCGCCGACGATGACCCCGCGGCGCCCGGCCGCGAGCTCGGGGCGCAGTCGTTCCACGTCCGCGAAGCTGCGCAGGTAGTGCACGCCGGCGAGCTCCGCGCCCGGTACCGACAGCAGCCGCGCGCTGCTGCCCGTGGCCAGCAGCAGGCGCTCGTACTCCACGTGCGAGCCATCGGCGATCTCGACCCGGCGCTGGGCGCGGTCGACGCGCACGGCGGCGAACCCCAGCCGCATGTCGACGGCATGCTCGGCGTAATGCCCGGCGTGGCGGATCAACAGGCGGTCGCGCTCGAGCGTGCCGGCCAGGAATTTCTTGGAGAGCGGTGGCCGCTGATAGGGCAGCAGGCCCTCGTCGCCGATCAGCGTGATAGGTCCGCGATGTCCCCGGCGGCGCAGCGTCTCGATGGCCTGCGCTCCCGCCTGGCCCCCGCCGATGATTACCATGTGCTCCATAGGCCCGATGCACCTTTAATAAGAGAGTGTTTGTCCGACTTCCATCGACGGCCCATCGCACCAATCTTGGGCGCATTCCGGATCGGCGCGCTAAATTGGTGCTGGCCATCGCCCCGTCCCGGGGGCCAACAGCGAAATTGCCGCTATGTTGGGCTTTCGGGATACTGGCACGGAAGCTGCACTGCGATTAAGGCTCGCCGATGTCGGCGGTCCAGTCACAAGAGTATTGGGAGAAAACAAATGAAATTGGTCACCGCCATCATCAAGCCTTTCAAACTCGACGACGTGCGCGCCGCATTGTCGGAGATCGGTGTTTCCGGCATGACGGTGACGGAGGTGAAGGGTTTCGGTCGCCAGCGCGGTCACACCGAGCTGTACCGCGGCGCCGAATACGTCGTCGACTTCGTCCCGAAGACCAAGATTGAAGTGGCCGTTCGCAGCGATCTCGTCGATCAAGTGGTCGAAGCCGTCCTCAAGGCGGCCAAGACCGGCAAGGTCGGCGACGGCAAGATCTTCATCACCGACATCGACCGCGTCATCCGTATTCGCACAGGCGAAACGGACAACTCGGCCCTGTAAGGCTTTCCCGCGAGCAAAGAAAAAGTACGGCGGCCCGCTGCCCTTCCGGCAGCGGGTCGTTCGTCATGAACGTGCCGCAAGGCACCGTGGGAGGTCCGCTTCTGACAGGGCGGGCCGGCGTTAACAACGTGGCGTGAGCCACTGAGCAGCGGCGCCTCCTGGCCGCGGACGAGGGGTTGGAAAAATGCGTGCTTCTATCTACCGGGCGCCGGCGGCGCTCGGCTTGCTGCTGTGCCCGTTATTTTCGTTTGCACAGGACGCGGCACCGGTCGCCGATACGGGTGATACGGCGTGGATCATCAGCGCCACCGCGCTGGTCCTCTTCATGACTCTGCCTGGCCTGGCGCTGTTCTACGCGGGCCTGGTGCGCGCGAAGAACGTACTCTCCATTCTCATGCAGTGCTTCGCCATCACCGGCGTGGTGTCGCTGCTGTGGCTGGCGGTGGGTTACTCGCTGGTGTTCACCGACGGCGGCGCCTGGCAGGGCCTGATCGGCGGCCTCGACAAGGCCTTCATGCTCGGCGTGGCGCGCGACGCGGTCACCGGCACGATTCCCGAAACCGTGTTCTTCATGTTCCAGATGACCTTCGCCATCATCACGCCGGCGCTGGTCATCGGCGGGTTCGCCGAACGCAAGCGCTTTTCTTCGGTGCTCGGCTTCAGCGCGCTCTGGTTGCTGCTGGCCTACGTGCCACTGGCGCATTGGGTCTGGGGCGGCGGCTGGCTGGCGAAGCTGGGGGTCATGGATTTCGCCGGCGGCATCGTGGTGCACGTGAGCGCGGGCGTGTCCGCGCTGGTCTGCGCGCTGGTCGTCGGCCGGCGGCGCGGTTTCCCGCACACGGCAATGACGCCGCACAGCCTGCCGCTCACCGTCGCGGGCGCGGGCATGTTGTGGGTGGGCTGGTTCGGCTTCAATGCCGGCAGCGCGCTCGCCGCCGGCGGCTCGGCCGGCATGGCCATGCTGACCACGCACATGGGTGCTTCCGCGGGCGCGCTGGCGTGGATGTCCATCGAATGGAAGAAATACGGCAAGCCTTCGATGCTGGGTGTGGTCACCGGCATGGTGGCGGGCCTGGGTACCATCACGCCCGCGTCCGGCTTCGTCGGACCGCTCGGCGCGGTCGCGATCGGCTTGGTCGCCGGCACGCTGTGCTTTTTCGCGACGCAACTCCTCAAGCGCAGACTCGAAATCGACGATTCACTCGACGTC
The DNA here is from genome assembly GCA_946479515.1 of uncultured Pseudomonadota bacterium. The sequence goes on along the minus strand of CAMLGF010000017.1, from coordinate 34,391 downwards.
TCGCCGGTGCACGGCGTGGGTGGCGTGATTGGCACGCTGCTCACGGGCGTGTTCGCCGCCGTGTCGCTGGGCGGCACGGGCTTCACCGTGCAGACCAGCATGGCGGCGCAGGTGGGCGTGCAGGCGCTGGGCATCGTGGCCGCGGCGGGCTGGTGCGCGCTGGTCACCTGGCTGATTCTCAAACTCATGGATGCCGTGGTCGGTGTGCGCGTGTCCGAGGAAAAGGAAACCGAAGGTCTCGACCTCGCGGAACACGGCGAACGGGGCTATTCGCCCTGATTCGGGGTTGAGGAACCGTCTCTCGGGCTGGGGAGGGCGCCAGATGCCGGCAACGGCGTAATCTGGCGCCCTTTCGCAGAGACGGAGCTCTTCATGGCGCGCGCGATACGCATTCACGAAACGGGTGGTCCCGAGGTCATGCGCCTCGAGGAAGTCGAAGTGCCGCCGCCCGCCGATGGCGAGGTGCAGGTCCGGCATACGGCCATCGGCGTCAACTTCATCGATGTCTACGACCGCACGGGATTCTATCCACAGCCGCTGCCGGGCGGTATCGGTCGCGAGGCCGCGGGCGTCGTCACTCGGGTGGGGCGCAAGGTGAAGGGCTTTCGCGCGGGCGACCCCGTGGCCTACGTGCATTCGGTGCCCGGCTCGTATGCCGAAGCCCGCAATGTGCCCGCCGCGCGGCTGGTGAAGGTGCCGGCCGCCATAGGCGACCAGCAGGCCGCGGTACTGATGCTCAAGGGCCTCACCGCTTGCTATCTACTGCGGCGGACCTTTCGCGTGAAGCGCGGCGACGTCGTCGTGGTGCACGCCGCCGCGGGCGGCGTTGGCCTGCTGCTCTCGCAATGGGGCAGGGCACTCGGCGCCACCGTCATCGGCATCGTCGGCAGCGAGGAGAAGGCGCGGCTTGCGAGGAAGAACGGCTGCCGGCACGTGATCGTGCGCGACGCCGAACCCTTCGAGGCGCAGGTGCGGGTGCTGACGCGCGGCCGCGGCGCCGATGTGGTGTACGACGCCGTGGGCAAGGACACCTTCTTCCAGTCGCTCAACTGCCTGCGCAAGCGCGGTCTCATGGTCAACTACGGCAGCGCGTCCGGCGCGCCGCCCGAGTTCTCGCTGGCGGAGCTGGTGAAGCGCGGCAGTCTGTACGTCACGCGTCCCACGCTGTTCGATTACACCGCCGAGCGTGCGGACCTCGATGCGCTGGCGCGCGAAACCTTCCTGGCCGTGAAGAAGAAGTGGCTGAGGGTGCAGATCAACCAGCGCTATGCGCTCGCGGATGCGGCACTGGCGCACCGTGATCTCGAGGGGCGCAAGACCACGGGCGCCAGCGTCATCATTCCCTGACGCGGCAGACTACTCAGGGCGCCGCGATGCCCATGAGCCCGCCGATCTTGCCGTTGGCCGCGAGCGCGATGTAGTAATTGATCTTGCCGTGCTCGAACTGGGCCTCGTAGCCATCCCAACCCTGGTTACCGACACCGGTGAAGGTGAGTGACTTGAGAGCACCCCGAACTTTCGCCTGCGACAGAACGGCCGCTTCCTGGGCCCGCACCGCATTGGCCAGCATGGGCTCCATGTCCTCGTAGTTGATGCGGCCGCTGGCCGACGCGGCAATGGCGCGGCGCAAGGCCGCCTCGGTTCCCGGCGTCGGCGTCTGGGCCTGGATCCGTGCATCCAGCGCGGACTGCGCGGCCGCCGCCTCGGACATGTCGGCGCGTGTGAAGGGCAAGTTCTGTCCGTGTTGATGCAGCGTGGCCGACTGAGCCAGGCCCGCCGCATCGAGCGTGAAGGTCAACTGGGCGTCGACGATCTTCCAGAAGAACTCGGTCTCGCTCTGCGGAAAGATCTCGAAAGACGGCTGGCCGGTGAGACGGGCCATGAGCTTGTCTCCATCACGCTTGATTTCCAGGAAGGAGCGCTCGTCCATCCTGAACGCACCCACGTACCGTTCCAGCACGCTGGCGGGTAGCTTGATGGCGACACGCTCGCCCGGCTTGGCGCCACCTTCCGGCTTGGCGGGTTCGTCCACGGTGCGGACGTTCGGCGGGCTGACCTGCGCGGCGAGTGCGGTCAGCGTCAGCGAGATACCGGCGAGCGCGGCGATGCCGACGCGGCGCCATTTGACGGGTTTGCTGAGCATGATTCTGATCCTCTCTTCGAGAAATGATTTGGACTCCGACATCGCCGCGACTGCGCCGACGTAGGCCGATTGGCGTTCACCCACGGAGATCAGCGTCTCTCCGTAGTGCGTGGGATCGATGCCGCCCTGGAGCACGCGCGCGTCGCAGTCCACCTCGATGGCGTAACGCAGGCGGCGCAGCTGCCACCACAGCGGCAGGTTCCAGGGCATGAAGACGAGCAGCGCGAGCGCGAACGTGAACAGCTGCGGATCGCGCGCATCGAGATGCGCTTGTTCGTGGGCCATGACGGCGGCCTGGTGCCGCGGTAGCGCCAGCGTCACCCAGCGCGGCACGACGATGCGCGGGCGCAGCAGACCCACCACGGCGGGTCCCACGCCCTCCGTGATGTAGACCTGCGCGCCCGCGACCGTATCCTGCCGCCAGCGGCGCTTGCGCCACGTCAGATGCGCGCCGCTCACGATGAGTGCGAGCAGCATGGCGCCCGACGCTGCGCGCCAGAGCGTGGTCATGAGGGAATCGAAGTTGCGCCACTCTGCGGGTTCCGCGGCGCTGCCCGACATCCACATGACCGGGGAGAGCGCCTGCGTCGTGGCCTCGCGCAGCACCACCACTTTCTGTGCCACGGCCGGACTCATGACGTTCGGCAACTGGACGGTGACCGAGGCGATGACGGTGGGCAGTGCCAGCGAAGCGGCGATGGCGGTGATCCAGATCCAGCGCGTGCGGCCGCGCGTGAGCCGCAGCGCACGTTCGGCGGCGAAGGCGCCGACGGACAGCAGCAGCGACACCATGATGGCGTAGAGCATCCAGGCGAGCATTCACTTCTCCTTGGAGTCGTCCTTGTCCTTGGTCTTCTGGGGCGCGGCCTCGGCGAGCAGATCGCGCAGGCGCTGCATCTGGTCCTTCGAGAGCTTCTGGTCCGAAACCAAGTGCGTGAATAGCAGTTCGGCGGATCCCTTGAACAGCTTTCCTGTCAGATGTCGCAGCGCACTCTTGCGCGCGGCGTTTTCCTTGACCGCGGCGTAGTAGCGGTGCACGCGGCCCTCCTCGTCGTGCTTCACGTACCCCTTCTGCTCGAGCGTGCGCAGGATGGTGAGCACGGTGGTGTATGCGAGGTCGTCGGCGAGCTTGTCCTTGACCTCGTTGACCACGGAAGGCCCGTGGTCCCAGAGCACCTGCATGACGTCGGCTTCGCGGTCGGTGAGATGGATGTCGTTCATGGGCTTTCTCAGCGCTGCGCCAGGATCCACTTCGCGGTGGTGTCGAGCACTTCCGGGGCCATGGTTTCCTCGATGGAGCCGTATTCCGCCGGCGCGCCGGTGCCGGCGTGCTGGAACAGGTGGTTGAGGCCGGGGAAGGTTCTCACCGTGACGGCGCGGTTCTGCGCGGCGGCGAACGCGGCCGTCATCCCGCGGCTGTTGGGTTCGGCGGCCACCTGCAGGTCCTTGTCGCCGAACAAGGCGAGCACCGGGCAGCGGATGTGCCGCAACTCGCGCGTGGCGTCGTACGTGCTCAGCTCCATGAACCAGGGCGAGGTGAGCATCTGTACGCGCTGCTCGAGTGCCTGCTCGTTGAGCCCCAGCGCCTGTTTCACGCTCTCCGGCGCCAGCGCGAATCCTTCGCGCAGCTTGGCTCGCACGAAATCCTTCGTGGCGGCGTCGACCTTCTTCTCGGCGAGACGGGCGTAGATGGCGTCGCTGATGGCGATTTCCGCGGGGCTCGGCGTGTAGCTGATGCCCATCGACTTGATGATGTCCATGCCCTGGCGTTCCAGCAGCGCTCGCATGGGTACGCCCACACCGGCGAACAACACCACGAAGGCCACGTGCGGAGACTCCCGGACGATGTATGGAGCATAGACGCTGCCCTCGCTGTGGCCTAACAACCCGACGCGCTTCGGGTCGATCTCGGAACGGCTCTCGAGGTAGCGGAAGGCGGCCTTGCCATCGGCGGCGAAGTCGAGGTGCGTGGCCGTGCCGAAGTTGCCCGTGGACTGGCCCACGCCCCGATCGTCGTAGCGCAGCACGGCGATGCCGGCGCGCGTGAGGTGATCGGCGAGTACGAGAAAAGGTTTGTGCCCCATGAGCGCTTCGTCGCGGTCCTGCGGACCGGATCCGCTCATGAGCACCACCGCCGGAAAAGGCCCCTTGCCCGCGGGTAATGTCAGCGTTCCGGCGAGCGTCACGCCGTCGGCGTCGGGATTGCGGAAGCTGACCGTCTCTTCGCGATACGGATAAGGCTTGAGGGGCTCCTGCGGGCGCTTGAGCGCGAACGGGGTCGCCCGTCGTTTGAAAACCAGCGGCAGCGTGTTGCCGTTCTGGGTCCAACTACCGGCCAGCTCGGCGCCGTTGGCCGAGTACTTGCCCGTGAAACCGCCATTGATGGCCGCGATGCTGAACGTCAGGCCCTCGGCGCTCGGCTCGATGCTCGTGACCGGAATCCTGGCGTTCTGATCGACGCTGTCCAGCACGGCCGACAGCTTGCCATCCGCCTCCGTCACTTCGAGCGCCAGGCGCAGCGAGACCGCGCCGACATTGAGCGCTCCGAACCACGAGCCCTTGGCTCCAGAGCCGGGAATCCCGGCCTCTTCGGCCGCAGGCGCGGCGCCCGCAGCGACGAGCGGCAGGGCCGTGCACGAGGCGATCGCCAGACCCAGCGTCATCAACAGCGATTTCAGCATCGGCGCTCCTCACTACTAGATGTTTAGTAGTAAACGTCCGCCGGCCGGGATTGTCAACTATGATTCTAGTAGTTCACGGGGCGGGCGGGTCTTCAGGGCGCCGCACCGCCGCGCGCATCAGCAGCATGGCGGTGATCGGCGCGGTGGTGACCACCAGCAGCGTGATCAGCACCTCGTGCACCACGGCCCGGCCGGCCACCACCGACGACAACAGCATCGAGGCCAGCAGCACGCAGCCCAGCCCCAGCGTGCTGCCCATCGATGGCCCGTGCATGCGCGCCGCGAAGCTCGGCAGGCGCAGCAGGCCGAGCGAGCCGAGCACGGTGCACAGGCCGCCCGAGATCAGCAGCACGGCGGCGACGATCGATGCCCAGGCCGGTAGCGACGCGGCGTTCATGGTTCGATGGCCTCGCCGCGCAGCAGGAACTTCGTCAGCGCGATGGAGCCGACGAAGCCGAACAGCGCGATCAGCAGCGCGATGTCGAAGTACAGGGTCGAACCCGAACGGATGCCCAGCGCGAGCAGCGTCATCATGCCGTTCACGTAGAAGGTGTCGAGGCCGAGTATGCGGTCCTGCGCGCGCGGCCCGCGCAGGACGCGCAGCGCGGCGAAGGCCATGGCGAGCCCGAAGCACAGCTGCGCGAAGCCGATGGCGAAGTCCAGCAATCCGTTCATTCGAAGATCTCCATGAGCAGCGTCTCGTAGCGCTGCTGGATGATGTTCCGCCAGGCCTGTTCGTCGGTGAGATCGAGCACGTGCAGCGTGAGGGTGGCGCCGTCCTCGGAAAGGTCTGCCCACACGGTGCCGGGCGTCGAGGTCACGATGGCGGCCAGCGTCGCGAGGCCGTGCGGATCGCGCAGTTTCATCGGGATGGCGACGAAACCCGAGGTGATCTTCCGCCCGCCCGTGAGACCCAGCACGATGCGCGCGACATGGTAATTGGACACGAGGATGTCGTGCGTCACGCGACCCAGCAGGCGAACGGCGCTCGCCGGGCGTCGCAGCCGCGGATGCACCGGCCGCACGGCGCGGAACAGGAACACCATGAATGTGGACACCGCGGCGCCGAGCAGCAACTGCCCGGGCGACGCGCGCCCAGCAAGCAGCAGCCACGTCAGCGTCAAACCGACGACCAGCAGCCAGGGCTTGCGGCCGCTCATGGCGCGGCTCCCGGCTGGCCGAGCACGTTGCGGATGTAGGCCTCGGGCCGATCCAATGCCGCGGCTGCGGAATCCAGGTAGGTCATCGCGGGTCCCGCCGCCACCGTGAGCGCGATGCAGATGAGGATGAGGAAGGCCACGGGCGCGGCCTCGCTGATCCACAGCCGCGGCGTCTGCCGTCCGGCCACGCTCCAGAACAGCCGCATGCCCACGCGCGCCAGCGCGATGAGCCCGGCGAGTCCGCCCGCCAGCAGCGCGATGATCAGCAGCCACTCGCGCCCGAACTGTCCGGGCGGTGGCAAGGCGTCGATGGCCGCGGCCACCAGTGCGAACTTGGCGATGAAACCCGCGAGCGGCGGCATGCCGGTGACCAGGAGCGCGCAGCACACGAACGCGAGCCCGAGAAACGCCGTGGCCGCCGGCAGCGCCACGCCCACTTCGTCGTCGGGCGAATACGGATCGGGAGGTTCGCCCACCGCGAAGGCCGTGTAGCTCGGCGGCGGTGTCGCCGCCGCTTCCTCGAGCCGCGCGGGCGCCTTGCGCAGCCGCTCGGCCATGCCCGTGAGCAGGAAGAACGCCGCGGTCGCGAACACCGAGCCCAGCATGTAGAAGAGGGCCGGGGCGAGCATCGAAGGCAACCCAGATCCCACCGCCGCGAGGATGGTGCCCGACGACAGGATCACGACGAAGGCCACGAGCCGCGTGAGCTGCCGCGAGGCGAGCATGCCCACGGCGCCGTACACCATGGTGGCCAGCGCGAGGTAGTACAGCCACACGCCGCCGAACGGCGTGCTCGCGTCCTCGAGTAGCGAGGCCGCGCGCAGGATAGCGTACACCCCGACCTTGGTCGTGATCGCGAACATCGCGGCCACGGGCGCGCCCGCGGCGTGATACGCACCGGGCAGCCAGAAACTCAGCGGCCAGCCCGCGGCCTTGACCAGGAAGGCGATCGCCAGGATGGCCGCGCCCGCCTCGGCGATGTCGTGGTCTCCCGGCGACATGCTGCGCCAGTGCACGGCGATGTCCGCCATGTTCAGCGTGCCGACCACGCTGTAGATCATCGCCACGCCGAGCAGGAAGGCGAACGACGCCGTGAGGTTCACCGCGACGAAGTGCAGCGACATCTTCGTGCGCTGCGGCCCGCCGCCGTGCAGCAGCAGCGCATACGAAGCCGCCAGCAGGATCTCGAAGAACACGAACAGATTGAACAGGTCGCCGGTGAGGAAGGCGCCGTTCAGGCCCATCAGCAGGAACTGCACCAGCGAGTGGTAGTGCACGCCCATGCGATCCCAGCGCCCGATCGAATACACCACGGACGCGAGCGCGAGGATGGAGTTCACCAGCACCATGAGCGCCGAGAGCCGGTCGACCACGAGTACGATGCCGACCGGCGCGCCCCAGTGGCCGATGGCGTAGACACCGATGCCCTCGGGCCAGATGCCGGGCACGTGATCCGACGCCATCCACACCATCGCGATGGCGGCGGCGAGTTGCGCCAGCGTGCTCGACAGCGTGAGCACCAGGCGCGGCACGCGCCGCGTCTCGGCGAGCAGCAGCAGCAGGGCGCCGGTGAGCAACGGGATCACGATGGGCAGCACGGGCAGATGTCGCACCAGGGCGTTCACGAGTCACGCTCCTGGCCGTCGACGTGGTCCGTGCCCGTCATGCCGCGCGTCGCGATGATGACCACCAGGAACAGCGCGGTGATCGCGAAGCCGATGACGATGGCCGTGAGCACCAGCGACTGCGGCACGGGATCCGCGAGCTGCGAGAAGTCGGCGGCGCCGTCGATGATGGGCGGTGAATCGATGCGCAGGCGGCCCATCGCGAAAATGAACAGGTTGACGGCATACGACAACAGCGACATGCCGATGATCACCTGGAACGTGCGCGGTCGCAGCAACAGCCAGATGCCCGAGGCCGCGAGCACGCCGATGGCGATGGCAAGCACAGCCTCCATCTACTGGCCTCCTTCGCCGGGCGCCAGCGGCCGCACCAGCGTGGTCGACGTGCCGACGGGGCGCCGGTAGCTGCGCAGGGATTGGTGCGCCAGCGCGATCAGGATGAGCGTGGCGCCGCCAATCACGAGCAGATAGACGCCGAGGTCGAACAGCAGCGTGCTGGAGAGGTGCAGATCGCCGAGCAGCGGCAGCGCGGCGTGCCACTCGAGGCTGGTGAGGTAATCCTGCCCCGCGAGCCACGCGAGCGTGCCGGCGCCGCCGGCGCATAGCAGCCCGAGCGCGATGGCGTACTGCGGGTGGATGCGCATGCGCGACTCTATCCACAGCGTGCCGCTCACCATGTACTGCACGATGAAGCCCGTGGCCATGACCAGGCCGCCGACGAAGCCGCCACCCGGCGCGTTGTGACCGCGCAGCAGGAAAAAGATCGAGATCACACCCGCCACCGGCAGCAACAGGCGGCCCAGCACCGCGGGCACCAGCATGGTGCCGCGGGGCAGCGCGTCCGTGCTCGCCGACGGCGCGCTCGCCGCGCCGTCGTGCTGCGCACGCGGCAGCGGCATGCTTTCCGGCGCCGGGCGGAAGCGGCGCAGCAGCTTGTAGACCGCGAGCGCGACGATGCCGACCACGGTGATCTCGCCGAACGTGTCGAAGCCGCGGAAGTCGACCAGGATCACGTTGACCACGTTGCGGCCGCCGCCCTCGGACAACGCATTCGCCAGGAAGTACTCGGCGATGCCCGGTGAACGCGGCCGCGTCATGATGACGTAGGCCATGGCCGCGAGGCCGGCGCCGCCGATCACCGCGAGCACGGCATCGCGGATGCGCCGCACGCGGGCGCGCGTCCACTGCGTGCGGTCCGGCTCTTCGCTCTCGAGCCGCTTCGGCAGCCAGCGCAGCCCCAGCACCAGCAGCACCGTGGTCACCACTTCGACGCTGATCTGCGTGAGCGCGAGGTCGGGCGCCGAGAACCAGGCGAAGGTCAGGCAGGTGATGAGCCCCGCGCCGCCGCTCATGATCAACGCCGCGAGACGGTGGAACTTGGCCTGCAGGGCCGCGCCGATGGCACAGCCGCCGCCGACGATCCAGAGCAGCGCGAAGCTGGGATCGAGCGGCGTGTGGGTCGATCCGACGCGCAGTCCGTCGCGCCGCCACAAGGTGAAGAAGGTGACCGCGACCGCGGCGAGCACGATGAGTGCGAGCTGCGGCTGCAGCCGCCGGGTCGACAGCGTGTTGAGCAACCGGTCGGCGGCGCGCATCAGCATCACCATGACCACGTCGAACGTGCGCTTGCCATCGATGGGCTTGCTGAACGGCGCGGGCGCGAGCGCGCCGTCACGGTATCGGTACAGCAGTAGATAGAGCAGGATGCCGCCGGCGAACGCGACGATGCTCATGATCAGCGGGGTCGTGAGGCCATGCCAGACGGCGAGGCTGTATTCGGGCAGCTCGGGCCCCAGCACGGCGTGCGCCGCACTCGCGAGAAAGGGGCCCACGGTGCGCCCGGGCAGCACGCCCACGAGCAGGCAGGCCGCGACCAGCAGCGCGCTGGGCGCGAGCATCCAGCGCGTCGGATCGTGCGGCTCGCGCGGCAGGTCGTGCGACAAGCGGCCGAAGAACGTGCGATGCACCAGCCGCAGCGAATACGCCACGCTGAACAAGCCGGCGAGCGTGGCCAGCGCGGGCAGGCCGATGCGCAGCCACGGTCCCGCGCCCGCGAAAATGGTCTCCGCGAAGAACATCTCCTTGGAGAGAAAGCCGTTCAACAACGGCACGCCGGCCATGGCGGCGGCGGCGACCGCCGCCAGCGTCGTGGTGATCGGCATGACGGCGGCGAGGCCGCCGAGCCGGCGCAGGTTTCGCGTTCCCGTCTCGTGATCGACGATGCCCGCGGCCATGAACAGCGAGGCCTTGAAGGTCGCGTGGTTCATCATGTGGAACACGGCGGCGATCAGCGCCAGCGCGCTGTTCATGCCGAGCAGCAGCGTGACCAGGCCGAGGTGGCTGATGGTCGAGTACGCGAGCACGCCCTTGATGTCGCGCTGGAACAGCGCCGCCAGCGCGCCGATCAGCAGCGTGATCAGGCCCGCGCCGCACACCAGCGTGAACCACAGCTCCGTGCCCGAGAGCACCGGCCACAGCCGCGCGAGCAGGAACACGCCGGCCTTCACCATGGTCGCCGAATGCAGATAGGCCGACACCGGCGTCGGTGCTGCCATGGCGTGCGGCAGCCAGAAGTGGAACGGAAACTGCGCGCTCTTGGTGAACGCGCCGACGAGCAGCAGCACCAGCAGCGTCGGATACAGGGCGTGCGCGCGCAGCGCGCGCCCGCTGGCGAGCACGTCGTCGAGCTCGTAGCTGCCGACGATGTGGCCGATGATCAGTACCGCCGCGAGCAGGCACAGCCCGCCCGCCGCCGTGACCGTGAGCGACATGCCGGCGCCGCGTCGCGCCTCGCCGCGGTGGTACCAGTACGCGATGAGCATGAACGAGGTGAAGCTCGTGAGCTCCCAGAACACCGCGAGCTGCACGAGGTTGCCCGACATCACGATGCCGAGCATCGCGCCCATGAAGGCGAGCAGGAACGAGAAGAACCGCGGCACCGGGTCGGCCGGCGACATGTAGTAGCGCGCGTAGAACACCACCAGCGTGCCCACGCCCGACACCAGCAGCGCGAACAGCCAGGCCAATCCGTCCAGGCGCAGGCTGAGCGTCAGGCCCCACTGCGGCAGCCACGCGGCGCTGGCGCGCAGCACGCCGCCATTCGTCACCTCGGGGAAAGTCATCGCCGCGAGTACCGCGGTCGCGAGCGCGAACGCGCCGGCGAGCGTCGCCGCGCCATTGCGCGCGTGCCGCGGCAGAAATGCCGCGCACACGCTGCCGGCGAATGGCAGCAGCAGGATCAGGGCCAGGGTCATGGCCCTGATACTACGTGAACAGCTCGCGCGCTCCCGCCACCACCGCGGCCACCGCGGGGTGCCGGATGCGCCTCTCCAGCGAGATGGCGAAGAACTGCGCGGTCACGGGCAGTGGTCCGCCGACGCGCTGGAAGCCGTACTCGCGGCGGAACTGCGATTCCTGCACCACGGGCACGGGGGCGAACCCGTGCCCCGCGCGCGCGAACTCGCGCAGCAGCCCGTAGTCCTCGAACTCGCCGGCGAGCACGGGCCTGATCTCGTGCTGTTCGAGCCACTGGTCCAGCATGCGGCGGATGGCCGTGTCGTCCGTGGGCAGCAGCATGGGCACGCCGTCGAGCGACCGCGGGAAGTTGCGCCGCAGGCTGGCGGCGATCGCCGGCGTCGCCATCCAGCACACCTCCGACGCGCCGAGCAGATGGTTGTAGGCGCGCACGTTCAGCGTGGGCGATGCCGGCGCGTCGGACAGCACCACGTCCAGCTCGTGCATGGCGAGGCTCGCCACCAGCCGTTCGAGCGTGCCTTCCCGGCAGGTGATGCGCACGGGCTGCCCCAATTTCATCGCCGGCTCCAGCAGTCGCTGCGCGATCTCCTTGGGCAGCACGTCATCGATGCCCACGGTGAAGCGCAGCGGCCGCTGCGAGGGTCGCTGCTCGAGCGCGTCGAGCAGCTCGCGGCCGACGTCGAAGATCTGGTCGGCATACGTGAACACCACGCGGCCCACCTCGGTGGGAATGAGCTTGCGCCCCGACTTGCGCAGCAGTTTCTCGCCGAGGCGGTCCTCGAGCGTGCGCAGCTGGGCGCTCACCGTCGGCGGCGACAGCGCGAGCTCGGCGGCCGCGCGCGTGATGCTGCCGGTCCGCACCACGGACCAGAAGTAGAGCAGGTGCTGGTAATTGAGCCGGCGCGGGATGGCCATCATTAGATAAAAGCTAACCCAGATCGCGATTCTTTCAAATTGTCCTAAGCATGCATGGCCAGTAAAAAGGGGCGCATGAACTCCATGCCCATGCACATGGCCGCGGGCCGCCCCGCGATCTTCGTCGCCGAGGACGACGCCCGCCGGCTCGCTTTCCTGCTGCACGGCGATCGCGCCAGCGGGGCGCACGACTCCACGCACCTGCGCGAGCTGCGCGCCGAGCTCGAGCGCGCGGTCATCGTCGACCCGCGGGACATACCGCCCGGCGTCATCACGATGAACAGCGTCGCGACGGTCTTCGATCTCACCGGCGGCAGCCGCCGCGAGATCACGCTGGTGTATCCGCACGAAGCCGAGCCGGCATCCGGTCGCGTCTCCGTGCTCGCCCCACTGGGCACCGCGCTGCTTGGCTATCGTCAGGGCGACGAAGTGGAATGGCTGATGCCGGGCGGCCTGCGGCGCCTGCGCATCGAGAACGTGCGAGGTCCCCATGAAACTGCTGTGCGCCACTGACCTGCAACCGAAGACCGATGCCGCCGTCGATCGCGCCTTCCAGCTGCGCCGCGCGCTGGGCGCGCGGCTGAGCCTGGTGCATGTCGTATCGCCGCTCGGCGCCGACGAGGGCACGCTCGAACAGCGCTTGCTGGTCGCCAGCAGCCGGCTGGCGCAGCGCGCACGCCACGCCGAAGCGGGCGCCGAGCTCGTGGTTCGCTGCGGCCGACCGGCCAACGTGGTCGGCGAAGAGGCGGCCAATGCCCAGCTGATCGTCATCGGCCCGCATGCGGTGGAGCCGATCAGCGATGCGCTGCGCGATACGTTCACCGGCAAGCTGTTGTCCGAGGCACGCTGTCCGGTACTGGTGGCGCGCGCGCCGGGCGGCGAGCCATATCGGCGCGTATTGCTGGCGCTCGACGGTTCGCGCGCCACCGGCCAGGTAGTCAGGTTCGCCGAGCAGCTGCCCGTGGCGGAGGATGTGTCGCTCGCCGTAGTCCATGCGCACGAACCGCCCTACGAGGCGATGATGAATGCCGTCGGCGTGGGCAATCTCAGCGTCGCGAACTACTCCTCGGCATCGCTCTCGCAGGCGGCGGCGGCGATTCATTCGCAGCTGCGGCTGCACAGCCTCGACTGGCGGCGCTATCGCGTGCTGTTGATGGACGCGCGGCCGGGCCCGGCGATTCGTCAGGCCATGATCGAAACGCGGCCCGATCTGCTGGTGCTGGGCACGCGCGGCCACGGAAGATTTCGCCGCGCGCTGCTCGGCAGCACCGCGCACGAAATGCTGGCTTCGGCCGATGGCGACGTATTGCTGGTGCCGGACGCCTCGCCGCGCATGACCCCGCGCGGCGACGCCGATTCCGGACCGCGCGCGGCCTGAGGCGCTATCTGACGACGTGCAGGGCGCGCGCGTTGCGGCCGACGGCCAGGGCGCCGGAACGGACCACTTCGATGATCTCGGTGCGCCCGCCGAGATCGGCGACGAACTGGTTGACCTCGGCCTCACTGGCCGTGAGCTCGACCACGAAGCCATCCGGCGACGGCTCGAGCACGCGACCACCGGCACGCACGACATAGCCGCGAACCGAGTCCACCAATGGCGGCTCGATGCGCAGCTTGAGCACCACCAGCTCGCGCTCGATGTGCTCGCCGCGCGTGAGATCTTCCACCGCCACGACGTCGATGAGCTTGTTGAGCTGATTGACGATCTGCAGGATCACGCCGTCGGCGCCCTGCGTGACCAGCGTGACGCGCGACACCAGCGGGTCATCCGTCGCGGCTACCGACAGCGACTCGATGTTGTAGCCGCGAGTGGAAAAGAGCCCGGTGACGCGGGTGAGCGCGCCGGCCTCGTTCTGCAGGTGGATGGCGATGATATGACGCATGGGCTGTAAGGAATCTGGCCGGGCGGATGTCTTCATGATGGGTCGGCCAGAATAGCCATTTAACGAGCCGCTGCAAACTGCTAGTCTCGCCGGCATCTATGGCAAAACCCCCCGCAAAATCAACGACTATTCGCGACATGTCCGGCAATTTGTCCGCACCTGGCGCGACCGCGCCCGTCATCCGGCACCCACTGGCCGGCCGGAAGATGACCGGCGCCGAGATGATCGTGCAGGTGCTCGCGGACGAGGGCGTAACGACGATCTTCGGGTATTCGGGCGGCGCCATTCTCCCGACTTACGATGCCGTGTTCTGCTTCAATGAAGAGCGCGCGAAAAAGGGTGAGAAGCAGATTCCGCTCATCGTGCCCGCCAACGAGCAGGGCGCGGGCTTCATGGCCGCGGGCTATGCGCGCGCCAGCGGCCGCGTGGGCGTGTGCGTGGTCACATCCGGGCCTGGCGCCACCAATACGGTGACGCCGATTCGCGATTCCATGGCCGACAGCATCCCGATGGTGGTCATCTGCGGTCAGGTGCCGCGCAGCGCGATCGGCTCGGATGCGTTCCAGGAGGCGCCGGTCTCCTCGATCATGGGTTCGGTCGCGAAGCACATCTTCCTCGTCACGGATCCGGAGCAGCTCGAGGCCACGGTGCGCACCGCCTTCGAGATCGCGCGCACCGGACGTCCCGGCCCGGTGGTCATCGACGTGCCGAAGGACGTGCAGAACTGGCAGGGCGAGTTCCGCGGCTCGGGCACGCTGCCGATGCCCGGCTATCGCAAGCGCCTCGAGACCCTGACCACCGACATCATCGACGGCACCGAGGCGAATCACTTCTTCGAGATGCTGGGCGAGTCGCAACGCCCGCTGATTTATGCCGGTGGCGGCGTCGTCAACGGCAACGCCGCGGCGGAGCTGCGTGAATTCGCGCAGGCCTTCGACCTGCCGGTGGTCACCACGCTCATGGGCATCGGCGCCATGGACACCACCAGCCCGCTTTCCATGCGCATGCTGGGCATGCACGGCGCGGCATTCGCGAACTATGCCGTGGACGACTGCGATTTTCTGATCGCCATCGGCGCGCGCTTCGACGACCGGGTGGCCGGCAGCCCCGCGAAGTTCGCCCCGAACGCCAAGGCCATCGCCCACTTCGACATCGACCGTGCCGAGATCAACAAGGTGAAACGCGTGCAGTGGAGCCACGTCGGCCTGCTGCCCGAGGCGCTGACCATGCTCACCACGCACGGCAAGCGCATGGGCTTCCAGCGCGATCGTTCCCGGTGGCTGGCCTACCTGGATGAGATGCGCACGAAGCATGCGTTCAACTACGACCGCGACAGCGAGAAGATCCAGCCTTACTACGTGCTCGAGGAGATCAACCGGATCACGAAGGGCCAGGCCATCATCTCCACGGGCGTGGGCCAGCACCAGATGTGGTCGGCGCAGTACTTCGATTTCAAGGAGCCGCGGTTGTGGCTCACGTCCGGTTCCATGGGCACGATGGGTTTCGGGCTCCCTGCCGCCATCGGCGCGCAGTTCGCGTGTCCCGACAAGCTGGTCATCGACATCGACGGCGACGCCTCGGTGCGCATGAACATCGGCGAGATGGAGACGGCGACCACCTACAACCTGCCCATCAAGCTCGTCGTGCTCAACAACAACGGCGACGGCATGGTGAAGCAGTGGCAGAAGCTGTTCCACAAGGGCCGCCTGTCCGCGTCCGAGAAGACGCTGCACACCAAAGATTTCATCAAGGCCGCGCTCGCCGACGGCTACAAGCACGCCGTGCGCCTCGACCGTAAGGCCGACGTGCCGCGCGTCATCGCGGAGTTTCTCGCCTTCCAGGGCGCGGCATTCCTCGAGGTCATCATCGATCCGGATGCCGGTGTGTACCCCATGGTGGGCCCGGGCCAGCCGTACGAGGCGATGATCACCGGTGACTGGATCCCGTCGCGCAAGAAGGTGGACGTCAAGCCGCCCGGCGCGAGCGAGATGTTCTGAGCAGCCCGCGCCGCGATGAAATACCTGCATACCATGGTGCGCGTGACCGACGTGGACGCCTCGTTGAGGTTCTACTGCGAGGCGCTCGGTCTGGAAGTCATCAAGCGCAACGACTATCCGCAGGGCAAGTTCACGCTCATCTTCCTCGCGGCGCCGGGCGACCATTCCGCCCAGGTCGAGCTCACGCACAACTGGGAGCCCGAGCAATACACCGGCGGGCGCAATTTCGGCCATCTCGCCTACGCGGTCGACGACATCTACGCGGCCTGCGAGCGGCTGCAGCAGCACGGCGTGACCATCAATCGTCCGCCGCGTGACGGCCGCATGGCCTTCGTGCGCTCGCCCGACGGCATCTCCATCGAACTACTGCAGAAGGACGGGTCGCTGCCGCCGCGCGAGCCCTGGGCGTCCATGCCCAACACCGGCAGCTGGTGAGCGCGGCCGCGCAGCCGGCCGCCGCCGCGGCCGATGGCCGCCAGGCCTTTCGCCTCGGCCGGCGCGCCATCCTGCCGTTTCTGCCGGGCGCGTTCGCCTGGGGCATGATCAGCGGCGTCGCCATGGTCAAGGGTGGCCTGGCGGTGCCCTGGGCCATGGCCATGTCGCTGCTGGTGTACGCGGGTTCGGCGCAGCTGGCGGCCTTGCCGCTCATCGTCGCCGGCGCGCCGCTGTGGGTGATCGTCGCCACCGGCCTCATCACCAACCTGCGCTTCGTCATCTACAGCGCCGCGCTGCGTCCGTACTTCGCCGATCGCACGCTGCTGCGCCGGGTCGCACTCGGCTATTTCATGACGGATTTCACCTTCGTGCGCTTCATGCGCTCGGCGCAGGACGGCGCCCTGCCCGCGAGGCACTGCGATTCGTGGTTCGCCGGCGTCTGCAGCACCAACTGGCTCACCTGGCAGTCCTCCGCCATGGTCGGCATCGTCGGCGCCAGCTACGTGCCGCGCGAGTGGGGGCTGGAGTTCACCGGCACGCTGGCGCTGGTGGCGCTGGTGGGTCCCAGCCTCAACGCGCGCCCCGCGGTAGTCGGAGCCGTGATCGCCGCGCTCGTCGCGCTGTTCACCCACGGCCTGCCGTTCAGGCTCGGCCTGTTCTGCGGCGCGCTTGCCGGCATCGTCGCGGCTCTGCTCACCGACCTGCTGCAGAATCGGAGTCCGCCCGGCCTCGCGGAGGCGGCATGAGCGAGCCGGTCGCGGGCCTGGCACTGGCGCTGGTCATCGTGGGACTGGCGTTTTCGACACTGGTCACGCGCACGTCATTTCTCGTGGCCGGCTCGCGCCTGCGGCTCGGCCATCGTGCCGAGGTCGCGCTGCGCTATGCGCCCGTCTGCACGCTTTCCGCCATCATCGTGCCGGACGTGCTGTTCCATGGCGGCGCCACCCTCGACCTGGCGCCGCTCAATCCACGGCTGCTGGGGGTCATCGCGGCGGCGTTGTGGATGTGCTGGTCGCGCAACATCGTCGGCTGCCTGGCGACCGGCATGGCCGCTTACAGCCTGGCGCGCCTCTATCTATGAACGCGCAGCCCGCTTGCCCTAGTTAGACGGGAGGCGTAATGTTCCGGCTCGTCGGCCATAACTACAATCAAACGACGAGGGGAGACACTCATGCAGGGTTTCGGTGGATTGCTGTTCTTTCTGGGCGCGGGCTCGTTCGCGCTGCGCTATCTCAACATGGATTTCATCCTGGTGAGCTGGGTGGACAACTGGGGCGTGGGCGTCGGCAACGGCATTCGCATCGCGATGATCGTGGTCGGCGGCATCCTCTGGCTGCTCGGCCGCAAGTCGGCCGCGCAGGGTTCCTCACAAGCCTGATTCGGGCCGGATCGCCAGCGGGTGGCGCGGCCCGGTCGCGCCGCCCACCGCGGCGCCGGGCATCAGCAGCCAGGCGTACAGGCCGAGTTGCACGAACCACACCAGCGCCACGCTCGTCAGGTCGTGCGAGAAGAAATGGGCGCCGCGCGCCTCCTGGCCGATGGCGAATGCCAGGCCCAGCGCCAGCCCGACCCACAGCCCCCAGCGCGCCACCGTCGGCGACGAGTCCCGCCAGGCGAAATACAGGCACAGCAACGCGAAGCCCGAGGCCGAGTGCGCACCGGGAAAGCAGCGGGCGGCAGGTAGATAGTCCGGGCGGTCCGCGAACAGGGGTACGTAGGGGTTCTGTCCGCCGTATCCGGCCAGATCCCAGGGGCAATCCACATTGGTGATGGCCTTGAGGCCGCCGACCACGGCGACCGCCAGCACCATTCCCAGGGCGACATAGCCCGCGCGCCGCCGCCAGCCGCGCCAGGCATCCAGCAGGAACGACCCGGCCCAGGCCGCGATGGCCAGCGCGGCGATGCCGCGCACCAGCCAGCGGCCGTCGTCGTGCAGCAGTCGGTGCGCCCACCAGTCGCCGGCACCTCGGCCCAGCCAGCTGCCCGAGACCGGGTCGAACGACCACGCCTCGGCGATGCGCCGGTCCAGGCCCAGGGCCTCGACCAGGGCGAAGGTCAGCGCGAAGGCCACCAGCGGCCACAGGGCGTGATTGCGCCAGAACTGCCGGTCGCGATGCGGGTAGAGTTCCGATGATGAATTCATCCCTGTTTGGACGTCAGGTCGGGCGCATTCCCGTTGCGACGGGATACGGCGACAGTTGACGTCTAAGGGCCGAGGTGGGCAGTGCTGGACGAACGAGACCTCGTAGACAGGATGCGCCGTGGAGACCAGAGGGCTTTCGACGAATTTTTCGACGCTTACGCGGAACGCCTCGCGGCATTCGCGTCGCGCCGCTGTTCGCTCGATGCCTCCGCGCTGGAGGACGTCGTGCAGGTCAGCATGATCAATGCCGTGCGCGGGCTGGCCAGCTTCCGCGGCGGTTCGTCGTTGTTCACCTGGCTGTGCCAGATCTGCCGCAATCACCTGGCGGACATCGCGCGCAAGGCGCTGCGCCAGCCGCGGGTGAAGAGCCTGGATGAAATGACCGAGTCCGGCGAGTCCGCGACCGTCATCGAGATGGCGGATTTCCGCGACCCGCTCGACGAGTGCGCCGACGATTCGACGCGCCACGCGGTGCGCCGCGCCATCAACCGCCTGCCGGCGAGCTATGCGCGCATTCTCGAGCTGCGTTTCGGCGACGAGCTCACCGTGCCCGAGATCGCGCGCGTGCTGCAGCTGTCGGAGAGCGCGGCGGAATCGCGGTTGTCACGCGCGCGGCAGGCCTTCCGACAGGAATGGACCGGTGCCGGTCACGACGCCGCCTCAGGAGAGTCCCCATGAGCGACTCCAGAAACACATCGGCCGACGCCGCCGCGGATGCGGCGCTGCGCGTCGGCCTGCGCGCCGCCTCGCTGTCGCCCGGGGCCTTGCAACGCATCCGCCGCGCCACGGAGACGGAATGGCGCGCCGGCATCGGCGCCACCGGCTCGCGCCCGGGCCTCGGCCGGAAATGGAAGCTCGCTGCGGCCGCGTCGCTGCTGGTGCTGGTGGGCGCGAGCGTGGTCGGCGTGCTCGGCCTCGATGGCGCTCCCTCGGCCGGGGCGCTGGTGGCCACCGTGGAACGCAGCGATGCGCCCGGCATCCATCGGCTGCAGTTCCTGCGGGCGGACGAACCCGTGTCCGCGGGTTCCGAACTGCGCGTCTCGGCGAACTTGCAGGCGCGCGGCGATGCGCTGTTGAAGCTCGCCGGCGGCGGCAATCTGCGCGTCGCGCGCGGCTCCCGATTCGACATTGCCGACGCGCACACGGTGCGGCTCACGCGCGGCGAGCTGTACGTGGATATTCCGCCCGGCTCGCGCGCCGGACAGTCGTTCGTGGTGCTGACGCCCGCGGGGCGGTTCAGTCACGTCGGCACGCAGTTTTCTCTGGCCATCATCGACGATGGCACGCGGCTGCGGGTGCGCGAAGGCGCCGTGCTCTGGCGGGCCGCCAGTGGCGATCAGGCCGGCGGGGACCAGAAGATAGAAGCCGGCACCGAGCTGATCGCCAGCAAGCGCGCAGTGTCGCGGCGGCCGATCGCGACCTCGGGCCGCGACTGGGCCTGGACCGAATCGCTGGCGCCGGAAATCGAAATCGACGATCGGCCGCTCCGGGAATTCCTCGACTGGTTCTCGCGCGAGACCGGCCGCCGGCTGGAACTGGCGGACGGCGCGGCGCGTGCCCAGGTCGACACCATACGCATGCACGGCAATCTCCGCGGCCTCACGGTGATGGAAGCGCTGACCGCGGTGATGGCCGCGACCACGCTGCATTACGAATTGCCCGAAGGCGCGATCCGGGTAAGCTCTCCGGGTGAGTCGCAGCCGACCCGTTAGATTCGCGATCCCTCTATCCCTGCTGTTGTTCTGCGCCGCGCACGCCGTGGTGCTGGCCGCGGCCGGCCGGCCGTTGACGGACCTGTTGCGCGAGCTGCGCGACAGCGGCGTCGACATCCTCTACAGCTCCGAGCTCGTGACGGACGGCATGCAGGCCGTGCCGCAGGACGCCGCCGTCACGCCGCTGGACCAGGCGCGGAGCGCGCTCGCGGCCCACGGTCTGGGTCTGCGCCAGCTCGGCCCGAACCGCTACGTGGTGGTTCGTCAGCAAGCCGCCCCGGCCGCGCCCGAGGAGGAACTGCCCATGCCGGAGGTATCGGTGTACGCCAGCCGCTATGCCATCGAGAGCGGGCTTGCCGAACCGCGGGAGGTCTCGCCCAATGACATCGAGCGCACGCCCGGAAGCCATGACGACGCGCTGCGCTCGGTGCAATCGCTGCCGGGCATCGTCAGCGGCGCGTCGGCCCGTCCCTACATCCGCGGTTCGCTGAGCGATGACATCCTGGTGCGCTACGACGGCATCCCGCTGCTCGACCCCTTCCACTTCAAGAATTTCCAGAGCCTGATCAGCGCCATCGATCCGGCGGCGATCGAGCGCATCGAAGTATTCAGCGGCGGCTTCCCAGTGCGTTACGGCACGCGGTCCGGCGGCGTCATCGACATCACCGCGCCCACGGCCGAGGCGGGCCGGCAATATCGTGCCAGTGTCAGCCTGATCTCGGCGGGGGCGTCCATGCAGGGGCGCGCCGATTCGCACCCGGTGGAGTGGTTAGGCGCCGTGCGCCGCAGCACGCTCGATCTGCTGGATCCGGTGGAGGATGGCTTCGGTCAGCCCGAGTTCGCCGATTCCGTCGGCCGCGTACGCTGGACCACCGCCCGCGGCGCGTGGACCGCGGGCTGGCTGCTGCTCGACGACCGCCTCGATCTCGGCGGAGAAGACGACGAGGAGAGCGCCCAGGCGCGCTACCGCGAAGAATATTTCTGGCTGGCGCGCGATCATCGCTTCGAGAATTCCCTCGACAGCCGCACCAGCCTGGTGGTGACGTCCGCCGAGCGCGAGCGAGACGGCACCCTGCAACGCCCGGGTGTCGCGACCGGCGAGCTCGCCGAAAAACGCAGCTTCAACGGCGTGGAGTTCTCCAGCGACTGGCGCTGGTCGCGCGATTCGTCCTCGGAGTTCGCGTTCGGCGGTGCCGTGGCGGCCACGCGCGCCGCGTACCACTACGTCAGGCAATCCGCGTTCTCGCCCGAGATCGCACAGATCTTCGGCCGCGCAACGGTGGAAGACCTGGAGCTGCGCGCGCGGCCCGAGGTGACTACCTATTCCCTGTATGCCGCGCACCGCCGTCGCTGGGCGAGCTTCGAGGCGGAGCTGGGCGTGCGCGCGGATGCGCAGCACTACGACCGGTTCGGCAACCACACCCAGATCAGCCCGCGCCTGAACCTGCGCTACGACGTGAGCGGGGCGACGCGCCTGTACGCCTCCGCCGGCCGCTTCACGCAGGCGCAGCACGTCGAGGAGTGGCGGGTCGAGGAGGCCCAGCAGACGCCGGACGCCGCGCAGGTCTCGGTGCACGCCATCGTCGGCCTCGAGCACGATCTCGCGGGCGGCACGCGGCTGGGGCTGGAGGCCTACAGCAAGCGCTGGACCACGGTGGCGCCTTACTACGACAACGCGCTCGATGTCTTCGCGCTGCTGCCGGATCTCGCGCCCGATCGCATCCGCCTGCACCCGAGCGCCTCCGAGGCCCGCGGTCTCGAGGCCAGCCTGAGATTGCCGTTCTCGGCACGTTTCACGGGATGGGGAACACTGGCGTGGGCCCGCGTCGCCGACGATTTCGCCGGCAGCCGCGACGTGCTGCGCAGCTGGGACCAGACCCTGGCGATGACTTCCGGACTGGCATGGAAGGGCGCGCGCGCCAGCGTGTCCGCGGTGGTCGGCTGGCATCGCGGCTGGCCGCGCACGCCGCTCGGCGTCGATCCGCTGGTGCTGGGCGCGCGCAACACGGCGCGCTGGCAGGACTTCTACACGCTCGACCTGCGCGGTAGTTGGACCTGGCCGTTGCGCAATGGCGACTTCTCGGCCGTGCTCGACGTGACCAATGCGACCAATCGCCACAACGAGTGCTGCCTGATCCTGCGCGATGAGTCCGGGTTGTCCGCGGACGTGGACCACTGGCTGCCGGCGCTGGTGAACATCGGCTTCACCTATCGTTGGGGCAGCCGTCACGGCGGAAACTGACCGCGACGGGAACGCTCCGGCCACGACGTCTCATGACGCATGGCCTGCAATCGCTCCGTTCTCGTCCGCTCGGGACTAGGCGCCGCCCTGTGTGCGCTCTGTCTGCCGCAGGCCTGGGGTGGGCGGCTGTTTTCCAGCTTCACGGCGCGCACGGCGCCGGTCGAGGCACCGCGCCCCGCGCAGCTGCCGAGCGACGCCCAGCTGCAAACGGGGAATGCGCGCATCGGCGCAGTGCACATCGTGTCGCGCGACCTGTTCGACACCACGGCGCAGGACGACAGCACCGCACTGGCGCGCCTCGCCAACCGGCTGCACATCGCCACCCGCCGCCAGACCATCGAAGACCAGCTGTTGTTCCGCACTGGCGATCCCTACCAGCCGGGGTTGCTCGCCGAATCCGCACGACTGCTGCGTGACACGCGCTACCTGCGCGATGCCTCGGTCCGGCCGGTCGCGTTCCACGACGGCGTGGTCGACGTGGAGGTCGACACGCAGGACGTGTGGACGTTCACGCCCAGCGTCTCCTTCGGCCGCAGTGGCGGCGCGAACTCGACCGGCGTCGAGGTCGAGGACCTCAACCTGCTGGGCACGGGCACGCAGCTCGGCATCGGCTTCAAGTCCACGGTCGATCGCGATTCCAAGTTCATCCACTACCGTGACCGCCAGCTCGGCTCGTCGTGGTGGGATCTTTCCGCTTCGTTCGCGGACAACAGCGACGGACGTTTCACCGAGCTCGGTATCGAGCATCCCTTCTACGCGCTCGACACGCGTTGGGCCGGCGGGGCCTCGCTGCTCGACGATCAGCGCATCGATTCGCGTTACGACCTCGGGGAAATCGTCGATCGCTACGCGACGCACCAGCGGCGCGCGACGGTGTACTTCGGCGGTTCCGCGGGCCTGCACGACGGCTGGGCGCGCCGCATCAGCGGCGGGCTCACGGTCGATGAGCATTCGTTCGCGCCGCTGCCGGGCGCCGCGCCAACGCAGCTGTTGCCGCGCGACCGGAGCCTGATCTATCCGTGGGTGGGCGCGGAGTGGGTGCAGGACTCGTTCCGCACGGCGCGCAACCGCGATCAGATCGAGAAGACCGAGGACTATTCGCTCGGCTGGCGCGCCAGCGCACGCCTCGGTTTCGCTTCCACGCAGTTCGGTTCCGATCGCAATGCCGCGATGCTGTCGGCGCGGCTGTCCAAGGGCGTGGAGCTCGGCGAACGGCAGACGGTGCAGTTCGCGCTCGACGCCGACGGCCGCCTCGAGAACGGCTCGCTGCGCGGCGGTCTGCTCGAGGCCGAGTCGCGCTACTACTTTCGCCAGTCGCGGCGGCGCCTGTTCTTCATGAACCTCGCCGCGAATGCGGGCACCGACCTCGACGTGGATCAGCAGGTACTGCTCGGCGGTGACAGCGGATTGCGCGGCTATCCACTGCGCTATCAGTCCGGCAAGGGCCGCTGGCTGTTCACGGCGGAACAGCGCTTCTTCACCGACTGGTATCCCCTGCAGCTCTTCAACGTCGGCGCCGCGGTGTTCTACGACATGGGCGCCACCTGGGGCCGCGATCCACTCGGCTCCGGCTCGCGCGGGCTGCTGCGCGACGTCGGCTTCGGGCTGCGGCTCGGCAACAGCCGCTCGGCCCTGGGCAACGTGCTGCATCTCGACGTGGCGTTCCCGCTGGACGGCGATCCGTCCATCCAGGGCGTGCAGTTCCTGGTCCAGACCCGGAAGAGTTTCTGATGAGAAAACTATTGCCCGCGAAATGGCGACCGATGCTGCACGTGGAAAGCGTGCTGTTGATCGTGCTCGCCTGGATGATCCTGCTGCTGAACGGATCGTGGTGGCATGCCGTGCTAGCCGGCCGGCACTGGCTCGATGCGTCGAGCTGGCTGTTCCTGGGTTGCATGTCCGTGGCGCTGGTGGCGTTGCACTTCGTCCTGCTCGGTCCTTTCGCCAATCGCTGGACGATGCGGCCACTCCTCTCCGTGCTCCTCGTCGCCAGCGCCGCGGCGGCGTATTACATGCGCGAGTACGCCGTGGTCATCGATCCGGCGATGATCCGTAATGTGCTGGCAACCGATCAGCACGAGGCGCGGGAGCTTCTCAGCTGGTCCATGCTGGGCTCGGTGCTGCTGTGGGCGGCGCTGCCCGTGGCCTTCGTGTGGTGGGTGCGTCTCGAGCGTCGCCCGTGGCCACGGGCACTGGGCAGACGCGCGGCCCTGATGCTGGGTGCGCTGGTGGTCGCCGCGCTGGCGATCCTGCCGGTGAACCGCGATCTCACCTCGATGATGCGCAACCATCGCGAGCTGCGCTATCTCATCACGCCCGGCAATCTGATCTATGGGTTCACCGCGAGCTCGGCGCACCAGGTGCGGGACGCGAATGCGCCGCGCGCGCCCGTGGGCGGCGACGCACGGCTCGTGCGGGTGGCACTCGCGCCGGATCGGCACCGCGTATTCGTGCTGGTCGTCGGCGAGACGGCGCGCGCCGCAAATTTCTCGCTGCTCGGCTATGCGCGCGAGACCACCCCCGAGCTCGCTCAGCGCGACGTCACGGCATTTCACGACGTGACCTCGTGCGGCACGTCGACCGAAGTGTCGGTGCCCTGCCTGTTCTCGGAATGGGGCCGCCACGATTACGACGAGCAGCGCATCCGCCGCTCGGAGGGACTGCTGGATGTGCTGCTGCACGCGGGATACGCAGTGAAGTGGCTGGACAACCAGTCCGGGTGCAAGGGGGTATGCCGCGGCGCCGGCGTGCAGTACCGCAAGCTCGACGCGACGCTCGCGCCGGAGTTCTGCCAGGGCGACGAGTGCCATGACGGCATCCTGGTGCGGGCATTGCAAGGCGAGCTCGCGGACCTGCGCCAGGACACGGTGATCGTGCTGCACATGATGGGCAACCATGGACCCGCGTACTATCGCCGTTACCCGCCCGAGTTCAGGCGCTTCACGCCCGACTGCCAGACCGCCGAGTTGCGCGATTGCACGCGCGAGCAGGTGGTCAATGCATATGACAACGCCATTCTCTACACGGACCACGTGCTGGCGGGCGTGATCGACACCCTGAAGGCTCACCAGGGCAGCCTGGACTCGGCGATGCTCTATGTGTCCGACCACGGCGAATCGCTGGGCGAGGGCGGCCTCTACCTGCACGGCATGCCATACGCGATCGCGCCCAGCACGCAGACGCACGTGCCGATGATCGCCTGGCTGTCCGCGGGCTTCTCCGCCGATGAGGGCGTGAGCGCGCGCTGCCTGCGCGATCACAGCCGCGCGCCGCTGTCGCACGACAACGTGTTCCATTCGGTGCTCGGGCTCATGGACGTGCAGACGGCGGTGTACCGCGTGGACCGGGATCTGTTCGCCGGTTGCCGCAGTCCGGCGGTGCGCGCCTACGCCGCGACCCGCTGACGCCGCGAACAGGGTAAAAGGCGCTATCGTTGCGCCATGGACAAGCCCAGCCTCAACATCGTGCGCGCCGCCGACATCGCCGCGCACGCCCAGCAGTTCTCGCACCCCTGGAACCCGAACTCGGAAATGCACGGCACGCAGCTCGCGCTCAGCGTGGGCCTCAAGCGCACGGGCGTGAATTTCATCCGCGTGCCGGCGGGCCGCGAATCATTCGTGTACCACTCGCATCGGCACGAGGAGGAGTGGGTCTATCTCCTGGCGGGCCGTGCCATCGCGCTCATCGACGACGTGGAGTACGAAGTGCAGGCCGGCGACTTCATCGGCTTTCCCGCGCCATCGGTGGCGCACCTGCTGCGCAATCCCGGGCCGGATGACCTCGTCTATCTATCGGGCGGGGAGAATCGCGACTTCGACGTGGCGGAGTTCCCGCGCATCGGCAAGCGCATGGTGCGCTCGGGCAAGCGTGTCGAGGTGTACGACGAGGCCGACGCGAAGTCTTTCGGGCCGCTGTGACGCGGCCCCGCGCGGCGACCCTCTAACTCCTGGCCTTCCAGGCCGACAGCACTGCCGCTTCCTTTTCCGGGCTGATGCCGGACTTCAACTGCTCGCGTTCCGCCGGCGGCCGCGCCAGGTGCCAGGCCAGCGTGTCGCTGACGGTCTTGCGCAGCGGCGTGATCTTCAGGCCCTTGGCCAGCGCGGCGCGATTGCTGGTGCCGGCGAAGGCCGCCTCGTCGCCCTTCGCCGGCAACCACACCGGCATCTCGCTCCAGGGCTCGACCTTTTGCGCCTCCAGGAACTCGCTGGGTAGATAGACGGCGCGGGGCTTGTGCGGCGGCCTTGCCTGTTTGTTGGCGGCGGCGATGCACGCGTCGGTGAGCTCGCCGAACTTGAAATCGTCGACGTTGGAGACCAGGTTGTAGACCCCGGTGGTGTTGTTCTCCACCGCGTCGATCACGAAGGCCGCGAGGTCGCGGGCGTCGATGACCTGGAACGGGTCGCGCGGCGAGCCGGGCGCGATGAACTCACCGCCGCGCGCGGCGCGCGCCGGCCAGTAGGTGAAGCGATCGGTGTTGTCGTCGGGCCCCACGATCAGGCCGGGACGGATCACGCAGGTGCGGCCGGGCATGGCGCGCTCGGCGGCCTGCTCGCACAGCGCCTTGAGGGGGCCATAGGTCTCGCCGTCCACCCTCTCGACGGTCTCGTCCGCGAGCTTGCCCACGGGCGAGGACTCGTCGCGCGGTACGCTGAAGTCCGGATAGACGGAAATCGACGACGTGAAGACGTATTGCTTCACCCGCGGCGCGAGCAGCTCGGCCGTGAGCTTCACGTGGCGCGGCACGTAGCCGGAATTGTCGATGACCGCGTCCCACTCGCGGTCTTTCAAGCCGTCGATCTCGCCGTTGCGGTCGCCCTTGATGCGCTCCACTGCTGGGTAACGCTCGGTGTGCGTCCTGCCGCGATTGAAGAACGTGAGCGTGTGGCCGCGTTGCAGCGCCAGCGCCGTCATGTGCAGGCCGATGAATCGGGTGCCGCCCAGCACCAGGATTCTCAGCGGCCGGTGTTTGCGCGCCGCCCAGGCGGGTGCCAGCGGCGCGAGCGCGCCCGCGGCGGCCATGGCAAGCAGTGTGCGGCGTTTCATATGCCCTCCGATGCAGATGTCATTGCGCGCCGGGTGCGGCGTACTGCGCCAGCCACTCGCGCACGGTCTGGTACCAGAACAACGAGTTCTGCGGTTTCAGCACCCAGTGGTTCTCGTCCGGAAAATACACCAGCTTGGACGGTACGCCGCGCTTCTGCAGGGTATTGAACAGCTCGATGCCGTGGTTCACCGGCACGCGCATGTCGTTGTGATTGTGGATGATCAGTGTCGGCGTCCGGAAATTGCCCGCCGAGGTGTGCGGCGAGTACCTGGCGAATTCCTCCGGCTTCTCCCAGAAGTCGAAGAAGCGTTCCTTCTCCGCGCCATAGTCCGCGGCGATCTGCGTGAAGTTGTTGTACACGGCGGCGTGGGCCACCAGCGTCTTGAACGGGTGCTGGCGTCCGAGCAGCGTGGCCGCGAGGAAACCGCCGTAACTGCCGCCCGCGGCTGCCATGCGCTGCGCGTCGATGAACGGCCTCGCCTCGAGCCACTCGGCGGCCTTGATCGTGTCCTCGTAGGGCATGCTGATGCGATCCGGATTGATCGAGTCGGCGAAGTCGTTGCCGAAGCCGCTCGAGCCGTGGAAATTGTGCCAGGTCACCACGTAACCCCAGGCGGCGAACACCTGCGCGTTCCAGCGCCACTGCACGGCATCGATGATGGAGTTGTGCGGGCCACCATGCAGCAGCATCAGCGCCGGGTACTTCTTCGTGGCGTCGAACCCGGGTGGATAGAACACCCACATCTGGATGTCGTCGCCGCGCGCGCCCGGGTAGGTGACGCTCTCGTAGCGTCCCTGATCGATGCCGGCGAGCGCGGCGTCGTTGAACGTGGTGAGCCGGGTGGCGGCGCCGGTGCGCGCATTCAGCGCCACCAGCGTCGGCGGCTCCACGAAGGTCTGGCGGATGGCCACCAGCCCCCGGCCATTGGCGGACAACGCCAGCGCGCCGAAGCTCGCGGCCTTCGTGACCGGAGCGGGCGTGCCGCCATCGAGCCGGAAGCGATACACGCGGCGCGTGCCGGCATCGTCGATGGTGCCCAGCAGGCTGCGAGAGTCGCGCTCCCACACCAGTCCCTCGGCGCTGCGGTCCCAGTTCTCGGTCAGGCCCACGGTGGTGCCGGCGGCGCGATCGAACAGCATCAGCCGCTGGCGGTCGGCGTAGAACCCCTTGAGCCGCTGCTGCGTGAAGGCCAGGCGCCTGCCGTCGGGGCTGTAGCGCGGCGCGCCGTCGTCCGCCTTGCTCTCTTCGGTGATGTTGCGCGGCGGTTTGCAGCCGCAGGCCGGCAACAGGATCACGTCGAAATTGCCGTCGATGCCGGTGTCGTCGACATTGGCCGCGAACGCGACTTCCAGGCCGTCGGGCGAGATGTCATAGGAGGTGGCGTCGACCTCGGCCTTCGACAGGTGGAACCCCGACAGTCGGGTGATGGCGGTGACCTCGCCACCGTCGCGCGTGATCGAGAACAGGTGCGGTTCGCGATCGTCGAGGAAGTGGTCGAAATAGGCGATGGGCGCGCGGGTCCACACCTTCGCGGTCATCTTGGAATCTGCGCGCTCCTTCTTGCGAGCCGCCTGGTCCTCCCAGCGCACGAGGTCGGTCCAGATCTCGCTCACGAAGGCGATGTGCCGGCTGTCGGGAAACCACTTGGGAACCGACGCGCCGGTGGGAATGTTGGTCACGCGGCGCGCCTCTCCGCCATCCACCGCGATCACGTAGACCTGGCTTTCGGTGTCGTCGCCGCGCTTGGACACGAACGCGATCCATTTGCCGTCGGGGCTGACCGTGGGCTGGCTGTCGCTGGCCTTGTCGCTGGTGAGCTGGCGGGCTTCGCCGCCGCCCACCGGCACCAGCCACAGGTCCATGAGGCCCTTGTTCTCGGCGATGTCGAACCGGGTCACGGGCAACACGGCCGTCCTGCCGTCGGGCGTGATCGCAGGGTCGCCGAGTCGCGCCAGTGCCCACATCTTTTCCGCGGTGAGCAAGCGAGCCGCGTCGGTCGCGTGTGCGGCGGCGGCAAACAAACTCGCGACGGCCGCGGCGACGGTCAAGAAGCGTCGATACATGGAGTCCCCGGGAGATGGTCGCGCGGCGCGCGGATGGCGACGATTCTGCCGAGCGGGAATTTGCCAAGGCAAGCACTGTCAGGCTCATTCCGCCGTGGTGGCCCTTCGCCTCGGCGTCCCGCCGATGTGAGAATCGTGCGCATGAATCGCACCAATGAACTCGGCCAGCCCATCGGCCGCGCGCTGCCCGGCTGGACTGCGCCGCCGTTTCCGCCCCATGCCGCGCTCGCCGGCAGATATTGCCGCGTCGAGCCACTGCAGGCGGCGCGCCACGCGCGCGACTTGTGGGAGGCGCAGGCCGAGGACCTCACCGCGTCGCGCTGGACGTATTCCTACAATGGTCCGTTTGCGAGCTTCGAGGCCTTCGAGCAGTGGATGATGGGCGCGCAGGCCGCGCGCGATCCGCAGTGCTACGCCATCGTCGTCGATGGTCGCGCCGTCGGCATGGCTTCCTACCTGCGCATCGACCCTCAGAACGGCGTCGTCGAGATCGGCCAGATTCACTACTCGCCGCGCCTCGCGCGCACACGCGCCGCCACCGAGGCCATGTTCCTGTTCATGGCCAACGCCTTCGACCTCGGTTATCGCCGCTACGAGTGGAAGTGCGACAGCTGCAATCTGCCGTCGCGCGCGGCGGCCACCCGCCATGGCTTCACCTACGAGGGCCTGTTCCGCCAGGCCATCGTCTACAAGGAACGCAACCGCGACACCTGCTGGTTCGCCATCATCGACGGCGACTGGCGCGGCGGGCTGAAGGCCGCCTATCTACAATGGCTCGATGAAGCGAACTTCGATGCTGCCGGCAACCAGAAACTGAGGCTCTCCGCGCTCACCGCCCCGTTCGTGCACGCCCGCTCGTGATCAGGCGAGGAATTCCAGCAGGCGCGACACCAGGCCGCCGTCCCCCTGCTGCACCTGCTGCGGCATGATCTCCGGCATGTCCAGCACGGGTAGTTTGACTTGCGGCAGGCGCGCCGCCGCCTTCCACCCCTCGGGTTGAATGGTGCCGAGCAGCGCCAGTCTGCGCGCCACCTTCGGGCGCAGCAGGGCCAGTTCCGCCGCCACCGCCGCGCCGGTGCCGCTGCCCAGCAGGTCGACCTGGCGAAAACGCATGGAATCCAGGAAATCCGCGATCGCCTCGGCGTGGCCGGCGGCGGGCAACGGGTTCGCGGGGCCATCCGACTCGCCGCTGCCCGGCAGGTCCGGGCTGTAGACCGAGCGCGTGCGCCCGAGCCGGGTCGACAGGGCGAGGAAACTGCGCCCGGTGGCGCCCGCGCCGTGCAGGCAGATCAGGGTCGTGAGCTCGTCGAAGCCGCCACCCACCGGAATGGCGTTGTGCACGTGCAGCTGGCCGAAACGGCACTCGAAGTAGGCCCGGCGCAGCCTGGGCGGGTCCATTCCCGGGAGGTTGGGCGATTTCATGGGCACAACCATATCCCAAGACGCGCGCCGGGGTCCCCGCTGGGGACTCCGGAGTGAATTTGACAGAAATGAGAAGCGCCTTCGCATTTCACCGCCGCCGGGAAAACTCCGCGACCCGGCCCTCGGAGGCGGGGGATAGAATTGCCGGCAAAACGAACCTGGCCCGCGAAACTGGGGATCCTGCATGACAGCGAACAGCGCGCCCACGTCCGAAGTGGACAACGAGGCGACGGCAGAACTGCCGGTACTCGACGTCGCCGCCTACGAAGCGACGCTGTCCGGTGCCGAGCCGCTGTCCCATACGGATACCTGGGTGCTGCCGTCCGGCAGCTTCGCCGCGACGACGGCGGGTGCCGTAGAAGCCACCACCGAGATGCCCGCGGTGAAGCTCGACAGCGTTCCCACGCTGACGCAGTCCGTGCCTGCGTACGATCTGGACCACAGCGGCACGCACGAGATGCCGGCGGCCCTGCTCGAGACGGCCGCGCGGCCGGCCAGGCAGCGCAAGAAATCTGCCGCCAGGAACAAGACCGACGATGCGCCGCCGGTGACGCCGGGCGCCATCGTGCTGCCGCCCTCGCCACCGCTCATCGAAGAGCTGCGCACGGCGCTCGCCGCTGCCGAAGGACGCGTCTGCCAGCTCCAGGAACACGCGCGCATCGCCGATGCCGAACGGGCCGCGGCCGTGGCCCGCGCAAATGCCGAGTGCGCGCAACTGCGCGAGCAGTTAGGCGCGCAGGTCGAATCGCTGTCGACGGCGCGCGCGCGGCTGTCGGTGCAGAGCGCGGACGAGGCCGGGCTCGCCGACGCGCTGTTCGCGCGCGATGATCGCATCGCCCGCCTGGAGAAGCAGCTCGCGGAACAGGCGGAAGTGCTCGAGCGCACACGCGGCCAGCTCGCGGCCGCCGTCGAGCGCTGCGAAATTCTCGAGTGCGACTCGATGAACCTGCGCGCCAGCGTGGCCCGCAGGAACGACCAGATCGCCATCCTGGAGGCTGACCTGGCCGCACGCCAGCAGCGCGAGCAGCTGCTCGGCACGCGGCTCGACGAGGCCATGGCGTCGGTGCGTCCGGACGTGTCGCAGCTGCACGCCGAGATCCTGGCGCGCGACGAAAAAATGTGCGAGTTCAAGGCAGAGCTCGAGCTGGCGCACGCCCGGTCGCGCGAAGTGGAAGACGACCTGCGCGTGGCGGAGGAGAGCATCCGCCAGCTCGAGAACGACCTGAGCGACAAGACCAGCAAGCTCGCGGAGGCCAGCGTCACCGTCGAGGAATGGCGCGCGGTCATCGCCGAGAGCCAGCGGTCGATCCTGGAACGCGACAGCCGCATCCAGCACCTCGAGGCCAGCATCACCGGCACCGTGCCTGCTCTCACCGAATCGGCCGACCAGACCGGCGAGGAGATCGCGCTCGAGGGTCCGGCGCGCGTGTTGATCCGCACCGACGGCAACACCGATTTCGTGCACGTTCTGGGCCGGCGCACGCGGATCGGCCGCGGCGCGGACAACGAGATCGTGCTCGACACCAAGCACGTGAGCCGCTACCACGCAGTGCTGCTGGCCGGGCCGGTGAACACGTCGATCGAAGACCTGAACAGCACCAATGGCGTGTTCGTGAATGGCAAGCGCGTCACCCGCCAGGTGCTGAACAACGGCGACCGGGTCACCGTCGGCAAGAGCCAGTTCCGCTACACCGTCCGGGATTGACGCGCCGCCATGGGCGGCACGTGGCGCTGATACACTGCCGCTCCGTATGACCGACAACTACATCGAACGCATCCTGCGCGCCCGCGTCTACGACGTGGCCATGGAATCACCTCTGGAACCCGCGCCGCGGTTGTCGCGCCGAGTGGGCAACACCGTGCTCTTCAAGCGCGAAGACCTGCAGCCGGTGTTTTCGTTCAAGCTGCGCGGCGCCTACAACAAGATCGCACACCTGTCCGAGGCGGTCGCGCGGCGCGGCGTGATCTGCGCCTCGGCCGGCAACCATGCGCAGGGCGTGGCGCTGGCGGCGCGCCGGCGCGGCATTCCGGCGGTGGTGGTGATGCCGCAGACCACGCCCAACATCAAGGTGAACGCGGTGCGCGACCTGGGTGGCGAGGTGGTGCTGCACGGCGATGACTACGACAGCGCCTACGATCACGCCCAGGCCATCGTGCGCGAGCGCAATCTCGCCTTCGTGCATCCCTTCGACGATCCGGACGTGATCGCCGGGCAGGGCACGGTGGCGGTGGAAATCATGCGCCAGTCGCGCAACGAGGTGGACGCCATCTTCGTGCCCGTGGGCGGAGGCGGGCTCATCGCCGGCATCGCGACCTACGCGAAATACCTCAATCCAAAGATCCGGATCGTCGGCGTCGAACCGGTGGACGCCGCGGCCATGCACGACAGCCTGCGCGCCAAGAAACGCGTGGTGCTCGAGCGCGTCGGCATCTTCGCCGACGGCGTCGCGGTGAGAAAGGTGGGGGAGGAGACCTTCCGGCTGTGCCGCGAGCATGTCGACGAGATGGTGCTGGTCGACACCGACGAGATCTGCGCCGGTATCCAGGACATCTTCGAAGACACCCGCTCGATCGTCGAAGGCGCCGGTGCGCTCGCGGTGGCCGGCATCAAGAAGTACTGCGCGCTCAACTCCTGGCAGGGCAAGCGCATCGTCGCCGTGAACAGCGGTGCGAATCTCAACTTCGACGTGCTGCGCTACGTGGCCGAACGCTCCGACGTTGGCCAGGCGCGCGAGGCGCTGCTCGCGGTGGAGATACCCGAGCAGCCGGGCAGCTTCCTGCGGTTCTGCGAGACCCTCGGCCAGCGCTCGGTGACCGAATTCAACTATCGCTACGGCGGCCGCGAGCGCGCCCAGATCTTCGTCGGCTTCGCCGTGTCGCGCGGCAAGGAGGAGCGCGACGAGGTCATCGGCATGCTGCGGGCCGCGGGTCATGGCGTCACGGACATGACCGACAACGAAATGGCCAAGCTGCACGTGCGCTACATGGTGGGCGGCCATGCTGGCGGTGGTGTCGCCAATGAGCGTCTGTATCGCTTCGAATTCCCCGAGCGCCGGGGCGCGCTGCTCAAGTTCCTGCAGTCGGTGGGTGCGCGCTGGAACATCACGCTGTTCCACTATCGCAATCACGGCTCCGACTACGGCCGCGTGCTGGCCGGCATCGACGTGCCGCCTTCCGACATCGGCGACTTCCTCGATCACCTGAACGTGCTGCACTTTTCCTACAGCGACGAGACTAACAATCCGGTCTATCGGATATTCCTGGGGGCGTGAGGAACACCGGCCGGTCACACCGGTCTGTGTAGAATGCCTCCCGCCGCCGTCATCAGGTCTCTATTGGTGTTCGACGAAAAGCATCCGCTCTACGTGCCGTACAAGGTGGCGAAGCGCATTGCCATTGGTATCGTCGGCGGCTCGGTTCTCCTGGTGGGCATCGCCATGATCGTGCTTCCCGGCCCGGCATTCGTGGTCATTCCCGGGGGGCTGGCCATCCTCGGCATCGAGTTCGCCTGGGCGCGCATCTGGCTCCGCAAGGCCAAGGCCAAGGCGGAAGAAGTCACGCGCAAACTCACCGGCAGGAACGGCAAGGACCCGCCTCCGTCGCCCTAGCTATTGTCCGCGCCCGGCTGACGCGGCCGCGGGCGCCCCGCCATCAGTCTCCTCTTCATCAG
>CAMLGF010000016.1 GCA_946479515.1 uncultured Pseudomonadota bacterium | reverse complement strand
TCGCCGTGCGGATCCACGAAGCGGATCGCTCCATCGTCCAGCACCTGCACATCGAACCCGCCCTCATGCACGGTGCGGTGATGGAAACGGCATAGCGACACGAGGTTGGATGGCCTCGTCTCGCCTCCATTTGCCCAATGCTTGATGTGGTGCATGTCGATGTATCGCGCATGGCTGCATCCAGGGAAGCGGCACCCCTTGTCACGCGCAGTGAGCAGGCGGCGCAGCGGCGCGGAGATCAGGCGTGTCTTGCGCCCGACATTGAGCGGCTCGCCGTCCGCATCTTCGACCAGCGTGACGAGACTGGCATCGCACGCGAACCGTCGCGCAGTTTCGGCGGCGATGGAAACGCCGTGCTCGATCTCACAGCAGCCGGCGGTGCGCCTGCGCAAGGTCTCGGCCGCGACATGCACGACGATCTGCTGCCGATCGCTGCCCGGCGACTCGATGACGTCGTGCGCGAGGAAGCCCTCGGCAACGCGGGCGAGGGCGTCGGCGCGGCGGGCGCTATAGGGAACGACCTGCCTGGACGTTCCCGCCGGAACGTCCTCGTAGATCGGCAGACTCTCCACCGCGATATCGAGCGCCTTCATCACGAGCGCACCGGTCTCCGCGGGCAAGTGGCAGGTGAGGATCAGCGATCCATCGTCGTCATACCGGAAGCTGACGCGCCGGTTCTGCTGCTGGCGCTGATCGCGCGTGAGCTCCTCGGCCTCCTGGCAGCGCCGGTACGCACGCACGAGCCTCTCGACGTGGGCGGCAGTGCCGTGATCGGCGATGGACAGCAGATAATCCTCATTCGACGCATTCCCGATACGCGTGATCTCGCGCGCTTTGGAGTAGCTGAGCCGGCCGCTCCCCATGGCGGCGGAGATCTTCGGCAGCCCCTCCAGCGCGCGTGCCACACGAACCTTCTCCCGCGCGGCGCCAAGCGCGATGCCGCACTTCCAGTTGAGCCAATGGGCGCAGGACTGGCATCCGCTCGCCGCCCAGCCGCTACGCCGATCGAACTCGGCGACGAGCCCGAGGAAGCGATGGTTGGCAGCGTTGATATGGCCGGCGAGGGTGCAGATCTCGCTGGCAAGTTGGTCGAGTGAGCGCATACGCACGTCCTTGTGAGGCTGGCTATGCATACAGTATACGTGCTACGGCGCCGGATGTGAACAGGCATACGTGAAGTAGTTAGGAAATGACGCACGATGCAGCGCCATCGTCGGCGCGTGCCGGTTGCGCTAAGCTGCGCGCACCGCCATGAACCCGCTGAGCCTGGACGATCTGCGCCGCTACGCCATCGCGCGCTCCCTGTTCAAACCCACGACGCTGCCCAAGGCGGTCGCGCGTCTGGGCTTCGTGCAGGCGGACCCGATCCGCGCACCGGCGCGCGCGCAGGACCTGACACTCCGCCATCGCGTCATCGACTATCGCGCGGGCGACCTGGAGCGGCGTTATCCGCGCCTGCGGATCGAAGAGGACTTCTTCGTCAACTACGGCTTCGTGACGCGCGACCTTCAGGCGCTGATGCATCCCCGCAAGGCGCGACACCCGTGGTCGCGCGCGCGCTGGCGCCAGGCGGCCGAGGTGCTGGACTTCGTGCGTGCGAGAGGCGTCGTGCATCCGCGCGAGGTGGATGCGCATTTCGCGCATGGCAAGGTGACCAACTGGTTCGGCGGCTCGAGCAATGCGTCGACGCAGCTGCTCGATGGCATGCACTACCGGGGCCTGCTGCGCATCGCGCGTCGCGAGGGCGGTGTGCGTCTCTATGCGGTGCGCGAGGTGCATCCGGCGCCCGACGATGCGGTGGCGGCGATGGATCGCCTGGTGGACGTCATCGTCAACAAATATGCACCGCTGCCGGCGCGCACGTTGTCGGGGCTCATCATGCGTCTGCGTTACGCGGTACCGCATTGGGGCAGGGCGCGCAGGCAGGCGTGGCATCGCGCGAAGGCGCGGCTGCCGAATGCGAAAGTGGAGGGTCACACCTGGTACTGGCCGGCGGGCGAGGACCCGCGCTCACGGCGGTACCGCGTGCCGGACGCGGTGAAGCTGTTCGCGCCATTCGATCCGGTAGTTTGGGATCGACACCGGTTCGAGATCTTCTGGGGCTGGGCCTATCGCTTCGAGGCGTACACGCCGCCGGCGAAGCGCGTGCGCGGGTACTACGCGCTGCCGCTGCTGTGGCGGGACGCGGTGATTGGTTGGGCCAATCTATCGGTCGCGAATGGCCGCCTGGTCCCGACGCTGGGTTACACGGCGGGGCGCGCGCCGCGGGATTCAGGCTTCCGGCAGGCGCTCGATGCGGAGCTCGGGCGCATGGGGGATTTCCTGGGGCTGGGCGGTGACGCGCTCGATTGACTCCCCGAATCCAGGGCGTTAATCAAGGGGCTGCTAGGCAAACACCTACGGCCACAGGCGGAACTGGTACACAGTTGAGGTACTAATTCCCCTGTTGGTTGCAAACATTGCTCACTGCGCTGTCGCCTCGTCGAGACAGTGGCAGGCCCAGCGAACGCGGAGCAGTATCCGTACAACTGCAGCAGAGCACACAGACTCAAGATCGAGGTATGTCTAATGGCTGGTTTTCGCGTCGACGCTGAACTCGGATCTCACACCCACGCGGCCGCGCGCCGCCAGCTCTGGTGGTTGCCATTTGCCATCGGCGCCGCCGTGGTGAGCGCAATTCCTTTCCGAACGGCCGAGGCCGCGACGGTGCGCATGCCGGGCAGTTGCTCGAGCGTGTCGGGCTGCATGTCCTCTCTATCTTCCGGCGACACCTTGCTGATCGCCGATGGCACGTACTCGGGTTCCGTCGGCTCGATCAAAGGCGGCGTGATCGTCGCCGCGGAGAACGATGGAAAAGTGACCTTCACGGGTGGTTTCAATCCCGGCAACGGCGGCTTCGAGATGCGCGGCATCATCGTCAAGTCGAGTGACCAGAAGACCCTCGGCTCGGGGAACACGTATCGCCGCATGTCGTTCGTTGGTGGGCCGTCCTGCGGCAACACGGTGAATGCGCTGATCGGTGCGAACACCAAGATCTACGACTCGGCGTTCTACGGCCGCGGCGGCCGCTATCTCGCGCTCGCTTATCAGGTGTCGAACGTCGTGATGGAGAACGTGATCTTCCGGCCTGACGGTGGTTGGGGGCAGGGCAGTTCCAGCTGCACCGAGTTCGAGCCGCATGCGGCTTACAACATGTACGACACCGAGGGCTTCAGCATCAAGGGCGCGATCCTCGTCGATGCGATCTCTGAAGCGAACAGCTCTTCGGAGAACATCGGCGGCCAGGTGATCAACACTCACCAGAGCCACTCGAACGTCGGCACCATCAGCCAGTCCGTGATCACCGCCAGTGGCGACTACGGCCGCTTCTCGAGCGACGGCAACGGTTCGCACAGCGTGACGATCCAGGACAGCGTCTCCAAGGGCAACAGCATGGAGTGGGGCCTCACGCGCAACTGTTCGGGAACGACCACCGCCACGCGTTTCGATTCCGACAAGAAGATGGAGGCGTTCAAGGGGTCGTTGAACCGCACCGCGGGCGCCAATCTGCAGCTCAACTACACCTTCCTGAACGATGCCCGCTGGACGCAGGAAATGTGTTCGGGCGCGGGTGTGACCCGCGGCTTCTGCGCGAGCGGAAAGAAGCTAGGCGACTATGTCGCGGCCAAGGTCGGCGCCGCGGCTGCCGGTCCCACACCGCGGCCCCCGACCGGCGTCTCGGCGAACTGATTTTCAGCGGTGCCGGCCGGATGTTCATCGGCACCGTCTGACAAACCGGATAGGAACCCGTTCTTTTCCACCGCTTGGCCTGCAGCGCTTGCTGCGCGGGCCGGTTGATGCACGCGCGGCGATGGCATATCTGTGCTCCATGCCCAGCAATGCCCGCTCCATCGCCTCGCTCACCATCTCCTTCGGCCTGGTGGCGATCCCGGTCAAGCTCTATTCGGCCACGATCTCCAGCGAGCGCCTCTCGTTCAATCTGCTGCGGCAGAAGGACGGTTCGCGCGTCAAGCAGCAGTACGTCGCGGTGAACGACGGCAAGCTGGTGGAGCGCGCCGAGATGACCAAGGGCTACGAGTTCGCCAAGGGCCAGTACGTGATGTTCTCGCCCGAGGAGCTGAAGGCGCTCGAGGACACGACGACCCACACCATCGATATCACGCAGTTCGTGCCGCTGGAGTCGGTGGACCCGGTGTACTTCGACGGCACTTACTACCTGGCGCCCGACAAGGGCGGCGCGAAACCCTACTCGCTGCTCGCCACCGCGCTCGACAAGGCGAAGCAATGCGCGGTAGGCAGATGGATTTCCCGCGGCAAGGAGCACATCGTCATCCTGCGCCCCATGGACGACGGCCTCGCCATGCATCAGCTGCACTTCAAGGCGGAGGTGCGTTCGATCAAGGACCTGGGCGTGGAGGCGGCGCCGGTGTCGGATGCGGAGCTGAAGCTCGCCAATCAGCTCATCGAGCAGCTCGCGGCCAGGCGTTTCGATCCGAACGAGTACGTGGACGAGCATCGCGCGCGGGTCGAGGCCGCGATCCAGCGCAAGGTCGAGGGCAAGGAAGTCACCTTCGCGGAGCCGCCGGTTGCCACCGAGCGCGGCAGCAACGTGGTCGATCTCATGGAAATCCTGAAGGCGAGCTTGAATACCCGCGGCGGCAGGGCCGGGGCGAAAGAGCGCAAGGCGCCCAAGAAGGCGCCCGCGCCGGGAGCAGCTGCCTCGGCGCGACGATCCTCGCGGCGTTGAGGTGAAATGCAGGAGTACTCGCCGGCAGATTTGCGCAGACTGTTCGGGCTCCCACCAGCGCTCATCAGGAAGCTGAGCCAGGCCGGATTCATCGGCACGGGCCGGTACTCGTTTCAGGACCTGCTGGTGCTGCGCGTCGCGGGCGCGCTCAAGGCGGCGAAGATATCCCCGGCCCGGATACTGGCCGCGCTGGAGCAGATCCGGCGCGCGCTGCCGGAGGGACGCATTTCCGTGACGCTGGCCGCGACCGGCAGGGATCTCGCCGTGCGCGAGGGCGCGAGCGAATGGGAGGCCTCGGGACAATACGCATTGCCGCTGCAGCCGAAGCCCGCGGCCGGGCAGGTGGCGGCGCTCCGGCAGGAGCGGGAACCGCCGGCGGCGGCGCTCGCGAACGAGCACTACCAGCGTGGCCACGAGCTCGAGGACACCGACGTGGCCGCCGCGCGCGCGGCTTATCTCGCGGCGCTCAACGCTCAGGAAGATCACCTGGAAGCGCGCATCAATCTCGGCCGCCTGCTGCATCTCGATGGGCAGCTGCAGGCCGCGGAGCGCCTGTATCGACAGGCCAAGTCTTCGAGTGCATTGCTGTCGTTCAACCTCGCCATCCTGCTCGAGGACCTGCAGCGCGAAGAGGAGGCCATGGCGGCCTATCGCGACGCGCTGGCGCAGGACCCGCTGCTCTGCGACGCGCATTTCAACCTGGCGCGCCTGCATGAGAAGGCCAACCGGCCGCGCGAGGCCTTGCGACATCTGCTGGCGTACCAGCGGCACGTGGCGCGCTACGGTGAATAGCGGTCTAACTGCAATATAACCGGCGCCAAGCCATAATCCTCGCCGCCAAACCTGGGAGGGCCAATGGCTGCGACGCGTCGGGAACTCTGGGCAAGCGATCTTCCGGCCGACATCGCCGCTGCGCTGGCGGAGTTCGCGCAGCTGTCGATAGACGCCTTCGGCGCCTCACTCAAGTCCATCGTGTTGTTCGGCTCCGCCGCGGAAGGGCGCTTGCGGGCGACCTCGGACGTGAACTTGCTCATGGTGTTCACGCACATCGATCTGGCGCAGGTCGAAGACTGGCGCGCGCGCGCACAGGCGCTGGCGGCGGCCATCGACCTCAAGCCCCTGGTGCTGCTCGAAGACGAGCTTCTGGCGGCGACGGAAGCCTTCGCGGTCAAGTACTTCGACATCCTGCACCGCCGGCGTGTGCTGCATGGCGCGGACCCGTTTGCTTCGCTTTCCATCAGCAAGGAGGCGCTGAGTCGCCGCGTCGCGCAAGTGCTGCTCAACCTCTCGCTGCGCCTGCGGCAGTCGCTGCTGCTGCACAACGATCATGCCCGCACGCGTGTTCTCGCCGAGGCCGTGGGTCCGCTGCGCGCGTCGGCGGTGGCGCTGCGAGAGCTGGCAGGTCAGCCGGCGACCACACCGAAAGACGCGCTGCTGGAGCTGGCGTCGCACCACGGTGCGGTGGCATTGATCGAGCGCAGCCAGCAGATTCGCGACCAGGGCCAGCCCGTCACCGCCGATTCGTTGCGGCTGCTCGCGCAGCTCATCGACTTCGCGCGCGCCATCGCGCCGCGGGCGACGAAGTAGGGTGGCTGCGATGAATCCTTTCGACCTGCCTGGCCCAGCCTTCCTGGTGCTCTATCTAATCGCGAGTCTGGCGGCATTGCTGCTGCTCCTGCTGGTCGTTCTGGGCATCTTGCAGGGTCCGCAGCGGGATGCATCGCCAATGGCGCGGCGCCTTCTTCGCGACCCCTACCTGGTCTCCTACTTGCGTGGCGGGCAGCGCGAGCTGCTGCATACCCTGTTGTTCGCGCTCCACGAGCGCAAACTGCTGACCCGGGTCGGCGAGTACTTCATCACCACCGGACTCACGTCGCCTGAGGCCGTGACCCATCCGCTCGAAGTGACGCTACTGAGGCAGTGCTCCGCGCGGCTCACCATGAAGGACCTGCTGCAGGACCCACTGCTCAGATTGGCTGCCGAGGAATACACCGCTCCTCTGCGTACCGAGGGCCTGATGGCCGACGATGCCGAGTATGTCCGGCGCCGTCCGGCGCTTGTGTTGATCGCGGGCTCGCTGGCGGCGCTGTCCGTCACGAAGATCGTCATTGCCGTGCAGCGGGGACACACGAACATCGCGTTCCTGGTCATGCTCACGCTCGCCGCGTTGGCGGCCGCGTACGCCATTTATCGCTTGCCTCGCACGAGCGAGGGCCGGCGGGCATTGCACGATCAGCAGACCTTGTTTGCACGCCTGAAGGACCGCGTGGGCAGAATGTCCGCCACCGGCGCCACCAATGAGGCCGTGCTGGTGGCAGCGACCTTTGGGCTCGCGGCGCTGCCGCGTGTGGTCTATCCCTCTGCCGCCAGGATCAGCAAACAGAAATTGAGAGAAAACCTGGCCTGCTCGTCGGCCTGCGGTTCGAGCTGCGGCGGCGGCGGCTGCGGAGGAGGTTGCGGTGGTTGTGGCAGCTGAGGGCAGCTCGCGCGTCGGCATGGGCTGGCGACCAGAGCTGGCGGCCGCGATTCTCCTGCATCTCGACCGCATTGACCTCGTCGAAGTGATCGCTGACAACTACTTTCATGCGTCCCGCCGCGAGCGGGACGCGCTGCGTGGCCTCGCGCGGGAAGTGCCCGTGCACCTGCACGGCGTGGGCATGGGTCTCGCCTCGGCTTCGCCCGTCGATGAACGCCGCCTCGACAGCATGGCGCGGCTCATCGAGCACGTACGTCCGGAGTGCTGGTCCGAGCACCTGGCCTTCGTGCGCGCAGGGGGCATCGAGATCGGGCACCTCGCCATGCCACCGCGCACGGCGCGCACCGTGGAGCAATGCGTCCGCAATCTCGAGCGCGCTCGTGCAGTCACCGGCTCGCTGCCCCGGCTCGAAAACATCGCGACGCTGTTCGAGCCGCCCACGTCCACCTGCAGCGAGGCCACGTGGACCCGCCACATCCTGCACGCCAGCGGCGCACCGTTGTTGCTGGACCTGCACAACCTGTATGCCAACGCGGCCAATGCCCGTCGCGATGCTCTCGCGGACCTGAGCGAGTTTCCGCTGGCATCGGTGCAATGTGTGCACCTCTCCGGGGGCAAGTGGATCGAGTCGAGCACCGGCGAGCGGCGGCTGCTCGATGACCACGTCCACTCGCCGCCGGCAGCCGTGTTCGAATTGCTGGGCGCTCTGTCGGCGCAGGCTCCGCGCCCCTTCGATGTGATTCTCGAACGCGATGGCAATTACCCGTCGGTGGACGTGCTGCTCGCCGAGCTGGACGCCGCGCGCGCCGCCCTGCGGACGGTCAGGCCGCGCGCGGAACCGCAGGTGCGCCGCCATGCGTGATCAGGATGAGGCCTGCGAAGCGCTGCTGGCGCGCTTGTTCACCGACGCGGATTTTCGCGAGCGCTTCGTTCGCCGGCCCCGCGCCGTCGCAGCGGAATGGGGGCTGGATGAGGTTTCGGTTGCGGCCCTCGCGCGCTCGGATTTCGTGGGCCTGGAGTTGGCCGCGCGGAGCTATGCGGGCAAGCGCGCAGGGCGCGGCTCACGGCCGGCGCGCGCATCATGTGAAAACGATCACTGACTCGCCACGCGCCGCGGCTTAACTTTGCGTCTCCCGCGGCAATTCCGAGCGCGCTCAGTGAAACCCGTAGTCACGACGATCGCATCGTTGATGGCGCTCTGCCTGCTGGCGGCAGCGTCGGCGCAGGCCTCGGGCTATCTCGAACGCGCCGACGTGCGCTCGTTCATCGAGGTAATGAGCGAGGAGCACGGCATCGACACCGCGGATCTCGAACGCGTGCTGGGCGCCGTGCGCTACCAGCCGACGGTGGTGCGGCTGATTACGCCGACGCCGAGCTCGGCGCCGTCTCCCGCCAGGTCCTATGAGAACTACCGCGCGAAATTCCTCACGCCCGAGCTCATTTCGGCGGGCAAGGATTTCTGGACAGAGCATGCCGTGGAGCTGCGGCGCGCCCGGGAAGAGTTCGGGGTGCCGCCGGAAGTGATTCTCGGCATCCTGG
Organism: uncultured Pseudomonadota bacterium; assembly: GCA_946479515.1. The sequence continues at coordinate 60,473 of CAMLGF010000016.1, read as the reverse complement.
GGGTCGAGACGCGCTACGGGCAGAACACGGGCTCGTTCCGCGCGGTGGATGCGCTGGCCACGATCGCCTTCGACGGCACGCGTCGCCAGGATTTCTTCCGCGACGAGTTGAAGGAACTGTTGCTGCTGGCGCGCGACAAGGGCATCGATCCACTGGCCATCAAGGGTTCGTATGCGGGCGCGGTGGGGCTGCCGCAGTTTATGCCATCCAGCTACCGCAGGTACGCGGTGGACTTCGACGGCGACGGCGTCATCGACCTGCGGCGCAGCGCCGTCGACGCCATCGGCAGCGTCGCCAACTACATCCGGGAATTCGGCTGGGTTCCCGGTGAGGTGGCGAAAGCGCCGGTGCGGCTGCTGCCGGGCAGCGAGCCGGACCTGATCAGCGGACTCGAACGCGTCCACGACGTGCTCGAGGTGCAGGGCAAGGGCGTGGTGTTCGCGGGCTCGGATCCGCCGGCCGGGCCGTGTTCGATTTTCGAGCTGCCGACGCCGGGCAAGGCCTCGAAGTTCTTCGCGGGCTTCACCAACTTCGAAGTGATCACGCGCTACAACCGTTCCACTTTTTATGCCTCCGCCGTGCTCGAGCTCGGCCAGGCGATCCGGAAGGAGATGGAGCGCGGCGCGGTGGCGGGGCTTTCCTTCACCGCTCATTGACGCGCAGGGCCTGGCGCGCGACGCCCTGCATTCACGGCGCCTGCAGTGCCACGCGGATCAGCGGTTTGAGCTGCTGCGCGAGTTGCACCGAGAAGTTCACCACGCCCATCTGCGAGCGATCGACTTCCATCGCGATCATGGCGTAGTAGCCGCCGTCCCGGTCTACCCAGGGTGTGAAGCCGAACGCGCCGGGAGAGGAGATCACGGCGCAGTCGACGGCGGGCGGGGGACATTCCAGCCAGGCGGTCAGCCCGTAGTGAAACTCGAGGCCGAGCGACTGCACCGGTGAATTGCCGATCACTGCGTCCGGAAAGGGCTCGGTGGCCTGCGCGACGAACAGCGCCTCGGCCAGCAGGCGGTTGCCGGCGAACACGCCGCGAGCGAATTCCAGCTGCAGCACGCGCGCGTACTCGTTCATGGTGGCGCGCAAGCCACCCGCGATGAGCGGATTCGAAGTGCCCAGCGCCTGGCGCGGCGCGGAGTAATAGAGCGCGTCGGCGCCGAGCCCGAGAGGCGTCTTGAGCTGCGCCGCGAAGATCGCGGCCCAGGGTTCGCCCGTGGCCACCTCGGCCATGCGAGCCGCGACGTGCAGATGCGTGCTGCCGTAGTCGAACCGCGTTCCGGGCGTCGCAACCAGGGTCATGCCGGAGATCGTCGCCACGCAGTCGGCGAGCGTGACCAGCTGCTGGTAGGCGCAGTCGGCATCGGGCGGCAGTCCCGAGGTGAACGACAGCAACTGGCGCAGCGTGATGGTGGCCTGCGGGCCGGTCCAGCCGAGCACGGCGCCGGTCGTCGAATCGAGCGAGAGGAATCCCTGCTCGACCAGCCGCAGTATCGTCAGGCCGGACACCATCTTGGATGCCGACGCGATCGCCACACGCTGGTCCGGCGCAAAGGTTCCGTACATCTTTTCGAAGCGCTTCACGCCCTGCGCATCGTAGACGGCCACGCCCATGCCGGTGAGGCCCTGGGCCGTGAAGACCGCGTTGGCGGCGCTGTCGACCGCGGCGAAGGGATCCGCCGGCGGCGGCGATGCCGGCGGCGGATTCGACGAACTACCGCCGCAAGCCGCGAGGCCGGCGGACAGAATTCCGATGCAGGCGAGCTTTCCGAGACTCATGCATGACGAAACGCGCCGGGAGGTCAGCGGTTGACCTGCAACCGGGCCCGCACCTTCACCAGCAGCGCATCGATCTCGGCCCGCCGGCCGGCATCGGCGATGGGTCGGTCGGGGCGCGATGGCGCCGCCAGCGCCTTCTGCAGGTGCTGCAGGGAGCGCGCATAGTCGCCCTGCTCGTAGAGGAATTCGCCGAGGAAGTAGTTTGGGTCCATGCCGTCCGGGTTGAGCGCCAGAGCCTTGTGCAGGAATTCGCTCGCCTTGTCGTCGCTGCCGAAGGCGACCGGCCAGCCGGGCACCTTGTAATAGAGTGCGCCGAGGCTGGTATAGGCGGAGCCGTGCAGGGCGGCGGGGTCGAGGCGCGTGGCCGCGAGCAGGCAGTCGCGGGAGCGCTTGGCAAACGACAGCGCGCCCAGGCCACCCCGGGCGCCGGCGTAGGTGCTGAGCACGATGCCTTCCCAGATCAGCGGCTCGGCGCTGCGCGGATACTGGCGGGCCAGCGCCTCGCTGCGCGCCGACAGCGTTTCGAGCTGGCGCAGCTTGTCCGCCGGATTGGCCGAGCGGTAGTTTGCCTGGTCCCAGGCTTGCTGGATGCCGGCGAGCTCGGTCGCAAAGGGGGCATCGTCCGCGAACGCGGGCAGTGCCGGCAGGAGGGCCAGCGCGACGGCCAGAGATTCCAGCCACCGGTGCCATGAAGTCCTGATGTTCATTTGGAAAATATCTCCTGGCGCACGGCCGCGAATGCGCGAATGAGTGGCAGCTGCCCGCGGACGGTGCGGTCGACGAGGCCGGGCAGCAGGGCATTGAGCTTGACGAAGAACTTTTCGGGCCAGCCGACAACCGAGGAATGCCGGCGCGGTTCGAGCAGCGCGATGAGCTGCCGCGCGACCCGCTCGGGCGGATCCATCGCCACCGCGAGCTGGGCATTCATTTCTTCGACGGCGGCGCTGTTCATCGCGGTGCGCGTCGCGCGCGGCGCGAGGTACTTCACTTCCACGCGGCTGTCGGCGAGCTCGCGGCGCAATGCCTCCGAGAAACCGCGGATGGCGAACTTGGTGGCCGAGTACGCCACGTATCCTGGATAGCCGATCGAGCCGAACACCGAGCCGATGTTGACGATGGCCGCGGACTCGCGGGCTTTGAGTGAGGGCAGCAGCTCGCGGCACAGGTGCATGGGCGCCTGCACGTTGACGGCGAGACACTGGTCGAGCTGCTCCGCGCCCAGGTCTTCGTACATCGAGAACGGATTGACGCCGGCGTTGTTTATGAGCACGTCGACTCCGCCATGCCACTGGCATGCGAGCGAGCAGAGCGCCGCGCGGTCCGCGGCGCGCGTGAGATCGGCGCGCTGCGCCTGCACCCGCTCGGCCGTGGAAGCGAAAGAATGCACCATCGCATCGAGCGCGGCCGGGTCACGGCCCACGAGCAGCACGTGCGCGCCCTCGTCGAGCAGATGCCGGGCGATGACGCGGCCGATGCCGCCCGTGGCGCCGGTCAGCAGGATGCGTCGGTGCGCGAGCGTCATGCGGCCCCCCGGAGAGCCGGCCGCGGCGCGTGACCGGCCGGGTCCAACGAACGGAATACGTCGCCATACAGCCGGAAGATGGCGCGCGCGCAGACGATGACCGCCGGCAGGTCGGCCGCGGCGTCGAAGCGATCGACGATCGCTGCCAGGTGGCCCACGTGCTGCTGATCGAGCGAGCCGTGGCTGCGCAGATAGGTGAAGGCCTTGTTGGGCAGGGCCAGCGTGCGCTGGATGGCATCGGCGGCGTCGAGCGCGAGCGCCGCACTGGTGCCTTCGAGCACGTACACCATGCCGAAGAAGCCAACGGGGTTGCGTCGCGTCACCGTATCGTAGGCATAGGCGATCATGGCATCGGTCTCGAGGCCGGGCGCACCGTCGCGCACCGCGGCCGCGTCGCCGCCGGCGGCGGCGATGTCGGAGAGAATCCACTCGTCATGTCCCTGCTCCTCTTCGAGGTAGTGCACCAGGTCTTTCTGCAGCCACTGGTGCCGTGCGGGCAGCCGCGCGCCCACTGCCATGAGCAGTGGCACGGTGTGGCGCACGTGGTGATAGGCCTGCGCGAGGAAGTCCAGGTACAGCTCGCGAGTCACCTCGCCGCGCAGCGCGCGCGCGATCACCGGGGTGGCCTGCAATTGCGCGCGGTCGGACGTGGTGCGCGAGATCAGTTCGGAAAAGTGGGACACGGGTTCCTCCAGGTTTCAGGCGGCCACTTCGAGCAGGCTGCCGAATTTCTCCAGCACCCGTTCGCGCCGCAGCCGACCGTTCGCGGTCAGCAGGCCGTTAGACAAGGTGGGCATCTCGGGCATGCATGCCACGTGGCGCACGCGCGCGTAGTCGGGCAGCCGTTCGTTCGCGTGCTCGACGGCGTGTTCGATGTCCGTCCGTGCCAGGTCAGGCCTGGCGGGGCAGACGAGCGCACGCACCTCCGGCCGGCCCTCGCCGACCGCCACCGCGTGGCGTATCGCCGGCTCGTGCGCGAGCTCGCGCTCTATCCACTCGGGCGAGACGTTGCGCCCGAGACTGGTGATGAACAGGTTGCGCAGACGGCCGCGGATGTAGACGAAGCCCTCCGCATCGATCTCGCCGAGATCGCCGGTGGCGATCTCCCGCGGGCCTTCGACCTGCGTGTCGCCGAGATAGCCGGACATGACCCATCCCGAGACGCGCAGCTCGCCCCGTCCATCCACCGACACGCCGACGTGCGGCAGCGGGCGGCCCACGCTGCCGAGGCGCCGCGCGCGGGGTGTATTCAGGCAGACCACCGAGCCGCACTCGCTCAGGCCATAGCCTTCGAAGACGGGCAGGCGCAGGGACGCCGCCTCTTCCAGCAGGCTGTGCGCGACCGGGGCGCCGCCCACGGCGATGAACTGCAGCGAGTCGGGCAGCGGGTATCCACCCTGCGCGGCGCGCACGATGAGGCGGAGCAGTTCGGGCACCAACACCAGGCTCTCCGGGCGGTGCCGGGCCAGCGCGTGCAGCAGGCGCTGCGGATCGAGCGCGCCATAGCTCATGCCGGTCTGCGACGTGGCCGGAATCACGCAGGTGGCGCCCGAGCGCAGCGGCGCATGCACTCCCGCCAGATTCTCGAGCAAGGTCGGCAGCGGCAGGAGGCACAGGTGCCGCCGCAGGCCCAGCGCGGCGGTAGTTTGCACCATGGCGCGCGTCGCCCGGTCGAGCGCGGCACCCGGCAGGCAGACACCCTTGGGCTCTGCCGTGCTGCCCGAGGTGTAGGTGATCTTGGTGATGCCGGCGGGAATCGCGCGGCGCTGCGCCGGCTCCACCGATCGCCGCAGCACGGCGAGAGTGCCCGCGCACATCGTCCCCAGCACGGAGAACTCGGGCCAACGATCCAGCAGCTCGTCGCGCCGGTCGGTGATCAGCGTGTCGATGCCGGCATCGTCGATGGCATGGCGCATTTGCGCGGCGGTGAAGTACGCCGGCAGAGGCACGTTCACGCGGTTCAGGTGATGGATCGCCAGGTCCGCAATGGCCCAGTCGCAGCCGTTCTCGGCGAGCAACGCGAAACGCAGGCCGCCCGACTCGCGCAGCACCGCTGCCTCGTCGCGAACCCGAGGTGACAACTGGCCGTAAGTGAGGGATCGGATGCCATCCGTGAGCGCCGTGCGGCCGGGCGCGAGCCGCGGCGTGTCGCCGAGCAGGCAGTCAATTTCCATGCGGCGCCCTCCACAACGCGGGAATGCGCCGCGCCGATGGCAGGTAGCCCGCCATGACACGCGGATCGGCCGAGTAGTAGTGGCCCCACTCGTCGCCGCAGCCGGCGGCGCGCGTGCCGTCGGCAGCGGCCAGTTCGAGACAGCGCCCGCCCATCGTGGCGAGCAACGCTCGTATTGCGGATGTGGCCGTGAACGCGATCCAGCGCGCGGAGCGCGCCAGAAACCACGCCGGCATGAACGACATGAGGATGCGCGCGCGGCGCGAATCCGCGGCGGCGAAATTGCCGATCTCGAGTATCTGCGCGCGGCTCACCGCGACCGGCCGGCGCAGCGCAATGGCCTGCTCGATGGGGACCGGCAGATATCGTTCCAGGAACAGCGGCTCATCCGCCGCGCAGCGCAAGCCCGCCACGGCGGCAAGCTCGCCGTGCGCGTCGCTCAGCAGCAGCAGCGTCGGCATGAAGTTGCTGACGTGCGCGCCATGACTGCGCAGGAATCGCCGGCGGACGAAGGCTTCCGCCTCGCGGCGGCGCGCGTCGTCGCGGTCGCAGGCGGCGAGGCGATACTCGGCAGCGACCGGCGTGATTTCGCGGCACTCGCTGCCGCTCTGTCGCTCTGTCGCGACGATGGCTGTGTCGGTGAACACACTGATGTTCCTGGGCGCGCTGAGATCTGCGCTCACGAACATTAGACGGCGCGTGGTTGCGCGCCCCGTCGCGCGGTCCGCCGGTTTGTGAACCGGCGCGCGCGACACTCGCGGCCGCTCAGGGTTCCCGCACCGGCCGCAAGCCGATCATGCGATGCGCCTTGAACGACGGCCATGCCGCCGAGCGCGCCGAGGCGCGCAGATCGAAGGGCTCGACGAAGAAGCTGCCGCCGCGCACCACCCGATAAGCGCCGGTGGCAGGTCCCTGCGGATTGCGGCGCGGCGACACCGAGTAGTAGTCGCGGTCGTACCAGTCCTGCGTCCACTCCATGACGTTGCCCGCCATGTCGAAGGCGCCGTACGGCGAGGCGCCGCCGGCGAGCTCGCCCACGCGCATCACCGTGTCGAACGCCTGGGCGCCCACGTAGTTAGCCCGGCTGCGATCGATGACGGCGCCGAAGGGGTAGAGGCGGCCGTCGGTGCCTCGCGCCGCCTTCTCCCACTCGGCCTCGGTGGGCAGGCGGTAGCGCTTGCCGGTGCGGGCGCTGAGCCAGGCGCAGTACGCGGTGGCGGCGTCCCAGTTCACGCCGATCACCGGATACTCGTCGCTGTCCGGCGTGCCGCCGCCGTGGTTGTTGGCCTGGGTCCAGTAGGGTATCTGCTCGCGCGGCACCACCTGACCATTGGGCCAGAAGCGCGCATCGTCGTAACCGGGGTCGTCGCGGAATCGGCGCCACTCGCGATTGGTGATCTCGAACCGGGAGATGTAGAACGCATCGAGCTCGACCAGGTGCGCGGGCCGTTCGCGCGCCCAGCCGCGAGTGCCGTCATCGCCCATCTTGAACGCGCCGGCGGGCACGAAGACGTAGTCGCCGTAACCGTCGTTCACGGTGCGAACCGGCGAGGGAGCCGCGGCTGCGTTTGCGGCCGCCTTTGCGTTTGGCGGAGCAGGTGCGGCGTCCGGCGGCAGGAAGCCGTTGATGCGCAGAAAGCCGCGCAGGCGCGGCATCCAGTCGGCGAACTCCGAGCTGCCGATGCCGCTGCCGAAGCCGTGTCGTCCGCGCTGGTATACGTGTAGCTCGGCGACCGCGCCGGCCCGTGTGAGATCCATGAAGAGCTGCGCGTTGGCGAGCGAGGGGCCCTGGTCGCCGGCGGCGGACAGCAGGAAAGTAGGTGGATAGTCCTGCAGCGATCTGCCTTCGGCGGTCCGCCCGGCGCCATAGATCAGCCCGGCCCAGTCCGGTCGCGAGCTCACGCGCTCGAGTGGATCGGCGGAATTCGCATCGCCCGCATCGGCGGCGTCGATCAGCGCGCGCGCCAGGTGCCCGCCGGCGGAGAAGCCGATGAAGCCGATGCGCGCGGGGTCGAGATGCCAGCGCGCGGCGTTGGCACGCACCAGGCGCAGCGCGCGCTCCGCTTCGCGCGTGCGCGCGTCGTTGTCGTAGTGAGGCGCGAGGCGGTAGGTGAGCACGAAGGCGGTCACGCCCCAGTCGTTGAAGACCTCGGCGACGTCCGCGCCCTCGCCGCCGTACATCAGCATGATGTTGCCGCCGCCGGGCGCGACGATCACGGCGCTGCCGTTCGCCGTGCCGGCGCGGGGCGGGAATACCGTGAGGAAGGGCGCATCCAGCGGGCCATTGCCCGCCGCATCAGGCACCTTTGCCGGCTCCCACAGGGGAAGGTTGCGATACGCGGTGAGATCCGCACTCGACGCTCCGGCCGCGGCCGCGCCGGCCATCACACAGGTGGACAGGGCCACCAACCACACGTGTTTCAAGACGCCCCCTTCGTTTCAAGCGATCGGATTGAAGCGCAAAGCGGTGCGGCATGAAAGCGCATTAGCGGAAATGCCAGGGTCGCGCGTCCTGCCGGCGGGAACGCGCCGGCCGCGTCCGCGGAACACTGTTCCGTCCGGTGTCACGCCTTGAAGGCGAATCATCCATCAAACCTTCAAGGAGAATCCCATGTCTTTTCGCAACCACATCATCGCTGCCACCCTGCTCACCGCCGCGCTGGGCGGCCTGTCGCCAGACACGAACGCGGCCGACGCCACTGCCGTGATCCGCGACGAGTGCTCGTTCACCACGCTGGCCGTGCAGCGTCCCGCGAGCCACCCGGGCAAGTCGGTGCTGCTGCCCAAGCGCGTGCAGCGGTCGGTCGCCGAATGCCCGCAGGAACAGCGCCGGATCCTGGTGCTGGCGTCGTACACGGACGCGCCCGGCGGTCTCGCGCTGGTGCGCGGCAAGACCGGCAAGGCCCTCGAGCAGTTGCAGGCCCGCAAGGCGTCGCGCAAATCGGCCTATGAGCTGACTAACCAGTGCGTCGCGCACACGCTGCTGCGCCAGTGGGCCGATGCCGAAGGCTTCTGCGATTCGGCCATCGATGGCGCCATCGAGGTCCGCCGCCGCAATGGCAATCGCTTCGACGTGTCGCGCCGGACGCTCGACAAGGACGTCGCGGCCGCGTATTCGAATCGCGCCGTGATGCACCTGTTGTCCGGTGACGAGGTTGCGGCGCACAACGACCTGGCCAAGGCACGGAAACTGACGCCGAATGCGACCTACGTGAAGCGCAATGTGGAAGCGGCGGCGGGGCGCGAGCCCGCGCTCGCGGCCACCGGCGCCATTGGTTGAGGCCGGGCGGGCCTCGCGCCCGCAGTCGATGCGCGGCGAGTCGCTGGAGAGCCAGCGGCTCGCCGCGTCATTTGGCTTACCGCGAGCCGCCGATGCAGTACCATCGCGCGCTCTCGGCTGCCAGACAAACAAACAAGCTTGCAGAGGTTGGAGATCGGGCGTGCGTGCAAACCCCTCAGGAGGCCGGACCCGCGGGTTCGTAGGGCGCGGCCGCGAGTTTGCCGCACTCGCCAGCGCGCTGTCGGCGGCTGACGAGAGCCGCGGCACGCTCTGCCTGGTGAGCGGCGAGCCCGGCATCGGCAAGAGCCGCCTGCTGGCGCAGTTCGCGGCCGAACAGGCCTCGCGCAGCGCGTCCATCCACTGGGGTTTCGCGTGGGAGTCGGGTGGCGCGCCTGTCTACTGGCCATGGATTCAGATTTTGCGCTCGCTGCTGGCGCGCGATTGCGCGCGCACCGCCCTGCGGGACCAGCCGCACCTGGCCGCCGCGCTCGCCGAGCTGGTGCCGGAACTGGTGTCGCCACGCGCCGATGCCGCGCGCCTCGAACCGGAACAGGCGCGCTTCCGGCTCATGGATGCCGTGTCGACGCTGCTGTCCGCATGCGCGTCGGCCGAGCCGCTCCTGCTCGTGCTCGAAGACCTGCATGCGGTGGATACGGATTCGCTGCTGCTACTGGAGTTCGCGATCCGCCAGCTGCACGGCTCGCGCGTGTTGATCGTGGGTACGCTGCGCGACGCCGAGATCCAGAAGCCGCGCATCGGCAACATCATCACGCGCCTGGGCCGCGCGGCCATCCAGCTGCCGCTGCGCCGGCTGGAGCGCGACGACGTGCGCGAATACCTGCGCCTGTCCACGGGCGAGCGACCGCTGGAGCAGGACGTCGCCGCCTTGCTCGCGCTCACCGAGGGCCATCCGCTGTATCTCGCCGAGGTCGTGGAGCTCGGACTGGAGCGCGGCAACCTGCTGAATGCGCCGTCGAGCATCCGCCTGGCCGTGCTCGAGCGTGCCACGCAACTGCCGGAGCGCAGCCGTTCGCTGCTCGGCATGGCGTCGGTGCTGGGCCGCAGTTTTCAGCCTGCGGCACTCGCGCAGATCGCGGGCTGCACGGAGACGGAAGTGCGCGAGCTGCTGGCGCCGGCCGTGGCGTGCGGCCTCCTCGAACGGGACGCGGGCACGGGGTTGAGGTTCGAGCACATGCTGGTGCGCGAGGCCTTTCACGAGTCGCTGCCGGCCGTGGAGCGGCGCGAGCTGCACGAGCGCGAAGCACAGCGCATGCGCTCGCGCGCCGAGAGCGGCACGACGATCTCGTGGGCGGCCCTGGCGCAGCATCTCGAGGAGTCCGGCGAGCAGGCCACCGGCGGCGCCATCGAAGCCTGGCGCCAGGCGGCGCACCAGGCCGAGGCGCGCCATTCGTTCGACGCGGCGCTGTGCTACAACCGCGCGCTGCAGCTCGCCGGCGAGCGGCCAGGGTCCGAGCTCACCCGTGCGCGGCTGTTGCTCGAGCTGGCCGCGGCGCAGATCCGCGCGGGCGACCTGGACGCCGGGCGGCGCAACAGCGCGGAAGCCTTTCGCATTGGCGATGCGCTCGATGATGCGCCGCTGCTCGCCGACGCGGCACTCACCTACGGCAGCATCTTCACGTTCGGCTGCGTCGACCCGCGGCTCGTCGGCCTGCTGAAGGCGGCACTGGCGCGGCTGGGCGAGGGCGACCTCGACCGCCGCGCGCGCCTGCAGGCGCGGCTGGCCGCGGCCCTGCAACCGGCCGCGGATCCGGCCGAGCCCGCGGCGCTGGCGCGCGAGGCGATCGCGCTGGCGCGCACCGCGGGCGACGCGCGCACGCTGCTCACCACGCTGCGCAGTGCGGTGTCGGCGTTGATGGATCTCGGCGACCCGGTCGAGCGCCTGGCGTTGAACCAGGAATACGTGCGCCTCGCGCGGCAGCTGGGCGACATGCCCGAGTGCATGCGCGGCTACTGGCGCTCGGCGGTGGACGCGATGGAGCTCGCCGAAGCCGCCACGCTCGACGACGCCATCGCGCAGTGCGACGGCCTCGCCCGGCAGCTGTGCCTGCCTCACTACCAATGGACCGCGGAGGCGCTCAAGGTGATGCGCGCCACGTCGCGCGGCGAGTTCGCGGCCGCCGAGGCGGCGCTGGCGCGCGCCCGCCAGTTCGCGGACCGTGCGCAGGATTCCAATGCGCCGCTGACGCTGCTCGTGCAGCAGCTCGCACTCGCGGAGATCAGGGAAGACCGCGAACAGCTCGATGCGCTGTGCGCGCGGCTGGAGCGCGAGTGCGGGCGGCTGACGCAATCGCACCTGTACCTGCGGCCCGCCTTGCTCGCGGCCGGCTGGCGTTGCTTCGGACGCAAGCCCGCGGGCGCCGACCTGGACGAGGCCGGGCTGCGCGCCATCGTCAAGTTCTGCGACATGGGCGCCCTCAGTTGCCTCGGGGACTATCTACCGGCGCTGGGCCAGCGTCCGCTGGTCGAACTCGCGTATGAGGGCCTGCTTCCCTACCAGGATCGCTGCGGCCACTGGGGCATGCTCGGCCTGCGCTGGATGGGTCCGGTGGCGCGCAGCCTGGCGATGCTCGCCGTGGCGCTGGGCCGACGGGACGCGGCCGAGGAACACTTCGCGCGGGCGATCGAGCTGGCGCGCCGCATGGATGCGCGACCGTGGTTCGCGAGGATCGTGCTCGAATGGCTGCAAGCGACCCCGCGCGACGGCGCGGCTTCCGCGCGTGCACTGGCGCTGCTCGGCGAAGCCCGCGCCATGGCGGCCGAGCTCGGCCTGCGGCAGCTCGAGCAAGGGCTCGCCCAGGGCGGCGACAGGCCGCCGCCCGAGACGCCGTCCGCGGGCGCGGGCCTGCCGGCGGTGTCGTACTTCCAGCTGGTGCAGGACGGCGAGGTCTGGGTCTGTCGCTGCGAGAGCGAATCGTTCCGGCTGCGCGACAGCCGCGGCCTGCAGATGCTGGCGAGGCTGGTGGCGATCCCGGGTCGCGAGGTCCACGTGCTCGATCTGATGGGCGCCAATCTCGGCGATCAGCCGGTGGATGGCGGCGACTGCGGCGAGGCGCTCGACCCGCAGGCGCGGCGCGATTACCGCAGCCGCCTGGAATGCCTGCGCGAGCAGCTGGAAGAGGCCGAGAGTCGCCACGATCTGGCCGGCGCCGAGGCCGCCAGAGAGGAGATCGAGCAGCTGAGTGCGGAGCTGTCGCGAGCCTTCGGGCTCGACGGCCGCGCGCGACGATCGGGCTCCAACGTGGAGCGCGCGCGGGTCAACGTCCAGCGCCGGCTCAAGCATGCGATCGAGCGCATCGCCCGTGAATGCCCCGTGGCGGGCAGGCACCTGAACTGGGCCATCCGCACCGGCTCCTTCTGTTCATACCGGCCGGAATGACGCGCGGCGAGGAACATTGTTCCTCGCGGGATCACGCCTTCAGGGTAATTGACCTGGAGAATGCCCATGAATCTCATCGACCAGCTCGGCAACGCCGTTTCGGCGCGCCACCGCATCGCTCTCGATCTGTACGACCAGGCGGTCACCCAGTTCGCGTTCTACCGCACCGATCCCATCGCCACCATCGATGAGGCGCTGGGGCTCGATCCCAGCTTCATCATGGGCCACTGCTTCAAGGCGGGGATGCTCGCCACCAGCAGCGAGCAGGGCTGCGAGGCGGCGATTGCCGCCGCGCTGGCCGCGGCGGAACGCCACGTCGGCCACGCGCTCGAACGCGAGCGCATGCATCTGAACGCGGTGCGCGCCTGGCTCGGCCGCGACTTCGCGGGCGCCGCCAAGCTCTACGGCGACATCTGCGCGGAATATCCGCGCGATTTCCTGGCGCTGCAGATCGCGCACCTCATGGATTTCCTGCTGGGCCATGCCAGCATGCTGCGCGACCGGCCGGCGCAGGCACTGCGTGCCTGGGGCGCGGCCGATCCGCTGCGCGGCGCCATTCTCGGCATGCATGCCTTCGGCCTCGAGGAATGTGGCGCGTACGACGACGCCGAGGCCATCGGCCGCCGCGCCATCGAGTTGAACCCGCCCGACATCTGGGCGGCGCACGCCGTGGCGCACGTGTACGAGATGCGCGGCCAGACGCGCGTCGGCATCGATTTCCTCGAGAAGAGCGCGCCCGACTGGAGCCGGCACAACTTCCTGGCCTTCCACAACTGGTGGCATCTCGCGCTGTTCCATCTCGACGAGGGCGACTGCGGCACGGCGCTGGCGTTGTACGACACGCACATCCGGCCGGCGGCCACCTGCGTCGCGGGCGAGATGGTCGACGCCTCGGCGCTGCTGTGGCGGTTGCGACTGCGCGGCATCGACGTCGGCGAGCGCTGGAACGAGCTCGCGCGCAGCTGGGAGGCGCTCGGCGATGCGGGCTACTACGCCTTCAACGATGCGCACGCGCTGATGGCATTCCTCGCCACCGGCAACCAGCGCCAGTCGCGCCGCATTCTCGAGGGCCTGGATGCGGCCGCGCGCCGCAAGGACACCAACGCCATGATGAGCCGCGAGGTGGGCCTGCCCGTGGCGCGCGCGCTGCAGGCCTTCGATGGGCAGGATTTCGAGATCACCGTGGACGAGCTGCAGCGGGTGCGCGCCTTCGCGCATCGCTACGGCGGCAGCCATGCGCAGCGCGATCTGCTGCAGCTGACCGCCACCGAGGCCGCACTGCGTGCCGGGCGCTCGTCGTTGGCGCGCGCGCTGATCGCCGAACGCCTGGCGCACAAACCGCAGAGCCTCTTCAACCGGCAGCTGCTCGAACGCGCGCAGCTGCTGGCATCGTGAACCCCGGGCGGCTGCGCGCCGCCCGGGGAATCTCAGCGACGCGGCTAGTGATGCCGATGCGGGGACCCGGGGCAGCCAGCCTCGGAGCCACGCACGTTCATGCGGATCGCGGTCACCTTGTTGGCCGGGCCGGTGATGAACAGGGTCCTGCCATCGCGGCCGGCGAAGGTGTTGTTGGTGGCGCCGCCGCCGGTGGGGATGGTCAGGATGTGGTTGCCGTTCGGGTCGAACGCCATCACGCCAGCCCCATTGCTGATGTAGATATTGCCGCGCTCATCCATCGACATGCCATCGCCGCCGATGTCGAGGAACTTGCGCATGTTGGTGAGCGTGCCGTCGCGCCGGATGTCGAACACCCAGGTGCCGCCCTTGTCTTCGTAGTACCACTTGTTGACGTACAGCTTCCTGCCGTCGGGCGTGCCGACCACGCCATTCGGCCAGGAGTCGGACTCCCAGCCCAGCGCATCGGAGGTCACCCGCACCAGCTTGCGCCCATGCGGCGGTAGATAGTAGACGTGGCCGCCCTTGCCCTGGGGCGCCTGCTCCGAGTGAGTCGGCTCCCACCCCTGCTGGCGCGGATCGCCCGGCTCCCAGTAATTGCGCGGGAAGATCGGGTCCGTGATGTAGATGCCGCCGCTCGCCGGGTTGATCCAGACGTCGTTCGGTCCGTTCAGCAGCTTGCCCTGGTAGTTGTCGATCAGCACCTTGTGGCTGCCGTCCGGGCGGATCTTCCACAGCTCGCCGTACATGTCGGCCGCGGCGATCAGGTTGCCCTCGCGGTCGAAGATCATGCCGTTGGCGCGGCCGGTGCCTTCCAGCCACAGCGTGATCGCACCGGTGCCGGCATCCCAGCGATAGATCTTGTCGTTCGGCTGGTCGGTGAAATACACGTTGCCATGGCGGTCGGCCGCCGGGCCCTCGGTGAAGCCGAAGCCCGCGGCGAGCTCGTGCAGCTGGCCTTGCGGGCCGCGCGCCACCAGGCCCAGCGGATCGTAGATGTCGACTGGAATGATTTCGCCGGAGAGCCGCGTCTGCGGCCCCGGGTGCCTGTGCGGCCCCCGTTGATCGGACGCGTCGGCGACGATTGCGGATGAAATGCATGCCAAGGAAGCCAGCACAGCCACGAGACTGCGAGCTCGTATCTTCATATCGATGTCCCTCGTTCGTTGTAGGTCACGTCCGCTGACGGAGTGAAACTAGTTTGACGGACCGATATCCCCCGGCCTTCAACACGTGCAAATTCAGCTCCGGTGCGGAAGTTAGACTATTCCGGCGCCGCACGCTGGCGAGAATTGGTCTATGGATATCCGAAAACGCAGCCGCCGATATCATTATTGGCAGCCTGCTTGCCAGCGCCGGCGGGTGACGCTACGCGTAAGGCCCCACCGCTCCGACATCGTGCCGAGCGCGCACTCCGGTATGGAATGGCCCCTATGCCGTTGAATCCGCGGTGGGCGCAGCATTGCCCGCGAACGTTCCAGATCCGCCGGGTGCCCCATGAAATTTCTGCTCTCGATCATGCTCGCTGCGATGTTGGCCGCCTGCGCCACGCCCATGAAGGCGAAGTCCGACTTCGACACGCGCAACGATTTCTCGCGTTATCAGTCGTATGCCTGGATCGCCGACGACCCGCTGATCGCGCCGCCGGACGCGGACGTGAGGGTCAGTCCGCTCAATCGCCGGCGAATCGTCGAGGCCATCGAGACGCAGCTCGCCGAAAAGGGCTTCCGCAAGGCGCCCGATGCGGACAGCGCCGACTTCGTCGTGTCCTACACCGTGGGAGCGCGCGATCGCATCAACGTGCAGTCGTACCCCGTGCGCTTCCGCAGCGCCTGGGGCTGGGGCTGGACCTACATCGGCACCGATGCCGACGTCTCCACGTATCGCGAGGGCACGCTGTCCATCGACGTGTTCGACGGGCGCAGCAACCAGCCCGTCTGGCACGGCTGGGCCACCAAGCGCATCACGGAACGCGACGTGGCGAACGCGGCGGAACAGATTCCGATCGCGGTGGCGGCCATCCTGCGGAAATTCCCGCCACAGTAGCTAGTCAGCGGTTCCCGGCGGGCGCCGCGGCCTTCCGGGCAGGAAGGCATTGGTCTCGCGGACGTAGCGCGCGCAGGCCGGCCGCGGCGAGCGGACCGGCCCGCCCGCCAGGTGCGCGATTGCAATGAAGGGCAGGGCGACGATCCAGGCCAGCGCCGCGAGGGCGGCGGGACCGGAGGCCGCGGCCAGCTGCCCCGGCGCGATGAGCTGCGGCGCGAGACCGGCGCTGTCGGATGTGACGCGCGTCAGCCGAATTCACGAGCTATTCGCGGCGCGGCGTGCTACCGTGGCCGCGCTCGTGATCCTTTCGCCTTGACTCCTTGGCCTCGCGCCCTCCCGGCGCATCCTCACAGGCCATAAAGCCATCTCAAAAGCCTCCCGAACTCCCGGTGCGCAGCAATGCGTTCGCCGCGGATCATTCCTACCTTTCATTCGAGATTTTTTTCATGACCAAACTCTATGTCGGAAACCTGCCCTTCTCGGCCACCGAAGACGCCGTTCGCACTCTCTTTGCTGCCCATGGCACGGTGGAGAAGGTTGCGCTGATCAACGACCGCGACACGGGCCGCCCGCGTGGCTTCGGCTTCATCGAGATGTCCAATGCAGACGCCTCGCGCGCCATGCAGGCGCTGAACGGCAAGGACTACGATGGCCGCGCGCTCAAGATCAACGAAGCGCAGGACAAGCCCCGCAGCGGCGGCGGATTCGCGCGCTATTGATGGGCGCTTGATCGACAAGAGGGCGCCGCTCCGCCCACTGCCAGGGAGAAGCTCATGCAGATCCATTGTCATTCCATGCTTCGCAGACTCGTTCTCCAGGACGAAGACGCGGAGCCGGTGTCGGAGCTCGCGCCCTCTAACCTGCGGATCCTGATCGTCAACGAGGACATGCGTTCGGCCGATGCGCTGAAGCGCACGTTGCGCGACCTCGGCTACCTGACGACGTTCACCGCGTACTCGGCGCGTCGCGCGCTCGTGGCGGCCGTGGATTTCTCACCCGCGGTCGCAATGCTCGATCTCGAACTGCCTGACATGACGGGCTACCAGCTGGCACAGAAATTCCGCTCGCATCTGTCGGGTGGCGTCCGCCGCGTGCCGCTGCTGGCCGTGGCCGAATTACCTGTGTTCGGCAATGCCGAGCTCGCCCGCGCGGCGGGATTCATGGGCTGCCTGGCCAAGCCGGTGCAGCCGATGGCGCTGAGCGCGCTGTTGAACAAGCTGCAAGCCGGCGCTCTCAGCTAGGGCAGGCTCAATTCTCCGCGCACGGAAGTCGCCGTCGCGGTCGGAAAATCCGCCGGCACCGGCCAGGTGACCGGCCGCCGCGCGAGCCACTGCAGCGCGCGTACCAATAATGTCTGCACGCCGGCATCGCGCACCGTCACCGGCTGCACGTCACCGCGCCACACATGGCCCAGCGTCGAGGTGTAGACCCGGCCGCGGCCGTAGCGCACTGTCCACTCGATCGGCCAGTTGCGCCCGGTGTGCGGCTCGCGCGCGTACGAGAGCACGTCGACGTGCTTCGCCGGACCACGCACGTGGTAATACACCTCGATGTTCGCCGCGCGCCACGCGCGCGGCAGGCCGCGGTGGATGGGATGCTCGCCGCGCCGCTGCACCAGGGCGTCGAAGCGTTCGCCGTGGCCCGTGTCCTCGCCCTGGCCCGGCGGTATCCGCCGGATCCTGCCGTCGTCGGCCACCGCCAGCGCCGTGCCGGCATTCTTCTTGCGCCAGCCGATGCCGATGATGTCGTTGTACGCCGGCCAGTCGGGAAACGCGTTGTTGCCCGAGTGCCAGACGTACACGCCGCCGCCGCGGCGCACGAATCTTTCGAAGGACTCCTGCACCGGCCGCGGCCAGGCGGGCCCGCCGTTGATGTCGTTGCAGGTCTGTATGACCACGTCGTAGCCGGAGAAATCGGGACGCCAGCGCTGCCAGCCGTCCGCGGCGGCGTCGGGCGGCGCGGTCGACACGTCCACGGAGAACAAGCCGGTGGGTTCGAGGATGGCGCGGATCGAGCGGGTAGTGAGGCGCCAGTCGTGGTTGCTGAAGCCGTCGACGATGAGCACGCGGATGGGCCGCGCCGCCGGGCCGCCGTCGCGGGCCGACACGCCCGCCGCCCACGTCAGAACCGCCAGCAGGGCGGGCAGCAGTACCCATGCGCTACGTGCATTCATCGCCGGCACTGTAGCACCGACATCGGTTTGCACATATGAAATCGAATTGCTAAAACGTCCGCGGGACATTCTCGGGAGATACGCCGGTGAAGCTGAGCAGACGAGCCTTGTTAGGAGCACCCCTCGGAGTCGCGGCGCTGGCCTCGGCCGCGCCATTGCCGGTGGCCCGCGGACCGTTCCGGCCCGACGCCGAATCGCTGCGAACCTTCCAGACGCCGGCCTGGTTCCGCGATGCCAAGTTCGGCATCTGGGCGCACTGGGGGCCGCAGGCCGTGCCGCGGGCGGGCGACTGGTACGCGCGCCAGATGTACGTGCCGGGCCATCGCCACTACACGCACCATCTCGAGCACTACGGCCATCCGTCCGAGAAGGGCTACAAGGACATCATTCCGCTCTGGAAGGCCGAGAAATTCGATCCCGAAGCGCTGATGGAACAATACGTCGCGGCGGGCGCGAAGTACTTCGTCAGCATGGGCGTGCATCACGACAATTTCGACCTGTGGAACTCGCGCCACCATCGCTGGAACGCCGTGGCGATGGGCCCGAAGCGCGACATCGTCGGCGCCTGGCGGGATGCGGCGCGCCGGCGCGGTCTGCGCTTCGGTGTGTCGGAGCATCTCGGCGCCAGCCACAACTGGTTCTACCCGAGCCATTCCTACGATCAGTTCTGGCCGAAGATCGGCATCGACTACGACGGCGCCGATCCGCGTTATGCCGATCTCTATCACCCGCGCCACGACGAGCCGTACAAGGGCAACGGCCAGACCTGGTACACCACCGATCCGGCGTTTCACCAGATCTGGTTCAAGCGCATCAGCGACCTGATCGATGCGTACGAGCCGGACCTGCTGTACTCCGATGGCGGCATTCCCTTCGGGGAAGTGGGCCGCTCGCTCGTCGCCCATTTGTACAACCAGAGCATCGCCCGGCGCGGCCGCCTCGATGCGGTCTACAACTGCAAGGCGCTCGGGTCCGGAGAGTTCTACCCCGAAGCCTGCGTGCAGGACGTCGAGCGCGGCGTGATGGAGGGCATCAATCCGCTGCCCTGGCAGACGGATACGTCCAATGGCGACTGGTTCTACTCCGATGGTTACCAGTACAAGACCGGCCCGGACGTCATCCGCATGCTCGCCGACATCGTGAGCAAGAACGGCAACCTGCTGCTGAACGTCGTGCTCTATCCGGACGGCAGTCTGCCGCCGGAGTCGCAGGCACTGCTGGCGGATCTGCGGCAGTGGATGAGCGTCAATGCGGAAGCCATCCACGGCACGCGTCCGTGGACGGTGTACGGCGAGGGGCCGACGCGCACCTCGAGCGGGGCCTTCAAGGAGAACGCCGAGTACACCGCGCAGGACATCCGCTTCACCACCAAGGGCCGCGCGCTGTACGCCATCACGCTGGGCGAACCGCGCGGCAGCGTGTCCGTGACGTCGCTGGGCCGCGCCGCCGGTCGCGAAGCGCGCGCGGTGCGCAGCGTGCATCTGCTGGGAGGCCGAGCCTTGAAGTTCCACGCCACCGATGCGGCGCTGGTCATCGATCTGCCCGATCAGCTGCCGGCGCCGCATGCCAGCGCGTTCAAGATCAGCTTTGCTCCTCGATGACTTCGATGCCCGAGACGGTGGCGTTGTTGATGACCGGCTCGAACATGAGATTGATCTTGCCCTGCGCGGACGGAATGATGTTCGGAAAGGTCTTGCTGACCACGCGCCGGCTGCCGACCTCCTTGTAGATGTCGAAATCGCGGAGCAGGGTCTGCCCGTTGCAGAACACGTGGAAGATCCTGCTCCCCGTGCCGCCGCCGCCCGGCAGCTGCGGGCCATGATAGAACTCGGCGAAGTGCAGGATGACTGTGTACCGGCCGCGCCGGTCCACCGGGATGGCGTAGCTGAAGTGTCCGAAACGCTCGGCGCCGAACAGCTCGGGGTCTTCGGTACCGCTGACCCTGCGGCGCTCGACCGAGCGAAAGCCGTTGATGTAGTAATCATCGGGACGCCAGTGCCGGCCCGCGTGGTCGACATAGGACGTGGGCTGCATGGTGATGCGGATGGGCCGGAGCTGGCCGGGCGTGCCCGGCGTGAGCTCGAGCGCGCTGAGAAACGGCGTGGAGGTCTGGTTCGAGAACCACAGGCGCACGAAGCCGTCCGCGCCGGGCGAGACATCGCGAAACACCTGCTCGTCGCCCACGTCGGCGCCGTTGGCACTCATGATGACGTCGTAGGCTTCGAGCAGCGGTTTGCCCTGCAGCGCCACGTTGAATCCCGCGACTTTTTCGTCGCCGACGGACAGCGGTGAGACGAAGTACAGGCGCAACTCGTAGCTGCCCGGCGCCATCGGGATGTCGTATCCGAACTCGCCGGTGCGCCAGTTGGAGAACAGGAAGGGCCGGCTGGTGCCGCGGATGAACCCGGTTTCCCGCGACCACTGCCCGCCCTGGGCGAAGTAGCGATCCGGCGTCCAGCGCACGCCGGAGCTGTCGATCACCTCACTGCCCGTATAGCCGGCGAGCATGTGCACTTCGCCGAGGGCACCGGCGGCGGCCGGCGCGCCCTGCGCTGGCTCGGGCTCGGGCGCCGCGGCCCGGCGGGCCGCTGTCGGCTGCTGCGCGTGCTCGTTCAACACCAGGGCGGCGATGCCGGCGACGATCACGGCGACGATGCCCAGGGCCCCCGCCCAGATCGCGACGCGGCGCCGTCCGGCTGCCTCAGGTGCCGGCGTGTCCTGCGGCGCATCCACCGGTAGAATCGGGGTGAATTGCGGCACGTACGTGCCGGCGGGCAGTGTGAGCTGCAGGCCTTGCCCGCGGCGGTCCTTCTCGTAGAGATCGCGGAGTTTCTTGCGCAGCCGGTGCGCTTCGACACGGACCACGGCGTCTTCCGTGGAATCGAAGGTCTTGTCCGAGCGGCCGAAGACGTCGACGGCGATGTTGAATTCGGTGAGCTGGGCTTCCTGCTGCTGGAAATACTTCGAGCCCAGGTACTCCAGCAGGCGGCCGGGCCGGGTGCTCCGTCCGAGAAGCTCGACCGCTCTGTCCAGTTCCTGTCGCTCTGCGTCGCGCGAGGTCATACCGCCCAATGGGGGTCATGTTGAAGGTGACCCGGACGGCAGTGTAACGCGCCCTCGAATCAAGCATGTACGTCGGTGAAACCACGATCTCGGGGCCTCCGCCGCCGCGCCGGCCGCAGGTCCCCGTTCCGGCTACCGGAATCTCAGGATCCCACCGCCAGTTCGGCGGCCCCGGCGCGGGCACGCGCGGCAGGCCGCACCGGCGGGCGGCCTCCGGTTCCCGCGTTCCCCACGGCCTCCTCGAGGGCTTCGCAAACCACGCAGGCCGCCGGCGAGAGTGTCCAGTCCTTGCGGGTGATGATGCCGAACGAGTCCATGTGGCAGGAGAGCGTGACCGGAAGAATGGCGATGAGGCCGAAGGTGGCGTAGTACTCGGCGACGTCGGCCGCCAGCACGGCGAGATGGTCGGTCTCCTCGAGCAGGCGCGTCACCACCATGGGAGAGGCGGCCTCGATGACTTGTGCCGGCGCCGGATGTCCCGCGTCGCGGAACATGAGATCGAACCGGTGGCGCAGGATGCTGCCCACCTGCGGCACGATCCAGGGGGCGCTCGCGAGCTCCTCGAGCGGCAGGTCCTGGCGGTCGAGCAGCGGGTGACCGTTGCGGACCACGGCGCAGATGGGCTCGTCGGCCAGGCGCTGGTAGTCATAGTTCGACTTGTCGTGGCGATCGAGCAGCCGGCCCACCATGACTTCGATGCTGCCGGCCTGCAGGGCTTCCAGCAGCTGGTCGCTGGATTCCACGTGCAGCCGGATCCGAAGCAGCGGATGTTCGCGTGCCACGCGTGCCACGGCGCGTGGCACGAAGCCGATCGCCGGCCCGGAGATCACCCCGACGTTGACCTGGCCCGTGCGGCCGGTCCGCAACAGGTCGATCTCGCTGGCGGCCTCCGTCAGGCTGGAAAGCGCGGTGCGCGCGTGCCGGATCATGGTCACCCCGTACCAGTTGGGGCGCACGCCACGGGCCAGCCGGTCGAAGAGCTGGCAGCCGATGATGTCCTCCAGGTCGCTGAGCAGGCGCGAGGCCGCCGACTGCGACATATTCAACAGTTCGGCGGCCTTGTTGATGTTGCCTTCTTCGCCGATGAACGTGAGCAGCAGCAGATGCCGTGTGCGCAGCCGGGCGCGGATGTACCAAGGATTAGCCGTATTCACGAGGTTCTGGCCTCCTCAGGAAAGAGTTCGCCAGAACCTAGAGGCATTACTCAGTCAAATGTAAGTTCAATCTTGTACATCGTGGTTTCGTGCGGCACCGGAGATGTACCCGATTGATCCCGCTTGCGTTTCATTCCGTTCGCGCAACGCGGCGTACAAAGTCGTACTTCCATTCGGCGGTCGCTCGTCGCTAATTTCTCGCGTCGTCCCGGGAGCCCATTCGTGAGCCATTCGAAAATTCCGTCGGCCCGCCTGAGCGTGGCCTGTCTGCTTGGTCTGATCACTGGTTTGAGTTCCTGCGGCGGGGGCGGCGGCGGAGGCTCCTCGCCACCGCCCTCGGGCAACAATCCGCCACCGCCGCCGCCTCCCGTGCTGGTCACGGGCGACGGCCCATTCATCGTGGTCGATCAGTTCGGCTATCTGCCGGACCAGCAGAAGATCGCCGTGCTCCGCGATCCGGTCTCCGGTTTCGACAGCGCCGATGCGTACACGCCCGGCGCGACGCTGCAGGTGGTGAACACGGCCAGCGACGCGGTGGTGCTGAGCGGCTCGGCCACGACCTGGAACGGTGGCGCGACCGATGCCACTTCCGGCGACCGTGCCTGGCTGTTCGATTTCAGCGCGGTGACCGCGCCCGGCGCGTACGAGGTGCGCGACGTCGAGCGCAATGTGACATCGGCGCGCTTCACGATCGGCGCGGACGTCTACCGGCCCGTGCTCGTGCAGGCGATGCGCACGTTCTTCTATCAGCGTGCCGGCCACGCGAAGTCGGTGCCGTTCGCCGCCGCGGCCTGGGAGGATGGCGCCAGCCACCTGGGCCCGCTGCAGGATGCGAACGCGCGCCGCTACGACGCACCGCAGGATGCGTCCACCGAGCGTGATCTGCGCGGCGGCTGGTACGACGCGGGCGATTGCAACAAGTACACCAACTGGACCGCGGGCTATGTCGTGGGCCTGCTGCACGCGTACACCGAGAACACCACGGTGTGGACCGACGATTTCAACATTCCGGAGTCGGGCAACGGCGTGCCCGATCTGCTCGACGAAGTGAAATGGGGTGTCGATCACCTGGTGCGCATGCAGAATGGCGACGGCTCCGTGCTGTCCATCGTGGGCCTGGCCTGCAGCAGTCCGCCGTCGAGCACCACGGGGCAGAGCCTGTACGGCAGCGCCAGCACCTCGGCGACGCTGTCCACCGCTGCCGCATTCGCCCAGGCCGCGCGGGTGTATGCCACGCTGGGAACGCCCGAGTTCACGGCGTACGCCGCGGACCTGCGCGACCGCGCCGAAACCGCCTGGAACTGGGCGAGCGCCAACCCGGCGGTGACCTTCCGCAACAACGAGCAGTCCGCAGGCACGGCCGGCCTCGGGGCAGGGCAGCAGGAAGTGGACGATGCGGGCCGCCTGGCGAAGAAGGTGGTCGCGGCTGTCTATCTATTCGCACTCACCGGCGACGCCGCGTATCGCGACTTCGTCGACGCGAACTACACCAGCGCGCCCATGTTCGCCGCGTCCTGGCTGTCGCCGTTCAACGCCGAGTGGACGCAGACGCTGCTGTTCTACGCGTCGCTGCCGGGCGCGACGAGCGGCGTGGCCTCGGCGATCCGCGAGCGCTACGTGAGCCTGTGGGACGGCGTCGACGGCTGGGGAGCCGTCAGCTCGCGCCGCGATCCGTATGGCGCCTTCATCACCGATTACACCTGGGGCAGCAACGCGGTGAAGGCGCTGGCCGGCGGCATGTTCGTCGACCAGGCCACCTATGGCTTGAGCACGCATCCGGCCGCGGCCGCGCTCGATGCCGGCGCCGCTTATCTGCACTACCTGCACGGCGTCAATCCGCTCGGCAAGGTCTATCTATCGAACATGGCGGATTTCGGCGCGGAGAATTCCGTGGACCAGTTCTACCACTCCTGGTTCGCGGACGGCAGCGCCAAGTGGGACAGCGTCCGCAGTTCCACCTTCGGCCCGCCGCCCGGGTTCCTGGTGGGTGGCCCGAATCCCTCGTACAGCTGGGACGATCGCTGCCCGGGCGTGTCCCTGGCCTGCGGCGCCATGGTGCTGTCGCCGCCGACCGGGCAGCCGCCGCAGAAGTCGTACCTGGACTTCAACACCAGCTGGCCGCTGAATTCCTGGTCGGTGACCGAGAACTCGGACGGCTACCAGACGAGCTACCTGCGCCTGCTGGCGCGCTTCGTTCCCTGAAACAGTCGCGCCCGCGCAATGTAGTTTGAGTCCACTTTCTATCTACCGATATGGGAATGGACATCCGACGATGACATTCTGGAAACCATGTTGCTTTAGTAAAACTCCGTGATAGCGTCCCGCCCGGGTCGCGACAGCGGCGCAGGCCTGCGCCAGCCGACCCAGGGGGACAAGACGATGACTTCACGGACCGTTTTCCGGGCATCACTGGTCGCCCTGGGGGTTTCGGCTGCCCTGGGTGCCAACTCCGTCCGGGCGCAAGCCAACGGGCCCGCGCCGCAGGCCGCGACCGCGGGTGACCAGGGTGCCGCCGGCGAGGAAATCACCACGATCACGGTGACCGGTTCGCGCACCATCACCGAAGTGGTGCGCTCGCCGACCCCGATCACTTCCGTCGACATCAGCGCGCTCGCGGTGACCACGCCCAGCGACACCGCCGACGCGCTCAACAAATTGCCCAACATCATGGGTGGCCGTACGCCGCGCACGCAGGGCAACGGCAGCACCAACAACGGCGGCAACACCCTGTCGCTGCGTAATTTCGGCCCCTCCCGCACGCTGGTGATGCTGGACGGTCATCGCGTCGCGCCGAACAATCAGGACGGCTCGGTCAACATCGACGTCATGCCGCAGATGCTGGTCAAGCGGGTGGACATCGTCACGGGCGGTGCCTCGGCGATCTACGGCTCCGACGCCGTGGCCGGCGTGGTCAACTATCTGCTGGACAAGGACTTCACCGGGTTCTCGGTGAAGGGCGACTACGGCCTGTCGAAGTACGGCGACGGCGACGAATACCAGCTCGGCGTCGCCTGGGGCACGTCGCTTCTCAGTGATCGCGGCCATTTCGAAGCATCGGCGCGCTTCCGGCACCAGGACATGATTCCGATCGCCGATCGGCCCTACGGCGAGGATGGCCAGGCCTGGCTGCTGACCGGAAACGGCACACAGGCCAACCCCTTCCGGAACACCCCGTACGGGCGCGTGGTCAACAGCGCCCAGTACGGCACCGTGAATTGCGGTACCGCCTGCGCCTTCAACAACTACACCTTCAACCAGGCGGGGGTCCTGAGCCCGCTGGTCCGTGGCACTCCCATCACCGGCACGCTCGATTCGGGGGGTGACGGCGGCTGGGTGAAGTACGGCACGTTCCGCTCGGGAGTCGAGATGAAGGACGTGTTTGCGCGCTTCAGCCTCGAACTGGGCGAGTCCGCCAACTGGTACGTGCAGGGATCCTGGGCACAAGCCGAGAACACCTCGGACTGGATCAACTGGGTAGTCAGTCCCTCGCCCGGGCGCCCCAACTCGATGTTCGCCGACAATCCGTTCCTGGCCCCGGCCACACAGCAGCAGCTGGGCGCGGGCATCGACTGCACGACTCCGGCGGCCACCGGCTGGCGGTGCCTGCCGGCAAGCCCGCCGACCTCACCACAGACCAACAGCACGCCGCCACCGCCGCCGAACACGCCGTATTTCTCCGCGGCGTCGTACATCTGGAACAACGTCGACGGAAAGCCCGCCAACGGCAGTCCGAACCGGCTGTATCGCACCTTCGGCGACCAGAAGGCCTGGAACGTCGAGACCGGCGCTACTGGAGAGCTGGGCGGCCTCAACTGGGATGTGTATTACAACCACGCCGTCAGTGAGCTGTCGGTCACCAATCCCAACAACACCGACAATGCGAAGTACCTCGCGGCGCTGGATGCAGTCGACGATGGCGGCACCATCAAGTGCTGGGTCAGCACCCAGCCGCAGTTCGCCACTCTCTACCCGGGCTGCGTGCCGCTCAACATCACCGATCCGGCCGGTCCTTCGGCGGAAGCCTATGAATACCTGCGCAACCCCACGTCGTGGCTGCTGACCCAGGAGCTCGACGATGTCGGTGTCTCGATCGGCGGTGGATTGTGGGGACTCGGACTGCCGGCAGGCGAGATCAGGGCCAACCTTTCTGCCGAGGCGCGGTGGGCCACGTACGTGATGGAAAGCGATTTCCTGCCCTCCGATTTCGTCAACTGCACGGGATTGCGTCTGTGCCTGGCCAACGGCTCTGCGCCGTTGCGTTGGGTGCAGAACACCAACGCGCCGGTCGATGCCAAGAATCATGTCTACGAGTTCGCGCTGGAGTTCAACGTTCCGCTGCTCGTGGACGTACCGGGATTTCAAGAGCTCTCGGCCAATCTGGCCGGTCGGCGCGCCAAATATTCGAACTTCGACGCGGGAGATTCCTGGAAGCTCGGCCTCAATTGGCAGATCGTCGATGCGCTCAGGTTCCGCGGCACCTTGTCGTCCGACTTCCGGGCGCCGAATCTCAACGACTTGTTCCAGCCGGCGGGTGTTACTTCGACAGGATTCAACGACCGCCTGACCGGGGGCAACAGCTCGGGCATGCGGCTCGTGTCGCGCGGCAATCCGGACCTGACGCCGGAGGAAGCGAAGACCGTCACGGCGGGACTGGTCGTGACGCCGCCCGCGATTCCGCGATTCAGCGTGGCGCTCGACTATTGGCAGACCCGCCTGACCAATGCGATCACGGGCATCAGCTACCAGAGTGATGCCATCCAGGGCCTCTGTACGGCCAGTGCGCCTGCCTACGACTCACCGTTCTGTACGCTGGCCATTCGCCCGATCACGGACCCGGGCGATCCGAATTTCACGAATCCGGCGTTCAACATGCCAACGGAAATCCGCAATTCGCCGCTCAACGCGGCACTGCAGAAGACCCACGGCTACGATCTGCAGATCGACTACAGCTTCGATCTCGCAGGCGGACAGTTCTCCCTGCGGCACATGGCCACCTACCAGCTGGCGAACTCGACGCTCAACACGCCGGCTTCGACGTTCTACACCTGGGCGGTCCAGCCCAAGCTGATGCAGACCACGTTCGTTTCGTATGAGAACGGCAGTTGGAGCGTGGCGTTGCAGAACCGCTGGCTGAGCAGCGTCAGTCTCAAGTCGAGCGACAACCGCCTGAACGGTGGCGTTTCCAACCCCACGGGCAACCAGAACTACGTCGATTCGAGCCTGGACGCCTACAACGTCCTCGATACCACGATCAGCAAGCAGTTCGAGATCGGCGACGACAGCACCGTCGAAGGGTTCCTCACCGTGAACAACCTGTTGAACGAACGGGCGCCGCTGTATCCGTCGAATTCGGGTATTCCGGGCTTGTTCTACCCGACCCTGGGCTTCTACGACGATATGGGCCGTTACTACACGGCCGGCTTCAGGATGAAGTTCTGAGCGGAGCGCGGGCGCAGCGGTCAGCCGACCGCTGCGCCCGCCGGATCACTTGCCCGCGACGGCTGGCGCCTGGTTCCGGTCGTTCACCGACTGCTCGATCAGCGTGGCCACGCCGCGCGGATCTTCCTGCTGGGCCACGTGGCCGCCGGGAAAGGTGCGGATGGTCCAGCCGCGCGACACCGCGCGTTGCCAGCTCTTGTCCGTCTTCGCGCGTTCTTCGGCGGACTTGTCTTTGGGTACGAATGCGACGTAGGTGACCTGCAGCGCCCTGGCCGCCGGATTCTTGTACGACACCGGCTGGTTGAAGCACTTGATCGACTGCTTGACGTTGTGCGGCGGCGGCGTGCCGGGCTTCACCCACGGCACCTGCATGAAGCCGTCCTTGAAGCGCTCCGGATCCTGCGGGCCGGTGCCGCCGAACAGATCCCAGATGGACATGCCATCGTCGGGCACGGCGGCATCGAGGAACACCACGTGCTTGATGCGATCGGGCACGCGATCCATCACGCCGGTGATGACCATGCCGCCATAGCTGTGGCCGGTGAGCACGACGTCGTGCAGGTCCTCGTACAGGATCAGGTTCACCACGTCGTTGATGTGGGTCTGCAGATCGATGTCGGGGCTGTTCAGGTGCTCGCGCTCGCCGAGTCCGGTGAGCGTGGCGCGGTAGACAGTGTGGCCGTCGTCGCTCAGGAACTTGCCGGTGCTCTTCCATTCCCAACCGCCGGCCGTGGCGCCGTGGACGAGGACGAACGTGTGCTTCTCGCCGGCCTTGGCGGATTCCGCGGCGCCGGCGTCGAGGGAAGTCAGGACCAGGACGCCGAGCAGCAGGGCGAAGACTCGAAACGGTGGGTTTTTCATGGCGGAATCTGGATTGTAAGTGGGACGTACTTTCTAGAGCCTGCCGCGCCCGGGAGCAACCCGCAGGTCGGAATCGATGCATCACCAAAACGCTATCGCGCATCTGCCGCGGAGCCATGCTAGGGTTCCGGCCACATCCCGGCGTTGCGGTTGCCGAAGGGGGGATGACATGACCAATGAAATGCGGCGGGTTCGCCGATGATCCGTCGGCTATACGCTTTGCGGTGGTGGATGATCAGCCTGATCACCATCGGCACCATACTCAACTACCTGACGCGCGCCTCGCTGGGCGTGGCGGCGCCCACGCTCACGGGCGAGCTGGGCATCACCGAGAAGGAATACGGCTGGATCACCAGCATCTTCCAGGCGGGCATCATGTTCCAGCCGTTGGCGGGCTACGTGATGGACGTCATCGGCCTCAAGCTCGGTTTCGGATTGTTCGCGCTGGCATGGGCCGTGATCATGGCGCTGCACGGCGCGGCGAACAGCTGGCAGATGCTCGCGGTGCTGCGCGGCCTCATGGGCTTTGCCGAAGGCACGGCGCAACCGGGCGGCATGAAAGCCGTGGCCGAGTGGTTTCCCGCGAAGGAACGCGGCTTTGCCGGCGGCTTTTATAATATCGGCGCCTCGTTCGGTTCGATGCTGGCGGCGCCGCTGGTGGCCTGGGCCATCCTGTTCCACAGCTGGCGGCTGGCGTTCGTCATCTCCGGCATCGCGGCGCTGGTGTGGGTGGCGCTGTGGTTCAAGTTCTACTACTCGCCGAAAGACCACCCCAAGCTCTCGCCGCAAGAGCGCGAGTACATCGAGTCCGGGCAGGAATCGCATCTCGCCGCCACGGGCGCCAAGCCCTCGCTGCTGTCCTTGCTCAAGCAGCGCAACACCTGGGGCATCGCCATTCCGCGGCTGCTCGCCGATCCCACCTGGGGAACGCTGTCGTTCTGGGTGCCTTTCTACCTGATGAACGAACGCGGCTTCGATCTCAAGCAGATCGCGATGTTCGCCTGGCTGCCCTTCGTGACCGCCGACGTCGGTTGTCTCGCGGGCCCGGCAATCGCTCTGTGGCTGCAGAAGCGCGGCATCGGGCTGATCAATGCGCGCCGCTGGGCGTTCACCGTGGGTGCGCTGCTCATGGTGGGCATGGCCTTCGTGGGCAAGGTAGACAGTGCCTACGCGGCCATCGCGCTGCTGTGCCTGGGAGGTTTCGCGCACCAGACGCTGTCCATAACGGTCATCACCATGTCTTCGGACCTGTTCCGCAAGAACGAAGTGGCCACGGTGGCCGGGATCGCGGGCCTGTGCGGCAATCTCGGCGTATTGCTGTTCACGCTGCTGATCGGCGGACTGGTGAAAGTGGTCGGCTACGATCCGTTCTTCGTGTCGCTGGCGGTGTTCGACATCCTCGCGGCCATCTGGCTCTGGGCGGTGGTTCGTGAACGCGTCGCCGCACCGGCCGGTTCCGCCGCATGATCCGCAATCCCGTTCTCAAGGGGTTCAATCCCGACCCCTCCATCGTGCGCGTGGGCGACGACTACTACATCGCCACGTCCACGTTCGAGTGGTTTCCCGGCGTGCAGATCCACCATTCGCGCGATCTGGTGAACTGGCGGCTGCTCACGCGGCCGCTGCGCCGGCCGGCGCAGCTCGACATGCTGGGCGATCCGGATTCGTGCGGCGTCTGGGCGCCATGCCTCACGCACGCCGACGGACTCTTCTGGCTCATCTTCACCGACGTGAAGCGCTACGGCCGCACCACGGTGGGCGGCGCGTCGGGCGCGTCGCTGCGCGACTTCCACAACTATCTCGTGACCGCGCCGACCATCGACGGCGACTGGTCGGATGCGCTGTATCTCAACAGCAGCGGCTTCGATCCCTCGCTGTTCCACGACGACGACGGCCGCAAGTACCTGGTGAATCAGCTCTGGGATCATCGTCCCGGCCGCGGCCGTTTCGCCGGCATCGTGCTGCAGGAGTACTCGGCCAAGGAGCGCAAGCTCGTGGGCCCGGTGCACAACATCTTCAAGGGCACGTCCATCGGTTTCACCGAGGCGCCGCACCTGTACAAGCGCAACGGCTGGTACTACCTGATCACCGCCGAGGGTGGCACGGGTTGGGGCCATGCCATGACCATGGCGCGCTCGCGCTCGCTGACCGGTCCGTACGAGCTGCATCCCGACAAGTACATCATCACCGCGCGGGATCGTCCGCACGCACCACTGCATCGCGCCGGCCACGGCGATTTCGTCGACACGCAGGCGGGCGAGACCTACGCCGTCTATCTATGCGGCCGTCCGCTGCCCAATCGCGGGCGTTGCGTGCTCGGCCGCGAGACGGCCATCCAGAAAATGGTCTGGGGCAAGGACGACTGGCTGCGCACGCTCGACGGCAGCGGACTGCCCGAGCTCGAGACGCCGGCACCCGCGCTGCCGGCCGCGCCCGTCGCCGCATCGCCGGTGCGCGAGGATTTCGATGCGGCCGAGCTGCCCATCGACTTCCAATGGTTGCGCTCGCCGTATCCCGAGGAGCTCTTCAGCCTTACGGCACGCAAGGGCTATCTGCGGCTGTTCGGCCGCGAGTCGCTGGGCAGCGTGTTCCGGCAGTCGCTGGTCGCGCGTCGCCAGCAGGCGCATTGTTTCAGCGCGAGCACGGCGCTGGAGTTCGAGCCGCTGCATTTCCAGCAGGCCGCCGGCCTCATCTACTACTACAACTCGACCAAGTTCCATTACCTGCACGTCACGAACGACGACCAGCACGGCCGCCACGTGCGCGTGATGACCTGCACGCCGGATTCGCCGCAGTCCGATTTCTTCACGGCGCCGATCGCGGTGCCCGCGGGTCGCATCGAATTGCGCGCCGAGGTGGACCAGGAGCGCCTGCGCTTCGCGTTCCGCGTTGGCAACGCCGCCTGGACGTGGCTGCCGGAGCTGTTCGACGCCAGCATCCTGTCGGACGAAGCCACCGTCCCGGGCGCGCCCAACTTCACCGGCGCCTTCATTGGTGTCGCCTGCCAGGACATGTCGGGCACCGCGCATCCCGCGGACTTCGACTGGTTCGAGTACCGCGAGCGGGAATATCAGCACGCGGTGACTTGAGCGTACCCAGCTGCGGTGCTAGAAATGCAGCCGGGTGTCGATGCATGCTGCATCGGCAGGATCGCGTTGGCCGGGCCGCCAAGGCACAAGGAGTGCTTCCATGGGTCCGCGCGCCACGACGGCGAAGCCGTCTTCGCTCATTCGTTCGTTGATCCAGCCACTGGAGAGATTCCTGCGCGTGGAAGCCGGCAGCGGCCTGGTGCTGCTGGCCGCGGCGCTGCTCGCGTTGCTCTGGGCGAATTCGCCATGGGCCGACTCCTACCAGAAGCTCTGGCAGACGCCGTTTTCGCTGGGGTTGGCCGACCGCAGCGTGGCGCACTCGCTGCGCTTCTGGATCAACGAAGGTCTGATGACCGTTTTCTTCCTGGTGGTCGGTCTCGAGATCCGGCGCGAGATCCACTCGGGAGCGCTGTCGGGCCTGCGCCTCGCGGCGCTGCCGCTCGCGGCCGCGGCGGGCGGCATCCTGGTACCGGCGCTCATCTATCTCGCCATCAACGGCGGGACGGACCTGGCCCGGGGCTGGGCGGTGCCGACCGCCACCGATATCGCGTTCGCCGTGGGCGTGCTGGCATTGCTCTCGTCGAGGGTCTCGAACGATCTGCGGGCGCTGCTGCTGGCGATTGCCATTGCCGACGACATCGCCGCGATCATCGTGATCGCGGTGTTCTATTCCGAAGGTGTCGGTCTGACGGGCCTGCTGGTCGCGCTCGCCGGCCTGGTGTGCGTGCTCGGACTGCAGCGGCTCGGCATACGTCACGTGCTTCCCTACGCGATCGCGGGGTTCGTGGTGTGGCTCGGGCTCCTGCAGGCGCACGTCCACCCGACCATCGCGGGAGTGCTGCTGGGGCTGCTCACGCCCGTGTCCACGCCCCAGGGCCAGAGGACCCTGCTCGCGAAGGCGCGCGAAGCGGTCGATGAACTCAGTGAGCGCGTGGCACAGAGCGAGCGCCCTTCGGCCGCGCTCGTGTCCCCGGTTCGCAAGCTCGCCGAGGCGCAACGGGAGATGCTCTCACCGGTGGTTCGCCTCGAGGCCATCCTGCATCCCTGGGTGGCCTACGGCATCATGCCGCTGTTCGCGCTGGCCAATGCGGGCGTGAGCCTCGGCGGCTTCGCGCTGGAGTGGACCGGTAGCGGCGCGCTGCTGACGGGCACCTTTCTCGCGCTGCTGGTCGGCAAACCACTCGGCATCTTCTGCTTCTCGTGGCTGGCGGTGAAGCTGGGCGTCGCCGTCCTGCCGGCCGGCACGAACTGGCGCGGCATCCTGCTGCTGGGGTTGTTGGGCGGCATCGGCTTCACCATGTCGATCTTCATCGCCAATCTCGCCTTCGGCGACGAGGAGCTGTTGAAGAGCGCCAAGCTCGCGGTGCTCGCGGCCTCGGTGGTCGCCGGCGGCTGCGGGCTGGCATTCGGTCGTCTGTTACGGCGCAACGCGCCGTGACGCCGGGCATCGTGCAAGCGACGGCGACCCCCGGTCATTCCCGGCAGATGTAGTTAGTCGCCTCGCGCGCGTCGCCCGAGCCGCCGTACTGCGCGTGCTGCGGGAACGGGCACAGCGGCCGGCTTTCGCCGGGCGCTGACTTGCCGGTGGCGATCACGCGGTCCGGCGCCTTGCCCGACTCCACCCAGTCGGTCACGGCGCTCAACAGGTCGAACTGGTCGAGCGTGCGCGCGCCGCCGCCACAATGGCCCATGCCCGGCACCAGGAACAGCCGGCTCCAGTCGGCGATCGGCACGTCGGTGCTGTCGTGTCCCAGTGCCTCGTAGTAGCGCACCGACTCCTGCGCCGAGAACCACGGGTCGCTCACGCCGTGCGCGAATATCAGCTTGCCGCCGTGGCCGCGGAAGGTGCTGAGATTGGTCCAGGCGCTGCTGTCGCCCACCATGGCGCGCGCGTCCATGGCCTCGGCGGCCGCCGCGTCCACGTCCATGGTGTCGCCGACCGGGCGTCCCTCGGGAATGAACGGGCCCGCGAGGATGCCGGGCAATCCCTGCGTGGTGGCGATGCCGGTGTCCCAGAAATAGCCGGGGTAGACCTGCCGCCCGGCGCGGGTGCGTGGGCCCTGCATGACGGCGCGGATGGCCTTGGCCGTCGCGGCGGGAATCTTCAAGGTCCCCGGATCGAACTCGCATTTCTGCGGCGCGAAGACGAAGCCATCCTTGCTGCCGTCGAGCGCGTCGCAGGCTTCGAGCACGCCGTCGACGACCAGCTTGCGTTCGGCGTCGCCCAGCGGCGGCGCCTGCTTGAGCTGCGTGGCCGCGTAGCGCAGGCCGAGATTCGAGAAGCTGGTGCGGGCGGCCGGCGCGACCGCGACGATGCCATCGTAATAGCCGGGGAAACGCTGCGACATGATCATGGCCTCGCGGCCGCCCGTGGAGCAGCCGACGAAGTACGCGCGATCCTGCGGCTTGCCGTAGTGCTGCTTCACGATGCTCTTGGCGACCACGGTGACTTCGGCCACCGCCTGGTAGAGAAAATCGAGCGCGGCCTTCTGATCGCGGAAGAAGCTGCCGTCGAAGCCCGTGGACTTGTGTCCGGAGTCCGTGCTCGCCACCGCGAAGCCGCGCGCCAGCGCGCTGCGTTCGCCCGCATAGCCAGCGCCGAGCGGCGGCTGCACGCTGCCATTCAAGCCGCCGCCACCCTGGAAGAGAAACCGGCCATTCCAGTTCGCGGGCAGCGCCACGGCGAAGCCGATGCCATAGGGTTTGCCGTCGCGACCGGTGCGCTCGTCGATGACGCCATCGACGCGGCAATGCGCGGGCAGGGCGGGCGTCATGTCGGGCGCGCTCGCCGGGATGTCCTTGGCGTCGCGGATCACCACGCGATGCTCGTCCATCGAAAATTTCTTCAGCGCCGCGCAGGGCTGCGCCGCCTGTGCCAGGGATGCCATGGCTGCCATGAGGACGGCCGCGGTCACGAACGAGCGAGTGTGCTTCATGTCCCCTCCGGAGGAAGTCGGGTCATATTGTGCGCTCAACAGGGAGTTGGGCGCCGCTGTCAGTCGATCTCGATCGAGATCACCGACTTCGCCGGTGCGACCAGCGACAGCGCGCCGTTCTTCACCCGCAGCGAGCCGAGCGCCACCGGCGCCAGCGGGTCGGGCTTGCCGAAGTCCGGCCGCGCGTCCATGGCGGCGGCGGTGATCACGCGCGCGCGTGCCGAGCGCACCGCCCGGCCGGCTAGATCGAGCACCACGTTCGTGTCGTTCATCGGGTCGAGATTCACCAGGGACACCGTGATCGCGCCCTGCGCATGGCGCGACGCGCTGACGCTCAGCGACGGCACCGTCACGCCGTCGAGGGAGTAGTCGGGCGCCGAGACCCGCGTGGGCAGCAGTGTCGCGCCCTGGTGTGCCTGGTACAGATCGAACACGTGGTAGGTAGGCGTCAGCAGCAGGCGCTGGCCATCGGTGAGCACCAGCGACTGCAGCACGTTGGCGAGCTGCGCGAGGTTCGCCATGCGCACGCGCTCGGCGTGATTGTGGAAGATATTGAGCGTGAGCCCGGCGATGACCGCGTCGCGCAGCGTGTTCTGCTGGTAGAGATTCGAGGGCCGGTTCCGGTCCGTCGCCCACCACGCGCCCCACTCGCTGAACGAAATGCCGATCTGCTTCTTCGGGTCATGGCGGTCGAGGATGGCCGAATGCCGCGCGATCATCTCGTCGGTCTTCCAGGTGCGCTCCATCGAGCGCGCCCAGTCGAGCTCGGTGAAGCCCACTGCCGGGCTCTTCTTGCCCCAGTCATTGCCGGCGAACGTGTAGAAGTGCACGGAAATCATGCCGATCTGCGGTTGCCGGCTCACGTAGGCGAGCGTGGTGGGCAGGTCGGCGGGATGGCGGTACAACGCGCGCTGCAGCAGTTTCTCGGTCCACTCGTAATCGTCGGAATTGGCATCGGATGCGATCGGCGTGCCGTAGGGCCGCAGCACGCTCACGTACTGGCGATAGACGTCGGCGTAGTACTCGGCGGTCATGTTGCCGCCGCAGCCCCAGGTCTCGTTGCCGATGCCGATGAAGGGGATTTTCCACGGCTCGGTGCGGCCGTTGCGCGCGCGCTCCTGGCCCGGTCCCGAGGTCGCGGGGCCGGTGAGATATTGCATCCAGGCCTGCGCTTCGC
This sequence comes from uncultured Pseudomonadota bacterium, assembly GCA_946479515.1. The sequence goes on along the minus strand of CAMLGF010000016.1, from coordinate 24,992 downwards.
CGGGCGAGCCGCTGGCCACGTTCACCGAGATGTACGGCCTGGCGCCTATCTGCTCGACGAAGTCCATGAACTCGTGCGTGCCGAAGTGGTTGGTCTCGATCTCGTCGCCCCAGGCGGTGTTGACCCCGCGCGGACGGCTGTCGCGAGGGCCGATGCCATCACGCCAGTGGTAGAGCTCGGCGAAACAGCCACCGGGCCAGCGCACCAGCGGAATGCGCACCTTGCGCAGCGCCGCCACCACGTCGTTGCGGATGCCGCGCGTATTCGGGATGGGCGAATCCGGCCCCACCCAGATGCCCTCGTACACGCCGCGGCCCAGATGCTCGACGAACTGGCCGTAGATATTCGGGTCGATGACCGCGCCCGGCTGATCGGCGAGCACGGTGACGCGCGCGTGCAGGGTCGTGTTCCGGGGCGCGTGCTGGGGCGCGGCCGAAGCGGCCGGTGCGGCGCGCGCCGCCGGCGCTGCGACGAGCGCGATTGCTCCGGCCAACCCCGCCACCGCGGTTCGCGCGAGGCGCAGCGCGCCGGGCGTCGTTGCCCGCATGCTCAGAGCGCGACGTCGAGCCCCTGGAGGGGCCGGCCGTTCTCGTCGAGGAAGCGCGCGCAGAAGTCCGTGGCGCCGCCGCCATTGATGATGGCGGCGCGGATCACGTTGCGACCCTTGCGCAACGTCAGGCGTCGCGACACGCCGTCGTCGATCACTGCCTGGCGGTCGTCGTTGAGCGCGATGACGGGCTCACCATTGAGCCACCAGCGCGAGGCGGCGTTCGAACCGATGGCCAGGCGCACGTCGCGCATCTCGCGGGGCGAGTCCACCGTGGTCAGCGCCCAGAACAGCACATTGGACGTGGGTTTCGAGAGCGACCAGGCGAAGTGATACAGGTTCACGTTGTAGTTCAGCGTCTCCAGCGCGTGCCAGTTCTGCGAGGCGCCACCGAGGTTGGCGGTGTCACCGTCGCGCGGTAGTTTGGCGCCCGGGTCGGCGAGCGGCGCGGCAGCCAGCGCCTCCTGCACCGCGGATTCCGTGAGGCGGCCCGGCACCTTCACGGGCTCGAGCACCAGCCAGCGATGGATGAACCCGCGCGCATCGACGGGCTGACTCGCGCCCTTCGGGGACACCAGCGTGGCGGGTGGCGGACGGGTCGCCTCCGTCTGCGCGTACGCGCCGCTCAGTGTGAAGGCGAGGGCAAGACAGGCGGCAGGCAAAAGGGGTTTCATCATGGTGCTCCCAGCAGCCAGCGTTGACGGTCGCTGGCCGGATCGAACCTGGCGAGGGTGGGCATGCTGCTGCCGACGGCGGACAACGCGAGCATTTCCGCGGTGCCGGGCACCGCCTTCGGGCTGATGCGGTAGCTGCCGTCGGTGACCTGGTCGATGCGCCACAGCTGCTCCGGCGCCGCGGCGTAAGGGCGCGCCGCCACTTCACCGCCCGCAATCGCGGTCAGCGCGCGCTCGGTGCCGGCGATGGTGATGCGGAAATATGGCGCGCCGGGATAACCGCCGGCATTCGTCACCGGGGCGATCAGCCACTTCTGCTGAGCCTGCAGCATCGCCGGTGCGAGGCGCACGTCGGTATTCGCGGGCCAGCTGGCCGCAACCTGCGAGGGGTCCTGATCCGGGATGGGTGGTCCTGCCGGCGGCGGCGGCGGTGGGCCGCTCCCCGGCGGCGGACCGCCGGGCGGCGGACCGCCACGGCGTGCGCGGAAGCCCCCCACCGGAAAGCCTTGCACGGCCAGCTCGAGCACAGTGCCCGTGCGCGCCGACTCGATGGTGTACGTGCCTGCGACCAGATTGTCGCCGGCCACCGGCCAGCCATCGCGCCACAACAGCGGGCGGATGTCGAGCACGCTGATGCCGCCGCGATCGAGGTCCGCTTCGTAATGCAGCGAGAACTTCTGCACGCCCGCGCCGAGATCGAGCAGGCCGAAATGTCCGGGGCCGACGTGCCGGCCGCGCGAGCCGGCAAACAACTTGCCGCCGCCTTCGACCATGTCGATGCCCATGTTGTCGAGATAGGGCCCGGTCACCTTGCGGGAGCGGCCCACGCGGATGTTGTAGGTGGAATTCGCCCCCTGGCAGCACGAGCCGTGCGTGACCAGCAGGTAGTACCAACCGTCGTGGTAGATAGGCACCGAGGCTTCGGAGTTGATGGCGACGTCGATGGGCGCGCGATTCGGATGGCGGCGCAGCCCGGTCTTCGGGTCGAGCTCGACCAGGCGGATGTAGCCGAAGTACGAACCGTAGGTCAGCCACAGGCGGCCATCGGTGGGATCGAGCAGGACGCCGGGGTCGATGGCATTGCTGTCCTCGATGCCGTCCGACCAGACCACCGGGCCGGCATCGCGCCAGCCGTACTGCGGCGAGCGGGGGTCGAGCGTCTTGCCGACCAGCAAGCCGATCGCGGATCTCGGCTGCGTGCCGGGCGCCGAGTAATACATGAAATACTGGTCGCCGACGTGGATCACGTCCGGCGCCCAGCTGTTGTTGCCGCCGCGCGCGAGCGTCGCTTCGCCGGGCTTGCCTCCGGGCAGGGAGGCGATCACGGATCCCTGGCGCTGCCAGGTCCAGCCGTCCTCCGAGCTGAGCATGGGCAGGCCACCGGTGCCGTAGGTGTAGTAGCGGCCGGCCTCCATGGTCACGGTGGAAGGATCGTGAATGCCGATGTCGCCCTCGAGTGCCTGTGCGGGTGACAGGAGCGCGATGGAAACTGTCAGCAGCAGGCTGCGGGCCGATGCAGTGGTCATGGCCTGGAATCCCCTTCTTTGAGAGAGCGCCGGTCGAGCGGCGGCGTCCGTGCTCGAAGTCTAGGACGTCGCACCTCGCGCCGTGATGCGAAGGCGCGAGCGGGCCATACGAATTCGGTGATGTCTGCCGCGATTTACTGCACGACCACCTGATCGATGGGGCCCGGGTTCGCATACACGAAGACCACGCCAGCGGCGGTGTCGGTCACGTACAGCCAGTGTCCGTCCGGATCCACCCCGATCGAATTCGGGTCACAGCGCGCCGGCGATGAGGCGTCGGGGGCGATGACGAACCGGGAGACGGGCTCGCTCAATGGCGTGACGAGATTCGTGCCGCGGTCGACGATGTAGCCGCGTATCGATGCCAGCGGGGCGCGGCCGGTGCATGCGACGTACAGCACCCTCGCCGGGTCGCCGCCGTGCAGCGCCGCGAATCTGCCCGCCAAGGTGCCCGCCGCGATCGTGAACTTGCCGGCATTCGCGCTGCAGCTGACCATGACCCGGCCGTAGTTGTCGTTGGCGAGAAAGCCTTTGCCTCCGGACACGCTGCAGGCCTGGCCGCTGGGCTGTGTGGCGACCGCCACGGAGTAGCCGGCCCCGGCACCGAGCGCGGTCGGGAATGTGAATTCGCCGTTTGCGTTCACGGCGAGATCGTCACCGCCGTTGTTGGTCAGCACCAGGCCGGTGCCGGTGAGCCCCGACACCGTGCCGCCGATCGTGAACCTGCCGACCACGGTGATCCTGACTCCGAAGGACGTGGTGCCCGAGGCGTTGCCGGCCGTGACCAGGTAGGTAGCCGGCGCGCGCGGCTCGGTGGGAGTGCCCGAGATCCGTCCATCGAAGCCGAGCTTGAGTCCGGCCGGCAGATCCGGCGTCACCATGTAGTTAGTCGCCGTGCCCGTGGAGAGGGTGGGCACGAGCGGGGTGATCGTGACTCCCTGCGTGAACATGTTGGGGTCCGGGTAGCTGAGCCCGTCCGGGGCACCGGGCGGCAATGGCACGTACTGCGAGCCATCGCTGCCGCAGGACGACAGCGCCACGGCCGCCGCCAGAAGCCACGCCACCGAGATGTTCCCCTTCATAGCTCCTCCGTGCGTTGCCCGGCCATGCTATTTAAACGCATCGGTGGACACCAGCTGTTCCCGTGGAAAGTGCTTAGGCCGGTGTGCCGTTGTCCCGGGAACGGGCGCGGGAACAGGGGGCGGAAAGACAGTCGGGAACGATGGCGGGAACGCATTCGGCGCCGCAGGGTGGCGGCGCACGGGCCGGGCGGTCCCGGCGGAACCGAACTTGTCGGACCCCGGGTCGCGCGATTCGCGTCATTGCGTATGGCCGCGTGCGGTGCCCGCGCGTAGCCTGACGGCATGTATTACATCGTCGAATCCACGAAATCCTTCGAGCAGGCGGCGTCGGACCTGGATGCCGCCGTGAAAGCGCAGGGCTTCGGCGTGCTGCACGTTCACGATCTGGGCAACACGCTGCGCAGCAAGGGCCAGGCCTTCGCGGAACAGTGCAAGGTGTTCGAGGTCTGCAATCCGGCGCAGGCAGCGAAGGTGCTGGCCGCGGACATGCGCCTGAACATGGCGTTGCCCTGCCGCATTTCGGTGTTCACCGATCACGGCAGGACGCGCATCGGCATGATCCGTCCCGCGCAGATGCTGGCGCCGCTGTCGCAGGAGCCGGCGCTCACGCAGGTGGCCGCCGATGTCGAGCAGGCCACGATCCGCATGATCGACGCGGCGAAGTAGCGGCAGGCGTGGCGGCCGGTGTCGCGGCCTCACGGCCTCACGACCGATCGCCGCGCAGCGCACGACCGATCGCCCGTTCCAGCGTGTCGTCATTCTGGTGCTTGGGCAGCACTCCCTGCACCCCGGCCTGCGTGAACAGCAGCAGATTCTCGGCCCGTTCCTCGCGATCGGCGAGCACGATGATGCGTGCGCGAGCCGCGTACAGCTGCAGCGCCAGCACGATCTGCACCCGTCCCCCGAGCGGCAGGCTGGAACTGATCAGCACCAGGTCCGGCTGCAACCGCTTCGCCTTGCGGAAGGTGGTCAGGCCGTCCTCGGTCTCGGCGATCACGCATTCCTCGCCGGCGGACTCGGCCGCGGCGGCGAGCGCGCGCTGCAGCCGCGCACGCACGGCGGCGTCCTCCTCGGCGATGAGTGCGCGGATCATCGGCGCGGATGCTAGGCCGCTGCGCGCCGCGCACCCATAGGGTGATCGCCTCAACCCGCCCGGCCCACGTCGCATTTGCGGGGTCGCTGGTGCATAGTCGCCGACCACGGGAACAGGGGGCGCGGATGGTGTTCGTCGACGAGCTGCAGCCGGGCGACGTGTTGCTGATGATGGGTAATGCCGAGATCTCCAAGGTCATCGCCTGGTGTTCGGATTCCGAATACAGCCACGCGGCGATCGTCGCCGACCGCGGGCGGCTGCTGGAGGCCCACGGCAGCGGCGCGCGCTACGTCGACACCGATGCCCGCGTGCGCAACACCCAGCAGTATCTGTGCGTGCGCGCCGCCCGTCCGCACGACCGCGGCGGCCACCCGTTCAGCGGCGCCGAGCAGGCGTTGCTGCTCATGAAAATCGCGACGCTCGAGCACACACCCTATCCACTGGGGGACATTCTCACGCTGGGCATGGCGGTGGCGGCGCGGCGCAAGCTGATCGAAGACGAGCGCCTGCGTACCTTCGTGGCGATGCTGCTCGACTATCTGGTCGAGAGGTCCACGGGCGCGATGAGTTGTTCGGAGCTCGTGTATCGCGCGCTCGCCGAGAACGCGGCCACGCCGCAGGGCCGGCTGGCGCCGGTGATCCTCATCCCCGAGCGCAAGCAGGGGCCGCACCGGCAGATCGACCTGCGCAAACTGTTCCAGGAATTCTGCGACGGCATGGCGCAGGACGAGGAGGCGCGGCGGCGATTCGAATGGTTCTGCAAGCATTTCCGGCAGGACGACAATGCGCCGACGGTGTCGCCGCAGGAGTTCGCGCAGACACTCGCCAGGTTCCGGCAGGCCTTTGCGCTCGGCGCGGGGCCGGTCGCAGGCCAGCCCGACCCGAATCCGAATCCACGGCTCGTGCAGCCCGAGGATCTCGCCGCTTCTCCCTCCTGCACGATGCTGGGTGATGTCCGGGTGCGTGGCGAATAAGCGCGTCCTGCTCGCGCTGTCGCTGGCCTGCCTGGCCTCCGCCGCCTGGTCGGAGCCTTCGGTGTCGCTCGCCCATCTACCCGCCGGCCATGCGGTCCCGGCGCAATTCGCGGCGGGTGTGCAGGACGAAAGATTCGCTGACGTGCCCGGCGAGCTCATGCCCATCGGCAGGTTGCGCGGCGACTGGTGGCGTGTGACGTCGCGAGTGCACATCCCGGCCGCGGAGCGGCCGCGATTGTCGCTCACCGAAGCGGCGCTGTTCGAGGTGCGCCTCTGGCGGCCCGGGGAGCCGGTGCCACGCGTGTTTCGCAACTATGGCCCGGATGACGGCGGCGGCGCGGCGGATTCGCGTTCGTCGCGCGGGCTGGAAATTCCGTTGGGCGAGACCGTGCGACCGGGCGCGGTGTTCTACCTGTACATCACGGCTCGCGGCCCGACCCCGCTGCGCGCTGCGCTCGAAACGGCTCGTGAAGCGCGGCAGCGCGACGACCTGCACACGCGCGTCCGCTATTCGCTGCTGTCGATGATGGGCGTGGTCGCGCTGCTGGCGCTGGGCTTCGCGCTCGCGCTCGGCGAGCGCGGCTTCGGCTTGTTTGCCGTGGCCATCGTCTGCCAGATGTTCTATCTCGCGCTGCTCGGCGGGGAGATCCGCATTCCCGCCCACGACCCGGTGGCGGCCACCATCCTGGCCGGGCGCGCCGTGGTGGGCGTGGGCGTCGCCGCGTTCGCCTGGTTCGTGCGCCAGTATCTCGAGCTGCCGGCGCGCCAGCCACGGCTCGCGACGTTGTTCCTCGTGGCGGGCGTGCTCAGCCTCGCCAAGATCGCCCTGAACCTGTTCGGCTCACAGGACTGGCTCGGCGTATTCGGCAACCTGCTGATCATCGCGGTGAGCATCGCGACGCTGATCGCGGCGCTGCGCGGCTGCTGGCGCCGCGAGCGCGCCGCCGGGTACATGCTGATCGCCTGGCTGCCGACGCTCACGTTTTCGGTGATGGCGGCGATGCAGGGCCTGGGCCGGCTGCAAGGTGCGCGCTGGTTGCAGTACGCGTTCGCCGCGAGCTTCGCCTATTCGGGCCTGGTGCTGGCGCTGGGTCTCATCGAGCGTTCGCAGCGCGTGCGTCGCGAACGGCACGCGGCCCTGCTGCAATCCGAGCAGCGGGGCAGGCAGCTCGCGACGGCGAGCCACGACATACGCCAGCCCCTGGTCGCGCTGCGCTCCACGCTGGCGCGGCTCACGCGCGAGTCGGAGCTGCCCTCACCCGTGATGGAGCGCTTCCGCAGCAGCGTGGAATACCTGGACCGGCTCGCCGCCGAGTACGCCGTGTGCCAGGGACCGGGGCGCGCGACGCGCGAGGCCGGCGCGCGCACCGGTGGCGAGGTGCTGCCGCTCGACATGCTGGTGCGAAATCTCGAGCTCATGTTCCGCGACGAAGCCGAGGCCAAGGGCCTGGAGTTCCGCGTGCGCAGCTGTCCGGCGCAGGTGCGCATCGACGCGATGGCGGCGATGCGCGTGGCCAGCAATCTGGTCGCCAATGCCGTGAAGTACACCCCGCGTGGCGGCGTGCTCATCGGCTGCCGCCGCGCCGGCGCGCGCGTGGCGCTGGTGGTCGTGGACACCGGACCCGGAATGCCGCCAGAGGAGCTGGCGCGCGTCTTTCGCGAGGGCGTGCGCGGCAGCAGCGCCGCGGGCAGCGAAGGACTGGGACTGGGGCTGAGCATCGCGGCCCGGCTTTCGGCTCTGTACGGCTTCGGGCTCGCGGTGGCCTCGCGGCCGGGCCGAGGCACGCGCTTCTCGCTGGAACTGCCGCTGGCGGCGCCCGAATGAGGCGATCACCCTATGGGAGCCGCCGCACTGCCTAACTATCTTTCTCCGCACCGACGGGAGGAAGAACATGGCAATTCGCAGCGTAGTGGTGGCGGCCGGTGCCGCGTGGACGATGCTGGTGGGACAGGCCGCGGCCGCGCCCGTAGAGCGGCTCACGGACCTGGGTTTCAGCACGCGGGGCCAGAGCCTGTTTGGCCCGGGTGGTGACGCGACGCGAACCGAGAGCCTGCGCTTCGACGTGCTCGATCAGCAGGACGAGCAGTTGCGCAAGGGACGCATCGTCAACTCGCAGGTGCCGCTGTCGCTGGCCGCGACGCAGGCGATCTGGCAGCGCGCCATCGACATCTGCATGGCACAGAGCTACACGCTCACCGTCGCCGGCGTCGATCTCGCCACCTTCAGCCCCTCGCAGACCGAGTGCATCAACGGCGAGATCCGCCGCAACTATTGCGTGGCTCCGCCCCATCTCGGCTGGGATCTGTGCCCGGATCCGTTCGGCGGCAACCGCAAGACGTGGGTGAAGGATCTGGGGCCGGGCATCGGTTCCAAGCCGACATCGGGCACGTCGCGACCCTACGATTTCGGCGCCATCGTCACCCTCAACTCGGACGTGCGCGTGGGCTTCGAAGGCAGTTATCGCTACGACCTCGGCAGCGTCGACGTCGACTACACGGCCCAGGCACGGCTCGGCGTCGACACCGATTCCGCGCAGCCCGGCGACATGGTGACCATCACCACTTCGTACGTGGATGGCGCGCCGTACGTGATGAACTCGCGCTATCCCTCGTTCGAGCTCGCACTCGACATGTACGCCTACGCGCGCATGGCTCTGGACGCGGAGTACGCCGGCGTGAACCAGTCCAATGGCAATCCCGTGCGCCAGACGCGCACCTTGTATGCGGTGGACACGCGCGACAATCCCGACGCCATCGATGGCGTGGTGCCGTTCACCAACGGCAGCGAGCGCCTGTTCGGCCTGCGGCTCGATGCCAGCGGCCTCACCCGCACGCTGCTCGGGGTGTCGGATCACGTCGACGCCCGCTATGAGTACACGCTCACCTGGCCCTTTGGCGCTCCCGAGGAGCCCGCGAAGAAGGCGCCGCGATACAAGTGGCCGCTGTCATTTTCGCTGCTGGAGTTTGCGTTCTCGGTGCCGCAGCTCGATACGCCGGTGCCCGCGGGCTTCGCCTGCGGAGACTGCGTGCCGCTGCGCAACTCGCTCGCGGGCGGCGTGCTCACCAGCACCGCGCCCGTCGGCGCCCGCACGCTGCTCGGCGGCATCACCGACGGCAATGGCCTCAAGCTGCCGTTCGTCAACGACGGTGAGCAGGACGTCGACCTGCTGCGCCTGGACGTGGATCTCGACGCGGTCACCGTAGCCGCCGGCGCGCCGCTCGGCGCCATCGTCTCGGATCCGCTCGGCATCCTCGAGGCCGAGGTCAACCTGCTCGACTTCGACCTGGCCACCTTCATCAGCGCGGACCAGCGGCTGAGCTTCGATCCGCATCTCGAGGTCGAGCTGCGCTTCAGCAAGGAAGTGGAGAGCCGTCTCGCCGGTGAGACGGAGTTCGCGCGCGCGTCCAGCCGGGTGGTGAGAGTGGGAGAGAAGCTGATCTTCAAGCAGCCGGAGGGCGGCGTGTCGATCACGCCCGTCTACTCGCTGCGGCACAATGCCTTCACCAACGACACGCAATTGAAGATCAGCAACGCGCTGCAGGAGACGCTGGGCCAGGTGAAGCTCGGCGGCTATATCGGCGATGGCATGCAGGCGATCCTGGGCGACGATCCCAATTTCGCCATGTTGCAGATCTCGCCCACGCTGTACGACCCGAAGCCCATCTGGAGCAATGACGCCACGCCCTTCACCTTGGGTGGCTTCAGCGACCATGTCGAAGCGGCCATCGCCGTGTCGGTGCCGGGCGGCGGTGGCGGCAGCGGCGGCAACGGCGGCAGCGGCGGCAACGGCGGCAGCGGCGGCGGCAGTGGCAGCGGTAGCGGCAGCGGCGGCGGCGGCGCCTGCGACCTCATGAGCCTGCTGGCGCTGTTGCTGGCGGGCGGGTTCGCGGCGGGGCTGCGCTATCATGGCGCGGCATGCCGGAGTCCACGACCGCGAACCGCTGTACGGTGCTGATCGCCGACGATCACGCGCTGGTGCGCGGCGCCGTGCGTCCCCTGGTCGAGTCCATTCCCGGCGTGCAGGTCGTCGGCGAGGCGGACAACGGGCTCACGGCCATTGCGCTCACGCGCAAGCTCGCGCCGGATCTGCTGATCCTCGACATCTCGATGCCGCAGGCCGGCGGCACCACGGTGCTCGGCGAGGTGCGCCGGTTCAGTCCGAAGACGCGCATCGCCGTGCTCACCGGCATCGACAGCAAGCTCAAGCTCGCGGAACTGCATGCCGCGGGCGCGCGCGTCGTGCTCACCAAGGCTTGCGACACCGAAGAGCTGCTGCGCGGCCTGCGGGCGGCGGTTGCCGGCGAGTCCTATGTGTCGTCGGATGTGCGCGGGGCGATCGAGGCCGGCGAGTCCGTGGCCGGGCTGACCGCTCGCGAGCGCCAGATCCTGGCGCTGGCCGCCCAGGGTCGCGGCAATGGCGAGATCGCCTCACTGCTGCACATCAGCCCGAAGACCGTCGACAATCACCGCACCAGCCTGATGCGCAAACTCGGCGTGCACAGCGCCGCGGAGCTCGCGGCGCTGGCCCTGCGCGAAGGGCTCGTCGATCGCTGATCGGCCGGCGTCCTTCAATAATCCGGAAGGTCGACGTCGTCGCGCAGCGCGCGGCCGAGCAACAACTGCGCCACACCCGGGATGCTCATGGCATGCGTGGCCCAGCGGCGCGCGAGCAGACCGAACCGGGTTCTCGGGGCGAACTGGCTGGCGAAATTCCGCGCGGCGCGCTGCTTGCCGTCGATGAAGCCGCGCAGCCGGTTTTCATAGGCGCCGAAGGCGGTGGCGTGGTCGCCTCCGGCGCGCGCGAGCTCGCCCGCGAGCACGTAGGCGTCGATGATGGCGAGCGCGCAGCCTTCACCGGCCAGCAACGAGGGGCAGTGCGCCGCGTCGCCCATCAGCGCCACGCGTCCGACGCTCCAGGGTTGCGGATGTACCTGGCTCACGCGATCGAAATAAACCGAATCCGCGCGCGCCATGGCGGCGAGAATCGCGTCGGTCTCCCAGCCCATGCCACGGAAGGTTTTCTCCAGGATGCCGCGCTCGCCGCCGCCGGGCGCTTCGATCGGCTGGTCGCTCGCGAAGATCAGCATGAACACCGTGCGGTCGTCGCGCATCGCGAAGCGCGCGATCTGCCGGCCGGGCTCGGCGTAGCTCACGTAAACGAGCTCGTCGCGGGGTCGATAGCCGGCGACTTCGAAGGCGGCGACGTGACATCCGAGAAAGGTCTCGCGGCCGGCCTCGGGCGCAAACACCAGGCGGCGAACGTTGGAGTGCAATCCGTCGGCGCCGATCACCAGGTCGAATTCGCGAGGCGCGGCGTGCGTGAATTCCACCTGCACGGTGCGCCCGGTGTCGGTGAGCGAGGCGATGCTGTTGTCGAACAGGGTCTCGACACGATCCCTGACCGTGTCGTAGAGAATGCCGGCGAGGTCGCCGCGCGGCAGGCTGACGAACCTGCCACCGACCGCGCGGGCCATCGCCTCGGTGGTGAAGCCGCCGCACTTGCGGCCCCGGGCATTCACCAGGCGCACTTCACGCACGCGGTAGCCGCGAGCCAGTACCTGCTGCAGGATGCCCATGCGATCGGCGAGCTCGTAGCCCTTGCCCCAGAAGTCGATGATGTAGCCGCCATCCCGGAAATGCGAAGCGATCTCGACCAACGTGGGTTCATGCCCCTGACGCAGCAGCCAATGGGCGAGCGCGGGCCCGGCCACTCCCGCGCCGCTGATGCAGATTCTCATGACCGTGCAAATCTAACCGCCGCGCAACGCTTTGTCGCGCGGGCTGTACCGCTGGCCGAATGCAGGTTGACACTGCATTGCGCGTCCGCGAGCGTCGCCGCATGAAGACCTCGCTGCGTTCCTTCCTGTGGCTCGTAACCGCGACGGCGGCGATGGCGGCCCGGGCACAGACCGTCGTGCAATTCCAGGATCTGGCGGGATGGTGGTCGGCGGACCCGGAGCATGGCGGCGAAACCTCGCACCTCGCGCTGCAGTTCCTCGAGAAGGACGGCAAGCGCGAGGCGCATCTGTCCTTGACCGCCATCGGCGCGTACGACATCAACCTGGGTGAAGTCGCGCTCGAGGGAAATTCCATCGACACGAAGGGCCTGGCATTTCCACTGTCCTGGAACGCGGCGACGCGCACCCTGAGTGGCGTGATACCGGCGGAGGCCGCGCCGGTGTATGCGATCCCGGTGAAGTTCACGCGCGCTGAGCCCCTGGTGAAGCCGCCCGCGAACGCCTGGCCGGCGCCGCGGCCGACGGCGAAATGGTCGGTGGACACCGGCGGCGTGCCCGTGTGGGCCGGCATCGAGCGCGCCCGCGACGGCACCTTGTACGTGGCCAATGAAGCCGGCGTGCTGCATGCCTTCGACCGCACCGGGCGGGTGCTCTGGACGTTCGCCTCCGGCAAGCCGGTGCGCGCGCAGCCGCGGGCCATCGGTGACCACGTCTATCTACATTCCGACTCGGGATACCTCTACAAGCTCGACCGGCGGAGCGGCGTGGAAAGCTGGCGCGCGCGCGTCGACACCGGCAGCGCGCCGCGCCTGCCGACCAACGAGAAGGGAACGCGCTGGGACCGCTTCGGCTCGAGCGTGGCCGCGGACCGGGACCGCGTGTATCTGGCGAGCCGCGACCACACTCTCTATGCGCTGGACGCCGCCACCGGACGCGAGCGCTGGCGCGTCACGGCCGGCGACCTCATGACGGCGACCCCTGCGCTGTATCGCGACCTGGTGATCTTCGCCGCCTATGACGGCAAGGTGAGTGCCGTGTCTGCGCGTGACGGCAGTGCGCGCTGGACTTTCGACGCCGCGCTCGCGGTGCCTGGCGATCTGACCGTTGCCGGGGACCGGGTGCTGGTGGGCAGCCGCAGCTACGACCTGATCTCGCTGGATGCCGCCACCGGCCGGGAACAGTGGCGCCGCTACTACTGGTTTTCGTGGATCGAATCGCCCGCCGTGGTGGGCGACGGGGTGGTCTATACAGGCTCCTCGGATGCCGTGCACGTGTATGCGCGCGATCTCGCCGATGGCGCACTGCGGTGGAAAACGGCGGTTCCCGGCTATGCCTGGCAGCGCGTCGCTATTAATAAGGAGTGGCTGGTCGCCGGCACCGTGGGGGGCGGCCCTTTTCCGGGGCCGCGCGCCGGCGCCCTGGTGGGAATGGACCGCCGCACCGGCACGATCCGCTGGGTCTATCTCGACCCTCCGTCCGAGGATGCCGTGAAGGCGGGCCAGGCCTGGGGTTTCGGTGCCGCCCCGGTGATCGCCGACGGCATGCTGTACGCGGCGGATCTCAACGGCCGGCTGTATGCATTCGAACTCGGGGGGCTGCCCAAATGAATCGCTTCCTCTGCGCGCTGGGGTTGCTCGCAGCCGCCGCGAGTCATGCCGCGGCACCGCCCGCCTGCACCGCGGCCGAGCATCGCCAGTTCGATTTCTGGCTGGGCGACTGGCAGGTGCATCGTCCCGACGGCACGCTCGCCGGGCTCAACCGCATCACGCGTGAGTATGGCGGCTGCGTGATCCATGAGCGCTATGCGAATGGCCGCGGTTACAGCGGCGAAAGCCTCAACGTCTACGACGTGGCACGCCAGCTCTGGCATCAGACCTGGGTGGACGACACGGGCCTGCTGCTCACGCTCGAAGGCCGCTGGAACGGAAAGAGCATGGTGCTCGAGGGCGTGGCGCCGGGCGCGGATGGCGCGCCCGCAAAGCAGCGCGTCACCTGGACGCCGCATGCCGATGGCTCCGTGCGCCAGCTCTGGGAAGCCGTGAATGCCCGCGGAGAGTGGCGGGTGGTATTCGACGGCAAGTACACGAAGCAATAAGCGCTGTCCGCGATCATCCTCCGGCCATCGCCTTGCAGCGCGGCGATGCGCCTCGTAGGCTGCGATGCCATGAAACATTTTCCCCTGCGTACTCTCGTGATCGCCACGCTCGCGTTCAGCGCGCGCGCGGTGCTTTCCCAGAACGGCCTGCCACCGGCGCCGGTGACGCCCATGACACCGGATGTCATGGACCACTACGAACAGGTGCTGCCCGCCGCGGATTTCATCCGCCGCGAGGCCATGGTGCCCATGCGCGACGGCGTGAAGCTCTACACCGTGGTGGTGATGAAAAAGGGCGTGTCCGGGGCGCCCATACTGCTGTCGCGCACACCCTATGACGCGCACCATTCCACGCACCGCGTGGCGAGCCAGCGCGGCGTCGACATTCTCGAAGTGATGGATGCCGAGTTCTTCGACGACGGCTACATCCGCGTGTACCAGGACATACGCGGGCTGCATCGCTCCGAGGGCCAGTGGGTGCTCAACCGCCCGATCGTCGGGCCGCTCAACGACACCGGCATCGACGAATCCACCGATGCCTACGACACCATCGACTGGCTGGTGAAGAACACGCCGGAATCCAATGGCAACGTCGGCGTCATCGGCTCGAGCTATCTCGGCTTCACCACGCTCATGGCCGAGATCAATCCGCATCCGGCGCTCAAGGCGGCGGTGCCGCAGAGCCCGATGGTCGACGGCTGGATGGGCGACGACTGGTTCCACAACGGCGCCTTCCGCGTGAGCTCCATCGACTATCTCGTGGAGCTGTCCACCGGCAAGGGCGAGGGCAACGGTGAGTTCGCACTCGGCGGCGGCGACGACTACACGCGCTATCTCGAGGCGGGCTCGATGGCGGACTTCGCCAGCCGATTGGGCGCGGCTCACTACCCGGGTGTGCGCAAGTTCCTGGAGAATCCCGCCTACACGCGCTTCTGGTCGCTGCAGGCCGTGGACAAATGGCTCGCGGCCCGTCCGCTGACCGTGCCCACGCTGATCGAAGTGGGGCAATGGGACCAGGAAGACAGTTATGGCGGTCCTGCCGTGTATCGCGCGCTGGAACCCAAGGACCGGAACAATGACAAGGTGTCGCTGCACATCGGCCCGTGGCGGCATTCGGGCGCCAACCACTACGGCTACGACCTCGGCGCGTTGATCTTCACCGGCGACACGGCGCGCGAATGGCGGGTCAAGTACGTCAAGCCGTTCTTCGATCACTGGCTCAAGGGCGGTCCGGATCCGAAGACGCCACCCGTGCTCACCTATGCCACGGGCATCAACGAGTGGCAGCCCTCGGCACGCTGGCCGGTGGGGGCCCCACGGCCTATCTACCTCGGCGCGAATGGCGCGCTGGCCTTCGACAAGGCGAAGACCGCGGGCCACCAGGAATACGTGAGCGACCCCGCCAAGCCCGTGCCGTTCCTGCCGCGGCCCATCGACATGGGCGACGCGTCGCAGTGGAAGCCCTGGCTCATCCGCGATCAGCGCTTCGTCTCGGAGCGGCCCGACGTGGCCTCGTGGCGCAGCGCGCCGCTCGACGCGCCGGTGCACATCATGGGTGCGCCCGAGGTGCAATTGTTCGCCGCCACCACCGGCACGGACAGCGACTGGGTGGTGAAGCTGATCGATGTCTATCCCAACGACATGCCGGAAGACGCCGCGCAGGGCGCGAAGCCGACCATGGCGGGTTATGAGCTGCCCATCGGCATCGAGATCTTCCGCGGCCGATATCTCAAGAGCTTCGCGCAACCGGCGCCGCTGAAGCCGGGCAAGGTCGAGCACTACCGCTGGTCATTGCCGCACGTGAACCACGTGTTCCTGCCGGGGCATCGCATCATGGTGCAGGTGCAGTCCAGCCTGTTCCCGCTTTACGACCGCAATCCGCAGACTTATGTGGACAACATCATGTACGCAAAGCCCGGCGATTACCGAAAGGCGATGCAGAGTGTCTGGTTCGGCGGTGACACGGCGAGCGCGGTGATATTGCCGGTGGTGCCCTGAGGGGCTCCCGGGACATCAGCCGGATCAACGATTGAGATTGCGGTCCCGCAGCCACGCTTGCACCGTGGCGACGGTGCTGAACCGGTAGCGGGCCGAGGTCTCTTCCATGTTGCCGACGCGGATGCTGTGGCCGCCCATCTCGTTCACGGCCTGGAAGCCGACTTCATCGCTGGGATCGTCACCGACGAACACCGGCGTGCGGCCGGAGAACTCACGCTGGGCCATGAGCAGCTCGATGGCGCTGCGTTCGCTGAAGCCGCGCGGCATGAGCTCGAGCACCGACTTGCCGCGGCGGACTACGAACTGATCGCCCAGTTCGGCGGCCAGCTCGTTCATGGCCAGCTCGACCTCGGGCGCGAGGCTGGGGGCGAGACGGTAGTGCATGGCGAGCGCGACGCCCTTGTCCTCGAGCAGCAGGCCGCGATTCTCCTGTCGCAACAGGCCGAGCCACCGCCGCGCGCGATCCAGCGCGCTGGGATTGATGTTGGGCTGTATCACCCGGCCATCGGGCAGTCGCACTTCGAGACCATGCTTGCCGGAGGCGGGGAAGGCGCAGGGCGCGAACAGCCGGTCGAGCTCGGCGAGCGAACGGCCGCTCAGCAGGGCCAGCGCACCGTGCTGTCGCTGGAACGACAGTTGCAGCGTGTTGCGCAGGGATGCCGGCACCCGCACGCGGTCGGGTGTGGCGGCGATCTCCAGCAGCGTGCCGTCGACGTCGAGGAACAGGGCGAGATCGTGGCTTCTGATCAGCGCGGTGTGGGCACTCATGCTGCGACCATACCGCGCTGGCTGACAATGTGAAGCCCCCCCGAGGGCCCGGGAGGCCTTTCGCGGGCGGCCTGCGTCACAGATTGGCGTTGGCGCCCGGGAATTCCGCCCGGAAGTCCGCACGGGCGATGGTCACGCCGTCGCCCCGTGCTTCGGGCTGACGGCGCCGGATCGCCGCCCGGAATCGATGCGCATGACGCCGGGCGGAGCGCCGATCGCGGGCGCGAGCACGCCCGCCCGGCGCCGTGCCACCGTCCCCGGTTGGTAGATAGGCGCGGTGGCCGCGCCATCCTCGCCACCCGCGGCACCCCCGGCCGGTCGATCGCCTGCAAATGGCGACGTCGCCGCGCCTCCCACGGCGGCGCAGGACCGGTCCGATAGTTAGGCCTACAGGAGCACGGGGTGGCGTTGCAATCTTCGCGTACGCAAGGGCGCGACTTGCAAAGCGGCGCCGACCTGCGGCCCGTGCGAGCGCCTGGCGAGGCGATCCGCGCCGCGGAGAGCTGGCACGCGGATTGCCTCTCTGAAATGTGACTCCATTCAGCTACAGACCCATCCGCAACAGAGGATCCACCACGATGAAAGCATCCAGCCTGTTCGTCTCCGGCGCCGCCCTGGCGTTGCTGCCGCTCGCGGCCGCGGTCGGCCAGTCCACGCCACCGCAACCGAACCCGGCGCAGCCGCCGACCCAGACCTCACCGGAGCAGGGCGCGCCGGACCAGAATGCGCCTTCCCAGGGACAGGGCGCGACGTTCGAGTCCCTCGACACCGATGGCGACGGCCGAATCTCCAAGACCGAGGCCGCGGCGAACGCCACGGTCGAAGCGCAGTTCTCGAGCTACGATCGAAATGGCGACGGCTTCATCGAACGCGCCGAAGTCACCCAGACCAACGATTCGGCTTCCGGGTCGCAGCAGCAGTAGTGACCGAAAGACCCGCGCGGCCGCGGAGCCGCGCGGGTCACTTTGCGGCGTCGAAGCGCAGGTGCTTGCCGAAGAACGGCATCACCTCATCCTGAAATCTCACCGCCACCGCGCTGGTATGGGTGCCGTGGTATTCCTCGAAGGTGCTGCCGATGCCGTAGCGCTGTAGCACGGCCTGCAGTGCCGCGGTGTCCGTGCGCAGGCCATCCTGGTCGCCGACGTCGATCGCGATGGCGGCGTACCGGCGCAAGCTGCCGATGTACTGGTCGACGAAGGCGAGCGGCGCATTCGCGGCCCACTTGCCCAGCACCTCGGGGTTCGGTTTGCCCTCCGTCACCGGCAGGTCGAGATACAGCGGCGGATTGTTCGGGTTCGGCGACCAGGCGGCCGCCGTGGCCAGCGTGGCGCGCGCGAAGAACGGCAGCTTGGCGGAATCCGCCGGCGTCTTGACCGCCGCCAGCGTCGCGAGCATCTCCGCCGGCGGCGGCGGACGCACGGACAGGCAGCAGGGGCTCATGATGTAGAGCGCGCCGAACACGTCCGCATGTTTCATGCCGATGCGCGTGGCGCCGTAGCCTCCCATCGAGTGGCCCACGAGTCCGCGGCTCTCGCGCGCCGGCAGCGTGCGGTAGCGGGCATCGACGAACGCGACCAGGTCGCGCGCCACGAAGTTCTCGAAGTCGCCGGTGGTCATCGAGCTGGAGTACATCGAGCCGTTGTGCACGGTCTTGGCATCGGGCAGCACCACGATCATTTCCGGCGTGCCCGTGGCGAAAGCACCCTCGAGCGTCTGCGGCACGTGAATCTCGTGTGTCCACTGTTCCGCGCCGATGGAATAGCCGTGCAGCGCGTACACCACGGGATAGCGGCGCTTGGGATGGCTGGCATAGCCGGGAGGCAGGAACACGAACACGTCGCGCTCGGCGGCGTTTCCCTCCAGGTTGCCGGCCAGCGAATCGCCGTGCACCTGGACGCGCTCCAGGACGGCGGGGCGCGCGTTCGCGACCACTGGCGGAACCTCGGTCTGCACTTGCGCGAACGCCCAACCCGGCAGACAACCCGCCATCAAGGCGACCAGAACCGATCTCGTCCTCATCGAGCTTCCCCCTGCAGTTGCCTGCCGGCAGTTTACGATGCGCTCGGCGCGCCGCGATGCCGATACGATGACGTTGGATATGAGAGTGCGCATCGGAGACACTGTGCGACGCAAAGGGGGGAACATGCCGAGCAACAGCCTGAGTCCGCGCCAGGCGCCGACACCACTGGTGGCCGGACGCCAGCGGCTGCGGGTGCATGGCACGATTGCAAGGGACATCGGCCGCGCCATCGTGTCGGGCACCCTCAAGCCCGGGCACGTCCTCGATGGCGAAATCGAGGCGAGCACGCGCCGCAAAGTGTCACGCACGGCGTACCGAGAAGCCATGCGCATCCTGAGCGCCAAGGGCCTGGTGAACAGCCGGCCGAGGCATGGCACGCGCGTGAGCGACGTCACCGAGTGGAACCTGCTGGACCCGGACGTACTCGCCTGGACCTTCGCAGGTGTCCCCAGGCCCGAGGTCATCCACGGAATCTTTGAACTGCGCAGCGTGGTCGAGCCCGCCGCCGCGGCGCTGGCGGCCGTGCGGCGCAACCAGGCGCATCTCGACCAGATGCGGCAGGCGCTGCTCGACATGGATCGCTACACGCTGCTCACCGAAAGAGGCCGCGACGCCGATCGGTCATTCCATGCGGCGCTGCTGTCGGCCACCGGCAACCCGTACATCGTCTCGCTCACCAACGGCGTGGCCTCCGCGGTCACCTCGCTCACCGAGTTCAAGCATCGCCTCGCCAAGGTACGGCGCAACGCGGTGCCGGATCACGAGAAAGTGTATGACGCCATCGCGGCGAAGGATCCGCGAGGTGCGCGCAATGCCATGGTGAACCTGATCCGCCTCGCCATCCTCGACATGCCGCGCAAGCAGCGGCCGAAGCCGCCGCCCGGCACGCCGGTCATCAATGTGGCGGAGCTGATGGCGGATTGATCGGCGCAGGTCGCCCCGCCGCGGTCACCGGTACAGATCCGGCCACCGCGGCGGGGCTATCGCCCGCAGGGGGACTGCGTGCTCAGAAGTTGCGGGTCACTGTCAGGCTGACGCTGCGTGGCCGCGCATAGATGATCTCCGCATAACCGGAAGCCGTGGTCAGCGACGAGGTGCCCGCCACCGGGTACAGCTCGTCGGTGAGATTGCTGGCCCCGAGCACGAAGCGCCACTTGTCGTCCTCGGACGCGAGCGTCAACGACGCGCTCAGCAGCGTGACCGCATCGTCCTGGGCGATCTCCGGCGAGTTGCCCGCGTCGAAGAACTGCTCATCCGTGTAGCTCAGGTCGACACGCGGCGTGAGCGCCCAGTTGGCGCCGGGATGGAACGTGTACGACATGCCGAGATGGCCCTGCCACTCGGGCGTGAACGGCAGACGGCTTGATAGCGTGGCCGTCGCGGTCGGGGTCACCGGGCCGAACGGCGGCGGCGAGGTGATGCTGTCGAACTTGGCATCCAGGTAGCCGATGGATGAATCCAGGCGGAAGTCCTCGGTGGGCGCGAACTCCAGTTCGAGCTCGCCGCCATCGATCGACGCCACGCCCGCGTTGAACAGCAGCGGCACCACGCCCAGGCGATAGGTCATCTGGATGTCGTCGTAGTCGGTGCTGAACGCCGCGATGTTGACGCGCAGGCTGTCGAGCGGGTCCAGCTTCAGGCCCAGCTCGAACGACTCGGCGGTCTCGGCGCCGAAGGAGATCGGCGCGTTTCCGGGCGGCGCGGCGTTGTATCGCTGGTTGAAGCCGCCGCTCTTGAAGCCTTCCGACCAGGCCAAGTACGCCATCGCCTTTTCGTTGAAGCGGTACTGCACGCTGGCCGACTTCGTGGTCGCGGTGAATTCACGCTCGAAGCGGTTGGTGGTGAGGAACAGGCAGCCGGTCTGGGTCGGCGGCGGGCCGGCGAACGGGCAGAGCGCCGTGGGTGCCGCGGGTTCCGCCGCGGTGGCCGGCGACACGTTGAACATCGTGGACTGCAGTCCCTTGATCTCCTTCGTGTAGCGGATGCCCGCGGTGGCGCTGAAGGCGTCGTTGAACTTGTAGGTCCACTCCGTGAAGGCCGCGCGCGCGTCGGTATCCATCGACACGCGCTGCGTGTCGTAAGAAGTGCCGGGGTTGCCCAGCGGTACGAGCAGGCGGTCGAAGGAGTCTTCGTCGAAGTAGTACACGCCGACGACGCCGTCGATACGGTCCGCATCGACCACGGCCTGCAGTTCCTGGCTGAACTGGTCGCTCTTGCTGCGGTAGTTCGTGTGCAGGATCAGCAGCGGTGTGTTGTCCGCGTCGCGCGTACCGGTCCACTTCAGACTGCGATCGGACGTGATGGACTTCAGCGACACCGTGTCGTTGAGCTTCCAGTTCGCCACCAGCGATACGCCGTTGTTCTCGAGCGTGCTGCTCGCCGGGTACGTGCCGCCATTGCGGAATTCACCCAGCGCCTGGGCGTCGTTGCCGCAGCGGGGATCGGCGGTCGGGCCGACCAGCAGCGGCGGCGGGAACGGATCGAGGATGTCGGGACAGCCGGCCGCGATGCTGGCCGCGCCGACGAAGGTGGCCCCTTCGTTCATCGACTGGAACACGAACGGCGAGCCGTTCTCGTCTTCCTTCGTGTAGTCGCCGCGCAGCGTGAGATCGAACGACTCGGCGGGCTTCCAGCGCAAGGCGACCTGGCCGGTACGCATGTCCTCGTCGCCGAGGTCCTTGCCGTCGAACACACGCTTCACGTAGCCGTCGCGCTGGCGCATGCCGAGCGCGAGCCGCGCCGACCAGTCGCCGCCCAGCGGCAGGTCGAAGGCGCCGAAGGCTTCGCGCAGGTTGTCGTCGCCGAAGCCGACGCGCACCGAATTGCCGGCGTCGGTGCCCGGCTCATTGGTGGTCAGCAGCACCGCGCCGCCGATGGTGTTGCGGCCGAACAGCGTGCCCTGCGGACCGCGCAGGATCTGCACGCTGGCGATGTCGCGGAATTCCATGGCCGCGCCAACCGCGCGCCCCATGTACACGTCGTCGATGTACACGCCGACGCCGGGATCCACCGCGGGGGTCGCATCGGTCTGGCCGATGCCGCGGATGAACACCTGCGCCGCGGAGTTGTTGCCGGTCAGCGTGCCGTAGGAGTGGAACTGGATGTTGGGCGCGACCTTGTCGAGGTCGGTGGTGCCGACGATCTGCTGGCGCTCGAGTGCGTCGGCGCTGAGCGCCGTCACGGCGACCGGTGTGTCCTGCAGGCTCTCGGCGCGCCGGCGCGCGGTGACCACGATGTAGTCGAGCGTCTCGGCGTCGGCTTCGCTGCCCGTTGGCGGCGGAGTCGTCTGGGCGACGCCATCGCCCGCGTACAGCAGCGTGCAAGGCAGAGCAATTGCGAGCCAGCTCGCGGACGGACGCCGCGATGCCACTGGCTGGTGATGGATGGCAAACAGTTCCATGAGGCCCCCCCGGGTTTGGAATATTTGTACGTAACACATACTATTTCTGTTGCTAGCCGATTGGCAAGCGCGGTAGATTCGGCCCGCAAATGCCCAGCAAGAGGAACGAGATGGCGCGCGATGGGAATTTGAAACGCCGTGCCCAGCAGGACGACTTTTCAGCGCCGGATCTCCTGTTCGCGGAGCTGGACGGCCTGCTCGGCTATTTGTTGCGCCGCGCGCAGGGCGCGATGCATCGCGACTTCATGGCCACGGTGGCCAAGTTCGAATTGACGCAGAAGCAGGCGGCAACCCTGTGGCTCATTCAGGCAAACCCCGGCGTCTCGCAGGTGGAAGTGGCCAATGCCCTGGGGATGGACCGGGCGACCATGATGGCGGTGACCGACCGTCTCGAAGGTCGCGGCTTCGTCATCCGCAAGCGCTCGACCACCGACCGGCGCCGCCAGCAGCTCTATCTCACTCCGGCCGGGCAGAACACCTTGCGCAAGTGCCGGAAGCTCATCGAAGAGCACGAAGCCAAGTTCCGCGCGCTGTTCAGCGCGCCCGAGCTCGAGGCACTGCTCGCCGCCCTGAAGAAATTCCAGGGTCTCGGCTGATTCGCTGAAGGAAGTCCATGTCTTCGCAATGCGTACGCATCGAGCGCGAGGATGATCTCGCGCTGATCATCGTCGACAACCCGCCGGTCAACACCATCACGGCCTCGGTACGCGCCGGGCTGAAAACCGCCCTCGAGGCCGTGCGCGCCGATCGCGCGATCGCCGCCGTGATCCTGCTCTGTGAAGGGTCGACGTTCTTTTCCGGTGCCGACATCGGCGAGTTCAGCGGGCCGCCGCGGGAAGTCGAGTACCGCGAGCTGTTCAACGGCTACGAATCGCTGCAGGTGCCCGTGCTCGCGGCCATGCACGGCACCGTCATGGGCGGCGGGCTCGAGATCGCGCTCGCCTGTCATTATCGCGTGGCGACGCCGGCGACGCGCTTCGCGTTGCCCGAGGTCACGCTGGGCATCATCCCCGGCGCGGGTGGCACGCAGCGCCTGCCGCGCCTCATCGGCGCGGAACGCGCGCTCGAATTCATCCTGTCGGCCAGGCCGGTGGGCACCGAGCAGGCCAAGGCCCTGGGTTTTCTCGATGACGTGATCGAGGGCGACCTGCGCGCCGGCGCCTGTCGTCATGCGCGCTCGCTGCTCGCCGCGGGCAAGGGACCGCGGCGTACCGGCGCGCTGGCGGTGGATCCCGCCACCGCCACGGACGAAGTGTTCCAGCGCATGAGCGCGCAGGCGCGCAAGCTCTATCCCAACCGCAACGCGCCGCTGGTGGCGGTCGATGCCGTGGGCAAGGCCGCGCAGACGAGCCTTGCGCAGGGGCTCGAATACGAGACCGAGCGTGTCAACGAGTGCAAGCAGAGCAGCGAGTCGCGCGGCGCGGTGCACGTCTTCTTTGCCGAGCGCGACACCCGCCGGGTGCCCGGCATCGGCGAGGGGGTGCGCGCGGCGCCGGTGAAATCCGCCGGCGTCATCGGCGCGGGCACCATGGGCGGCGGTATCGCCATCTGCTTCGCGAACGCCGGCATCCCGGTGACCCTGCTGGATGCGAACGACGCGGCGCTGGAACGCGGCATGGCCGGCATCGGCCGCACGTATCAGTCGATGGTGGACCGCGGCCGTCTCACCGCCGAGGAACAAGCGCGCCGCCTCGCCCTGATCCGCACGTCGCTCGACTACGCGGCGCTGCGCGACGCGGACGTCATCATCGAGGCGGTGTTCGAGAGCATGGACCTCAAGCGCGAGGTGTTCGGCAAGCTCGATGCCGTGGCCCGGCCCGGCGCCGTGCTCGCCACCAATACCTCGACGCTGGACATCGAGGCCATTGCCAACGCGACTTCGCGTCCGGGCGACGTGCTCGGCATGCATTTCTTTTCGCCCGCGAACGTCATGCCGCTGCTGGAAGTGGTGCGCACCACGCGCACCTCGCCCGCGGCCATCAAGACGGTGATGGAACTCGCCAAGCCGCTGCGCAAGACGCCGGTGCTCGCGCGCGTGTGTTACGGCTTCATCGGCAATCGCATGATGGAAGGTTATGCGCGCGAGGCGCAGCGCATGGTGCTGGAGGGAGCCACGCCGCGGCAGGTCGACAGCGCGCTCGAGGACTGGGGCATGGCCATGGGCATCCTCGCGGTGTTCGACATGGCCGGCATCGACGTGGGCGTGAACGTGCACAAGGCCAATGCGGCGCAGTATCCGCCCGATCCGACTTACTACCAGGCCGACCTGGCGCTCCACGACGCCGGCCGCCTCGGCCAGAAGAACGGCAAGGGGTACTACCGCTACGAGCCCGGCAACCGCGCACGCATCGACGACCCGGAGGCCATCGCCATCCTGCGCCGCCGGGCGGGCGAGCTGGGCATCGCGCAGTGCGAACACGACGTGAACGAAATCCAGGAGCGCTGCCTGCTGCCGCTGCTGAACGAGGGATTCCGCGTGCTGGGCGAGGGGGTGGCGCTGCGCGCCGCCGACATCGACGTGGTGTGGACCTCCGGCTACGGTTTCCCGCGCTATCGCGGCGGGCCGATGTTTCATGCCGAGACGCTCGGCCTCGCGAACGTGCTCGCCGGCATGCGCCGTTATCGCGACCGGTTCGGCCCCCTGCACTGGGAGCCCGCGCCGCTGCTGGTGGAGCTGGTGGAGCGCGGCCTCGGCATCGCCGACTGGGAACGCGAGCAACGCAGCAAGGCGCAGACATGAACACGCAAGACCTGATCGCGATCGACGTCCACACGCATGCCGAAGTGTCCTGCCGGCACGAGCCGGACGAGGAATGGAAGAAGTTCGAGGACGCCTCCGCGAAATACTTCAAGGCCGGCAAGCGGCCCACCATCGCCGAGACCATCGCCTACTACCGCGAGCGCAAGATCGGCCTGGTGATGTTCACGGTCGATTCCGAGTTCGAGATCGGCGCGCGGCGCATTGCCAACGAGGAAGTCGCGGATGCGGCGCGCGACAACGCCGACATCATGCTGGCCTTTGCCAGCATCGACCCGCACAAGGGCAAGATGGGCGTGCGCGAGGCGCGCCGCCTGC
>CAMLGF010000015.1 GCA_946479515.1 uncultured Pseudomonadota bacterium | reverse complement strand
CAGAACCCAGGGCGATCAGAACCCAGTGCGATCAGAACTCAGGGAAACGCCGGACAGTCGCCCGCGTCGGATCGCGCCTGCGCCGCCGCCTGCGCCTGGCGGCGCGTGTCGAGCACCGCCGCGCGCAGCGCCGGCGCCAGCGCGTGTTCGTCCAGCGCTCCGAGCAGCGTGAGCGCGCGGCGCGGGCAGTTCAGGTCGAGCAGCGTCTGCGCGAGATTGTTGCGCGCGCCGTGTTGGGTGGCGTCGAGTCGCAGGGCCTGCGCGTAGTCACCGGCGGCGGCCGCGAGCTCGCCCAGCCGATATTCCGCCGTGCCGCGGCCGATGAAAGCCACGGGCTCGCCCGGCCAGCGGCGCACGGCGGCATCGAAGGCGGCGCGCGCATCCGCCGGCGCCGCCTTGCGCTCGAATTCCGCGGCCGCTTCCAGGTAGGACTTCGCGTCATCGAGCGCCGCCGTTTCGCCGGGACGCAGCACCACCATGGCCCAGCGGCCGGCGTAATGCCACGCCACCATGAATCGCCGCGTGCGCATGCGCTGTCGTGGTTTCACGCCCGAGCGCAGGATGAACTCATCGGCAGCGGGGTCGTATCCGACGACCACGGCGTAATGCCAGCGAGGCCAGAAGGGCAACCCGTAGTTGTGCAATACCAGCACGGGCCGGCCCGCCTCGAGCTCGGCCACGATGGCCTCGGGCCTGCGAGGCAGCGGCAGCGCCAGGCGCGCAAAGCCGCGGGGCGTCGCCCGCATTTCCACCTGCAGGCTGCCTCGACGCGCCGGTATGAAAAGCGAATCGACCAGGGAATCGGGCGATGTGGCCGCGCCCGATGCCGACAGCACGGTGGCCAGCGCCGCCGGCCCGCATTGATGCTTCTTCTGTGGATAGAACGGGGTCGCGGTGAGCTCGGTGGGCTTTGCGGCCATCACTGGGCCGCGCGCCACGCACCCGCCGAGCAGCGGCAATGCGAGCATGGCAAAGAAAATGGCGAAGCACGCAGAGCTTCGCGCCGCGTGCTTCGCCATGACCGAGGCTGTCTCAGCGCTTCTTGAAGATGTCGATGACGCCGGTGATCTCGAGAATCAGCAACACCACGAACACCGCGCCGATCAGCGCCAGCGCGTCGCCGCCGGCGGGTGCATTGCGCAGGTCGGCGGCGAGCTGGTGCAGCTCGTGGTCGTTGAGGCGCGCGATGCGCTGCTCGACGGCCGCGGCGTCCACACCCATGTTTTCCATCTGCGCGCGCACCTCGGCGCGGGCCAGCTGCGAGCGGATGGCGTCCAGATCGGCGCTGCGATCCGTCGCGACCAGGGCCGACGTGTCGACGATGGCCGCAGTGGCGGCGCTCATCATCCCCGCGTTCAGCAGGGAGACGGAGAGCACGCCGAGCGCACACTTGCGCCAGAGCGAAAGTTTCATTGCTAGACCTCCAGGTGACAAACAAAAACCGTTGCAAGCCCCACGCGGCGAAACATACCAAGTATCGCGACCCGGCGGTTGGCGGCGTAGGAAATCGGCGGCGGGTTTGTCAGAAGATGTCAGAGCGGACGGCGGAGGAAGGACATCCCGGGGCCCGACGGCCCCGGGATGTCGTTGCAGGCACGAAGGGCACGGCCTGCGAGTTACCCGATCAGTTGCTGCTCCAGTTGTAGTTCGGTATCTCGGAAATCTCCGAGCCGATCTGCACGGTGATCAGCTTGTGCGTGGTCAGCTCGATGTCGCCCCAGTCACCAGTGGCCTCGGTGGTGGTGCCGTTGTCGGTGACGAAGACCTTGATCGGCTTGCCCGTCTCACCGGCGAAGTTGTCTGCGGTCAGCGGCTGGCCCCAGATATGGAAGAACTGACCCAGCGTGTAAGTGCCCGGCCCCCCGAACTCGATGTGCAGCTTGCCGGACTTGTCATGCGTGTGCATGCCATAGAAGCAGCGGCTCGGCTGCTGGTCGTGGATGCCGATGTTGCTGGGCACCGCGACCTGGACGCCATCGATGAACACGGCCAGATGCGTATGCACGTGATAGGCCTCGGGCATGTTCAGCAGACACTCGATGCCGTCGACCGGATCACCCTGACCACCCTCGGCGGTGTTGCCGTTGGGCCAATGGTCCGTGCCGACCGTGTGGTTGTCGCTCAGGTCGATGACCGTGGTCGACAGCGGTGGGACGCTCGGCGCCGGCGCCGGCGCGGGCGAAGGCGAAGGTGACGATGGCGGTGGCGGATTCGACCCCTGCGGGGAATCGTCGCCGCCTCCGCCGCCGCAACCGGTGAGGGTCACCAGCATGGCGGTGATCATCGCGTCGCGAGCGACATTGCAAAACTTGCTCATTGGAGTTCCTTCCTGAGTGACGTACGGCGCTTACTTCGCCCGAAAGCGCGGATCGCGGCGGCAGGAAATCGCGACGACCCCGCGTTCAACGCGGCTGACGTCGCAGTAGGAAGACAGGCCGGTCGTTGCCGGCCGGTTCCGCTCCCCCGCCCTACAATGCGCGCCCTGCGCTGTCACTCAAACGCTTGCCGTGGCAGCTGCATCTCAAGCACGACAACGACTTCTGCGGGTGGGGAATGCGGCGATTGGTGGGACTCGTCCTAGCGTGGGTGTGCACGGGAACGACGCTGGCAGTGGAAATCGACGGTCGCATCGAACCCGGTGAATGGCAGGAGGCCCAGCACGTCACGGATTTCCGCCAGGTGCAGCCGTTGAACGGCGAACCGGCGACGCTGGCCACCGAAGCCTGGATCCTCGCCACTGCCGATGGGCTGGCCGTGGCGTTCCGCAATACGCACCCCGACTCCATCCCGCGCACCCTGCAGCGTGTGCAGCGCGACTTCGACGAGCAGGTCGACCGCGTGAACGTGATGCTGGATTTCGACGGCGACCATCGCACGGGCTACGACTTCACCGTGAGCTCCACCGATGGCATTGCCGACGCCATCATCACCAACGAGAACTCGTTCAACGACGACTGGGACGGCAACTGGCGCCATGCCGTGAGCGCGGACGCCGCGGGCTGGAGCGTGGAGGTGCTGATTCCCTGGCACATCGCGCCCATGCGCAATGCCACCCACAAGCGCACGCTGGGCGTATACCTCGATCGGGTCACGGGCGCCACGGGCGAACGTGCCGGTTGGCCGCTCGCGAGCTTCGAAAGACCGCGGTTCCTCTCCGACTTTGCGCAGATCGAAGTGCCCGCCTATCACCAGGCGCTGCTGGCCATCACGCCGTACACCTCCGCACTGCAGGACTTCGCCCACGACCACGGTCAGGGAGACGCGGGCGTCGACGTGTTCTGGAAGCACAACGGCCAGCTGCAGCTCACCGCCACGGTGAATCCCGATTTCGGCCAGGTGGAGAGCGACGACCTGGTGGTGAACTTCGATGCCGAGGAAACCTTCTTCAGCGACAAGCGGCCCTTCTTCACCGAGAACCAGGGACTTTTCGAATTCACCACGCCCTCGGACTACAGCCAGCTGCTCTACACCCGTCGCATCGGCGGCCCGGCCGACGACGGCGCGGGACTCGGAGACATCATCGCCGCGCTCAAGCTCAACGGCAGCGTGGGCTCCGCCAAGTACGGCGTGTTCGCGGCGGAAGAAGACGAGGCGGTGGGCCGGTCGTTCCAGGCCGTGCGGCTGGTGCGCGATTTCCGCCGGCAGAATCTCGGCT
This sequence comes from uncultured Pseudomonadota bacterium, assembly GCA_946479515.1. The sequence goes on along the minus strand of CAMLGF010000015.1, from coordinate 66,190 downwards.
TCATGGCCACGCGCACCGAGCGTCCGGCTCTCGATCGCATCGCCACGGTGGCCGGCATCGACCATGACTGGAAACCGACGGCCCGCTGGAACGTGCGCAGCCGCCTGTTCGGCAGCGACGTCGACGGCGGCGCGAGCGACGCCGCGCGCGACGTGGGCGCAACCGTGTGGGCCGACTTCGAAATGGACCGCGGCTGGCGGCAGCAATGGATCGCCATGTATTTCGGCGATGAGCTCGAGATCAACGACGCCGGCTATCTATCCCGCAACAACATGGAGTACCTGCACTGGCAGGTGAACCGGCGCTTCACCGAGCTGCCGCCCGACTCGCGCTACGCCTCCAAGGACTGGCGCTGGCGCCTCAGCACCATCCACAGCGCCACCGGCCAGCGCTTGAACAACCAGTTCCGCATGAGCCGCGAAAGCCGGTTGCGCAACGGCAGCTACGAATACGGCCAGATCAACGTGAACAGCGCGGGCATCGACGACTTGATCCTGCGCGGCAATGGCTTCGTGAACAAACCACCCAGCTTCAACAGCTATTTCGAGTACGACCGGCCGCGCAAGGGCGACTGGGGCTTTCATGGCGAGCTGGAAATCTCCAGCGGCGGCATCGAGGGCAACCGGCACATCGGCTACTGGGTCGAGCTCACGCCGAAGTATTTCATCAACGATGCCTTCAATCTCTACCTGGGCCTGACCTCCTCCAGCAACCCGGATTGGCTGGTGTGGCAGCGCGAGAACCTGCTCGGCAGCTTCCGGCGTCGCAACGCGGAAATCAGCGCCGGTTTCAACTGGACCCTGACCCACCGCCAGGAATTGCGCCTCAAGCTGCAGGCCATCGGCCTCGATGCCGAGCTGCGGCGGGCCTATCGCATCGACTCCGCCGGCAATGCCCTCGAATCCAGCGAGCCGGTCGCCGACTTCACCGTGAGGAATCTGGGCGTCCAGTTGCGCTACCGGTTCGAGATCGCGCCGCTGTCCTATCTATATGTGGTGTACGGCCGCGGCGGATTCCGCAACGAGCCGCGCGGTGAGGACAGCGTGGGCCTGCTCGGCGACAGCTTCAGCCTGCGGGACGACGAGCAGCTGCTGGTGAAGTTCAGCTACCGCTTCGAGATGTGATTCTCGGGCCTCGGCCACGACAACGTCGAGGCCACCCTGGCGGTGGCGACCCGCTGGATACGGCGCACCGTCGAATGAGTTGAACGGCCTCCCTCGTCTGGCAGACGCCAGCATGCGGGTCCACCGCATACTCTGCGTCCCATGAACGCGGCCGCTGCCACACATCCCACTGCCTCCGCGGCCGGGCGCGGGTACTCGGCTGCGATCGCCGCCTTCGTCATCTGGGGGCTCTTCCCTCTCTATCTCATCGGCCTGCTGGCGGTGTCGGCCACGCAGATCACCGCGCACCGCATCGTCTGGTCCAGCGTCTTCGCGCTGGGCTGGCTGGCCGCGATCGGCGAGCTCGGCAAATTGCGCGCTGCGCTGGATCGCGGCGTGCTGCTGCGGCTGGTGGCCAGCGCCTTCTTCATCGCGGTGAACTGGCTGGGTTTCGCGTGGGCGGTGAATCATCACCGCGTGCTGGAAGTGAGCCTGGCGTATTTCATCGGGCCGCTGCTCAACGTGATGCTCGGCATCTTCGTGCTGTCGGAGCGACTCAATCGCACGCAGTGGGCCGCGGTGGCATTTGCCGCGGCGGGCGTCGCCTGTCTCACCGTGGTCGCCGGCCAGCCGCCGTGGATCGCGCTCATGGTGGGTGCGTCGTTCGCGTTCTACGGGCTGATCCGCAAGACCGTGCGCATCGATGCGCTGCCCGGCCTCGCGGTGGAGACCGTGCTGCTCACGCCCTTCGCCGCGGCCTATCTTCTCTGGTGTGAAGCCACGGGCACGGGCGTGCTCGGGCACGCCAGCCCGCTCGTCAATGCGCTGCTGCTCGCGGGCGGCGTGGTCACGTCGGTGCCGCTGGTGCTGTTCGCCATCGGCGCGCGGCGCGTGCCGTATTCGAGCATCGGCATCCTGCAGTTCATCGCGCCCACCATGCAGCTGGTGTGCGGGCTCGTGGTGTTCCACGAATCCATCGGCGCGGGGCGCCTGCCGGGTTTCGTTCTCATCTGGATCGGTCTGCTCATCTACGCGGGCAATGCCTGGTTGCAGTCGCGGCGGATCAGCCCGGCGCCCGCCTGACACGATTTCGCGGATCCACCGCCTGTTGCTCATCCGGCCGGCGCCATTCAGGAAGGGTTCAGAGGGCCTTCCTAAGATGGGCCCATGGCACGCCATCCACTCCGGTTCGTCACCGCGCTGCTGCTCCCCCTGGTGCTCGGCCTGGCCTGGGCGCAGGAGCCCGCCGACACCGACCTGCCGGAATCGGATCCACCGGACCGCGCCGCGCGCCTGGCCTATATCAGCGGCGATGTGTCCCTGCAGCCGGCCGGCGAACAGGACTGGGCGCCCGCCCTGCTGAACCGGCCGCTCACCACCGGCGACAAGCTGTGGACCGAGAACGGCGCGCGCGCCGAGATCCAGGTCAGCCAATCGGCGATCCGCCTCGACGGCGCCACGGGGTTCTCCTTTCTCGACCTGGGCGACGACACCGTCCAGATGCGCATGACCGCGGGCACGATGATTCTCGACGTGCGCGCGCTCGACGGCCGCGAGCAGATCGAAATCGACACACCCAACATCGCGCTCGCCATCCTGCGCCCTGGCAGCTATCGCATCGAGGTGAACGATGCGGGTGACGCCACCACGGTCAAGATCGGCGATGGCGAAGCCGAGGCCAATGGCCCCGCCACCAACCTGCTGGTGCATCCCGGCCAGGCGGTGACCTTCCGCGGCGTCGCCGAGCTGGTCGCGGACACGGCCACGCTCGGGCCGCCGGACGATTTCGACGAGTGGAGCATGGAGCGCGAGCATCGTGGCGAGCGCGTCGCCACGTCGCGCACGGCCGAGTACGTTTCCCCTGAGGTCACCGGCTACGACGATCTCGATGAATATGGCACCTGGAGCACCGAGGCGGAGTACGGCTACGTCTGGACGCCCACGCACGTGGTCGTCGGTTGGTCGCCATATCGCTTCGGCCGCTGGGTCTGGGTGTCACCCTGGGGCTGGACCTGGATCGACGACTCTCCCTGGGGTTACGCGCCGTTCCACTATGGCCGGTGGGCGCACATCCGCAATCGCTGGTGCTGGGTTCCTGGTCCGCGGCACGTGCGCGCCGTGTATGCGCCGGCGCTGGTCGGCTGGGTGGGCATGCGCGGCAGCTATGTGTCCTGGGTGCCGCTCGGTCCGCGCGACGTGTATGTGCCGTGGCGCCGCTTCAGCCGGCACTACTGGGAGCGCGTGAACTTCGCGAACGCCCGGTACATCGCCCGCTCGCACGTGCGCGAAGTCTTCGAGCGCCGCGGCGCGAGGCACGACTATCGCGATTACCGCAATCGCTCGGTGCCCGATGCCATCACATCGGTGGCGCGCGCCTCGTTCACGCGCGCGCAGCGCGTCGGCGAGCGACGCGTGCGTTTCAACGAGCGCGAGATGGCCGGTCACGACAACTCGGCGCGGCTCGCGCCGGCGCGAGACAGCCGCTTCGGCGGCGTCGTGCGCAGCCATCCGCGCATTTCCGCGGCCACCGCCGCCCGCCAGGTGATCGTGAAACGCGAGCCACCGCCGGTGTCGGCGCGCTTCGCCCGCCGCCCCGTGGGACGCGACGCGGCGTATCAGCAGCCGCAGTCGGGCCAGACCGCGTCGCCGCGCATTCCGCGACTGCAGGATCGCAGCCCCGGCGCACGCGAGATTTACGCGGACGCCGCACCGCGCCCGCGCACCGACCGCCCGCCGCGCGGCGATCGCCAGGACAATGCGCGTTCGTCATCGGACAGCGCGCCGCCCGCGCGCCATTCGCCCAGCGAGCAGCGCACGCTGCCGGGTCGCCTGCGCGAGCAGAGCGAGCGCACGGATCGCCCGGCGCGTGACGACCGCCCCGCGCGCGAAGACCGTCGCGAGCGCGATGCACAGACCGAACCGCGCAATCCGTATCCGCAGTACAGCCAGCAGCCGCTGCGCACCCGGGATGCGGTGCGCGAGGCGGTGGCGCGACAGCTCGAGCAACGCGAGCGGCAATCGGCGCGCGAACGGCAGGTGGAACGGGCGCAGCCCCGGATCGAGCAGCGGCGCATCGAGCCGCCCCGCAGCGAAAGACCGCAGCCGCGCGTCGAACGCACGCCGCCGCGCCTCGAACGGCCGCGAGCGGAGCCGCCGCGCGAACGTTCGCAGCCGCAGCCCAGCCGTTCGGAGCGGCCGAGCCCGGCGGAACCGCGGCCGCAACGCCACGGCGACGGCAATCGTCCGTCGAAGCGCTAGTCAGCGGCCGGCGTCAGGGTCCGCCATCAGGTAGCCGAATTCCCACGGCTCGCGGAACGGGCCCATCAGCACTCCCCTGCCGTCCATCCGCCACTGCACCGAGTAGATGCGCAGCCTGGCCGCATCGCGCGTGAGCGGCGCCAGCAACTCCAATCGGCCCCGGGACGTCAGCTCATCGGTTTGCGCTTCCGCCTTGCCGACCCGGCGATTCTGACCGTCGAGAAATTCCACCGTCACCCCGACGTCGCGCAAGGGCTTTTCGTTGGTATTGACGAAGCTACCCGCCCAGATGCGCTGGCCCGCTCCGTCCGTGGCCACCTCGTTGCGGACCAGTGCCAGGATCTCGTCGTCCTGGTGCACGACCCTGAACCACAGCACGAGAATCGGCAGAATCACCAGCGCCGCCAGAATCTTCCAGACCTTGATTTCGACGGTCCACCTGCTGAATCGTTTGGGCTTGTCGTGTGCGGTTGTCATGCGCCGTCCTCCGGTAATAATGGCGCAGTCATGCTGGCGCCGCTCGCGCCGGATGACATGAGCAAAGTCTGAGGAAGGGCTGAATGACCGTTCGTCGCTACCAATTCGACAGATTCAGCCTCGACCCGCACGAGCGGCGCCTGTTTGCCGGGGAGTCGCCGATCGAGCTCAACAGCCGTTACTTCGACGCACTGCTGCTGCTGCTGCAGCACCCGGGCATGCTGCTCAGCAAAGAGCGCTTCCTGCAGGAAGTCTGGCGCGGCATTCCGGTCACCGACGAGGTGCTGACGCAGTGTGTCAGGACCTTGCGGCGGCAGTTGGGCGACAGCGCCTCGCAACCGCGCCTGATCGAGACCATTCCCAAACACGGGTATCGCTTCATCGCGGCCGTCCAGTGCGTCTCCCACGACGCTGCCGCCCCCGTGGCGCAGAACCTGGCCCCCGCATCGCAGGCGGACCCGACGGCCCGCACTTACGACTGGCGCCAGTGCCGGCTGACCCTCGGCGCGGGAATGACCGGCGCCGGCATTGGCGGTGTGCTCGGCGGCCTCGCGTTCGGCTTCGCCGCCGCAAGCCATGCGCCGCAAACCGGCGTCGGAACCTTGTCCACGCTGCTGGTGCTCGTGGCCCTGGCAACGTTGCTCTGTTTGATCGGCGCTGCAGGAGTCATCAGCGGCATCGCGATTGCGCGGCTGCTCGCGCGCACGTTCGCTTTCGCAGGGCTCTTGGGCGGCGCGGCCGGCGGTCTGCTCGTGGGCGCGTTCGGCAAACTGATCGGGCAGGACGCTTTCATGCTGCTGTTCGGCCATGCGCCCCGCGACATCACCGGCGCTCTCGAAGGCCTGCTGCTCGGCGCCGCCGTCGGACTCGCGGATGACCTGGCGCGGCGTTTCGCCGCTCGCCGCAGTCTTCAGCGCCATGCATTCCTGGCCGCGGCGCTGGGCGCGTTGGCCGGGCTGGTCATTGCCGCGACCGGAGGTCGCCTGTTCGGCGGCAGCCTCTCGCTGCTCGCGGAAGGTTTTCCCGGTACGCACTTGCAGCTCGGGCTGCTCGGGCCGTTTGCCACCGGTGTGACCAGCACGCTGGAAGGCGCGTGGTTCAGTCTGTGTCTGGTCGGGGCGCTGATGCTGGCGCGGCGGTGAAAACCGCGCCTAGCTGTTGTCGATTTTGTTGGGTCAAAAATCGCGAGCTCGCATGGCATCCGTTGCAATTGTCACGACTGAGCACGACGAAGCAGGACCAGGTCCCGCAAAACTCCCGCAAGAACCTGGCTTTTTCTTGCGCAAAACCACCTGGACATATGCCAGGTCGTCGGGACCTGAGACTCAGGCCGCGCGCCTTTTCTCCGCAGCGGCGAGATGTAACTCCGGCTTGAGGCCCGCACGAGTCGCAATCGTCAGTAACATGTCCATGCTGAAGTCTTTCCAAGCGCCCTTGAGCAGGGCCGACACTCGGGGCTGGGTCATGCCCAGATGTTTGGCGGCTTCGACCTGCGTGTAACCCTTCTCCTGCAGCCGTTCACGTAGCCGCATCATCAGCTCCACGCGCAAAGCCATCACACGCGCCTCGGCTTCATCGAATCCCAGATCGATGAAAACGTTGCCGCTGCCGGCGATCACTCGCGTATCGGCAAGACGGGGATCACTCTTTCGACGGGGCTTACGGGTGGTGCTCTTCATGGCTTCGCTCCTGGAATCAATTTGTACCGCCGCCTCGCCAGATCCAGATCCGCCTTAGCGGTCTTCTGAGTCTTCTTCTGGAAGGCATGCAACACGTAGATCGAATCGTCAAACTTCGTCACGTACACCGTGCGAAATGCGCCTGCGACATCGCGAACGCGAATCTCGTATGCACCGGCACCGACGGAAGCGATGGGTTTGAAGTCGGTCGGGGTACCACCGAGCTGCACGGTCATCAGTTCCACGCCGATCGCATGCCGAACTGCGGCAGGCATTTCCCTCAGGTCGTCACGACTGGACCCCAGAAACGTCAGTGGTTTCAGTCGTGGGATCGGCTTTGGCACCGTGGCGGAGTATTCCCGAATCTGTATATTTATACAAGTTTCCGAATACGTCGCTGCCTGCTGTGGCTAATGGCCAATCGGCAGACCTCACCACGGCTTCCGCCACCTCTGGGGTTTGGCCTCGCACGGCTTCTAGGTTTTTGCGTCACGCCGTTTCTAGGTTATCGCGCTGAAAGGCGTCGGATCAGGCGCAACTACCTGGCAAAACACCAGGTGCACGCAATTCCCCCGCAACCACCTGGTTACGGAGACGATCGGGACAAGAGAACCGCGCCAAGCTGTTGTCGCGGTAAGAGAAGATGGCGCGCCCGGAGAGATTCGAACTCCCGACCACCTGGTTCGTAGTTGGAGGGGGTGAAGAACTCGGGAAGGACGAGAAACGTAGATAGTTGATTTTGTTGAGTCAGAAATCGCGGGCTCGCATGGCATCCGTTGCATTTGGCATGACTGAGCACGACGAAGCAGGACCAGGTCCCGCAAAACTCCCGCAAGTACCTGGGGCTTTTCCAGGTAGCCGGCCACCGGGTTACAAACCGGGAGGTCGGGAGATTTGCGGGACTTCAGCCAGACCCATCGCTAATCTAGCGGCGATTTCGCGACGGTTTGGCTGCGAACATGACCCGTCTCACAGCCCACCTAACTAAAGCGTGACAGGTGTCGCTGTGGCAGACGATAGCGGGACGTAGGTTGGCACGTATGACCGCGCCCAAAAAGCCCGACGACAATGAACTCGCCTTGGAGCAGCTCAACGCCGTCCTCGAGAGGCTGCAGCCGTTGGCTGTCGAGGCGCGCACGGCCTACGAGCGCAGGCTTGAGAGCGAGCAGAACACACGCGTCACCGACCTCGAGAAGCTGAAGATTCGCCTGCCCGTCGACGAAAGAGTCGTGCGCCGGCGCGATTGGATTGGCGTCGGTCTCAGCGGATTCTTGATTGCTGGCGCTCTCGCGCTCGCCGTCCTGCTCATCATCCGCGACCACATTCCCGAAGCCCTGCAGGTCTTCTCATTGATGGTCGGCTGGTTTGCAGGACGCGCGAGTCGAAATGGCGTCGACACGCCTGCACGGAGTGCGCAATGACCATGCGGCCTTTCGGGCGAAACGCCCAGCAATTGCTCGTCGCACTGCAATCCTACGACGCGGAGATAGACGAACTCATCCAGGCGATCCCGCAGCACGAGGTCCCAATATCTTCCGATCAAGGCCGACGGCTATTCGACGCAGCCACCAAGCTGAAGGCGGATGTGAAACACGACTACGAGACGAGCCAGAAGTACGACCGCGAAGGAAAATTTTCTCCGGTCGAACGTGCATTCTGGGCAATGTTCCCCCACAAGCTCTTCGTCGCCTTGCAGAAGCTCAAGTTGAACACGCGCCCCGGCCGCGGTTGGTTGCGCGCGCTGCATGACGCCCAGCACGAAGTCCGATATGCCGTGAGCGGAATTCAGGAATGGATTGACGCAGGCAAAGACTAGGCCCCTTACATGCCACCTCGCGCGATGCTGAGAAGCGTAGTCGCGCCCGGAGTGGCACTGGACGCGTGGTCCAACGGCACCTCATCACCGATGCGCTTCGGGAAGCACAGGATCTCTCAGATCCAGCGCTGCTACCGCCAAACGATATCCATCTCTCGACTCTGATTCGATTTGCACTGCGTGCGTCTGGAGTTCCTGAACGACTTCCTCAAATGGAACTTGCCGATCGCTACCCGAACGGAGCCAGTACTTTTTTTTACCGCCATAGGTCAAGAGGAGACACCCAGCCTTGCATGTGTCGTGACGAAGGTACTGTCCGACCAATTGATTTGTCAGGGCACGGTGGAGATCTTCAATTGTCCAATCGTTGTCAGCGATCTTGATCTCGATTACCGCGCGATGAGATGCCTCGATAGTACTAAGGCGAATATCAGTTTCCTTCCTGTCAGCGACCTCCTCTTCGCGCGTAACTTGATATGCGCCCCGTGCCATTTCCCTCAAGCGTCGAGCCAACTCGAGTTGCATTTGATGTTCAGAACCAATGGAGCGCAACGTCGCTCGATTAGAGAAATCATCATCGGCAATATCGTGAGCAAGGTCATCGAGGCGATCCAACATGACGCCGAACAATTCATCCCGATTGCGCGGGCGAATCTCAAATCGCTTCTCCAGGTCAACGACGGCAATGGGTTGAAGCGGAGTGGGTTCAGAGTCAGACGCGGCACGACGGCGAGCCAAGAGCCGCAATCGATCAGGCATATGCTCGAAGAGTGGATCCTTCGCCAATTCCAGAATCGCATCGCGGGCGTCTTGACCAGGACTTTCTAGAAGCGCCGTCAACAGCGCATCGCGCGCCTGCTCTGCGTGGTCTCGCACATCCGGTGAATAGACGCCCTCGTGTACTCGATCGTCGGCGAGGCGCACGAACTTATAAGCTGCACGAACGAGCGCACCCAGGACCTGCGCTCGCGCTGCGGGGTCGTTGATTTCGGGCAGCACGCCGTGCGAATTGCCAAACAGAGTCGCGAAGCTCTGAACCGCACGTGACGCTGCCTGCGGTCCGTCCGCCGCATCGAGTTCCTTCAGCAGCAAATTGGCGGCGTGCGGCGCATCCAATTTGAAGAGAGCACGCAACCAGATGAGCGACGTCGGGTAGTGCCCAGTTTCGCGTGCACGCGCAACACACAAGGACCTGGCGTCCTCGCGCTCCTGTCCGATTGCACACTCTTGAATGATCTGAAGCATCGATGACAGGTGGAGATTGAGATGTTCTTCGATCTCGTCGTCTGCTTCGAATTTCGGCCAATTGCGTAGTCCTTCGAGAACGCGCGGCACTAGCAGCAGTTTGATCGGCTGTGCGGCGTGTCCCAGGTCTTGCAGGAGAGGCAGGTGCTTTTCCTGCTTTACGAGCGCAACCTCTGCATCCAACTCCTCACCGAGGACTTCGAGGACTGCGGCGGAGTCGGCACTCGCCAGCGCTACCAACCATTCAGGGAAGCCATTCAACTCAATCGTGGCATAACAGGCTGCCAACCTAGCTTCTTCGTGCGACAGCTTATGCGCCCAGCCCGGCGACGAGGATTCTGCCGACAGTCCAGTCAGCCCATAGATCCACACATAAGGCGTCGAATTCCTCTCGCTTGCCAAACGCTGACTCCAGAGCGTCGGCCGTTCGAGGCGCCACGCATTGGCAAAGGCGCCCGCCAGTCTCTCGGTCGTTTCGCGATTGAATGCTTCGTTGACCACGTCTGCATTCCAAGCGCTGAATCGATTTCTCGAACGTCCCTGCCCGTCGAGCCACTTGTAGAAATTGCGAATCGTCGCCTGCAACTGGTCCGGACTGAACGCCAAGGCCACATCCGCCAATACCTCCTTGCGCCAATCGAGCCACCCGTCAATTCGCTGCTTCTCACGACCTTCTCGAATGCGTTTTCGACGTTCGTTGTTTCGATCCAGTCTTCTAATTTCGAGATCCGGCTCCACGCGAGCGGTATGTCGTACTGCATACGCGAGGAGACGCGCATCGTCAGCCACGAGACTGCGGATTGGTAACGCCTCGGCCTCGACGCGGCCGCGCCATGCCCAAAGCTGCACGAGACCCGCGAGCGCCACCGCACGTCGTAAGCCATCGTGCGCGGAAGTTGCCGCGGCTTCGAGCCATGCGCGATCGGACTGGTCGAGCGACCCCGCGAGTCCTTCGTACTCGACGTGAAAGAGCGAGCGGAATTCATCGCTTTCTGGAGCAAGCTGCGTCAACAAGGCGAGCTCCCGCCAAAAGGCGCTCTCTCGGTAACCACTTTGCGGCACGAAATGCCTCGCGAGCTTCTGCGCTTCCCGACTGTCGAGCAGATCTCGTCCGAATCGATTGGCAATTGTGCAGGCGTCAATGAGCGTCTCATCGACGCTTGTCTTCGAATCAAGCGCGCGATCACAGAGAATCGCGAGGGCCGCGGAATGCTTGGCGAATTTGCCCGTAAACTGATGCCATTTCACCTCCGGGTCACGGGTGCGAAGGATGAGCTCCGCCAATCCCTTTCGCAGTTCAACTGCCTGTGGACCACCGGGTTCGAGCTTTCGGGCAATCTGTTGAAGCGTCCAATTGAATCCTGTCGCCGTTTCGCGCAGTCGCGGCGCGCGTTCCACCAATCTCAGCAGATCGGCCACGTTGAGAAACTCAGGAAATAGCTCCTGGGCGAGGTGGTGGAGATAACTTTCGGGCCATGCCGCGGTACCCGCAGCCGCCTCCTTCGCGATCTGCCGCGCAGCCTCTCGCTGGTTGCAGGCCAACACGGCCCGTACCGCGATGACGCGCTCGTAAGCCGGAAGATTCGCATTCGACGCCGCTTCTATTGCGATGTCCGCACAACTTGCAATTGAGCCTAACCAGATGAGCTCGAGCAGGAGCTTGCGCACATCGCCATTGGTCGGCGCCGCCTTCCACACTTCACGAATCGTTTCCGCCAGCTCGGGATGCACCAGCCTGCGTAGTTCGGTCCAGGGAATATCGATGCCGCGCCAGCCGCCCGCACCATAGAGAGCCGCAAAGCGTCGCAGGAGCACGCGCCGCGCATCGATCGGCAATGAACCAGGATCGCCGAGCGTGAGCAGGATCTCAGGCTCCCTCTCCACCAGATTTCGCCGTACGTCGTGATCCCAAATCGCGAGCCACGCGGCCACGGGACGCATCGACGGAATAACGACATCCGCCCCGTATGTGGTGGCAAAGCAAAATCCGAGTAACTTGCGGGCCGGCATTCCCTTGTCTCGCAGGTAGCGAAGCCGACACGCCGCCAGGTATTCCTGAACGGACGAGTGATGGAAGCGTACCCGACCGAACGTCGCCGGGTCGAAGAGCGCGGTACGAACGAGCGCCTTGCGCTCGGCCTCATTCCAATCCGCAAGAACCTGCGCGCTGTCGAGCGCACCCGTCGGCGCCGCCTCTTCGGAACTGCGCGCAGGAACAAGGACGCTGCGCATGCGTGTGAGTGTGAGGGCAAGCGCGACCCGCTCTGCACCCTCGCGGGCGCGCGCGTCAGACAGGATGTGGCGATCGGCGCGATCTGGATCGTCGCGAAGTTTCGTCGCGACGTTCGCTTCATGCTGCTCAATTCGCGTCCCCAGACGCCCTTTTGTCGTCCACAGCGCGATGAGCTCGGAGCAATCGAGTGGCCGTCGCGCGAACACCCAGGCATCTTCCTTGTGAATCTCTGCCGCGAACGCGCCTGGGTCATGGACCCCGCGCTGGCGCGCATACGCTTCGATTCGCGCTTCGTTCAACGGCAGGAGGATCACCGTTCGCTCGAGCTTTTGGCTGTCGTCTTCGCTGGAACTCGAGGTCGTCCGATGTTCTTCGAGTGAACGGCGAAAGTACTCATCAGACGTTGTGCCCGGAAGACTGCTGGGCGAGACGTACGGCAAGCGCTGCCGAAAGGTCGTCATGTCCAGCGCCGCCCGCCAATCCGAGGGGCGGCAGGAAAGAATGACCCGGACGCGATCTAGCAGCCCATCAATTTCCTTAGCAAACGTATTGAGCGCTTCGTCGAGTTTCCTTTGCGTGAGCTTGAGTTCGTCGACGGCATCGAGAAAGAACCAAGCGGGTGCCAATCCATCAGCTTTCCATTTGGCGAAGTCGCGCGCGTCATCCGCAGAGATAGCATTCGCTAGAGTCCCACGCCCCAAAGTCTCGAGGGGAACGAAAAAGGCGAATTTTCCTTCCGCCTTCAAGCGAAGGGTTTGCGCACGAAGCTCGAATGTCTTGCCAGAGCCTGCCTCGGCGAGAAGCAAGATACGTGGGGACTTCAACAGCTCCGGCCAGCTGCTGTTCCCACCGAACTCGCGATCGCTCAAGGAGGCGAGCAGTTCTGGGTCTTCTAGCTCCTCCGCGGTTAACTCGCGAAACCTGCGGTCGAGATCAATATAGTTGTCCATTTTCAACTCACGAATCCACGGACGCGTTATTTACGTAGCTCAACTTCCAGAGATCAGAGAAGCGGAGTTCGACCGCAGTCACTATTTCGCCTTGACCAGTTGCAGATCTGTGGCCATGTGCTCTGAGCTAGCGGGATTGAAATTCGTAGAAAGCCTTCTCGATGGTAACCGCACGCTCTGTATGGTCTTCTCCAAGGAGCCTCAACAACTTCTGAAAGGCTGCTCGCCCGGGCGGAGCAAGAACCAAACGCCAGATGTGTGACTGCACTCCGGTGCTGTTGCGAACCGCCGCCACCGCGGAGCGTAAATTCACGGTGACCTTGGGCTGAAAATCGAGACCCAGTTGCACTGACGCGATACCTTTGGGATCCGCTTGCCCAACGAGTCGATCGACATTGGCGCTAACGCTTTGGAGAGTCTTCCTTCGAGCCAAGACCTCCCGCATATCTTCTCCATCAAGCGCGTGTTGCAGTTCTCCCAGCCATCCGCGGAGCTCTGCATACCGGCTCCTGAGTGCAATTGCCGTTGCGAGTAGCTGTCCTAGCGTCGCAGATTCGTCGATCACCTCCACGACGATCGCAGGCAGCTTCAGAGTGCCAAAGATGCCATCGGTACCAGTTCGCTCGTACAACCTAATCTGCTCGCCATCGATAAATTTCGTAAGAAGTTCGCGCGCGTTGGAAGGCCCAGCGAAGAATCGTGAGTGAATCAGCAAGCGCTCTCGAAGTGGATGAGGCGTGTATGGCAGCCGGGACAACTCCGCGCGAGCCAGCATGCCGGCTGCTCCCCACAGCACCTGGCTCAGCATGGCATCGGTCGATCGCTGATGCCGATCGAATTCTCTCTTGTTTTCCTCGTGCCCATTCTGAATGCCTGGCGCACATCGACTGAGTTGATTGGCCAACACCTCTCGTCGCGGAACCCAGAGCGCTTCCGCACTGCCGTGCTCTCGACCGACAACTAGCTTTCTCGAAGACAGCGTTGCCATTGATGGCAAGTCTGTCCAGCTCGAGATGAAGACCGCATCGACAACAAGCTCATCAGTTAAGACGAGATGCTGCAGCAGCTGGCACAGACACGCTAACGCGACAACATCTTGAGAGACGTCCTGATATCTAGGTTCCTGGGCACTCGCAACGACGTCCAGCTCGTGAGCGGTCTCGTCTCGACACCGCCAGTGGAGAAGCTCACCTGCGTTTTGCAGCGTCCAGTTATCTATAAGCGCCTTAACGACCATGGTTCAAGTTAAGCGATGTGATTGTAGTAATCGGCCAAAGAGTCGGCGCGATTGGAGCCTAGCATCGCGGAAAATCTGCCAGTACGCGAAGAGGCGGTCCATCCAGTACTCGCGTCGCTTCAATACTGGATAAGATCGCCGTCGCGCGCTGGAATCGCGGATCCAAATGGAACGAGCGCACAAGCACAAAATGCGCATCTCTCGCCCCTACAAGGGCGCGTGATCAAGAATTACGAGCGCCTGCTGTCCCAATAGCCGATCGCAGAAGGCAGCTGGTTGAGAATGTACTCCACTCCATCCGTGTAGGGATTCCTCCATTTGATGGCCGCCTGTTCGTGGATGTCCCAGTTCTTGAAGACACGCTCGCCCTGGAGGGCTGGGAAAATCGCCTTCGCAGCCGCCCAACCTCCCTCATCAACCGAATCGAAGTATCCGGAAGCCCTCTCGGGAGCGTCGAAGTCCATAATGATCGCACCGATCAACACCATTGCGGCGACTACATGAATGAGATCAAGGATGTCGAATAGATAGTCCTGCAGTGATATATGGGCCGCATGACGATGAGCATAGAATTTCAGCAGCCCGATGCGACGTTCGAGCAAAGACGTCTGGTCCACTAGAATTGATTCCGGCTGCGCACAGCGCGCAAAGAGCTTCCTGAGAAGCTCGAGTGCTTTCACCGCATCTGCGTTCGATCTTGGTGAACGCGCAGTCCAGTATTCCGCCACGGAGGCGAGCGTGGCATCGCTGAGTGACGCGATTCGCTTGCCACTCAAGCGTCCTTGCTTGCGACTGTCATCAAAGATCGCGCGGCACGCCAGGGCAATCGACTGTAGCGCAGTTTCTTCGAGAATCGCGCCCTGCACGGCCTTCCAATGATCGCCCTCCGTTTCCCGCGAGCGCGAACCGGCACCGAGCACCAGATACAACGCGGGCAAGAGATGGCTCGCGCGTGCCGAGGTTCCACGAAGGAACTGGATAGCAGCCACACGATCGTCCAGCTCAATGTAGGTATTGCGTCGCTTGAACTCAGCAACTCGCGCAGCGAGATTCTTAGATCCGTAGTCGGCCCAAGTGAGCTGCAACGTGATTTTCTTCTCTTGATCTATCCCGGTCATCGTTTTCCCCGGAGTACCTATTCACCGTCGGGCGTGTTCGACGTGCGCAGGAGCTTCATATGTTGTCGGCAGCTTCGTGGTGGCAGGCCAAGATTCGCTCCCGCAATCGGCCGGCCGCGCACGCGCCCCTTTGCAGATACACGATTCGCCCTCCCCTCTGGAATGCGAACTTCAGTGGTCCTCGTTTCGTAGGTCGCTCGGCAGTGACGACGATTGAGGAAAAGGCAGCTACTGCCACCGCCATATCACCTTCATTTCGATACAAGCCGCTGCCTTTTTGCTTATTTCCAAGGTATTTATGCATGGCCGCGCGGATTTCCGCTTCCTTCGCCGACTGAAACGTCCCAAATCCCATCGGTGCCATGCGCTGCGGACGTTCCCCCGTGTCAAATCCGACGATGGCGGCGGTCACCACTTCGGCGCGCCGAGTCGCGTCTTCTATGAACTCTAGTAGTTCAGGCTTCGTAATGGCCGTCGCTTCGATTTCGCCTTCACGTGGAACGAACAGCGCAAACTGTGCAATCGGAAACTCCGCCGCGAGATCGACGGATGCTTCAAAGAGCAAATTCCAGACATTGCTATCAAGCGTGACGGCAATCCTGCCGTCCGTACGCCGATCGTATGTCCATCGTTGCTGCGAAGCCTCCAAACTTGTCATCGTTCGTTCAGGCAGCCAGTGCGCAGCTGGCATTCCACCATGCCCGTGGTGCTGGGAGGACGGAGCGATCCGGATCGCGGTTAGCGCCATAGCGGCTTGTCATTCTTGACTGTTCCCTTCCGCATCCGACTCCAGCAACTTGTGTGGCAACTGTGCTTTCTCCGCGTCACTGAACTGCAAGATGTTTGATCGAAAGGATGCTCTGTCCATAGCCGCTTCCGGGATGAGAAACCTGCCACGTTCAGCAAAGAACATCGGATTGATATCGCGCCTCACCACGTCGGCAAACCAATTGGCCGCCTTCGTTGACTCCCGCACGAGCGCATAACAACGAAACAGCCACTCGTTATAAAGCCGCAAGTCCCTCTCGTAGTTCGGATTGAATCGCATCGCCTTGTAAAATTTGTGCGGGGCATATCCATGGTCACGCATCTCGGCGTGCTCCAAATATTCGGTTGCGGCGTTGTGCAACAACAGCGCCATCGAAATCGTGGCGCGTTCCAGCTCCTCAAACTCTGAAGGCCAGATGGCCGCGGCTACGTGCTGACGAAAGCTCGCCAACGAGTCGGGCAACCCCAATGGCCACAAGGGATCTGCGGACAATGCACTTTCCACCCAGCTGTTCCAGCCCTCCAACTGGCAAAGGTTAACTGCCTGGTCAATCGTCGTCGTCACTGCGATTTGCTTCGCGAGCAAGCTCCTGTCTGCACTATCGGCCAGAGTCTCGCGTACCCACAGCTCGTGCGCTGACTTCGTGAAGTGCAGCTTTTCGACCGGCCAATCGGCCACGTTCTTATCTACGATCGTATGGTCCGTTGGGCATAGCAAGATCCGATTGTGGTAGCTCTCACGCTCGTCGCTAGTAAGCAGACTTTCTCCTCGTGCGGCGCCTGGCTTTTCACCAACGATATGAGCTTGCTCGCCCAGGTTGAATGCAGCACCACTCGCCTTGCTGTCTTGAGAAAGCTCCACGCGGCAAATCGAACAGCGATTGCCGGCTCTTCCCCAAAGAAGCCTGACGTCCTTCTGATTCATCTTTTCCTCGGGGCAGAAACAGAACACGCGCGATAGACGACCAATCCCGGACCAAGAAGAAGTGCCTCGGAGCAATTATTCTCCCAATCTCTCCCGTCGAGGGCTGCCTTCATTTCGAAGCTTTCTCTTTCCCAGCGATTTTCACAGTAGCGCTTCCTGCGTCGCCCTTGGTTAGGCCGGCAAGAAGTTTCGCAAAGGGTTTGATGTCTCCGCCCACGCTGGCGCTCTCAAGCGCAGCCATGTAATCCGTTCGGCGCTCTAAGGGAACAATGGTCCAAGGATATCCGCCGGAGGCGAGCATTAGATTCATCAGGAACCTACCAATGCGGCCGTTTCCGTCCATGTACGGATGGATGTACACAAACATGAAGTGTCCTAAGACGACGCGCACTGACGCCTCTTCTTCGTGCTCAAGAAGGTCGAAAAGTGCGGGCATGAGTTCACGTACTGCTTCTATGTTCGGCGGCGTATGCATGGATCGCCGGATGTAGACAGGAGCATTTCGGTATCCGGCCAGATCGGCGGCGCGCAATATGCCTGCCGTGACACTCGGACCGAATAGTTCGCGATACCAGGTAGCGTGATCGCGATCTGCGACGCGCCCTGCGTTCTTGCCAGCCAGGACTTTTTCGATGCTCTTCTCGACCGCCTGAAACGCCAGCCAGTATCCACGGGCCGCCAATGCATTTCGGTGATCCTGATCGCCTTTGTTAGCGTCAGGATTCCAGTTTCCAGTGCGAACTTTCTCAATGAGCGCTGCGCTGACCTTGTAACCCTCGATGGACAGGGAGTTATAGGCGTCGTTGACGTAAATCTCTTCGACCTGCTTCAGATAGGCAGCAGTATTCTTCGGTCGACCTGGGGCGGCCGGAAAGATGCCGAGCACGTCTTCGCGCATCCGCGCCCAGTCCATACGCATGCGATTGACGTAAGGCGAAGTCTCGCGCGCGCCGAAAGCAATGAGAGAGGGATCTTCGAACGGATCGCTTTCGTTCACTATGTATCCGGCAGCCTGCATCGCTCCGACGATGTCATCGGCGATGCGATCGCGACCAATATTTCTGAAGGCCGCTGCCAGTCGGCCGGCGACTGTGCTGCGTCCTCCATCGAGCAACCGACTGAGAAGGTCGGATGCGTCTTGAACCATCGCGAGCGCCGCGCGCATTTCAGTTGGCCGAGAAGCAAATTGCGCCGGCGAACAAGACAGCAATGCGGCGGTTAGCTTGTAGAGTCTGACGCCCTCTTTGACCTCCCGATCTGCGGCCGGAGGCAAATCGAGGCGAACATCAAATATCGACGTCCCGTGAATGAATTCCGTGGGCTTGTTGTTTCCGCGCGGAGAGCGCACGAGCAACTGTCGCGGCACCGTCCAGTTGCCGGTATGCAAGCTAATGGATTGCTCCGGACTGACGCACCAGTCCTCGTCGAAACGGGAGTCGAGGTAGGACAAGCAGAATGACCAGAACGACGCGTACCAGGAGGTGCTCTCGCCCGCTGGCTCGTCCGGCCGGCACGGGATGTACCAGCCCCTGATCACCTCTTTGATGAATCCGGCTTTGACCAGACGCTCGCGGTGCGTACGGCTCATGTCGCTGGCGCGAAGCGCAACGCGCCCCGCGTCCTGAAGTTCTTTCAGGACGGCAAGGGAAGCTGCCAATTTGTCGGCGGGCGTCGCCATGGGCGGTGCTAAATCTAGGGTTTGGCGTTGCGCGGTTTCTAGGTTTTAGTGTTGTATTGTTTCTAGGTTTTGGCGTCAAGCCGTTTCTAGGTTTTCGTGCGAAATCGCGCCAATACGGGCCACGATCGGCCGAATGGGGAGTCCGCGCAGAGCCCGTAAATCAGGGCGCCCTTAGTGCATCGACTACCGTGGAGCGGATGGACCTGATTGCCGGGAACAGCCCGCCCAGGATGCCGATGCTCCCGGCCAAGGCAATCGCCAGCAGCACCAATGGCGGCGACACGCTGAGCGTGTAAACGATCTGGGTATCCCACAAGGAGCCGCCGAGCGTGTTGATGGCCTGTCCATTGAAAGCTGCGTAGGCCATGACGATGCCCACGAAGGCCCCCACGAGAGACAGCAAGACCGCCTCGAGCACAATCGCGCTGACGATGGCAACCGCCGAGAAGCCCAGCGCCCTCAAGGTCGCAATCTCGTTCTGCCGCGACGCCATTGCCGAGTACATGGTGTTGAGCGCACCGAACAGCGCGCCAATTCCCATGATGCCGCCAATCAGATACGCGACGTACTTGAGCAGGCGTTGGACGGAGCCGGAAACCATTGCCAGGTAATCAGGCTCGCGCATCACCGTGACCTTCAGCGATGGGTCGCGTCCGAGGGCTTGGCCGAACATCGCGAACGAGGACCCGGAGGTTAGAAGCGCGGTCGTGCTGTTGTACGCGCTCAGCTGATACGCCGTCATCACGGTGGTAGCGTCCGCGATGGCCTCAGACTCGCGCACGCTATCACCGGCAGCAAACGTGCCGACGACTGTCCAGTCACCATCGTGCAGGCGGATCACCTTGCCAAGCTCCAGGCCGCGGAATTGCTGTTGCGCCGCCTGACCAATGATGAGTTCATGCAGACCGGGACGGAACATCCTGCCAGTCACCAGTCGCAGTTCTGGACGCACCTGCATCAGCTGCTCGCCGGTTCCTCGCAGCGTGATGTAAGCATCCGACCCATTGCGTCTGATCACCGGCGCGACCAGCACCACCTCAGCAGATACGATGGCTTTTCCCGCGCTATCCCGTTTGATTCCCGGCGCGGCCTGGATGACGTCCACGTTTTCGCGTGATAGAGAACTCGAGCCTTCGGTGTCCATGCCATTGGTGATCACCAGCACCCGGTCTGGCCGCGCGTCCGCCTGGATAGCCCGCTCGAAGCCCGTGGCCATCGCGAGCACCGAGAGCAGCACTGCCACCACGCAGGCCGAACCGATGACGATGACCGCCGAATTTCCTCGGCGATACGGAATATTGCGCAGGCCCACCGCCGTCAGGGCCAGTATCTGCCGCGCGATGTTCATGAGATCCGGGCAGACAAGGCGCCAGCCACCGGCAGCCGATACGCTTGCCAACAGGGGAATGCGGCGCTGGCGATCGCCAATGCCAGCGCGAGCGTCATGCCGCGCAGGTAGACGGCACCCGTCACGTGAACGGCAGAGTGGATTTCACGGGCGAGCGGAGTCAGCAATGACGCCAGCCCCAGGCCCGCCGCCGCAGCCAGGAGATAAACGCAGAGCGACTCGACGAGCGCCAGCCGCAGGCACGCGCCGTCACTGAAACCCAGAGCCTTGAGCACGCCGAATTCCGTGATCCTTTCCTGGAAAGACTGTCGCGTGATGTTTGCTGTGAGGAACAGCAGCATGAACAACACAGCGCCCAGCACGGCTTTGGTGAAGAAACCGATGTCACCCATTCGCTTGCTCTCTGCCTCGGCGCGATCCTGGTCCGATCGGGTACGCGTCTGGTGCGACGAGTTCGTGAATAGCGCGTCGATCGCGGCCGCGGTGGCGATGGAACGTTCCGGGTCGGCAATGCGCACGAAGAAGCGATCCACCGTGCCCCGATTGGTGATGCGCGTATCGTCGAGGTACGAATAGTCGATGAGAGTGAAGAAGGCATTGTCGGGGTCGATCAAAGCCTCGAATGTTCCGACGATCTCGAAATTCCAATCCCCGCTGCCGTCGGCCTTGAGTTCTCGTGATCGCAATGTGAGCTGGTCTCCGACCTTCCAGCCAAACTGCTTCATTAACGCGGGGGTGATCAGCATGCCATTGCGCGTTCGCTCCATAGCTTGAAGCGCCGACTCGTCGACGCGGAACTGGCGACGCAATTTGAACCAGGCACGGGGCAACGTCGCGATCGCGGCGATGGTGTACGGCGTTCGATAGTCGCCCATGAAATATGAGCGCGGTGCCACATCGGCCACGCCCGGCACTTTCCGGATCTGCTCCATCATGGCGATGGGCATGGGTGGACTGCCACGCAGCCGAGGGTCCGTGGTAAGCACATCCCGGCGCGCCTTGGCGATTGCTTCCGCGAAGCCTGCATTCACGCCCTGCAGCAGGCCGATGAGTAGGAAGGCCATCGCAATTGAAAGCGCTGTGAGCACCGTCCGCACGGGCTTGCGCCACAGGTTCGCCCAGATGAGCGTAAAGGAGTTCATGTCTGGGAGGCATATAGCACAGCGCGCACTGCCAGTGCCGGAAGCCGCTCGCAACTAGCAAGTTTGATGTTTCTGATCAAACTACGGCTTCACGCGCACCCGGGTACGGAAATCCGCGACCCTACCGATCTCCTTCTGCATGCCCAACGCTCCAACTTCGCAGATTCGCCTTGAGTAACAATTTGGTGTTCTCACGCAGCGCTTCGCAAATCCTGAGCATCGCCCGGAACTCCTCGCGCACTGAGCCGGGAAACCCGCCACCCTCATTCGCGACCCTGGCGATCTGATTGATGTTCCGGCCAATGGCCGCCAGCTCGGCGATGCTGCGCTTGAGCGCGAGCAGCTCGTCCTTCGGCAATGGAGTGAGCGATCGCAGATGGGCCCGCACCAGGACGGACACATAGGTCGCCGCCGGCATTGCTCGAGCCGCCGCTCGATCGCGCAGCAGGACTTGATCGCTGGGCTGCAGGCGAACAGTCAGTCGCGCCTGGCGCAGCCCTCCTTCGTCCCTCTTGGGCTCTGAGAGCACTTCATCGCCGACGCTTCGAAGCATCACTCCGAGCAACTGCTTGAGGAGCGCAGATTCGGTCCGGCCTTCGCGCTGCGCAAGCGCGCGAAGCCGCAGCTTCGTCTCCTGAGTCACGCGCAAATGAATGAACGCCGATGCCGCCATGCGTGTGATCGTGAGACAAGAGCCGCCGCGAGGCTATCCTGCCTTTCACTCCAAATTCAGCCGAAACCTTACACCCCACGTACACCGCCCACTCACCGTTGCTAACTAGATTGCGAGCGCCGCACTTCATGGAGCTTTAGGTCGAATTTCCCGCGATACCCCAACTGACGGCGCTCCCACGGCGTGAAAACATGAGCCATGAGTGACAGCTCGTCCCTTGCCGTTCTGAACCACCCATCGAAAGCGCATCCCGCGCCGCCCCCGCGCTTCATCCGATTGCGCGACGCACCCGGCTACCTCGGCATGGACAAGAACCGCTTCAATCGCGAAGTCCGCCCCAGCGTCCTCGCTCTGCGCATCGGCATCCAAGGAATCGCCTTCGATCGCGTTGACCTCGATGCATGGGCGGACGACTATAGGAGCCGCAACGGGTGCCATGCGGCTCGCTCACACAGGAGCAAATCATGGGAACCCAGAAAATGTCAGGCCTCACCAAGCGCGGTGGAACCTGGCACATCGACAAGGTGTTCAGAGGAACGCGCATTCGCGAGAGCACTGGAACAGGCGAGATCGTCAAAGCCCAAGAACTGCTAGCCAAACGAATCGAAGAGATTCGAGCGGCGCAGCTCTATGGCGTAAGACCGGATCGCACGTTCCGTGCCGCAGCGACCAAGTTCCTGTACGAGAACCAGCACAAGAGGAGTATCGACGACGATGCGCTTCACTTGTCCCAACTCGATCCCTTCATCGGGAGCTTGTTACTGCGGCAAGTGCACATGGACAGCCTGCAGGCTTTCATCTCCAGCCGGCGCGCGGATGGCGTCAAGACAACGACGATCAATCTGGCGCTCGGAACGGTGAGGCGAATCTTGAACCTAGCGGCTTCAGAATGGCGGGACGAACGCGGCATGACCTGGCTAGAGCACGCAGCGAAGATCAAGCTGCTTCCGGTCAAGGACAAGCGAGCTCCGTATCCGCTGTCACGCGACGAACAGGCGGCGCTCTTCCAGGAGCTGCCCGACTACCTCGCGCGGATGTCGCTCTTCAAGGTCAACACGGGTCTTCGCGAACAGGAAGTCTGTGGGTTGAGGTGGGCCGACGAGATCGAGGTTCCGGAACTCAAGACATCGGTGTTCCTCATCGAAGGCGACAAGGTAAAGAACGGACAGGATCGTCTGGTCGTTCTCAACCGCGTCGCGCGTTCGGTCATCGACAGTGTTCGGGGTCAGCATCCGGCATACGTCTTCGTTCGGCTCCCGAAGCTGAAGAAGACCGACACCGGCAGCCAGCTTGTGGCACCGAAGGGCATTCCACTAACAGGCATGAATACGACCGCGTGGCAATACGCTCGTGTTCGCGCCGCGGACAAGTGGAAGGAGCGAACGGGCGACGAAGCGGCCGATGGCTTCCGCCGAGTGCGGGTCCACGATCTGAAGCACACCTTCGGCCGTCGCCTTCGCGCCGCCGGAGTGTCCTTCGAAGACCGCCAAGACCTGCTCGGCCACAAGAGCAGCCGCATCACGACGCACTACTCCTCAGCCGAGCTGACAAGCCTGATTGCGGCAGCCGAGAAGGTCTGCGATGCAGACTCCCACAATTCCCCCGCAACCACCTGGCTGCGGAGACGATCGGGACAAGAGAACCGCGCCAAGCTATTGTCGCGGTAGGAGAAGATGGCGCGCCCGGAGAGATTCGAACTCCCGACCACCTGGTTCGTAGCCAGGTACTCTATCCAGCTGAGCTACGGGCGCGTGGCTCAAATTTGAGGGCGCGCATCCTATCACAACGCATTTCGCGCTCGCGAACAAAGATTAACCTTTCCCAGTCAAGTACTTACCCGCTGGCGTCGCCGGCCCGGCGAGCGACGGCAGCCGAGGGGAATCGCGGGGGTTGCCCCGCGGACGCGGCCTGCCGGTTCCACGGTCAGAGGCGCACCAGACCCATGCCAGGCAGCCCGGGCGGCGCCGGTAGTTAGATCAGCACCGCGTTGCGGCTGCCGGAAAAGGACTCGCCCGACGATTACATCCGCGTAACACCGGACAATTCTGGCACTTTTGGGAGATGTGCCAGCGGCGGGAAAGCGGTATCTATGCACCTGAGATCCCGACGCGAGGAGGCCCCATGGGATACGGAAATCCCTTGTTCGATGGCGACCAGCCCCTGCCGCGCAACCGGCCCCGGCGGCGCGTGCTGTCCCTGCGACTGTGGTTGAGCGCGATACTCGCCGGAACCCTGGGCGACGGTGCGGCGTTCCAGGCGCACGACGACGAGGAAGACCGCGGGACGCGCAGTGCCCACGGCCATTGGCGCCCGGGCGAACGAAGCCAGCACCGCTAACAATCGATGCCACCGCGCCGGCCGCTCCCCGGCCGGGCGGTTCGCGTGCGCCATTTGCGCCCCTCGCCGGCAACGAAGTGCGATACGCTCGACGCCCGATCCACACAAGAAAGACGATCTGACGCCGGGGAGCGCGAGGGGGCGTATGGATGAGCACGACGAGCACTGAGGTCGAAGCGGTCGCGTCCGCTGCCAAGCCTGCTGCCAGCAGTGTGCGACTTCCACCCGGCCCCAGGGGGCTGCCGGTCATCGGGCACCTGTGGCCCTTCCTGCGCAATCCCATGGAAGCGGTCACCGACGTGGCCCGCCGCTACGGCGGCATGGCGCGCATCCCGATCCGCGGCAACTTCCTCTACCTGTGCTCCGATCCGGAGATGCTCAAAGAGCTGCTGATCACGCATCGCGCGAAATACATGAAGAACATCCGCTACCGCCACATCCAGGCGCTGGTGGGTCAGGGTCTGCTGCTTTCCGAGGCCGCCGAGTGGCGCCGCCAGCGGGTGATCACGCAGCCGGCCTTCAAGCCGGACACGCTCGATGCCCAGGTGGGCTGGATGGGCGAGCACACGGAACGCTTCCTCGACCGCTGGCAGGGGCTGGCCGATCGCGGCGCGACCTTCGACGTGGAACCGGATTTCAATCGCCTGGCGCAGCTGTTGTCGGGCCGGTTCCTGCTGGGCGAGCCGTTCGCGGACATCGCCGACGAGTTCTGCGACATCGCGGCGGACGTGAAGCGCCACTGGCCGGCGCAGCCGCGCAATCTCATCGCGGCGTTCAGCAAGCCCGACCCGAAGAAGATTGCGCTGTTTGACGCGGCGATCGCGCGGCTGGATCGATGCCTGCTGGGCTTCGTGCAGCGGCACCGCGCCAGCGACTACGAAGGCTGTGGGGTGCTCACGCGCATCGTGCGCACCAGCCGCGAGGAAGGTCAGCTCTTCGATGACCAGTCGCTGCGCGACCAGCTGTCGACCATGTTCTTCGCCGGGCACGAGACCTCGGCCACGGGGCTGTGCTGGATCCACTGGGCGCTGTCCAATCACACCGCGGTGCGCGCGAAGCTGAATGCGGAAGTCGCCGGGCTCGGCGGCCGCCTGCCCACGGCGCAGGACATCCGCGAGCGCCTGGGATACACGCAGCAGGTGATCGAGGAGTCCCTGCGCCTGCACTCACCCATCCACGCCATCTCGCGCGTGGCCACGGAAGACAACATCGTGGGCGGGTTCTTCGTCCCCAAGGGGCAGACGGTGGTCATCTCCCTTTATGCGATCCACCGCCAGGCGCATCTGTATCCGGACCCGGAGCGGTTCGACCCGGATCGCTTCGCGACCGAGGAAGTCGCGAAGCGGCATCGCTTCGCCTATCTGCCGTTCGCCGCCGGCCATCGCAACTGCATCGGCGCGGCGCAGGCGATGATCGAGCTCAAGCTGATCGTGGCGCGCATCGCGCAGCGTTTCGTGCTCACGCTGGACCCCACGCAGAAAGTGGAAGCGGCACCCGGCACCACGATGTTCCCGCGCTACGGCATGCGCATGAAGATCACTCACGCCCACCACGCCGCCACCCGATGAATTCACGCAACGAGCAGGCGCGCCAGTTCTACAACGCCGCCGGCAGCATCTCCACGGGGTTCTCGTTCATGAACTACGGCTTCGCGCCGCTCGGCCCGGAGCTGGCGGCGAGCACGGAGCCGGAGAAATATTGCCTGCAGCTCTATCGCCAGCTGGTCGGCGACACCGATCTGCGCGGCAAGCGCGTGGTGGAAGTGAGCTGCGGACGCGGTGGCGGTGCGGCGCACGTGGCGTCCAACTACCGCCCGGCGAGCTACCTGGGCATCGACATCAGCGAGAACAATCTCGCGCTGGCCGCGCAGCGTTACGCGGCCGCGAACCTCGAGTTCCGGCAGGGCAATGCACAGGCGCTGCCGTTGCCGGACGCTGCCTGCGACGTGCTGCTGAACGTCGAGGCCTCGCACCTGTACGACGACCCGGCGGCGTTCTTCGCCGAAGCGCATCGGGTGCTGGCACCGGGCGGATGGTTCCTGCACGTGGACCTGGCGTGGAAGGACAAGGACCCACCCGGCATGATTGCCGATGCCGGGTTCACGGTTCACGAGGTGGTCGACATCACGCGCAACGTGCTGCAGGCTCTGGACCTCGACAGCGTGCGCCGCGAAGCCATCGTCATGACCTTCCCTGAACAGATGCGCAATGACTTCCGCGACTGGTCGGGCGTGAAGAACTTTCGCGCCTACCGGCGTCTCGAGAACGGCGAGTGGGTGTATCGCATCACGCGCGCCAGCCGCTAGTGGGCTGGCAGTTCTGGATAGACCGCGGCGGCACGTTCACCGACATCGTCGCCCGCGGACCCGATGGCGCGCTGAGCACGCGCAAGCTGCTCTCGGAAAACCCGGGCCGTTATGCGGACGCGGCGGTGCAGGGCATCCGCGAGCTGCTGGGTGTGCCGGCCGGCGAGCCACTGCCGGCGGCGCGCATCGACGGTGTGAAGATGGGCACCACCGTGGCCACCAACGCGTTGCTCGAGCGCCGCGGCGATCGCACGGTGTTCGTCACCACGCGCGGCTTCGCGGACTGCCTGCGCATCGCCTATCAGCATCGACCGAAGCTGTTCGTGCGGCACATCGAGCTGCCGTCGATGCTCTACGAGGAAGTGATCGAGGTGGACGAGCGCCTGGGCGCGCACGGCGAGACGATCCGTCCGCTCGAGCGTGAGGCGGCCGCGCGCGAGCTGCGCGCGGCGCATGAACGCGGCATTCGCGCCGCGCCATCGTGCTCATGCACGGGTACCGGTTTCCCGCGCACGAACGGCAGCTGGCCGAGCTGGCCCGCGAGATCGGCTTCACCCAGGTCTCGGTCTCGCACCGCGTGAGCCCGCTGATGAAGCTGGTCGCGCGCGGCGACACGACGGTGGCGGACGCCTATCTATCGCCGGTGTTGCGCCGCTACGTCGAGCGCGTCGCGGCGGCGCTGCCCGGCACGCGCCTGGAGTTCATGCAATCCTCCGGCGGCCTCAGCGACGCCGCCGCGTTCCATGGCAAGGATGCGATTCTCTCCGGCCCGGCGGGCGGCATCGTCGGCGCGGCGAGCGCGGCGAGCGCCGCGGGCTGTGATCGGATCATCGCCTTCGACATGGGCGGCACCTCCACCGACGTGGGCCATTACGCCGGCGAGTACGAGCGCGCGCTGGACGTGGAGATCGGCGGCGTGCGGCTGCGCACGCCCATCCTGCGCATCCATACCGTGGCCGCGGGCGGTGGGTCCATCTGTCGCTTCGACGGGGTGCGGCTGCGCGTGGGTCCGCAATCCGCGGGCGCGGACCCGGGCCCGGCCGCCTATCGGCGCGGCGGTCCGCTGACGATCACCGATTGCAACGTGTTCCTGGGTCGCATCCAGCCCGATTTCTTTCCCGCCTTGTTTGGCGCCAATGGCGCGCTGCGCCTGGATGCGCAAGTGGTGGCGCAGCAATTCACGGCCCTGGCCGCCGCGGTTCCGGGTGGTAACGATGCCGCCGCGGTGGCGGCCGGCTGCATCCGCATCGCCGTGGAGAACATGGCCAGCGCGATCAAGAAGATTTCCGTGCAGCGCGGCCACGACGTCACCGGCTACACGCTGGTGTGCTTCGGCGGCGCCGGGGGCCAGCATGCCTGCCAGGTGGCCGATGCGCTGGGCATGGGGCGCGTGCTGGTGCCGCCGCTCGCCGGCGTGCTGTCGGCCCATGGCATCGGGCTCGCCGAGACCCTGGTGATGCGGCAGCGTACCGCCGAGCTGCCGCTCGCGGCGCGCTCGTTGGACGAACTGCGCGCACCGCTCGCGGCGCTGGAACTGGAAGCGGCCGCGGAGCTCGCGCAACAGGGGTTCGGCGACCAGGACATCGAAATCGAGCGCACCCTGCTCGTGAAGTACGAGGACACGGATTCCACGCTGCCGCTCGCGTTCACCTCACAGTCGACCATCGACGACCTGCGGCGGCATTTCCTGGACGCCTATCGGCTGCGCCATGGTTTCCAGGTGCCGGGCCGGGCCCTGGTCATCGATACCGTGAGCGTGGCGGCACGCGCCCGCCGCGCGGACGCCGCGATGGCAACGCCCGTCTTCGCACCGCGAGCCGGCGCCCTCGCCGCGCTGGCCACCCGCCGCGTGCACTTCGAGGGCGAGTGGCGGGACACGCCATTCTTCGCGCGCGCGTCGCTGCGCCCGGGGGACGCGCTCGACGGCCCGGCGGTGATCTGCGAGGCGCACACCACGGTGGTCATCGAGCGCGGCTGGCGGGCATCGCTCACGGCACGCGACGACCTGGTGCTCGAGCGGATCGGGGCCGTCGAGTCGGCGATGCCGGCGTCGGGGCCGAGCGCCGCGCGCCCGGACCCGGTGCTGCTCGAGATCTTCAACAACCTGTTCATGGCCGTGGCCGAGCAGATGGGCGTGACGCTGGCCAGCACCGCGAGCTCCGTGAACATCAAGGAGCGCCTGGACTTCTCCTGCGCGCTCTTCGATGCGCAGGGGCTGCTCATCGCCAACGCGCCGCACATGCCGGTGCATCTCGGCTCCATGGGTGAGTCCGTGCAGGAGGTCCTGCGCCGGCAGGGACGCCATCTGCGCCCGGGCGATGCCTATGCGCTAAACGCACCCTACGCCGGCGGCACGCACCTGCCCGACATCACCGTGGTGATGCCGGTGTTTCTCGACGGCGGGCCCACGCCGCAGTTCTTCGTGGCCGCGCGCGGCCATCACGCCGACATCGGCGGCATCACGCCCGGCTCCATGCCCGCGCACTCGCGCAGCATCGACGACGAAGGGGTGCTGCTCGACAGCGTGCCCGTCGTGTCGGCCGGCGAGTTCCTCGAAGGCGCGTTGCGCGAATTGCTGGCCTCAGGCCCGCGCCCCGCGCGCAACATCGCGCAGAATCTCGCCGACCTGCGCGCACAGGTAGCCGCCTGCCAGAAAGGCGCCACCGAGCTTCGCGCCCTCGCCAGCCACTACGGCCTCGACGTCGTGCAGTCGTACATGCGGCACGTGCAGGACAATGCCGAAGCGGCCGTGCGCCAGGTGATCGGCGTGCTGAAGGATGGCCAGTTCCGCTGCGAGATGGACAGTGGCGCGGTGATCCACGCCGCGATCCGCATCGACGCCGCAAGCCGCTCGGCGACCATCGACTTCACCGGCACCAGCGCACAGCAGCCCGACAACTTCAATGCACCGCTGCCCGTGACCCGCGCGGCCGTGCTGTACGTGTTCCGCACGCTGGTGGACGACGACATCCCGATGAACGCGGGCTGCCTGAAGCCGCTGCGGCTCATCGTGCCCGAGGGCTGCATGCTGAACCCGCACTACCCGGCCGCGGTGGTGGCCGGCAATGTCGAGACATCGCAGGCGGTGACCGACTGCCTGTGCGGCGCGCTCGGCGTGCTGGCGGCCTCGCAGGGCACGATGAACAACCTCACCTTCGGCAACGACCGGCACCAGTATTACGAGACCATCGCCGGCGGTTCGGGGGCGGGACCCGACTTCGACGGCACCGATGCCGTGCAGACGCACATGACCAACTCGCGGCTCACCGACCCGGAGGTGCTCGAGTGGCGCTTTCCCGTGCGGCTGGAATCCTTCTGCATCCGCCGCGGGTCGGGCGGCGCGGGCCGGCATCGCGGCGGTGATGGCGTCGAGCGCCGCGTGCGTTTCCTCGAGCCGATGACGGCGGTACTGCTCGCGAACCGACGCCGCGTGGCACCCTTCGGCCTCGCGGGCGGCGCTCCCGGGGCCGCCGGCCGCAACTGGATAGAGCGCGCCGACGGCCGCCGCGAGGAATTCGGCGCCACGTTCGCGAGCGAGGTGGCGCGCGACGATGTGATCGTCATCCAGACCCCGGGCGGCGGAGGCTTCGGCGCGCCGTGAACGCACCCGCTCGGCCGTTGCGGCGCCTGGCGCTGGCGAGCATCGCCGGCACCGCGCTCGAGTACTACGACTTCGCGGTGTACAACCTGCTCGCGGCGCTGGTGTTCAACCGGCTGTTCTTTCCCACGCTCGACCCGCTCGCGGGGCAGATCCTCGCGTTCGCCACCTACTGGGTGGGCTATCTGTCACGGCCCATCGGCGGGCTGATTTTCGGGCACCTGGGCGATCGGCGCGGGCGCCGTTACGTGCTGGTCGTGACCCTGGCGCTCATGGGCGGATGCACGACATCGATCGGCCTGCTGCCCGTGTACGAGAAGATAGGCGTGCTCGCGCCGCTGCTGCTGGTGACGCTGCGCTTCGTGCAGGGCGTGGCCCTCGGCGGCGAATGGGCCGGGGCGGTGCTGCTCACGGCGGAGCACGGCGCCGGCGCGCAACGCGGCCGGAATGCCTCGTTCGCGCAGATGGGTCCTTCCACCGGCGTGCTAATTGCCACGGGCACGCTGGCGCTGCTCACCTGGTGGATGCCCGAGCAGACACTGCTGAGCTGGGGCTGGCGCGTGCCGCTGCTCGCGAGCGTCGTACTGGTGGCTTTCGGCCTGTGGTTGCGGCTGGGCGTGAGCGAAACACCCGAGTTCCTGGCGCTCGCGAGCGACCGGGCGCGCGCACCGCTCGCCGAGGTGTTCCGCGAGCATGGCCGCGGGCTGCTGGTCGCCGGCGGATCGCGCTTCGGTCCCGACGTGCTGTACTCGCTGGTCAGCGCGTTCTGCGTGAGCTACGTCACCGGCATTCTCGGACTGTCCCGCACGCTGGCCACCAGCGCGCTGGCGATCGGCGCGGCACTGAACGTGGCGCTCATCCTGGTGGCCGGCGCGCTCTCCGACCGCTATGGCCGGCGCGTCGTGTACGGGCTGGGCGCCGCCGCGGCCGCGATCTGGCTGTGGCAGCTGTTTCCGATGCTGGACTCGAAATCGGCGCCGCTGGTCATCGCGGCGTTCGCCGGCGGCATGGCCGTGCATGCCTTCATGTATGGCCCGCAGGCGGCATTCATCGCCGAACAGTTCCCGGCGCGGGTGCGTTTCGCCGGCTCATCGATCGCCTACACCTTCGCGGGCGTGTTCGCGGGCGGCATCGCGCCGCTGGTGTTCACGAAGCTGTATGCCACCACGAAACAGACCGGGCTCATCGTGCTGTATGCCGCGGCCGCACTGATCCTCACGGTGCTGGCGCTGCTCACCGCGCGCACGGGCGATCGCGGCCGCTGAACCCAACTAGTGCCGTGTGGCCGGGCGGCGGCCGAGCAGGTCCAGCTCCTGCTTGAGGCGGTCGATGGTCGCCGGCTTGACGATGTAGGCATCGAAGCCCGCGCGCTCGCCGCGTTCCACGTCCTGGTCCGCGCCGTAACCCGACATGGCCACCAGCCGGATGCTGCGCCCGCGCGCGGCGCGAATGCCCTGGGCGGCGGCGTAACCGCTCATGCCGGGCAGGCCGATGTCGACGAACGCGATCTCGATGCCCGGTGTGTTGCTCACCAGTTCGACGCCGCTGATGCCATCGCGGGCCTCGGAGACGCGGTGGCCCTCGAGCTCGAGCAGCATGCGCAGGCTCATGCGCGCGTCTTCGTTGTCCTCGACAAGCGCGACGTGGTGGCGCGGACGCGAGTCCTCGTCCGCCGGCGGCGCCAGCGCCTGCGCGGGCGCAGCGATGGCCGGCAGCCGCACGGTGAACGTGCAGCCCTTGCCGCTGCCCTCGCTGCTCACGTCGGCCCTGCCGCCATGCAGCTCGGTGAGCCGACGCACGAGCGTGAGGCCGATGCCGAGGCCACCCTGCGATCGGTCCAGCGCACGCTCGCCCTGGACGAACAGATCGAACACCCGCGGCAGCAGCTCGGGCTCGAGCCCGATGCCGGTGTCGCTGACCGTGAGCACCGCCCAGGGCGCTTCATGGCGCGTGGCGATGCGCACTGAACCGCCCGGCGGCGTGTACTTGAGCGCATTGGTCACCAGGTTCGAGACGATCTGGTCCACGCGCGTGGCGTCGGCATGCACCCAGACCGGCGCCAGGTCGACCTCCACGCGATGGCCCGCGAATCGGCCGGTGCCGCGCAGGCCATCGATGCTGCCGCGCACGGACGCGGCGAGGTCCAGGGGACCGCGCGACAGGGATATCTTGCCGAGTATCACGCGCCCGGCGTCGAGCAGATCGTCGGTGAGACGCGCGAGATGCCGCGCCTGGCGATCGATGATGGTCACCGCGGCGCCGCCCGCCTCGTCGAGCGCGGCGCGCTTGCGGCCGATGATCTGCGCCGCATTGGTGATGGCCGACAGTGGATTGCGCAGCTCGTGGCCCAGCATGGCCAGGAACTCGTCCTTGGCACGGCTGGCCTGCTCTGCCGCGAGGCGCGCCTCGCGTTCTCGGCTGAAGGCGGTTTCGCGCGCATCGTGCGCGGCGCCGAGCGCGACGGCCACGCGACGCACTTCCGGCAGGCGGGTTCTCGGCAGGCGTGGCGACTGGCCGCTGCCCAGCAACAGGGCTTGCTCCTCGAGCTCGCGCATCGGACGCACGATGGTGCCGCCGACGAGCAGCGCCGTGCCCAGCCCGAGCAGCACCGACAGCAACAACGACCCGCCCAACATGTAATAGGAGCGCACCACCGGGCCATCGATGCTGGTGCGCGGAATTCCCATCGCGGTCCACCAACCGGACACGGCCGACTTGCGGAAGATGGTGTACACCGCCACGCCCTCGCGGGTGTTGGTGACGGTGATGCCCTCACTGACCCCGGAACGCATCTGCGCGAGCAGCGTGGGCGACGCCGGCTTGCCCACGGTGATCGCGTGGTACAGCGTGCGCGCCACGGTGTTGAGATTGCGGTCGAACACGGCGATGACGCCGGGCTGCTCGATGCTCTGCGGCGTGAGCAGGTCGAGAATGGCGTCCGGCCGCAGGCGCGCGCTCAGCACGTAGCGCACTTTGCCACCGCGCACATAGGGAATGTGCACCGAGACGGCGTGCTCGCGATGCACCGGGGTCACTGCCATGGCGCCCACCAGGTGCCGGTGAGTGCGCATGACTTCTTCGGCCTCGGGCTCCGCCTCCGGCCTTGCGGTGGGCGTCGGTGCCACAGCGCCGGAGAACCGCGCATTCATGACCTGACCGCGCGCGTTCCAGACCACCACGTTCTGCCACGACGGGCGGCGCTGCATGAGCTCCAGCGCTTCTTCCTTGAGCGCCGCGAAATCGCCGCGCGCCAGCCGCGGGCTCGACGCCAGCACGTCGAGCGAAGCGAAGGTGCTGCTGAGCTCGGAGTCGATGGCGCTCAGCAGCGCGGTCATGGTGTCGTCGTGCGCGCGCAGCAGGCGATCGCGCTGCGCGTGAGCGCTGCTGACCAGCAAGGCGAAGGTCAGCACTGCCAGCGGCACGAGGCCTGCGACCGCCACCAGGAACACACGGCGCTGCAGGGGACTCAGTACGGGATAACGCGGCCAGCTCATTCCGCCGCAGTGTAGCGACAGCCGACTGACGATCCTGTCGGCATCATCCTACGCGTCGGCTCCTACCCGCATCGCCGCCGCACGCTGATCCCCCGCCCGGGCGGCGGTGAAAACACTGGCTCAGCGAAAATCCATGGCTGACAGGAGAACCCATGCCATCACCCCGCGACACCCTGATCGATCTCGAGATGAAGTTCTGGCAGTCCCTGGTGGACGGCGACACCGAGGCCGCGGTCGAACTGCTCGACGACCGGGCGCTCATGGTGAGCTCGCAGGGCGCCATCCAGTTCGACCACGACACGTATCGCAGGATGGCCAACCAGGGGCCGAATGTGCTCACGGATTTCGAGATCAGCGACGTGAACGTGCTGTTTCCCAACGACGATACCGCCATCCTCACCTACCACGTCAAACAGACCGTGGCGCCGCGCGGCAAGGAACGCGGCACGGTTCAGGAAGTGAACGACACTTCCACGTGGATCCGGCACGGCGAGCGCTGGCTGTGCGTGGCGCACACCGAGACACCGGCGCTGAGCACACGCACGCGCCACTGACGCCCGCTCGCTACCACTTCGGCGCCAGCCGCTCGCCGGGCAGCAGGTCGTAGGGCCCCTTCCAGCCCGGCAGGCTCTTCAGGCGCTCGCGCCAGGCGGCGATCGCCGGAAACTGCCGGCCGATGTCATAGCCGCTTTCCTCGGCTGGAAAATAGACGTAACCGCACAGCGACAGGTCGGCGATGGTCGGACGCCGGCCCACGATGTACTCGCGGGCAGCCAGGTGCTTCTCGACGACGCCATAGGCGTTGTCGACGCGCCCGCGCAGGAACTTCATCACTTCCGGATGAGGCTCGGCGGGCGAGAACGACTTGAGGAAGCGCAGCGTCGCGAAGTAGCTGGTGAACTTGTGATTGTCGAAGAACAGCCAGCGCATGACTTCCTGCTGTTCGTCGTCATCCTCGCCCTGGTACGCCGCATGCTTCTTGGCGAGGTACAGCAGGATGGCGGCCGATTGCGTCAGCTTCCTGCCATCGGCCTCGAGCACCGGCAGCTCGCCCATGGCGTTCACTTCCTGGCGCCAGGCCTCGGATCTCTGGATGCCCTCGATGAATTTGCCGAACGTCAGCGGCACCGGCTCCCAGGGCTGCTGCAATGCCTGCAGCAGGAGCGCGACCTTGTATGCATTGCCCGACTGGGCAAAGCCGTGGAGTCTGTACATCGTGTGTGTTCCTGGCGCGCACGGATGTGCGCCGGCGCAGTGTACGACGACCCCGGGCGCAGATCGCGAGATCCGCTTTCACCGCGTCAAGTTTTTCTCAACGCCCGCGCGACGAACAACCCGACCGGCAGGCCCACCAGCACGATGTGCCAGAACGCGTGCACGTGCATCTGCTCGAGTGGATAGATGCCGCGGCCGATGGCCGACAGGGGCAGGATGACGTAGTTCATGGTGAGCAGCACGGCGAGGCCGTGCAGGCAGGCGAGCAGGAACCACTGCCGTGGCACGAACTTCAGCCGGCCGATCACCCAGTAGAAGATGAACGCCGCCGCGATGTTGATGAACCAGTGCAGGCCGGCGCCGAGCGCCACCATTTCCATGCCGCCCTGGAACGCCTTGCCGCCGAGCAGCCCGCTGGCCACGCCCTGCCAGGGCTGCGTCCACGGCTTGCCCGCCATCACGGTCTTCACCGTGGGGTAGATGAAGTCATCGAGGCCGGCGATGAAACCGCCCAGCAGCACGAGTCTTCCGGGTGAGTGGTTAGACAGTGGCAGGCTTCCGGCCGTGGCGCTCATGGTGTGTCTCCGCGAAGGTTGTCACGCACGTTATACGCTTCGCGGCGGAATGAGAATGCCGGCGCCGCGCATGTCCCGAATGCGGGAAATTCCGGCGCGGTTATAATCCACGCGGCATATGCGCAAGCTCCTCGTGTTCCAGCATTCGGCCCGCGAACCCCTGGGCGTGCTGGACCCGATGCTCCGGCGGGCCGGCTTTCGCATCCGCTACCTCAACTTTTCTCGCCAGCCCGATCTGCAGCCCGACGTCAGCCGCTACAACGGGCTGGTGGTGCTCGGCGGACCGATGAACGTGGACCAGCAACATCGCCATCCGCATCTGGCCACCGAGATCGCGGCGATTCGCGAGGCGCTGGCGCGCGGCATTCCCATCCTGGGCATCTGCCTCGGCGCCCAACTACTCGCCGCGGCGCTGGGCGCGAACGTGCAGCCCAATCACGTGCGCGAGATCGGCTGGTACCGGCTGCACGCCACCGCGGCCGCCGCCGGCGACCCGCTGTGCCGGCACCTGGGCGAGCATCACGTGTTCCAGTGGCATGCTTACACTTTCGATCTGCCGCCGGGCGCCGTGCACCTGGCGAGCACGCCCACCTGCCCCAACCAGGCGTTTCGCCACGGCGACCGCGCCTACGGCCTGCAATTTCATCTCGAGGCCGACCTCGCGCTCATCCAGCGCTGGCTGCAGGTGCCCGAGTATCGCGCGGAAGCGGAAGCCGCCGGCCCGGCGCATCATCTCGAGCACCTGCTGCGCGACACGCACGCGCATGCGCCGCAGGCTCTCACGCTCAGCCAGCAGGTGTTCGACGAGTTCATCGCGCTCATCGGCTGGCGGCGTCCCACCCGGCTGGGCAGTCTCTGACCGGCAGCGCGTGCCGGCAACCCCGTCAGGCAGCCAGGGCGACGGCGACCCGGGGCTTCGGGAAGAACAGCGCCAGCAGCACCGCGCCGATGCCCACCGCCGCCGAGGCCATGTACAGCCAGGCGTAATCGTGGAAGTGATCGAACACCCAGCCGCCCACGGTCGGACCCAGCGACATGCCCAGGCTCGACAGCATGGTGGCGGCGCCGAACACCGTGCCCATGATGCGCTGGCCGAAATAGCCGCGGGCAATGGAGGCGTACAGCGGCATGCCGCCGCCATAGGCGATGCCGAAGATCACCGCCAGCGTGTAGAACTCCGACAGCTCGTTCACGCGTAGATAGGCCGCGATGGCGATCGACTGCGCCAACAGCGTGATGACCAGCATGCGCCGGGCACCGAAGCGGTCCGCGAGCAGGCCTATGAGGATGCGCCCGCCGAGCCCGGCGATGCCCTCGACGCTGTAGACGCTGACCGCGGCCATCGAACCCAGGCCGCAGTACATCGCGTAGCTCACCACGTGGAATATCGGCCCCGAGTGCGCCGCGCAGCACAGCATGAACGTGAAGCCGAGCACCAGGAATTGCGGCGAGGTCAGCGCGCGCGCCACCTCTTCCTTGTCTGGCCGCGAGGGCGCCGCGTGGGCGCCCGGCGCGGTGCCCTGCGCCGGTGGACGGCGCACGAACAGCGCCGCCGGAATCAACAACGCCCAGGCGAGAACCCCAATGTAGAACATGGTGGGCCGCCAGCCCTGGTGCGTGATCAACGCGCCGGCGAGCGGTGAAATGGTGAGCGGCGCCATGCCCATGCCGGCCGACACCAGCGACACCGCCAGGTTCATCCGCGTGGTGAACCAGCCGGTCACGGTGGCGATCATGGGCGCGAAGAAGGCGCTGGCCGCGACGCCGACGAGAATGCCGTAGGTGAGCTGGAACGACAGCAGGCTGTCCGCACGGCTCGCCAGCGTGAGCGCCAGGCCCAGCAACACCGCGCCCGCCAGCGTCACGCTGCGCGCGCCCCAGCGATCCGTGGCCGCACCCCAGGCGAAGGAACCGAAAGCCATGACGATGAAGTTGATGGTCATCGCGAACGAGATGCCCGCGCGCGACCAGCCCGTGGCCGCGGACATGGGCGCGAGGAACACGGCCAGCGAGAACATCGCGCCCACCGCGACGCAGCCCATGAGCCCGCCGAGTGCCACGATCACCCACTTGTAGCCGGCGCCTCTCATGATCTACTTGCGGCGCACCGGAATGCCGATCTCGACCATCGAACCCGGATGCCCCGGGTCGAAAGCCTCGTCGTAGCGCTCGAACAGCGGCCGGCCCGGTGTCTGCAGAAAGTCCGACGCGGGCAACAGGCGGTTGTAGATTTCGCCGAATCCCTTGCCCAGATCGCATAGCGCGTAACGAAAGGTGGCATAGATGCCGGCCGGGAGCGTCAGGCTCTCCATGCCCGGCGGCAGGTCGCCGTGCGCCGTGACTGGGATGCCGGCCATGTAACAGAGCGCGCCGGCCTCGTAGCGCATCACGCCGAAACTCTCGCGGGTCGGGGCGCGGTGGCGGATCTCATCGATGCGCGCGACGAACCTGGGCCACAGGGCCGGAATTTCCGGTGACTGCGGCCGGGTGCGGATGGCCATCCCGACCAGCGTGACGGCGGGCCGTTCGAGTGCGGTGAGGGTCATTGTCCGGGCTCCTGCGGTCGCGGCGGGATGCCGCCCATCATGGTCGATCGGGCCTGCGGCATTTCGACAATCGGCCGCACTGGTGCCCGCCCGGCATTCTGCCGACAATCGCCGTCTCATGACAGGCTCCGCCTTCCAGGTCCCGGTGCTCTTCGACTATGTCGCCACGTTCACCTGGGCCGTGAGCGGTGCCATCGTCGCCATCCGACGGCGACTGGACATCACCGGCGTCTTCATCGTTTCGCTGCTGGCCGCGCTCGGCGGCGGCCTGCTGCGCGACGCGGCCTTCCTCGACCGCACGCCCGTGGCGCTGGTCAACCCGATGTACCTCACGCTGGTGTTCGCTGCGAGCGTGGTCACGTCGGTGTTCGCGCGCTACCTGCGCAACCTGGTAGGGCCGGTGACCATCCAGAAGATCGTCGATTACATCGACGCACTGGGCACGCCGGCCTTCGCGGTGTTCGGCATGCAGCTGGCCGACAACGCCGGCCTGCCGCTGGTGGCCGTGGTGTTCGTGGGCGTGTCCAATGGCGTCGCCGGCGGCGTGTTGCGCGACGTCGTGGTGCGGCAGGTGCCGACCCTGATGCGCCCCGGCCAGTACGCCTCCATCACGCTGTTCGTCGCCTGCGGGCTCTATCTACTGCTGACGCTGCGGGCCGGGCTGTCGCCGATCGTAGCCGCCTGGATCACCGTCGCGGCGTTCTTCGTGGTGCGCGTGCTCACCATCCGATTCAACTGGCAGACGCGCCCGGTGTGGGAAGACGAGTCGGGGTCAGGCGCGCTGTAGCAGCGATCATTCCGGCACCCACACCGCACCACCACCGCGCTTCTCCATCCTGCCGAGCCCGGGAAACGGGAAGTGCACCGCGTACACGCGCTGGCCGCTGCCCGCCAGCTCGTCGATCAACGCAATGCGGCTGGCCGTGGCGGTGGCATTGTCACCGTCGAAGGCATTGGTCCACTCGGGCTTCTGCACCGAGATCACGGAGTGATGCATGGAGTCGCCCACGTACAGCAACGACTCCTGGCCGGACACGATCCGGTAGCCGGAGTGGCCGGGCGTGTGCCCCTTGATCTCGACGGCGGTGACCACGCCGGGAATCAGCTCCGCGCCGGGTGCGAACGCCTGCACCCTGGGTTTCAGGACCTTGACCATGTTCTGGTATTGATCCTGCCCCGACATGTGCGCCCATTCGGCTTGCGACAGGTGGATGGTGGCATTCGCGAAGGCCGGCGCGCCTTCGCCATCGACGAGCCCGCCCACGTGATCGCCATGCGAATGCGAAATGAAAATGTCGGTGACGGAGGCCGGATCGATGCCGGCCTCGGCGAACGCCGCCGCGACCTTGCCCGTGCTGGGCCCGAACAATGACCCCGCGCCGGTATCGAACAGCAGCACCTTGTCCGCGGTCTTCACCAGCAGCGGCTGCAGACTCAGCTGCAATTTGTCACCGGGCAAGCCATTCGCGCTGAGCACGGCGGCCACGTCCGCCGGCGTGAGGCCCACGCCGAACACCTTGTTGTCGTTGGGCATCTCGAGGCCACCGTCGCGCAGGGCCACGGCGGACAGTTCACCGATCTTGAACGCGTGGGCGTTCGCCGTGGACGCGGGCGCGTCGGCGGCTGGCGCCGCGGCCGCCGGCGTCGTGGGTTCGGGTTCCTTCGCGGTCCGGGAGCAGGCGGTGAACGTGAGCGCGGCCAGAGCGATGCAGGCCAGTGCGACGGAACGCGGCATTGTCTCCTCCTGGAGAGAGCGTGAAGGGATGCGGTGCAGGCCCGTACTATCCGGCCGCCCGGTGCGCTACGCAACCTGGCCGCGCACCGGCGCGGCGCGACCGCGACCCGCGAGCGGATCCGGAAAACCTCGTGCTAGCCAGCGCTCGGCGCCGGATCGAGCGTGGCGCGCACGCGCGGCAGGCTTTCCGGATAGTTCTTCTGGATGAACGCCACGAGTTTCTCGCGCACGTCGCAGCGCAGATCGAACGCCTTGCCGGCGTCGCTTGCGCTCATGAGCGCGCGCAGCTCGAGAGTCTGCTCCTTGGCGTCGGTGACCTGCAGCACGTTCACCTTGCGATCCCAGAGCGCCGAGGCTTCCAGCAGGCGCGTGAGTTCCTGGCGCACGGCCGGCACCGGCACCGTGTAGTCGACGTACAGGAACACCGTGCCAAGGATGTCCGACGACACGCGCGTCCAGTTCTGGAACGGTTTCTCGATGAAATAGGTGATGGGTACTACCAGGCGTCGCAGATCCCAGATGCGAACCACCACGTAGGTCAGCGTGATCTCCTCGATGCGACCCCACTCGCCCTCCACGATCACCACGTCGTCGATGCGGATGGGCTGCGTCATCGCGATCTGGAAGCCCGCAAGCAGCGTGCCCAGGCTCTTCTGCGCCGCGAAACCGACGATGATGCCGGCAACGCCGGCAGAGGCGATCATCGCCGTGCCGAGCTGGCGCACGGGCTGGAAGACCATGAGCATGGAGGCGATGGCGAACACCGCGATGACGCCGATGGCGATCTTCTTGAGCACCGTCACCTGCGTGTACACGCCCCGCGCGAGGCGATTGTCCTCCACGTCCAGGCGGTAGCGCGAGAGCAGCAGCTGCGCGAAGGCATTCACGAACTGCACGAGGATGAAGCCGATGGTGCCGATGAGCGCGAGACTCACCGCTTCCTGGATGACTTGCTTGGTACCCTCCGTGACTTTCAGCGCCGGCGTGCCGAGGATCAGCGCCATGATGGGCAGCACCATGCGCAGCGCACGGCCCGCGAATGGCAGCAGCACGTCGTCCCAGCTCGCCTGGGTGCGCGAGGAGAAGGACGTGAGCAGGGCTTCGAGCGTGCGCGCCACGCGCGCCAGCAGCCAGGCGAGGCCGAGCAGCGTGCCCACGCCGCGCAACCAGTCGAGCAGTTCGGCGCCGCGCGCCGCCCAGGTCGCATCCGGATAATCCGCGAGCAGCGTGCCGAGCGCGATGCCGAGGCCGTGCAACCACAACAGGAAGGCGATGGGCGGCACGGCGTCGCTGAGGCCGCGAGCGATCCAGTACCGCGCCTTCGGTGATTCCCCGGGGGCGAGCGGTTTGTCCTGATGGGTGCGCTGGCGGCGCCGCGCCCACCACTTGAGCGCGAGGTGCGCGATGGCCACGAGCACGACGATGGCGCCACCGGTGATCCAGGTCTTCAGATCGACGCCGAACAAGGTTCCTTCTGGCATCCGCGCATTCTGCACCGAACGCGCGCCGATGTGCAGGCCGTTGACCTGATGCCGCCTGTCAGATTGCCGCTACGCGGGGCGCGCAAATTTGCGGCGCGCACGTTCCGCGCGCGCGCGTATCTCACAGCCTGCGGCATGATCGTTCACCATGCCCATGGCCTGCATGAACGCGTACACCGTCGTGGGGCCGACGAATTTCCAGCCGCGCTTCTTGAGGTCCTTCGAAAGCGCAACGGCCTGCGGCGACGTGGATTGCCACTGCGGCTCGGCCGAACTCGCCGGCGGCGCAAATCGCCAGATGAACGCCGCCAGCGAGCCTTCGCTCGCCACCAGTTCGCGCGCGCGGCGCGCATTGTTGATCACCGCTTCGATCTTGCCGCGATGGCGCACGATGCCGGCGTCCTTCAGCAGGCGCGTGACGTCGCGCGCGGTGAAACGCGCCACGCGCTCGAAATCGAAATTCCGGAATGCCGCGCGAAAGTTGTCGCGCTTCATGAGGATGGTCCGCCAGCTCAAACCCGACTGAAAGCCCTCGAGGCTGAGTTTCTCGAACAGGCGTCGATCGTCGTCGACCGGGAAGCCCCACTCGCTGTCGTGATAGGCGACGTATTCAGCCGTGGCGGCGCACCAGTGGCAGCGTGTACGGCCGTCGGCGAAGCGCAGCGTCTTCATGTGTGCGAGTCCGGTGCGGGATCGCGCGCCGGGCACTGCGCCGGCGCGGTCTGCAGATGGCGGCGAGCCTCTTCCTCCGTCACCGCGGCGGGCGGCGGACCGCCGCCGTCCAGCAACACCCGCCAGGGCGACGCCGCGTCCTTGCGCACCCACACCGAGACGAAGCTGCCGATGAGATAACGCGGCACGCCGGCGGCGTCGCGGCGCGTGA
Source organism: uncultured Pseudomonadota bacterium (assembly GCA_946479515.1). The sequence goes on along the minus strand of CAMLGF010000015.1, from coordinate 24,371 downwards.
GCACGAACGGCCCGCGGCTCATGGCGACTTCCGCGCCGGCACCGATCGATACGAACTGAGGGCGCCACTCGAGTGTCACGTCCTTGCCTTCGATGATGTCGCGCCAGGCGGCGACGATCTGTTCTCGGCCCCGCTGCGGCTGCTCGGAGGCGGCGCCGAACACCGCGCCCTCGTGAAGGTGCGCGGCGAAGGCCGCCGCATCGTGTCGCGCCACCGTCTGCGCGAAGCTGCGCTCCTGCTCCCAGACTTCGCACTCGGCCGCCGACATCTGCGGTTCCGCGGCCAGCGCCCCACGCCACGCGCACAGCATCCCGAATGCCGCGAATCGCCAGCCGCTGACAATTTTCATTCACCTTCTCCAGCTCTCAGGCGCGCGACCAGCTGCAGTCGCTTGCCGTCGCGCCACACCTGCACGCGCACCTGATCGCCCACCTTGTAGTCGTCGAGGATGGCGGCGAGCTGCGCCGAGCTCAGCACCTGTTTGCCCTCCACCTCGAGGATGACGTCACCGGGCACCACCAGATTGCGCGCCCCCAGGCGGGCGCCGCGGAACGGCGCCTGGCCACGCAATACCGCCACCCCTTCCACGCCCAGCTCGCGCGCCACGGCACGGCTCAGCATGTCGTCGGATTCGATGTCCAGCGTCGGCAGGGTGTAGTGGCCGCGCGCGATGAGCTGCGGCACGACGCGATTCACCGTGTCCACCGGCACGGCGAAGCCGACGCCGGCGCTCGCGCCGGAGGGGCTGTAGATAGCCGTGTTGACGCCGATCAGGCGACCCGCGCTGTCGAGCAGCGGCCCGCCGGAATTGCCCGGATTGATCGCGGCGTCGGTCTGCACGAGGTGGCGGATGACGCCGCCGCTCTCGCTGTCGAGCGAGCGATCCAGAGCGGAGACGATGCCGGTGGTCAGCGTCCAGTCGAGGCCGAAGGGATTGCCGATGGCGAACACCTTCTGGCCCACGCGCAGGTCGTGGCTGGTGCCGACCGCCACGGGCACCAGCGGCTTGCCCTTGGGCGCGATCTTGAGCACGGCGATGTCGTGCGCGGGGCTCGCGCCCACCAGCGTCGCCGCGTAGTCGCGGCCGTCGGCGAGCTTCACCGTGGCCTCGGCCGCGCCGGCGATCACGTGCACGTTCGTGACGATGTGGCCCTGGTCATCCCAGACGAAACCCGAGCCGGTGCCGCGCGGCACGGTCATGACATTGCGCGTCCAGAAATCCACCACGTGCTCGCTGGTGGAGATGTAGACCACCGAGCCCTTCCAGGTCTCGAACACCTCGATGTTCGATCGCTCTTCGGCGGTGAGCTCGCCGCGCGGCGTGATCGGCCGCGGCGCCGCTTCGGCACGCTGCGAGGAAACGAATTCCCAGAGCGCGGCACCCGTGAGAGCGCCGCACAACAGCAACAATGTGGTGAGTCGTTTGCGAGATACCATGAGTCGGCTCAATCCTACAGCAACGATTCGGCTCCAAACCTTACACTTGGCCGCCTATATAAGGCCTTCGGCCGAGAGGTCTCCATGTCTCAGGGCGTCAAGGTTTCCGTGCTCGGGGCGAGCGGCACCACTGGCAATCCTGTGCAGCGGCCGCCCCGCCCCGCAATTCCTCTCAGCGAAGTTGCCGCCGCCAGCCGGCAACGCGATGCGCTGTACCTGCTGAGCGAACAACTGCATCGCGCGGCCTCGCTCGACGAAACCTACCAGGCGGCGATGGATGCGATCGAGTCGGCGCTCAACTGCGACCGCTCGGCCATCCTGTTGTTCGATGCCGAGGGCATCATGCAGTTCGTCGCCTCGCGCGGCTTGTCCGCCGAGTATCGCGCGGCGGTGACCGGTCATTCGCCGTGGCAGCCGGGCGACGCCGATGCCGCGCCGATCGACATCGCCGACATCGCGCGCTCCGACCTGCCGCCCGCGCTCAAGGCCACCGTGCTCGCCGAGGACATCCAGGCCGTGGCCTTCATTCCCCTGGTCTCAGACGGCGCGGTCATCGGCAAGTTCATGGCGTATTTCCGTGAGCCCTACGCGTTCAGCCGGGACGACCTGTCGGTGAGCCTGGTGATCGCCCGCCAGCTCGCCTTCGCCATCCAGCGCAACCGCACCGACCAGCAGCTGCGCGAACGCGAGGCGCGGCTCGCCGAGGAACTGGCGGCGACGCGCCTGCTGCAGCAGCTCAGCCTGGAAATGGCGCAGGAGGCCGACATCGAATCGCTGTACGAGAAGCTGATCGACTCCGCCGTCGCCATCATGCGCGCGGATTTCGGCAGCATGCAGCAGTACTACCCGCACCTGGGCGCGCACGGCGAGCTCAAACTGCTCGGGCACCGCGGCTTCTCGCCGGAAGCGGCCAGGCTCTGGGCGTGGGTGCGGGCAGGCTCCACCACCACCTGTGGAATTGCGCTCGGCCGGCGCGAGCGCGTGATCGCCGCCGACGTGGCCAATACGGCGTTCATGGCCGGCAGCCGAGATCAGGCGGAAATGCTCCAGGCCGGCATCTTCGCGGCGCAATCCACTCCACTGCTGTCACGCAGCGGCGATCTGGTCGGAATGATCAGCACCCACTGGAAGGAACCGCACGTGCCTCTCGAGCGCGAACTGCGGCAACTCGACATTCTCGCGCGGCTCGCCGCGGACCTCATCGAACGCAAGACCCAGGACGAGGAGGCGCGCCGGCGCGAAGAGCGGCTGCGCATCCTCACGCAACTGCTCACCGACGTGCCCTGGCAGGCGCGCGCCGATGGTGCCTTCGCCGAGCTGCAACTGGCCTGGGAGAATTTCACGGGCCAGACCTGGGACCAGCATTCGGGTCACGGTTGGATGGACGCCTTCCACGCCGAGGATCGCGGCATCGTGCAGGCCACGTGGGCGGCGGCCTGTTTCGAGGCCAGCGGTTTCGAGTGCCGCGCCCGACTCTGGTCCGCCGCCGCCGGGGATTACCGGCACTGCCTGATCCGCGCCACGCCCATCCGCCAGGACGACGGCACGGTCCGCGAGTGGGTGGGCTCGTGCACCGACCTCGAGAAGCCGCCCGCGGCCGCATCTTGCGCCTGATCGCCGCAGTGGCGAGCCCCGGTGAGCGGGGGCGACACCGGTCGCACCCCGCTCGCGAGCCTGCAGCGCCGCTTCAGAAGTTCACGGAGATCGACGCCGCGAACGACGTACCGACGTCGTACTTGTTGTAGTACACGATATTGTCGCCGCGTTCCTGGAATTCCCGGTAGCCCCTGCCGAACAGGTTGCGCGCCTCGAGCTTGGCCTCGAAGTCCTGCTGGAAGAACGTGAGCCCCTGGCGCAACACCACGTCGACGCGCAGCCCGGGGGATTCGTAGATGTCGGGCAGGCCGGCGGCGCCGCGGCTGGTCACGCGGTCGCTGGCGTATGACAGCAGCACGGTCTGCTGCGACAGACGGCCGCTCTGCTCGAGCCCGAGCTGCAGGTTCACCAGGTGGTTGGACTGGCCGGTGAGCTGGCTGCCGTCGCGGAAGAAGTTGGCCGCCGGCTGCGTGCTGGTGCCGAACACCGACACGGTATCGTTGGCGCCCACGCCGATCTTCGAGTCGGTGTAGGTGTAATTGCTGATGACCACCGCGCGGCGCGAGGCGAAGAACGCCGCATCGGACAAGGCGTCCAGCGGGAAGTACTTCTGGAACTCGAGCTCGGCGCCATACAGCGTGGCCTGCGGCGCGTTGGCGAAGCTGGTCTCCGGCGTGTTGTCGTTGAAGCCGGTGAAGGCCTCGATCGGGCGGTCGATCTTCTTGTAGAAGGCCGCGGCCGACAGGTGCTGCTCGGGCTGAAAGTACCACTCGAAGCGCGCCTCGGCATTGGTGAACTCGCTGTCGGTGAGCAGCGGATTGCCGCGGTAACGGCGATTGGATTCCGGATCGAAATAGCTCTGGAACATGAGCTCGCGGAACTGGGGCCGCGCGATGGTCTTCGAACCGTTGACACGCAGCTGCATGGCGTCGGTGAGGCGCCAGGTGAGCGTCGCGCTCGGCAGCACGTAGTCGTTCTCGAGCTGGGTCGACGCGCCGGAATTGCTGAGCGTGTCGAACACCTGCAGCGGCCGCACGGATTGTTCGCCGCGCTCGTAGCGCGCCCCGAAGCTCAGGTCCAGCCGGTCGGCGAGCGCCGCCTGGAACTGCAGGTAACCGGCATGGGTACGCAACTCGGCCGCGAAAGCCGGGTCGGTCTCGGTGGTCTCGATGAGTCCAATGCCGTAGTTGTCGATGACCGCCGGGCCGAGAAGATAGTCGGGCCGCAGCATGCCCACGCCGCTCGGGAAACTGGATGGCGCCACGATCTGGAACTCGCGACGCTCCGAATCGCGCTGCGTGTCGGTGAAATCGTAGCCGACCGTGCCCTTGAAGCCCGGCGTGAATTCCAGCGTCAGGTCCATGCCCGCGGACTTGAGCGTCTCGTCGAGATCGGAGAAGGCCGCGCTCGCGAAGCCGGTCTGGCCATTGTCCAGCCGGTTCACGTAGTACTGGCCATAAGGGCTCGATTCGACGTTGCTGCGCATGTAGCCGATGGCGAGCTCGTAGGGCGCGTCGCGGTGCGACTGCGAGTACGACGCCCGCGCGCCCAGGGTCACCGGATCGAGTTTCACGTCCGCCGTGAATTGCGTGCTCAGCAACTGGCGCTCGTACCACCCGGTGTTCTGCTCGAGGAAGTCCGCGCCCAGCTTCTGGTTGTTCTGCTGGCCCGTGGCGAGGCTGGTGTGCTTGAGCGTGTCGTGCACGTAGACATTGGTCCAACGCAGCTTGCTGCCCGCGCCGAACTCGTACGAAAGGCCGAGCATGCCGTTGGCGACCACATGATTGTCGGTGGCCACCCGACGGTAGTCCTTGTCGACCACCGACAGGTCGAAGCTGCCCGGCGTCTGCTCGGTGATGTTGCGCGTGCGCCAGTCGTTGCTGAAGCCCGCGGCGCCGATCAGCCCCAGCCGCCCGTCGCCGTCGCCGAGAGTCCAGGCGTTGCCGCCGCTCATGTTGGCCGAGTAGTTGTAGGGCGCGCTGTCCACGCGCTGCACCAGCGCGTTGTCGGGCCGCACGAACTCACTGGCAATGGCGCCGGTGTCGACCGCACACGAGCTCATCCGCTGGCCGCCCGCGAAATACGCCGCCAGTGCCGGCGGCGTGTCGCGGTTGCCGTGGTCGAAGCCCGTCCAGTCGTACTTGCCGCCGTAGTAGTCGTAGGCGAGATTGCGCGTGGTCTCGGTGTCGCCGCTGATGCTGGTGCTCATCGAGAAGAACGGCGTCTTCGGCGAGGACAGCGTGGTGAGATTGATCACGCCGCCGCCGAATTCGCCGGTGAAGCTCGGCGAGTAGGTCTTCTGCACCAGCGAGGAGGCCACCACGCTGGTCGGGAACAGGTCGAGCGGCACGGCGCGGCGCATGGGCTCGGGGCTGGGCAGCGGCAGGCCGTTGAGCAGCGCCAGCGAATAGCGATCGCCCAGTCCGCGCACGAACACGAAGCCATTGCCCACCACGCTGAGGCCGGTGACCCGGCTCAGCGCACCGGCGATGTCGCCTTCGCCGGTGCGCGAGATGTCGTCGGCCGAGAGCACCGATACCACCTCGGTCGTGGCCTTCTGGATGTTGCGCTCGCGCACGCCGGTCACGGTGACACCGGGCATCTCCACGTCGACGCCCTCATCCGCCGCGCCGCCGTCGACCGCGCCGGTGGTGACGGCCGCGTCCTCGGGCGCCTGCGCCCAGGCGCCGGCGTTCGCGGTCAAGGCGGTGGATAGAACGAGCAGTTCCCGGATGAATGGTTTGGACATGTGAGTTCCCCGATGTCTCTCGATCAAAGCGCCGGCAAGGCGGTGCAGGCCGTGCTGTCGGTCGCGAACGTGGCGCCGGCGGAGTTGCAGGTCCAACCGGCGTACCAGGTGTCGTTCGCGTCCTTGACCGCGCCGACGTAGCCGGTGGTGTCGAATTCCGCATTGAACGTCTTCGGGTCGCTGGCGGTCGCCGCCGTCTCGTTGGCGCCGTTCACGTAGCCATTGCTGAGCGAGGCCGTGAACGCCGAGTTGTTGTCGGCACCGGCGGCGAAGACGTCGGCCACTTGCTGCGCCGTCACGCCACCCGAACCCACGAACGGACCCGCGCCGCACTGCATGACCACCGACGCGAACACCGGCGGTCCGAGCTTCTGCGTGGCGGCATCGGCCGTGAGGATGTTGGTGCCGTTCAGACGCAGGCACGCCATCGGGCTCGTGACCACGCCGTTGACCAGCGTGGCGTCGGCCTTGCCCCGAAACAGCATGGCAGCGTTGTTGCCCGTGGCCGGGTTCTTGTGCACGAACGTGAAATTCGCCAGCTGCAGGTGCGTGCGCGGCGTGTTGTCTTCGAGCGCGTTGGCGGAATCCAGCTCGATCATCGAGTCGGGATTACCCGAGGTCTTCTGCACGGCGATCAGGTACTGGATGGTGCCCTGATAGCCGGTGTCGGCGTCGACATTGTCGTCATCGGCCCCGGTCACCACCACGTGCCGCATGCTGGCGCGGCCGCCGAAGATCTCGAAGCCGTCGTCGGAGCTGTTGTGCGACTGGAAGTGGTCGATGGTCGTGGCCGAGCCCACGCCGCCCAGCGTCAGCGACTGCAGCTCGTTGTTGCCCGAGAGCACGTAGCCGGAGTAGCGGATCTGGAAGTAATCGAGCGTGCCGCTGTTGTCATCGGCGGTGGCGCCGCCGAAATACGCCGGGTCCACCGCGCCTTCGGTCTGGCGCTCGCAGTCCACCGTGCCGGGCGTGGCGGCCGGAGCCACGGTGCAATCCGTGATCGGCGCGCGGCCGAGCAGCACCACGCCGCCCCACTGCCCTTGCGAATCGTCGTTGGCCAGGCCCAGCACGTTGTCGCGGCTGGTGAAAATGACGGGCGAGGACGCGGTGCCCACCGCATTGATGCGGTTGCCGCGGTTCACGACCAGCCAGGACGTGCCGGTGGCACCGTAGAGAATCACGCCCGGACGAATCGTGAGCACCACGGGCGAATCGGCGGTCGGTGCCGCGCCGCGGTCCATGCCGACGTCGACGCGGCCGTTGATGGAGTACAGCACGCCGGCGAATTTCTCGAGCGTGGTGCTCACCGTGAAGCGCACCGGGAGCTCGCAGACGCGATATTCACCAGTGGGTCCGCTGATCGTGCCGGCGTCGTGCAGGCCGGCCGGATCCGGAATCGTCGGACAGCCCGAAGCAGGCGTGGCAGCCGAGGGCGGCGGCGGCGCCGGCGGAGTGGACGGAGCCGCGGGTGGATTGTTGATGGTGATGTTGCCGCTGTTGCCGGGCGAGGAAATCTCGTCAGCGCCACAACCGCTCAGGGCGGCGAGCAGGGCGGCGGTCGGGATCCACTGTGCGGATTTCATGCGTTCTTTCTCCTGACTTCTGATTCGTTGCAATCGGGTTGCGGACGCGCGCATGGCGCGCACGGCCGGGAAATTCGGTACTGATGTTTGTTTGTAGTGATGACGGCGCGAAACGAATCGAGCCGACGCGCGCCATTAAAAGGCGCGTGGATGACAGGCGTATTGCAGAACCAACGCCTGCGCGTTCACGTGAAGGTTTTGTGATGCGCGCAGGTCTTCCCTGGCGCGCGCGCCAGCCAATGCGGCGGAATTTCCGCAAAATGGCGCGCGCGGGTAATCTCCCGTCACATGACCCGAAGCAAACAGCGTTCCCGCAGCCCCGTCTCCCGACAGACCTATTCCGCGCCCGCCCTCGAGAAAGGCATCGACATCGTCGAAGTGCTGGCGGATGCGGAAGCCGGTCTCACCATCTCGGAAATCGCGCGGCGGCTGCGGCGCCGCATGAGCGAGCTGTTCCGCATCATCGTGGTCATGGAGCGGCGCGGATGGCTGCAGAAGGACCCGGACACCTTTCGTTACAGCGTCACCTATCACGTGCTCAAGCTGGCCCACCGCGGCACGCCGGCGCAGGCGCTGTCGTTGGCCGCCGCGCCGGTGATGCACGAACTGTCGGCGCGCATCAATCAGTCCTGCCATCTGGTGGTGCGCTCGGGCGACCGCGGGCTGGTGATCCTGAGAGAGGAGAACCAGCGTCGACACGCGAATCTGTCGGTGCGGCTGGGAGCCACGCTGGATCTCGCGGGCAGCTGCTCGGGACGGGTGTTGCTCGCCTGCATGGACGCCGAGGAACGCGCGGCGGTGCTGCGTTCACGGCCGCGCGGCACGCTGGCTGCCGCGCTGGCGCGCATCTCAAAGCGTGGTTACGAGCTGCAGAAGAGCCCGATGACCGTGGGCGTCACCGACATCGGCTACCCGGTGCGCGGCTTCGACGGCCGGGTGCTGGCGGTGCTCACGGTTCCCTATCTGCACGTCATCGACGCCTCGCTGCCGACCACGATGGATCAGGCGCGCCGTGAACTCGAGGCGGCCGCGGGGCGCATCTCCCAGTCGCTCGGCTGGGTGCGCGAGTCCGCGGCTAATACCGGAACAGGCGTGCGGCGAAGTCCTTGAGATTGCGCCGCCAGGTCTGCCACTCGTGGTCGGTGCCCGGCGACTCCCAGTACACGTGCTCGACGCCACCCTCGGCCAGCGCCGTGTGCAGGGCTCGGATGCGGGCGACGAAGCGTTCCGGCTCCGCGGTACCCACGCCGAAGTACAGCAGGTGCACCTTTTTCGCGAAGGCCGCGGGATCCGCGAACGTGCCGTTGAAATCGGTCTTCAGATCGTACTTGCGGTCTTCCATCATGCCGCCGATGCCGCTGAAGCCGCCGATGTGCGAGAACAGGTCGAGGTGGTTCAGCGTGATGCGGAAGGTCTGGAAGCCGCCCATGGATAGGCCCGCCATCGCGCGATGATCGCGATCGGCGAGCGTGCGATAGGTCCGGTCCACGAACGGGATCAATACCTGCGTGACCTCGTCCTCGAAGGTCTGCGTCATCGCATCGCGCGCCCGCGCCGCCGCCGCGCTGGCTCCCGGGGTCACGGCCGGCGCCGGCTGCCCGGCGCGGCGCGCGTAGCCGTAGGCCATCACGACGATCATCGGCTGCGCATCGCCGGCGGCGATCAGGTTGTCGAGAATGAAGTTGGCGCGCCCCTGGCGTATCCAGCCGGTCTCATCCTCGCCGCCGCCATGCTGCAGATAGAGGACCGGGTAGCGCTTCTTCGCCTGCGCGTCGTAGTCAGGCGGCAGGTACACCATCGCGTGCCGCCACGAGCCCGTGACGTCCGAGTGATACCACAGGTCGCGAACCTGTCCGTGCGGCACGTCCCGGATCGAGTAGTAAGTCGAACCGGGCTCGGGCACTTCGACCGCGCTCACGTAGCGCGAGCCGCCGAAGAAGGCGCGACTACCGGGGTCGCTCAGGTCCGCGCCGTCGACGTTGATCACGTAGTAGTGCAGCCCCGGCACCAGGGGCGCGGTGGTGAAGGTCCAGTAGCCGTCCGGCTGCTTCTCCATGTCGACCTTCGGGCCGCTCCAGAAATTGAGCTTCACCTTGACCGCCTCGGGCGCCTTGATGCGCAGCTGCACGCGTCCCGCGGCGTCGACGCGCGGATACTCCGCGCCCCAGACATTGGTCTGCGCCGGCTGAAAGGTCCCCGCCTCCTCGGCGAGGCACACGCTGGCCAGCAACATCGACAGGCACACGACGGTCTTCATGGGCTTCCTTCAAAGTTCCGCGGGTCGAGAAAGGAATGAGGCTGCCGTGTGGGGGGAATCCGAGCACGGCAGCCTCATGCGTGACGCACCCGGGAGAAGCCGCGTCGGCTCCCCCGAGGTCACTCTTCGATCCTTGCCGCCAGCGCGGCCGACGGACCGCCACCACTGTTTGCCGCCGTGAGGCGGGAGCTGTCCGTTCGCCGTCGGGCGGACATCCGCCGGCGATACCAGCTCCTGGTGACGGCACCGCCGACCGTTTGAAAGCGGCGCGGATCGAATGCGGTTTGCAGCGGCATCAGGCGGCCAACGATGCGCAGTAGCCCCGCAGCGAATCCTCGTGCGAGGGCAGACTGTCGGCGTAGTCGTTCATGGCCCGCCGCAGCAACTGAAGTTTGGACTCGATTTCCCCGACGGGTCGCGAGCTCACCAGCGGATCGATGGCTCGCGGCACGATGTTCTGCCCGAGCATCACCGCCACCCAGCTCGCGCTGGGAAACAACTCGCCCTCGTTGCGCAGGAAACGCCCGCCGGCGCTGAACAGCGCCAGCCGGCGCGCCAGGGTCTCGGGGAGCGTCATGTTCCGGCAATGCCGCCAGAACGGCTCGTCGCGCTGATTGGCGAAATAATGCAGCACCAGCAGATCGCGCACCTGCTCGAAGTCCTTGCGCATCCAGCGGTTGTACTCGTCGCGCAGGATGGCCGGCTGCGACGCATCGGGGAACAGCGCAATGAACCGGCTGATGCCCTGGCGTATGAGATACAGCGAGGTCGATTCCAGCGGCTCGAGAAAGCCGGAGGACAGGCCGATCGCCACGCAGTTGCGCTCCCAGAATTGCTGGCGATGGCCGGTCGCGAAACGGATGAGGCGCGGCGCGCCCATCGGCGCGCCATCGAGGCCGTCGATCAGCATCGACGTGGCCTCGTCCACGCTCATGAACTCGCTGCAGAAGATGTGGCCATTGCCGGTGCGACGCTGCGTCGGGATTTTCCACTGCCAGCCCGCTGTCTTGGCGGTCGAGCGCGTGTAGGGCACGGGCGGCCCGTCGTGCGGACACGCCACCGCCAGTGCGCCGTCGCAGGGCAGCCAGTGGCGCCAGTCCACCCAGGGCACGCCCAGCGTCTTGTCGAGCAGCAGCGATCTGAAGCCCGTGCAGTCGAAGAAGAAGTCCCCCGTCACCACCTGGCCGCTCGCCAGCCTGACGCCGGTCAGGTCGCCGCTCTGTGCATCGCGCAGCACCTCCGTGACCTTGCCTTCGACACGGCTGATGCCGCGCTTCTCGGCGTAACGTCGCAGGAAGCCGGCGTACAGCGCCGCGTCGAAATGATAGGCGTAGCGCAGGTAGGACGCTGGCGCGCCCGGCACGCGCAGGTCGGGGAAACCGAATTTGTTCCTGCGGGCGACGATTTCCGTCAGGCAGTAATCGCCGATCGCATGCGCATGGCCGTGCGCACGGCAATGCAACCAGAATTGATGGAAGTCGATACCGTCGATATCGACGCCGTGAAAACCGAAGGGATGGAAGTAGCGCTCGCCGTCGCGCGACCAGCCGGCGAACTCGATGCCCAGCTTGAACGTCGCCTGCGTGGCGCGCATCAACTCCGCCTCGGGAATGCCGAGGAACAGGTTGAACTGCAGCATGTCGGGGATGGTCGCCTCCCCCACGCCGATGATGCCGATCTCGTCGGACTCGACCAGCGTCACGGAAACGTCGCCCGGTCGCAGCACCCGCGACAGCGCAGCGGCCGTCATCCAGCCGGCGGCACCGCCGCCGACGATGACGATCTGTTTCAGGATGCCCTGACTCATCGGAGGCCCCGACGGCCCGCCCCGTCTGGCGACGGAGCGGGCTCGGCGAGGATGCCGGTCAGAAGTTCATCCTGACGGCGAGGGTCACCTGGCGACCGATCGGATTGGCGTTGTAGTTGTCGTAACCCCAGGCGCCACCCATGAAGCCACCCAGGTTGCCGTTGAAGAACTCGGGGTCTTCATCGGTCAGGTTACGCACGTCCAGCGACAAGCCGATGTCGTCGAAGGTCTGGCCGAAGCCGAGCTTGTACGACATGTGCAGGTCGAAGGTGTTGGTGGCGTCCACCGTGTCACCGCCGCCATTCGGGTTGCCATTGGCATCGCGAGTGAGCGGCTCGATGGTGCTGCCACTCCAGTTCTTGTAGCTGCCGGTGTGGTTCCAGAACAGATCCGCCGACAGCTTGCCCACGTCGAAGCCCGCGCTGGCGCGCGACTTGAACTGGATGGACGGGAACACGCCGTTGAAGCCCGAGGTGTTCAGCACCGAGAACTTCGGCGTCTCGCCGAAATTCTGGTCGAACTTGGTGAAGTACGTCCCGGTGACGCCGAGCCGCGCCTTCACCTTCTCGCCGATGTTGAAGTTGTACCCGAGTTGGGCGTCGTAACCTTCGATGTACAGGTTCAGCCAGTTACGAGCGCTCTGGTCGATGAGGTACACGACCGTGGGCGGAATGGAGCCGCCGATGGTCGCGCCGTTCGCCACGTTCGCGAACTCGAGGATCTGCGCCATGCTGCAGCCGGTGCGGCCGTCGGAGGCCGTTCCCGGGCACAGCGTCAGCAGCGGCGACCCGGAAGCCGTGATCGACGCCGGCGAGGGCGAGTTCACACCACCGGTGAAGGTGTTGTGGAAGAACGTCACGCCGCCACGGAATCCTTCGAGCCACGTGGGCGCGAAGTCGATGCCGAACGAGTAGCTCTCACCGAACTGCGGGCCCATGTTCGAGTAGCCGCCACCCAGCTGGCGACGCATGGCCCAGTTGTTCTGCCCGATGGTGCACACCGACGACGAGGTGACGTTGCCCGCCGTGCAGGGCGTGTTGGTGTTGGCGATCACCGCGCCCTCCACGCCCGTGACCGTGGGATACAACTCCACCGGCACGTTCAACGTACCCGTCGGACCGACGCTGCCCGAGGCGTACAGGTAGCCCTGCGAGGCATCGCCGATGACGGCGATGGGCGGCGCCACGAACGACTCGGCATAGTTCGCGCGGACGCGCAGACCCTGCATGAGATCCCAGTTGATGCCGTACTTCGGATTGGTGGTGTCACCCACGTCCGAGAAGTCGTCGTTGCGCACCGCCAGGCTCAGGTCGATCTGATGCATCAGCGGGATGTCCATGTCGGGCGAGACGATCGGCACCGCGACTTCGGCGAACAGCGAGGTGATGTCGCGGTTGTAGTTGAACACGCGGTAGCCGGAGCCCGTGGTCGTCGGGCCGGTGTTGTTGCCACCGCTCAGCTTGAACTGCTGGTCCTGCCACATCTGCTCGGCACCCACGGCGAGGCGCAGCGGGCCGGCGGGCATGTCGAACAATTCGCCGTTCAGCACCAGGCGGGCCTGGTTGAACGTGTTGTAGTTGTTGTTCTGCGAGTTGGCAGTGTAGAGCGCGTTCAGCACCAGTGGATTCGTCTGGTTGCCGGAACCCGCGTTCCAGACGTCTAGTGCATTGGTCGTGGTCAGCGGCAGCTGCAGCACCACCACGTTCTGGCCGGCGATGCTCGAGGCTGTCGTGCTGCCGCTCGACTGCGTCGTGCCGTTCAGGGCCAGCGTCGCGCAGGCGCCGCAGAACTGCTTGAAGCCGTCGAGCGAGGAGCGATTCCAGCCGAAGGAATCGGCAAACGTCAGCGACCACCTGTCATTGAACTTGTAGTCGGCGACCAGGTTGCCGTAGACCACGTCCTGCTGCGACTCGGTGTAGCCGTACTTGCCGTCATCGCGCAGCGCGAGCCAGCTGATGACCTCGGTGTTGGCATCGGGCGAGCCGGCGGGCGCGGTGAAGAACGGATTCTGCTGGCCGGTGGCGCCCGCGCCGGTGCCGAACACCGTGGCGTTGTTGAGCTGGCCGGGACCGGAGTCCTGGTGGGTCTGGTTGCGGTTGTAGAGCAGCGAGGCGGTCACCGAGAAGTTGTCGCTGAAATCGTTGACCACCTTGATCATGCCGTTGAGGCGGTACTGCGAGGGAATGAACGTGTTGTACACCGAGTTGTTGCACACGCCGTTCAGCGCCGCGTTGTTCGCCACCGAGGTGGTCGAGTCCGGCGTCAGGAAGACCTCGCCGTTGCCCGGCGCGGTACCGGTGTTCACGCCGGTCACGCGCATGGTCGCGGGTTCGCAGGTGAAACCGTTGGTGTTCGAGCCGCCGATGTCGCGGTAGTCGCCGCGGCTCGCCCAGTCGCGATCCTTCACCAACAGGTCCGAGGCATAGCTGTACTGGCTGGCGACATACACGCCGCCGGTTTCCCAGGTCTTGCCCCAGATGGCGTTCAGGTCCCAGTTGTCATAGCTGTCGGCGGAGCCATACGAGGTGCCGATCTGCAGGCCCTCGAACGTGCGCCGCGTGACGAAATTGACCACGCCGGCCACGGCGTCCGAGCCGTACACCGACGAGGCGCCGTCGGCCAGCACGTCGACGCGCTGCATGGCCGAGGTCGGAAGAATGTTCGGATCCGTCTGGCTGAACTGCGCGCCACCTCCGGGCATGCGCATGCCATCGATGACCACCAGCGTGGTGTTCGACGAGGAGCCGCCCAGCTGATGGATTTGCGGCGAATAGAACGACCACAGGTTTTCACCCTGGGCCAGCGAGCCGTTGGTGGTCAGTGCGGGAATCGTGTTGACCAGCGTGGAAAGATTGATGGCCGCCGACTTTTCCAGATCGACCTCGCCCACGGACACGAGACTCGAACCGATGGGCGCGACGCCCTTGATGCTGGTGCCGGTCACGACGATGGTATCGGCGACCGTCTCCGCTTCCTCGCCGCGTTGCGGCGAAGCCGTGGGGCCCGCGTCCTGGGCAATCGCCAGCCCGCTCAGCAATGACGTGGCGGAAATGAGCGCCGCCTGCGACGCCCTCCAAAGACGCTTCTCTCTGATTTTCATACTGTCTCCCTCTTAGGACATGAATCGGTCCGACGGACCGTCTTCGGACTTCAGCGAGTTTCCGTACCAGCCTGCCTGGGTGTGACGCCGGATCGTGAACCGTTCGCCCGGCGCACCGGCACGCGCTCCTGCGCGCGTGGGCCACCGTGGCGTCGCGGCTCTCGGGCCGGAGCCACCGTCTAGAACCAATATGGAATGACGGGCACCACCGCGGTGGCGCCTCCAGGATGAGCTGGTGACATGAAGTCTCCCCCTTCTTAAGAGATTTCTGCTTCGGTACTAACTAATCAATCCGCGCACCTAGGCTCCCGCTCCGCTACGAGACTTGTCAAGAAAAACCCGCTTGCAATATCCGTTTTGGTATTCACCGATTCGCTTAATGAAAGTCGATTCCCATAGTGAAAGACCCCACGCAGGCCCTGGCTGTCATGCGGCGACGGTCGGTGCTAAGTTGGGCGCCGCATCGATATCAGGGGGGATTTCATGCCGAAGATGCTGATGGCGCTCGCCTGCGCCGCGCTGTGCCATTTCGCAGCCGCCGGCGCGCTCGCCGCCGACGAACCGCTGCGTATTTCCATCGACGCGACCCGCGCGGGCGCCACTCTCAACCGGAACCTGTTCGGCCAGTTCGCCGAACATCTGGGCCGCGGCCTCTACGAAGGCGTCTGGGTCGGGCCGGAATCGCCGATCCCCAACACGCGCGGCATCCGCAACGACGTGGTGGCCGCGCTCAAGGCCCTGAAAGTACCCAACGTGCGCTGGCCGGGCGGCTGCTTCGCCGACGAGTACCACTGGCGCAATGGCATCGGGCCGCGCGAGCGCCGCCCGGCCACGCTGAATCCCAACTGGGGCGGCGTCATCGAGCCGAACACCTTCGGCACCCACGAATTCATGGACTTCGTGCAGCAGATCGGAGCGGATGCCTACATCTCCGTCAACGTCGGCTCGGGCACTCCGGCCGAGGCGGCCGACTGGCTCGAGTACCTGACCACGCCGCAGCCCAGTGCGCTGGGCAAGGAACGCGCCGCCAATGGACATCCGGAGCCCTATCGCATCGCCATGCTGGGCATCGGCAATGAATCCTGGGGCTGCGGCGGTTCGATGTCGCCGGAGCACTACGTCGAAGAGCTCAAGACCTACGCGCGCTATTCACGCAACTACAACCCGGCGCAGAAGATGCGGCGCATCGCCGTCGGTCCCGACGGGGAGCACACCGAATACACGCAGGCCGTGATGGCAGCATGGCAGAACAAGACCTGGGCCTGGGACATCGAGGGAATCTCGCTGCACTTCTACACGGTGGTGAAGTGGCCGCCGGCCTTCAAGGCCACGGGCTTCGGCGAGGACGAGTACGCCGCGCTGCTGAACGACACGCGACGCATGGATGGGCTGCTGCGCACTCACGGCGCCATCATGGACCGCTACGACCCGGAGCGGAAAATCGCCCTGGTCGTCGATGAGTGGGGAGCGTGGCTCGCGCCCACACCGGGCAGTCCCGAGGGATTCCTCGAGCAGCAGAACAGCCAGCGCGACGCGCTGATCGCGGCGCTGAACATCAACACCTTCGCGCGCCACGCCGAGCGTGTGCGCGGCGCGAACATCGCGCAGATGGTCAACGTGCTGCAGGCCATGATTCTCACCGACCACGAGAAGATGCTGCTCACGCCGACCTATCACGTGTTCCGCCTGTACGTGCCGTTCCAGGACGCAATCTCGCTGCCCGTGAGCGTGTCCGCCGGCAACTACAGGCATGGCGACATCACGCTGCCGCGCCTGGATGCGATCGCGGCACGCGATGCGCAGGGGAAACTGTGGCTGGCGGTGGCCAATCTCGACCCGAATCAGCGCGCCGACGTAAACGTCGACGTGGCCGGCTCGACCGTGAAGCGTGCGCGCGGCGAAACCCTCGCCGCACCTCGAGTGGACAGCGTCAATACCTTCGACGCGCCGGACACGGTGGCGCCGAAGCCTTTCCGGGCCCAGGCCGCGGGCGGCTCGCTGCGTCTGACGCTCGCGCCGGCATCGATTACGGTGGTCGCCCTCGAATGAGCTGACGACGCGGCCTACGGCATTTCACGACCCGTGCCGTCGGCCAGCTGCCGCAGCCAGCGCGCGGTGCGCAGGAAACCACCGAAACAGAACAGGTGAATGCCGTCGAGCCGGCAGGACTCGCTCCAGGCGGCTGCCGCGAGCGAGTGCAGCAGCGCGTCGGGCCGCCGGTCGCCCAGCAGCCGCAGGGCCGTACCCGGGCGCGAGCCCAGTGCGCGGATAGACGGCCCGACGCCGCAGTGCCGCGCCAGCGCGAGTAGTTTGGCGATGCTCGCGGGTCCTGCGAGTCCGGCGACCAGGCGTGCCGCCACGCCGGCCGCGCGCAGGTTGCGCGACCATTCGATGAACGGCGTCGCCTCGAAGAAGAACTGCGTGACCAGCGACACCTGCAGACCCAGGTCGGCGGCCAGCACTGCCTTCTCGATCTGCGCGCGCCAGATCGCGTCCGCGGGCACGACCGGATGGCCTTCCGGATGGCCGGCGAGCGAGACGCGTGTGAAGCCGTGCGACTGCAGGCATCCGCTGCGTAGCACAGGCAGCACTTCGGCATAGGGCCCGCGCGACGCGGGATAGTCCCCGGAGATCAGCAGCAGTTCGTGGGCACCGGCCTCGCGGAACGCACGCAACAGTCCATCGAGTTCGCGCTCGTCGCGCAGCAGCCGCACCGGCAGGTGCGGCAGGGGCGCGCAGCCCGCCGCGGCCACCTGCGAGCAGGCATCCAGGGTCTGCGCCCACGTCTGCCGCGGCAGATGGCTCAGGAAGATGCGCTGCCCCGGCCGGAGCAGCTCGCGGCCCGCGACGAGATCGCGGACCTCGAGGCAGTTCAACTCGATGGAAGCCGAGCTCGCCAGGCGCGCGACGCGGCGCGCGGTCGAGTCACCGATCGCGCCGGCCGGGCGGGCGTTCATCGCTGCGCCGTGCGCCAGCCCGCATGGTAGGTGTCGCGCGCATCGCGCGAATACGGCGCAGGCGCCACTCTGACGCGCACCTCGCATTGCCGGTGGCGTTCCACCGTCGGCTTCCCCGTGCCGCCGCCCTCCTCGCCCCAGACCAGCGTGAGCTCGGCCCCGTGGTCGATGTCCGGATCGAGCACGCCGAGCGACAGCCCGCAGCGCTCGTTGTGACTGAAGCCCGTGAACATGGAGAAGCCGACGATCCGGTCACCCTGCTTCACCATGTCGTACGACGACGAAGCGTAGTTGGCGATCGGCAGGTCGAAGAATTTATACGGCAGCTGGTCGCGCATGCAGGGTGAGGCGAGGATGCGGCCCAGGTCCTCGCCGTGCCATTCGAAGGTGACCTTGCGACGGTGCGGCCGCGCCTGCTGCGCGCGCTTCTCGAGCGCCGCACGGCCGATGAACTCGTGATCGAACTTCACGAACGGCCCGTAGCCGAGTTCGTACGGCGTGAGGTAGTAGTCCTCGACGTTCGCGCCGACGAAGCTGCCGCCGAGCGAGCCCGTGCCCTCGTAGCCGCTGGCCGGCAGCCATTCGCGGTAGGCGCGCAGGCTCTCGCCGGTGTAGACCGCGGGCAGCGGCGAAGGAATCCAGCCGGACTCGAGCGTGTTGCTGGCATAGGTGCGCGAGCCCACGGCGACGATGCCGGCGTCCCGGCCCGCCTCGAGAATGGCGGCGCGGATCTCGTCGCGCTCCTCGTACGGGCCGAACACCTCCAGGCCCGGCTCGCCCGCCATGCCGTGACGCAGCGCGCGAACCTTCCGGCCCGCGATGTTGATCCAGTCGAAGTTGAAGAATGGAATCTCCGGCAGCTTGCCGCCATGCAGCTTCTCGAGCACCTGCGCCGCGCGCGGGCCCTGGATCTGGTAGCGGTAGTGGCGCCGCGTGACCGCCCGGCCGTTCGGCTGGGACGGCGAGCGGTCGTCGCGGATCACCTGCACGTCGAAGCCGCCCGTCTGCGCC
This sequence comes from uncultured Pseudomonadota bacterium, assembly GCA_946479515.1. The sequence continues at coordinate 5,874 of CAMLGF010000015.1, read as the reverse complement.
TGGAACTGCAGCCAGTTCACGGTCGGCGCCCGGCCGACGAACAGCAGCTCGTCCCGATCCAGGTAGAACAGGATGCCGTCGCCGATCACGAAGCCCTCAGGGCTCACCGGGATCATCTGTTTGGCCTTGCCCGGGGCGAACTTCGCGAAGCTGTTGATGGTGGTGTACGAGCACAGCCGCAACGCATCCGGGCCGCGCAGCGTGATCTCCGCCATGTGGTGCGACTGATCGAACAGCACCGCGCTCTCGCGCCAGGCGCGCTGCTCGTCGCGCCAGTTGCTGAACTCGGTGGGCACCACCGGATAGACGTAGGCGCCGATGCGCGAATTGCGCAGCATGCGCACGGGGTCGCCCACGCTGCGCAGCAGGCCTTCGAGACTGTGATGTTCCATGATCGTGCTCCGTTAGCGAAAAACGACGGTGCGATTGCCGTTCAGCAGGATGCGATGCTCCGCGTGCCACTTCACCGCACGCGCCAGCACGGCGCTCTCCACGTCGCGTCCGGTGTTGACGCAGTCCTCCAGGCTCATGGCGTGATCCACGCGCGCCACGTCCTGTTCGATGATCGGGCCCTCGTCGAGCGCGGCGGTCACGTAGTGAGCCGTGGCACCGATCAGCTTCACGCCACGGTCGTGCGCTTGCTGGTAGGGCCGCGCACCCTGGAAGCTCGGCAGGAACGAGTGGTGAATGTTGATGATGCGCCCTTCGAGCCGGGCGCAAAGTTCCGGCGAGAGCACCTGCATGTAGCGCGCCAGCACGATCAGGTCGCAGCGCTCTTCCTCGTAGAGATCGAGCAGCTGGCGCTCGCGGCGCGCCTTGTCCTCGACCGTGACCGGCAGGTAGTGGAACGGAATGCCGTGCGCGGCGGCCAGCGGGTAATGATCGCGGTGATTGCTGACGATGGCCGGTATCTCGATGGGCAGCGCGCCCGAGCGGAACCGGAACAACAGATCGTTGAGGCAGTGCCCGAAGCGCGACACCATGAGCAGCACGCGCGGCTTGTGCGTCAGGTCGTGGATCTCCCACGCCATGCCGAAGGCCTCGCCCACGGCGGCGAACGCGGCGCGGATCGCCGCGATGCCGCTGCGCGCCGACTGGAAGCTCACCCGCATGAAGAAGCGGTTGGACCGGGCGTCGCCGAACTGCGCGCTCTCGACGATGTTGCAGGCGTGCTCGAGCAGGAAGGCGCCCATTGCGGCGACGATGCCCATCCGGTCGGGACACGACAGCCGCAGGACGCCCCGGGTCGCGATGGAATTGGCCACCATCGGCCGATCATCGCGGCGCGCGGCCGAATCCGGCAACGCGATATGATGAATTCACTGTATTCGTTATCGGAATAGCCATGAACGAGCTCGATCTCAACCTGCTGCGCGTGCTGGCGGCCATCGAGGAGAAGCGCAGCGTCAGCGCCGCCGCCATCAAGCTGCAGCGTAGCCAGCCCTCGTTGAGCTCGGCGCTGGGCAAGCTGCGCGAGTTCTTCGGCGACCCGCTGTTCGTGCGCAGCGGCAACACCATGCAGCCCACGCCGCGGGTCAGCGAGATCATGGGGCCGGTGCGCGAGGTGCTGGCGCGCATCGGCACGGAGATCGTCGCCTCGCCGGTGTTCGACCCGGCGGGCAGCCATCAGCCCATCGTGCTGGCGCTGTCGGATGTGGGCGAGGTGGTGTTCCTGCCGGCGGTGCTCGCGCAGCTGCGGCGCGTGGCTCCGCACACCAGCCTGCGCTCCGTCAGCCTGCCCGCGGAGGACATTGCCGCGGGACTCGAGGCCGGCACCATCGACCTGGCGCTCGGCTACTTCCCCGACCTCACGCGGCACAACTTCTTCCAGCAGACGCTGTTCGCGGACACCTTCACCTGCCTGCTGCGCGCGGGTCACCCGCTGAAAGCATCGCGCCTCACGCTGAAGCAGTTCCTGCAGCTCGACCACGCGGTGATTCGCGCCGAGAGCCGCACCGAGGAGGTGATCGAGCGTTTCCTGGCCCGCAAGCGCATCCGGCGCCGCGTCGTGCTGACCACGCCGCACTTCGCGAGCGTGCCGCCCATCGTCGAACAGTCAGACCTGGTGGTGACGGTGCCCGAGCCCCTCGCGCGGTATTTCTCCAGCGTGTCGGCGCGCATCCGCGTGGTGAAACCGCCCTTCGACGCGCCGCGCATCGACCTGCGGCAGATCTGGCATCGCAAGTTCCATCACGACGCGCGCAGCCGCTGGCTGCGCGCACTGATGTGCACGCTGTTCCAACGCCGCGCACGCGAGCCGGGTTAGTCGGGCCGCGGTCGGAAGCTGAGCGCAAACACCGCGATGCCGGCGAGCGCGGCCACCGGAACCATGTAGCGCACGACGCCGGTGGCGCTCGTGCCGCCGCTGATCAGCAGGCCCGCGAGCAGCGGGCCCACGATGGACCCGACGCGACCCACCGCGATGCTGGCGCCCGAACCCGTGCCGCGTATGGCGCGCGGGTAATAGCCGGGCGCGACGCCGTACAGCGCGTAGTTCGCACCCAGCAGGAAGAACCCCACCGCGCCGCTCAGCAGCACGGTGGGCCACAGCCCCCGCGAGGCCGCGAGCAGGACCAGCGTGGCGATCAGCGCCGCGTAGGCGAGCGTCATCGGCCAACGGAAATGAAACCTGTCCACCAGCCAGCCGAACAACAGCGCCCCGGCGACACTGCCGAAGTTGAAGGCCAGCGACGTGCGCGGCGCCACGTGCGCGTCCAGTCCATTGGCGATGACCAGGGTCGGCAGCCAGTTGAGGATGAGATAGAGGATGAGCAGCGTCGGCAGGAACGTCACCCACAGCAGCAGCGTGGGCAACGCGCGCTGCTCGCCGAACAGCGCGTGCATCACCGGCACGCGGGGCGAGCCTTCCCCGCCTGGGCGCACCAGTGTCTCGGCCATCAGCCAGTACAGCGCGGGAATCAGCAGGATCGGCAGCACGCCGCCCATCAGGAACAGCGTGCGCCAGTCGAAGCCGACCGGCAGCAGCTGGGTGGTGAGCGCCGACAGCCCGCCGCCCACCGGCATGCCGCAGAACATCACGGCCGCGGTCGCACCGGCGCGCTGGCGGCTGCCGATCTCGGTGGCGATGGCCATCATGTTGGGCAGCGCGGCGCCGAAGCCGAGCCCGGCGCAGAAGCGCGCGGCCAGCAGCGTGTCGTAAGTGCCGACCAATGCGGTCGCGAGCGTGAAGGCGCCGAACACCGCCACGGCCGCGATGAAGATTGGCTTGCGCCCGGTCTTGTCCGCGAGCCAGCCGCCGAAACTGGCGCCGATCACCAGACCGATATTGCTGATGCTGAACACCCAGCCCATCTGCTCGGCGTCGAGGCCGAACTGTGGCGCCAGGTGTGGCGCGGCCACGCCCATCGCCTGGATGTCGAAACCCTCGAGCACGGCAACCAGGAAACACAGCGCAATGGTCACCAGCACATTTCCTCGCAAGCTCATGTTCGCGTCTCCTCCAGTTCGATGACGGCGACCTGCGGCCGGGGCGCCGTCGCATACATTGCGGCCACGTGCACCGCGTGATTGCGCAGCACGGCGCGCTGATTGATCGAGCCCTTGTCGGTGATCTCGCCGTGATCCAGCGAGGGCGCCGCGGGCAGCAGGCAGGCGCGCCGCACGCTGCGCGTGCTCGCCGGATGGGTGCGCGCATGCGCGGTCAGCCGCTCGCGCAGGAAAGTCACCAGCCGCGCGTCGTCCGCCAGCGTGGCATGTTCCGGCGCACGCGTCGTGCCGAGCAGCGCGGCGCAGGCATTGAGATCGGGAATCACCAGCGCCGCCAGATAGTCCGCGTCCAGGCCCGCGATCACGACGTCCTGCGCCAGCGGCGCCAGCGCGGCGATGAGCTCGGCACGCAGCGGACCCACGCTCACCCAGGTGCCGTTCGCGAGCTTGAAGTCCTCGCCGATGCGGCCATCGAATTTGAGACCGCGGGTCGGATCGCTCGCATCGATGAGGCGCACCGCGTCGCCCAGTCGGTAGAAGCCCTCGGCATCGAACGCGGGCGCCGTGAGCTCGGGCTGGCGCCAATATCCCGGCGTGACCACGGGACCGCGCACGCGGATCTCCAGCTTCTCGTCCACGGGTGCGAGCTTGACCAGCGTGCCCGCCGCCGGCAGGCCGATGACGCCGCTGCGGCCCATTGCCGGCGTGGTGAACGTCACCGAGGGGCCCGTCTCGGTCGCACCCAGCCCGGACAGCATCGGCGTGCGGTGGCCGAGCTCGGCCATCGACGCCGTGTCGAGCTCGTCCCAGGTGTGCTGCGCCAGCGAGGCGCCCGCGAAAAAATAGGCGCGCAGGCGCCGATAGAAATTTCGGCGCAACGCGCCGTCTTCCTGCAGGTGCGCTGCCAGCATGTCGAAACCCTTGGGCACGTTGAAGTACACCGTGGGCGATATCTCGCGCAGGTTGTGCAGCGTCGCGGCGATGCCCGCGGGAGTCGGGCGGCCATCGTCGATGTACAGCGAGCCGCCGTACGTCAGCAACAGGCCCAGGTTGTGACTGCCGCCGAAGGTGTGATTCCACGGCAGCCAGTCGAGCAGCACCGGCGGCTCGTCGGCGAGGAAGGGCATGGACTGCGCCAGCATGGCGGCATTGCTGCAGCACATGCGATGGGTGGTGATCACCGCCTTGGGATGACCGGTGGATCCCGAGGTGAGCAGGAAACGTGCGATCGAGTCCGCATCCGTGGCCGCGTGCGCGGCCGCGACGTGCGCGGTGATTTCCGCCTCGAGCGACTCGAGAGACGTCACACGCCGACCCGCCACCGGCGCGTCGCCCACCAGTTCGACGGCGGCGGGGACGCGCGATAGCGCCTGGGCGAAACGCGGCGTGTCGAATGCCGCCACCAGCCCGGGCGTGAGCAGATCCATCACGTAGCCGAATCTCGCCAGATCGCCCGACACCTGGGAATACGCGGGCGACACCGGACAATACGGTATGCCCGCCCACAGTGCGGCCAGGCCCAGCGTCAGGTGCTCGATGCTGTTGCCGGACAGGATGGCGAGCGGCCGGTCGGCCGACAGGCCGCGTTCGAGCAGCCCGCTCGCCAGGCGCTGCACCCGCGCCAGCATGACGCCGTAGCTCACCTGCCGCCACGCGCCGCTCGCATCGCGCCGCGCGACCAGCACGCGATCGGGCGTCGTGCGCGCCCAGTGTTCGAAGGAATCGGTCAGCCGCGGGGGATGCGGCCGCAGAACGCCCAGCGGCCGCAGGATGAGCGAGCCATCATCGCGGCGTTCGAAATGAGTCGCGAAGGGGTCGGGAGTCCAACTCGCCGCGACCGCGCTCATGTCACGCGAGGCCCAGGGCGCGGATGGCGTTCTGCTTGAGAATCAGGTCGTGCACCTCGGGCTTGAAGCCCGCCTCGCGGAAATCCCGGATCCACCGGTCGGGCGTGATCAGTGGATAGTCCGACCCGAACAGCATGCGGGTCTTGAGCTGCGTGTTGGCGTACTGCACGAGCTGCGGCGGGAAGTACTTCGGCGACCAGCCCGACAGGTCGATGTAGACGTTGGGCTTGTGCAGGCACACCGACAGGGCCTCGTCCTGCCAGGGCCAGGACGGGTGCGCGATGATGATGGTCATGTCGGGGAAGTCCGCCGCCACGTCGTCGAGGTGCATCGGGTTCGAGTACTTGAGCCGCAGGCCGCCGCCGCCCGGCATGCCCGTGCCCATGCCCGAGTGCCCGCTGTGGAAGATGGCCGGCAGCTTGTGCTCCGCGATCACCTCGTAGAGTGGATAGGCGATGCGATCGTTGGGGAAGAAGCCCTGCAGCGTCGGATGGAACTTGAAGCCGCGGATCACGCCATCCTTGAGCAGGCGGCGCGCCTCGCGCACGCCCATCTTGCCCTTGTGCGGGTCGATGCTGGC
>CAMLGF010000014.1 GCA_946479515.1 uncultured Pseudomonadota bacterium | reverse complement strand
GCAGCGCCAGCCACAGCGACTTCAGCGGCGTCGCCGGATGCGCCATCAGCAGCTCGCATAGAAAGGTGCCCGACTGGATGACCAGGAACGCGGTGAAGTACTGCAGGGGCCGGCCACGCAACCGCGTGGTGAGGCCGGTGCAGAACACGCACAGCGCCACGGCGATGAGATACAGCGAGGTCTGGAGGCCGCTCACGCCGCGACGATAGCGCGGATATGCAGCGCCGTCACCGCCGATGCATCACCCGCGCCAGCGCAGCGGACGGGTGCGCTCGCGGATCTCGGCGAGTGCCCGCCGATACACCGGCGCCCAGCTGTTGCCGGCATCTGCATGCATGTCGTGCCAGAAGAATTTCAGCAGGTGCCCGCCGTCGTCCGCGCAGTAGTGAGACCAGGTCTCCTTCAGATCCGGCGAGTACGTGCACAGGTGCAGGGACCAGACGCGGTGGTCGAATCCCGGGCTCCAAGTTCCGAGATCCCTGGCGATGGCGAAGCCGGTGAGACCCGCCTCCTCGCGCAGCTCGCGCAATGCCGCCGCGCGCGCATCCTCGCCCCGCTCGATGCGCCCCTTGACCAGTTGCAGCCCGTCGTCGGGATGCTCGAACGCCAGGATCTGCCGCATCGAGGAGTCGCGGAACACCACCGGGCACGCCCTGTCGGCGAACGGCGTGGCGGTCACGATCTGATTCGTGACCAGTGCTCCAATTTCCTGGCGAAGGTCATGCCCGCGTTCGCGGGACTCGTGGACGGCAAACATGCGTAGCGCAACTCCTCGAAGTCGGTTCCCAGTCCGGGCAAAACATGCCGGCGATAGAACTCCTCGGCCTTGCGACCGTTGAAGAACACGCGCCGGATTTCTGCGTGAGCGCGGAAGAAGGACTTGAAATCGTTGGTTCTCGCCGTGGCGTGAACGATTGAGCTGTCCAGGCTTCCCGGCCGCTCGGCCGCGGCGAGAACATCCCATAGCGCAATGCCGTGATCCGTCAGGATTCTCACTCTCCGCGTGTAGGGCAGCGGCGACGCGGCGCCATACAGGATCTCGACGAGCTTCCAGAATGCGTTGCGCGGATGCGCGTAATACTGTTGCCGCTGCAGCGATCGCTGCCCGGGCAGCGATCCCAGGATGAGTGTGTGCGCCCGCTGCCCGACGACGGGCGCGAAGCAATGGTCGTGGTTGGGCGACTCGGGCATTCCCCGACTCTGAAAAAGGCGTCGCCGGGATGCAAGCCGGCAGGCGACGGGTTTCGCCTCGCCACGACGTCCAAGCTCTGGACCAGCTGGAGACCCAGGTTTGCCCCCGACGAATTCGACCGCGCCCAGGCGAAGGCGCTTCATATCCGCCGCCCTGACCGCCCTCTGGATGTTCGCACTGGCGGGAACGGCCACGCCGGCGGGCTCCGAAGCCGGCGCCTTCGATCTCGGTCGTTACCGTGGCAATGTCGTGGTGCTCGATTTCTGGGCTTCGTGGTGCAAGCCCTGTCGGCAATCCATCCCCTGGCTGAACGAGATGCGCTCGCGTTATGGCGCGCGCGGCCTCGTGATCATCGGCGTCAACGTGGATGCGAACCGTGCGGACGCCGAGCGCTTCCTCGAGTCCACGCCCATCGACTTCGACGTGGTCTTCGATCCCCAGGGCACCCTGGCACAGCGCTATGCGCTCAAGGGCATGCCCAGCACATTCGTATTCGACCGCGACGGCCGGCTCGTCACGAGCCACCTCGGGTTCCAGCAGGCGAAGACCGGCGCGCGGGAAACAGCTCTCAAACTACTCATCGACAAGGCAGGCTCATGAAACGACCCTTCAGGACGGGAGCGACTCTGCTCGTTCTCCTCGCAATCACCGGCATGCAGGGATGCGCGCACGTGGGCGTGAAACCCTGGGAGCGCGAGGTGCTGGCGCGCGACGACATGCAGCTCGATGCGAACGCGCTCGACACTGCGTTCGACGACCACATCTATTTCAGCAAGGAAGGCACCAGCGGTGGCCGCGGCTTCGGCGGCGGCGGCTGCGGTTGCAATTGACATGGCGGACAAGGACCTGAAGATCGGCGCCGCGCTGGCGGCCGCCACCTGCGGCCTGCTGGGCACGGCGGCGCCCGGTGTCTCCATTGCCGCGGACGCCGAACCTGCGTGGGACATCGAATCGGCATTCCTCTACTACGGCGAAAGCGACGGCCGCGTGAAAGACCTGAGCCTGAGCAGCCACGCCACGCGCGATTTCGGTGACGAGCGCAAGCTGGGCATCGACCTCAGCGTCGACGCGCTCACCGGCGCGTCGCCGAGCGGCGCGATCGCCGCGTCGACCCCGCAGACCTTCACCAGCCCGTCGGGGCGCGACAGCTACACCATCGGCGCCGGCGAGATCCCGCTCGACGACACCTTCCACGACACGCGTTTCGCGCTCAACGGCAGCTGGTCGCAGCCCCTGGCGCGGCTGTACACGGTGACCGCCGGGCTCGGCTTCTCCAACGAGTTCGACTACCAGCACGTCGGCGCCAATCTCGGCCTGACACGCGATTTCAACGACCGCAACACCACGATGAATTTCGCCGTGGCTTACGGCAACGACACCATCAAGCCCGTGGGCGGCATCCGCGCACCCTTCTCGGCCATGGGCGACGTGGTCGGCGAAGAGGACTCGGCCGCCAACCGCATCGATGGCAGCGACAGCAAGTCCGTGCTCGACGTGCTGCTGGGCGTGACCCAGGTGCTCGGTCGCCACTCGGTGCTGCGGCTCAACTACTCGTATTCGGATTCGAGCGGCTATCTCACCGATCCGTACAAGCTGCTGACCTTGGTCGATCCCGTCACCGGCGAGCCGGTCGCGCGCACGCCCGCCCCGGGCGGCAGCGGCGCGTCCGGCGTCTATCTATTCGAGAGCCGTCCGGACTCGCGCCGCCGGCAGGGCCTGTACGCGGAACTGCGCCGGGACTTCTCCGGCAAGGTGTTGCAGCTGGGCTACCGTTACTCCACCGACGACTGGGAGGTGGACTCGAACACGCTCGAGGCGCGCCTGCGTGTGCCGTTCGGTGAATCGAGCTATCTCGAGCCCCACCTGCGCTATTACCAGCAGTCGGCAGCTTCGTTCTACCGGTACAGCCTCGCCGATGGCACGACGCTGCCCGAGTTTGCGAGCGCCGACGCGCGCCTCGCCGACATGAGCTCGCACACCGCCGGTCTCAAGTACGGCCGCGCGCTCACGGGCGGCGGCGAGTGGAGCGCGCGGCTCGAGTTCTACCAGCAGAAGGCGAAGAAGCCGGACGCCACGCAGCTCGGCAGCACCGCGGGTATCATCGACATGCCCGACTTCAGCGCCGTGATCCTGCAATTTGGCTACCGCTTCAAACTATGAGCTGACCCTGCAAGGCGGACTGGCCACGGCGCGATTCCGCGCCATGGCCAGTCCGTGCGAGGTGCTCGTCGAGAGCAGCGACGAGCAGGTCGCCAGGGTCGCAGCGGCGGCCGCGCTCGGCGTCGCCGGCCGCATCGAGGAAAAATTCAGCCGTTATCGCGACGACAACATTGTCGCGCGCATCAATCGCGCCGCCGGCCAACCCGTCGAGGTCGATGAGGAAACCGCGAACCTGCTCGACTTCGCGGCGCGCATCCATGAACTCTCGGGCGGCCTGTTCGACATCACCTCGGGTGTCCTGCGGCGCGCGTGGACCTTCGACGGAAAGTCACGTGTTCCGTCGGACACCGAGATCGCGCCGCTGCTCGCACTCGTGGGCTGGCACAAGGCGATCTGGCAGCGCCCGCGAATCATCCTGCTGCCCGGCATGCAGATCGACTTCGGCGGCGTGGGCAAGGAGTACGCCGTCGACCAGGCCATGCTCGCGGTGCGCGCCATCACGCAGGTCCCTGTGCTCGTGAACTTCGGCGGGGATCTCGCGATCTCCGGGCCCCGCGCACAGGGTGGGCCCTGGCGCGTCGGCATCGAATCCATCGCGGCGCCGGCCGGCACCGCGCAGGCCGGCAGGCTCGTCGAACTATCCGCCGGCGCGCTCGCGACCAGCGGCGACACGTATCGGTACGTGAATGCGAATGGTGAACGGCTGTCGCACATCCTCGATCCGCGCAGCGGCATGCCCGTGCGCGGCGCGCCACGGTCCATCACCGTAGCGGCACCCACGTGCACGCACGCGGGCATGCTGACGACACTGGCGATGCTCAAGGGCCCGGACGCCGAGGATTTCCTGCGACGCGAAGGCGTGCGGCACTGGGTTCAGCGCAGCTGACGCCTACTCAGGACTTCAGACGCCCGGCCAGTGCGTGAAATCCCCGCGCTTCGGCCAGATCGGCCGCCGTGGTGCGATCGCGATTGCGCAGGCGTGCATTGGCGCCGGCCGCGAGCAGACGCTGGCAGATGTCGCCGTGACCCGCGCGCGCCGCGGCCATGAGCGCGGTGTCGCCGAATTCATCGGCCGCATCGACCGCGACGCGATGAGACAGCAGCAGCTCGACGAGGGCGCCCTGCCCCAGCGACGCGGCAATCCTGAGCGGGCTCTCGAGCAGGCGCGCATCGCGCGCACCCTCGCTGGCGAGCAGGCGCTTCAGGCTGGCTTCGTCGCCCGCGCGAACCGCGAGCATGAGCGGCGTGACGCCCGCCCGATCCGCGGCGCCGGCATCGGCGCCCGCCGACGACAGCAGGTCCAGTGCAGCCGGCGAACGCGCGGCCGCGGCATGCCAGAGAGCGGTCCGCCCGAGCGCGTCGGCGGCGCCAGGGTCCGCGCCGTGGTCCAGAAGTAGTTTGATCATGGCGGCGTCACCGCGACGTGCCGCGAGATGCAGGGCGCTCGTTCCCCGCGTGCCGGCGGTGCGCGCGTCCGCGCCGCGCGCCAGCAGCGCGCGCAGCAACGCCGCATCGCCGCGCTCGACGGCCAGCGCCAGCAGCGTCTGCGCTTCCGGCTCGCGCAGCGCGACGTCGGCGGCAAAGAACACCTCGAACAGTTCAGGCGCGCCAAAGCGCACGACGCGCTGGCGCGCGTCGAGTCCGTCCGATTCCTTGCGATGAGGATCGGCGCCTGCGGCCAGCAGGGCCGCGGCGGCCTGCGCGGCGTTCGATTCCACGGCCACTCGCAGCGCGAAAGCACCCTGCGGCGTTCGCGCGCCAATGTCGTCCCCGGCCGCGAGGCGGCGCCTGACCTCCGCCACGTCGTCGCGGGACACCGCGACGAGCAACGGCGTCCATCCGCGGTACAGTGCGCCGGGGCGCGTGGGATCGATGCCGCCGCGTCCGCCAGCGGGGGCGCGCGTCACGGTTCCGCCGGCCGCGCGCAGCACCTGCAGCGCGTCGCCGGCACCGGCCTGCGCGGCGAGGTCCGTGGCGGAGTAGCCCTGCACGTCCAGCACATTCAAGGTGGCGCCGGCTTTGAGGAGGATGCCGACCTGCGCCGGCTGGTTTGCGGCCGCGGCACGCATGAGTGCGGTGCGCCCGACATGATCGGCCGCATTCGCCCGCGCACCCGCGCTCAGCAATCGCTGCGTCAGCCGGACATCGGCCGATTGCGCCACGCGCATCAACGGCGTGACTCCCGACTCGTCGGCGACGTCGGCGGCGGCACCGGCCTCGAGCAGCGCCTCCAGCGTCTTCGCCGCACCCGTGTCGGCGGCCTCGGCGAGCAAGGTGCGCCCGAAGGCGCCCCTCTGGCTGACCAGCTCGCGTGGCTCGACCGCGCGCAGCAGGCTCACGTCGTCGTGCCTGGCGGCAAATCGCGCGATCTCGATGCGCAGCTCGCGCGGTAGTTTGGCATCGCGCGGATCGGCGAGCGGCAGTTCGCCCGGCCGGCGCGCATCCAGCGCCGGCGCATAGCCCGCGCCGATGGCGCGCTGCTGCCAATGCCGCGCTTCATCACGCTCCGCGGCCGATCCTTCCGCGAGTATGGCCGCCAGTGCATAGGCTGCCGCCGCATGCCCGTTCTCGGCGGCCAGGCGAAGATTCGAGATTGCGGCAGCGCGGTCGGCGTCGACACCGATGCCGTTCCAGAGTGCCAGGCCGAGCAGGTATCGGGCTTCGGGTTGCGCCGCGTTGCCGGGCGCTCGCAACAGCGCGATCGCCCGCGCGAACTGCTTCGTGCGCACCGCGGCGCGTGCGGGTTCGATCGGGTCCGCGCCCGAGCCCCCGGCCGCGGCCGTGCCGGCGCCAGGGACGACCCCACCCAGCAGTCCGCAGATCAGAAGCCGCGCTGCCCGGCTCATGCCGTACCGAACTTCGTGTCGACGGCAACCCCGATGTGGCGCAGGAATTCATCGGGCAGCTCACCGCCGGCATTGATGATCACCGCATCGTTGCCCAGGCGCCGCAACGCCCCGCGTTGATCGAGCGTGACGGTCGTGGGCTCGATGCGGCGCAGTTGCGAGCCGAGCATCACTTCGAGCCTGCCGGCGCGCGCCGCGCGATCGACGCGCTCGCGATTGCGCGCCTTGGCGCGCGCGAACGCGTCGCCGCGATAGGACAGACAGACCGTGCCGCCCGCCTCGGCGATGCTGGCCGCAGCCTCCAGCGCGCTGTCACCGCCGCCGACGACCAGCACCTTCTGATCCCGATACTGCTCGGGATCGATGAGTCGATAAACCACCTTGGGCAGATCCTCGCCCGGCACGCCCAGTTTCCGTGGAGTGCCGCGCCGACCGATGGCGAGCAGCACGCTGCCCGCCAGATGTTCGCCGCGCGACGTGCGCACGCGAAAACCTCCATGCTCGAGCGCGTCGATGCCCAGCACGCGCTCCTGGTAGTGGAACCGCAGCCCGAGACGCTGCTCGGTGTGCTGCCAGAACTCGAGCAGCTTCTCCTTCGACGTATTCGTGAAGCGGATGCGACCCACCAGCGGCAGGTCGACGGGCGATGTCATCACCAGCTTGCCGCGCGGGTACTGGAACACCGCGCCGCCCAGCGACTCCTGCTCGAGCACGGTGAAACGCATGCCGAGCGCCTTGGCGGTGATCGCCGCGCCGAATCCCGCGGGTCCCGCGCCGACGATGACCAGGTCCTGGCCGAGCTTCGCATTCGGACGTCGCGCATGAATGGCTTCGACGGCCTGGCGCCCCTGCGTGAGTGCATTGCGAATCAATCCCATTCCGCCGAGCTCGCCGGCGATGAATATGCCGGGCACGGAGCTCTCGAAATCCGCGCTCAGCAACGGGATGGTGACGCCGCGGGTTTCGCTGCCGAACACCAGCGAGATGGCGTCGGTGGGGCAGGCCGTCTTGCAGGCGCCATGACCGATGCAGTCCGTAGGGCTCACGAGGTGGGCCCTGCCCGCGATGAGCCCCAGCACCTGGTGCGCCGGCTGCTCGGGACAGGCCGTCACGCAGGCGCCGCAGCCCAGGCAGCGCGCGGCGTCGATTCGCGGATGCAGCGACGCCGGCTCGATCAGCCCCGCCTCGCGCGCCTCGGCGAGCGTCGCGGAGTTGAGTGCATCGAGGCGGCGGCGACGCAGCCAGTAGATAGCCCAGATCGCCAGCAGCGGCAGCGCGTAGACCAGGTAGAGCGACACGTTGCGCCGGAGTCTGAGACGTGACGCAGTACACCGGAATGGGTAGTTCTCCTACTTGAGCCCTAACATCCCGCGGTCCACGATGAATTTGCGAAAAGCGTCCCAGATTCAGGGACATGTCGCCGGATCGCGACGGGAGAGATGCTTGCCCTCATTTCATTTCTGGTCGCTGGCCCTGTTCATGGTGCTGGCCGCAACCGCCGTCCTGGTCGTGCCGCTCTATTGGCGCGAGTCGCGGCTGCCATCCGGCAGCGCGTGGCTGCGCTGGGAGCCGCTGGTGGTGGTCGCGGCGGTGCCTTTGCTGGCGCTGATGCTGTACTACTTTCTGGGCAGCCCCGCCCTGGCCGATGCGACCTCCGCGCCCGCCACCCGCCTTGCCGATGCGCACGTGAATGCCATGCGCACCGGCAATCGTGCTGGCGGCGATCTCGAGCAAGCCATCGCGAAGTTGCGCGCCCGCCTCGAGGCAGATCCGGACGATGCAGCGGGCTGGAACCTGCTCGCGCAGTCTTATGAGTTCCAGGGAGACTCCGCGGCGGCGGCCGACGCGCGCGCGCGCGCCAGCGCTTCTCGTGGCGCGCCACCGTCCGTGTCTTCCGGTGCCGCTGCCTCGCCAGGATCCGACGCCGGCAGCGCCGCGCTCGCGCAGCGCGCACAGCAGGCGCGGCGCGCGCGCGACTTCACCGCCGCGGTGGCGGCCTTCACCGAGCTCGAACGGCGCGGCGCGCTCGACGCCGATCTCTGGGCCGACTACGCCGACGCGCTCGGCGGCGCGCACGGCCGCCTCGATGACGACGCAGCGCGATGCATCGAGGCCGCGTTGCGCCTCGATCCGCGCCACGTCAAGGCGCTGTGGCTTCGCGCCAGCCTGCAGACCGAGCAGCGCGACCCTCGCGCGGCGCTCGCGACCTGGCAGCAGATCGACAAACTACTGCCCGCCGGGTCGCCCGACGCGCGCATCATCGCCGCCAACATCGCCGAGGCGCGCGCCAGCCTCGCCGCCACGGCCGGTCCCGACGCCATGGCCGGTCTCGACGCCACGCGTGCAGCGGCAGCAGCGGAGGCCGCCTCCCGCACGCTCACCGCGCCCTCAGGCCCCGTCCTCAAGGGAGACGTGCGCCTGGATCCGCGCTGGCAATCGCGCGTCGGCACGGGCAGCGTGTTGTTCGTCTACGCGCGGGCCGCGGATGAACGAGGTCCGCCGCTGGCCGTCTGGCGAACGTCCACGGGTACGTGGCCGGTGCGCTTCGCGTTGGGCGACGCCGACGCCATGGTGCCCGGCCGCCGGCTCTCGAACTACCGGCGCGTGGTGCTGGAAGCGCGCGTCTCACGCAGCGGCAACGCCACGCCCCAGCCGGGCGATCTGCGCGGGGTGAGCGCGGTACTCGATCCGAACACCGCCCCCGAACAGCAACTGGTGATCGCCGAGGAAGTCGGCGCCCGCACGCAGGGCAGCTGAGATGGCCGCCGTCCCCGATCCCGCTCCACGGCGTACCGCAGGGGTCAGCGAACCCCCGCGCGCGCCCGCACCGCCCGCCGCGCGCACAGCCCCGGCCGCGGCGCCCGAACCACCGGCCGCACATGCCTGGTGGCGGCCGACACCCGCGCGGCTCGGCTTTCTGCTGGCCGGGCTGCTGATCGTTGCGGGCTTCAAACTACCGTTGGCGCGGTTGATCACGCCGGAGCGCGGCCTCGGCTACCTGCTCGGCATCGTCGGCGGATCAGCCATGCTGCTGTTGCTGGTGTACCCGGCGCGCAAGCGCATTGCCTGGCTCGCGGGAATCGGCTCGGTGAAGCGCTGGTTCCAGATACACATGGTGCTCGGCGTCGCGGGCCCGTTGTGCATCCTCTATCACGCCAACTTCTCGCTGGGCGCGGCCAACAGCAATGCCGCGCTCATCGCCATGCTGGTGGTCTCCGCCAGCGGCGTGGTAGGACGCTACTTCTACGCGCGCATCCACTGCGGCCTGTATGGACACCGCACCAGTCTCGCCGAATTGCAGGCCTCGGCCGCGCAGCTGCGTTCCAAGCTGGCCGGCGCGGCGTTCGTGCCCGAGCTGCTGAACGCGCTGGATGGCGCGGAGCGGCGCATGAGCGGGCGCAGCCGCGCGCCGGGCGCGGTGTTGCTGCGACCGTTCGCCGTCACCGCGCGCATGTGGCTGGAGCGCTGGCGGCTCACGCGCGCGGCGACCCGCGAGCTGCGCGCAACGGCGGCGCGTTCCCGCGCCATCGCCGAACGGCAGGCCCACTTCGAGCGCGCCGTGCGCAAGTACATCGCGCGCCGCCTGCAGACCACGCGCCAGGTGGCGGAGTTCGAATCCTACGAGCGGCTGTTCTCGCTGTGGCACGTACTGCACCTGCCGCTGTTCTTCATCCTGCTGGTCGCCGGCGTGGTGCACGTCGTCGCCGTGCACGTCTACTGATCCGCGATCGTGGCCAGACACGGCAGGCTCGCAGGCATGGCACTGGCACTCTTCGCGACCCTGCTCCCGGCCAGCCACGATGCCCGCGCCGGCACGCTGGAAAAGCTGCTCATGCCCGGCGAAGTCAGCCAGGCGCACGCCGACATCGAGGAAGAGTGCGCGAGCTGTCACGACCGCAGCGACCGCACGCGCCAGAGTTCTCTGTGCCTCGCCTGCCACAAGGACGTCGCCGCCGACGTCGATTCCCACCGCGGCTTTCACGGCCGCCTGCCCAACGTCACCACCGGCGAGTGCCGGGCCTGCCACAGCGAGCATCTCGGCAGGCGAGCGGACATCGTGCGACTGGTGGCCGCGTCGTTCGATCACGCCGCCACCGACTTCCGGCTCGATGGCGCGCACGCCGCGCTGGGCTGCGAGTCCTGCCATGCATCCGGCAAGCCGTTTCGCGCCGCGCCCGCCGTCTGCGGCGACTGCCATCGTCGCGACGACGTGCATCTGGGTGGTCTCGGCGCGAACTGCGCGAGCTGCCATGCCACCGTGAGTTGGCGCAATGCCCGTTTCGATCACGGCAAGACGCGCTTCCCGCTGCGCGCCGCGCACCAGCAGGTCGCCTGCGCGGCCTGTCACATCGCCGGAAAGTTCCGCGGCACGCCGCTGCGCTGCGCGGACTGCCACGCGCCCGACGACGTGCATGCCGGGTCCCGCGGCGAAGACTGCGGGCAATGCCACGTGGAGTCCGGCTGGAAGAATTCGCGCTTCGATCATGCGCGCGAGACGGGCTTCGCGCTCGACGGCGCGCATGCCTCGCTCGACTGCGCCGGCTGCCACCGCAGCGGCAGGTTCGAGGACCAACTGCCGCGCAAGTGCGTGGGTTGCCATCGCAGCGCCGACGCGCACGCCACGCGCTTCGGCGAGGACTGCGGCAGCTGCCACCGCAGCGACGCCTGGAAGCCCACCGAATTCGATCATGCAGGACGTGCGCATTTCGCCCTGACCGGCCGGCACGCGAAGCTGGACTGCCACGCCTGCCACGTCACGCCCGTCGGCAAGCCGAAGCTGCCGACGGACTGCGCCAGCTGCCATCGCGGCGACGATGTGCACGCGGGCGCGCTCGCGAGCTGCGACTCCTGTCATTCACCCGAGGGATGGCGCCAGGACCTGCAGTTCGACCACGACCTCACGGATTTTCCGCTGCTCGGCATGCACGTGCTCCTGGGCTGCGGCCAATGCCATGCGTCGCGCTCCTTCGCCGGCGCACCCCATGACTGCGTCTCCTGCCATCGTTCCAGCGATCGCCATGACGGGTCGCTGGGCAAGGATTGCGCCGCGTGCCATTCCCCCAATGGCTGGCAACTCTGGGAATTCGACCACGACCGGCAGACGCGTTTCCCGCTCACCGGCCGCCATGCATCGCTCACCTGCGGTGAGTGCCACCGCAAGCCGGGCGGGCAGATGAAGCTGCCCTCCGACTGCGCATCCTGCCACCGCGACGACGACATCCACCTCGGGCAGTTCGGCGCGCAGTGCCAGCGCTGCCACGGCACCATCACCTTCCAGGGAGCGCGCATCCAGTGAGCCGCCGGCCGCACACCGCTGCGTCGATGCTGGCAACCCTGCTGATGTTGCTCGCGCCGTGCATGCTGAATGCCCAGACGCAGCCCGATGCCCGGCAGAAGTTCGACCACCTGACCACCGGCTTCGAGCTCACCGGCAAGCATCGCGAGACTGCCTGCGAGAGCTGCCACGTGAGCGCGGTGTTCAAGGGCACGCCGCGCGAGTGCGCCTCGTGTCACGCCAAGGGCACGCGCATCAACGCGCTGCCCAAGACCTCGACGCACATCCTGAGCTCCGAGCGGTGCGGCGCGTGCCACGACGTCACGAGTTTCTCGCCGGCGCCACGCTTCGACCATGCCGAGGCCCTGGGCAGCTGCGCGGCCTGCCACAACAACGTGCAGGCCGAAGGCAAACCACGCACGCACGTACAGACCAGCGCACCCTGCGAGAGCTGCCATCGCACCAGCGCCTGGATTCCCGCGGCGTTCGATCACGCCACGGTGACCGGCAATTGCGCGGGCTGCCACGACGGCACCCGGGCCACGGGCAAGAACGCCGCGCACATCACCAGCAGCAACGCTTGCGAGTCCTGCCACGGCATCGCGGCGTGGAAACCGGCGACTCGCGTGGATCACACGCAGGTGAGCGGTGCCTGCATCTCGTGCCACGACGGCACTCGCGCCACGGGCAGGAGCGCCACGCACATCGCGACTTCCACGCGCTGCGAGAGCTGCCACGAGACCGGCACCTGGCAGCCGGCCACGCGCGTCGATCACGCACAGGTCACGGGCAGCTGCGCCTCGTGCCACAACGGCACCACGGCCACCGGCAAGAACGCCACGCACATCGCCAGCGGGACAGCCTGCGAAGGCTGTCACTCGACCACGGCCTGGAAGCCCGCCACGCGCATCGACCATGCGCAGGTGACCGGCAGCTGCTTCTCCTGCCATGACGGCACCACGGCCACCGGCAAGAACGCCACGCACATCGTCAGCACCAACAGCTGCGAAAGCTGCCACTCGACCACGGCCTGGAAGCCGGCTCGCTTCGATCACAGCGGCGTCGCCGCCGGAAGCTGCGCCAGCTGCCACGATGGCGTGGGCGCGACCGGCAAGCCCGCGACGCACGTTCCGACCACGCTGGCCTGCGACAGTTGCCACACCACCGTGGCATGGACGCCGGCGCGCTTCTCGCATACCGGCATCACCAGTAATTGCCTGTCCTGTCACAACGGCAGCACCGCCACCGGCAAGAACGCCACGCACATCACCAGCAGCAACACCTGCGAAGCCTGCCATTCGACGGCCGCCTGGCGGCCGGCGACGCGCGTGGATCACACGCAGCTCTCGGGCACCTGTTTCTCCTGCCACAACGGCACCACCGCTGCCGGCAAGAACGCCACGCACATCGCCAGCGACAACACCTGCGAGAATTGCCACGTGACCTCGGGCTGGCGCCCGGCGCGCTTCGATCACGCGGGTGTCGCCGCCGGATCCTGCGCCACCTGTCACAACGGTGTGCAGTCGACCGGCAAGCCGGCCAACCACGTGCCCACCACGGCATCCTGCGACAGCTGCCACACCACCAGTGCCTGGATTCCGGCCACGTTCTCCCACGCCGGAGTCACGGGTGGCTGCGCCAACTGCCACAACGGCACCATCGCCAGCGGCAAGAGTTCCACGCACATCACCAGCACGACCAACTGCCAGAACTGCCACTCGACCACCGCCTGGCGGCCGGCGACCGGCGTCGATCACACGCAGGTGAGCGGCACCTGCTTCTCCTGTCACAACGGCACGACGGCCACGGGCAAGAATGCCGGGCATGTCGCCAGCAGCAACACCTGCGATTCCTGCCACACCACCACCGCGTGGCGGCCGGCCCGATTCGATCATGCCGGCGTGGCCGCCGGCACCTGCGCCACCTGCCACGACGGCGTGCAGTCCACCGGCAAGCCGACCAATCACGTGCCCACCACCGCCTCGTGCGACAGCTGCCACTCGACACTGGCCTGGACGCCCGCGCGCTTCAACCACACCGGCGTCACCGGCGGCTGCGCGGCGTGCCACAACGGCGTCAGCGCCACCGGCAAGGACGTGGGGCACATGTCCACGGCGCGAGAATGCAACGTCTGCCATTCGACCACGGGCTGGACGCCGCTCACCTTCCGCCACACCTCGCCAAACTACCCGGGCGATCATCGCGCCGCGCTGACCTGCACCCGCTGCCACACCAGCAACACCGACCAGATCGTCTGGCCCACGCCGGCCTATGCGAATTCCTGCGCCGGCTGTCACGCCAACAACTATCGCACCGGACCGCACACCAAGATCGAATCGCCGAAAACGTCGTACACGGTCTCGGAACTGCGCAATTGCTCGGGCGCCTGTCACACCTATCGCGACGCGACGCTCACGACCATCTCGAAAAATCGGCCGGGCCCCGAGCACCGGGTGAACAATGCCGGTTTCGACTGATCGCCGCCGTCGGGCGCGGTCGGGGCTATCGGCAGCCGCGCTCGTGCTCGCGAGCGGACTGGCGCGCGCGCAGTTCGGCGCGCCGCTCATCGAGAACGTGGATTCGAGCGACGCGGGCCGCCACGTCAATGTGTTCGCGCAGCTGCGCTGTACGGCTCGCTATCTCGGCCACGCGCCGGCGGATGGCGGCGGCGAGGTTCGCGTACGCCTGCGGCTGGGTCCGGACTGCGGCGCGACGGATCGCGTAGGCAATGAGCAGGCGCCGGGTGTCGGCGCGAGCGCCGTGGTGCGTTCGATACGCATCGAGTCCACGCTGCCGGGCGAAATCGAGCTGGTCATCGCCTGGAACGGCGATCACCACTTCGCGGTGACGCCGACCAGCGACGCGCGCGGCATCCGCGTCCGGATCCTGGAGGTATTCCCGGCGCCGCGATCGGCCGTCCAGGTGGCGCCGCTCGATGAGGCCACCAGCGGCTACGCCGTCAATCTGGCGTCGCGCACCGAGGATTTCGCCGCCGATGAAATCGCGGCGGCGAGCGCCCGCCTGCACACGCCGGTGCATGTTTCCTCGGTGCAACTCGCCGGGCAGACCTGGTATCGCCTGCGCGCCGGGCCAATCAGCACGCGCGCGGACGCGCAGCGGCTGCTGGCCGTCGCACGCGCGACTTACCCCCGCGCGTGGCTGGGCGTGGCCGACGAACCGGCCGCGCCAGAGGTCGTGCTGCCGCCGGCGAATCAGCTGACGCCGCCGACCATCACGGACCCCGCGCTGCCCGACGAGGAGCGGGCAACGCTCATGAAGGACGCGCGCCGCCGCCTGGCGGCACGCGATTATCCACGGGCCACCGAACTACTCACGCGGCTCACCCGCCAGCCGGAGTATCCCGGCCGCGCGCGCGCGCAGGAATTGCTCGGCCTCAGTCGCGAGCGCGCCGGCCAGGTCGCCCATGCGAAGGCGGAGTACGAGGAGTACTTGCGCCGCTATCCCAGGGGCGATGCCGTGACGCGCATCCGATCGCGCCTGCGCGCGCTCGCGAGCGCCGCGCGCAGTGGCCGCGGCGGTGCGCTCGGAGGTTCCGGCGCGACGGATGCGGCCTGGCGCATGACCGGCGGCACCAGCGTGCAGTACCGATGGCAGCGAAGCTCTCTCACCACGGCGAGCGTTGCCGTCGACAACCAGGACCAGAATGCCGTGTACACCGACGGCGACTGGACCGCGCGGCGCCGCGGCGAGCGTTTCGACTTCATCTCGCGCATCTCCGCCGGCTACGCACACGACCTGCTCACCGACGGGCCCGGAGACCAGGTGCGCGTGTCGTCCGCGTTCGTCGAAATCAATGACCGCGAGCGGGGCGTGGCCACGCGGCTGGGCCGGCAATCGCGCAATTCCGGCGGCCTGCTCGGCACCTTCGACGGCGCGTACGCCTCGTGGCAGTGGCGCGAAGCCGTGGCATTCAACGTCGCGGCGGGGTTTCCCGTCGAATCCACACGCGCGGCGCCCGAAAGCGGGCGGCGCTTCTTCGGCCTGTCCACCGAGTTCGGCCCCTATGACGACAAGCTGGATTTCGGCGCGTTCGCGGTGATGCAGCAGCTCGACGGTCTCGCCGACCGGCAGGCCGTGGGGCTCGAGGGCCGTTATTTCGTGCCGGGGCGCACGCTGCTCGCGCTGGTGGATTACGACCTGCACTACCAGGAGATCAACAGCGCGGTGCTCACCGGCAGCCTGCAATTGCCGGCACGGTGGGCGCTCAGCTTCAGCGGCGATCATCGCCGGGCCCCGGTGCTGACCACGCGCAATGCTCTCATCGGCCAGCCGTTCGCCACGCTCGATGACATGCTGACCTTGTACACGTCCGCGGAAGTGGAGAGGCTGGCGCGCGACCGCACGCCGTTGTCCGACCTGGTGTCGTTGTCGATCTCCCGACCGCTCGGCGAGCGCTTCCAGTTCAGCCTGGAAGCCTATGGCAGCCGCATCGATGCCACCGTCGCGTCGGGCAACGTCGCCGCCACTCCCTCGACCGGTTGGGAGCGGACGGCGCAGCTGCAGCTCACGGCCAACAACCTGGTCGAGGCGAACGATCTGTGGCTGCTGGCACTGCGCCGGCAGGACGGCGCGCTGGCGCAGATCGACTCCATTCTGCTCGCCGCGCGCCTGCCCCTCGGCGGCGCCTGGCGCCTGGGCCCGCGCCTGCGCGTCGACCGGCGCACCTCGCTGCTCGATGACGCCGACGAGACCTTGTACGTGCCCACGTTGCGCCTGGATTATCTGCGCGGTCGCTCCTGGTTCGAATGCGAAGTCGGCGCGGAACAGGGCTCGCGCCAGCTGGCCGCCGGGCAGGAAGACACGCAGCGGCTGTATTTCGGTCTCGCATGGCGCATGAGCTACTGACCGCGACCGTGCGCCACGCGCGGCGAACCGCCCATGCACTGATGGTCATGATCGCCCTGGCCTGCACGGCGTGCGCGCCGATTTCGCGCGAGGCGCGCACGACGCTGGATCCGCGCACGGGCACCAGCCTCACCACCGCCGACCAGCCGTTGGTGCTGGCACGCGAGCGCCGCGATCTGGCCGCGCAGGCGCGCGATTACCTCACGCTGATCGCCGCCGAAGTGAACGTGGCCGGCGCCCGCAGGCTCGTGCTCTGCCTGCATGAATGGTCGACCATCGATGCGCGGGCGCGCGGCTCGACCCCCCGCCTGCCCGTGCCGCTGCTGGTCGTGGCGGATGGCCGGGACATCCTGTTGCATCCCGATCCCTCGCCGCCCTTCGCGGCCGGGGATCTGCCCCGGGACCTGGGCCGCCCGGAGGATGCCGAGGTCTTCACCACTTTCTACGCCATCGAGCCGGAGGCGCTGCGCTATCTGGCCTCGGCGCAGCACCTGTCGGCGGCGCTGCCGGATCGCTCTCCCGCCCTGCCATTCGCAGTCTGGCGCGACGGCCGGCGGGCCCAGATCCGGCTGCTGGAAGCCATCGGCCGCTGAGCGCCGCGCGTCGTGCAAATAGGTCTCGAGCCGCGAGGGGTTTGCGCCCCTGTCAGCGTCTCACCGACATGCCGAGTAGAATCCCGGAAGGTGTGATCGTCAGCCCCCTGCGGCTGGCACGTGACCTGTTGAGCATTCTGCTGACGCAGCGATGCGGGATCCGCGTCGCCGGACAGTATTCCCGGCTGGAGGACTGTGTGCTGCCGGCCTCGGTGGGTGTGCTGGTCTGGGATCATCAAGGCAGGGAAGCCGAGGATGGCCGCGCCCTGGCGCGGCTGCGCACGTCCTTTCCGGGACTGAGAATCATCAGCATCGACTCTCACGCGGCCTCCACGGATGAGGTCGTGTCGTTGGTTCGCGACCTGGTCGACTATCCGGGTCCCTTGCGGGAACAGCTGACCCGGCTGGAATGCGAGGTACTGCTGGGTGTCGCCGCCGGACTGCGCAGCGCGGACATCGCCCGGAACATGCGGCGCAGTTGCAAGACCGTGGAAAAACACCGCGCCAACGTTCAGCGCAAACTCGGCCTGCGTAACGTGGCGCAGTTGACCGCCTATGCCATTCAGGCGGGGCTGCTCAAGCCCAGCGCCATCCTGGTTCCCTCCTCGCCGGCTCGCACGCGCCCGGCCGGCCGATAGCTTCATACAGTACAGACGCCGTCCGGGAACTGGTTATACCCGGACCACCCTCGCCGCTTAGACTTCTTGGTTTTCCGGCATCCGCGCCCATTTCGGCGCTCGACACATGCAGACCATCAAGATCCGCGGCGCCCGCACCCACAACCTCAAGAACATCGACGTCGACCTGCCCCGCGACAAGCTCATCGTGATCACGGGCCTGTCGGGCTCGGGCAAATCGTCGCTCGCCTTCGACACGCTGTACGCCGAGGGCCAGAGGCGCTACGTCGAGTCCCTGTCGGCGTACGCCCGGCAGTTCCTGTCGATGATGGACAAGCCGGACGTGGACAGCATCGAGGGCCTGTCGCCGGCGATCGCCATCGAACAGAAGGCCACTTCGCACAACCCGCGTTCCACCGTGGGCACGGTCACCGAGATCTACGACTATCTACGCCTGCTGTTCGCGCGCGCCGGCATCGCGCGTTGCCCGGATCATGGCATCGCACTCGCGGCGCAGACCGTGAGCCAGATGGTCGACCAGATACTCAAGACGCCCGAGGGCGCGGCCGTGCAATTGCTCGCTCCCATGGTCGTGGACCGCAAGGGTAGCCACGAGGAGATCTTCGATCAGCTGCGCGGTCAGGGCTTCGTGCGCGTGCGCATCGACGGCCGCGTGCACGAGCTGGACGCGCTGCCCAAGATCGACCCCAGGAAAAAGCACAGCATCGAGGCCGTGGTCGACCGTCTGCGCATCAGGCCCGACGCGCAGCAGCGCCTCTCCGAATCGCTGGAGACGGCGCTCAAACTATCCGGCGGCACGGCGCGCCTCGCGCAGTATCCTTCCGAAAGAGGGGAAGCCGGGAAGCTCGGCAAGCCCGAGGACGAGACGCTGTTCTCGGCGCGCCAGGCCTGCCCGGAATGCGGCTACAGCGTGCCGGCGCTCGAGCCGAAGATGTTCTCCTTCAACAGCCCCGCGGGCGCCTGCCCCACCTGCGATGGACTCGGGCTCAAGGATTTCTTCGACCCCAAGCGCGTGGTCGCCTATCCGCACCTGTCGCTCGCGGGCGGCGCCATCAGGAGCTGGGATCGAAAGAACTCCTACTACTACGCGCTGATCACGGCGATGGCCAGGCACTACAAGTTCGATCCCGAGACGCCCTGGGAGGATCTGTCGAAGAAGGCGCAGCAGGTGATGCTGTACGGCAGCGGCAACGAGGAGGTGGAGTTTCGCTACGTGCACGGCAATGGCCGCATCACGAAGAAGAAGCACCACTTCGAAGGCATCATTCCCAATCTCGAACGCCGCTACCGGGAAACCGACTCGTTGCCGGTGCGCGAGGAGCTCGCCAAGTACCTCGGCAGCCAACCCTGCCCCGACTGCCGGGGCTCGCGCCTGAACCGCACCGCCCGCCATGTGTTCGTGGGCACGCACTCTCTGCCCGAGATCGCCCATCTCACCGTGGGCGATGCCGGACAATTGTTCGCGAAACTCGACGTGGCGGGCTGGCGCGCCGAAGTCGCCGGCAAGATCGTCAAGGAAGTGGGCGACCGCCTGCGCTTTCTCGTCGACGTGGGGCTCGACTATCTCACGCTGGATCGCAGCGCCGAGTCGCTGAGCGGCGGCGAAGCGCAGCGCATCCGCCTCGCGAGCCAGGTGGGCTCCGGCCTCACCGGCGTCATGTACATCCTCGACGAGCCGTCGATCGGCCTGCACCAGCGTGACAACTCGCGCTTGCTGGGCACGCTCAAACACCTGCGCGATCTCGGCAACACCGTGCTGGTCGTCGAGCACGACGAGGAAGCCATCCGCGCCGCCGATTGCGTGCTGGACATCGGCCCGGGCGCGGGCGTGCACGGCGGCGAAGTGGTGGCCGAGGGCACGCCGGAGGACATCACGAAACACCAGACCTCGCTGACCGGCGCCTATCTTTCCGGACGCAGGAAGATCGCGCTGCCGACGTTGCGCACGCCCTTCGACCCCAGGCGCGTCCTGCGCGTCGTCGATGCCACGGGCAACAATCTCAAGAATGTCACGGCGGAATTTCCACTCGGTCTGTTCACCTGCGTCACCGGTGTTTCCGGATCCGGCAAGTCCACGCTGGTGAACGACACGTTGTTCGCCCACGCCAACCACGAGCTGAATGGCACGGTCATGGAATCGGCGCCTTGCCGGGAAATCCAGGGCCTCCAGGAAATCGATCGCATCATCGACATCGACCAGAGCCCGATCGGGCGAACGCCGCGCTCCAACCCGGCGACCTACACCGGTCTGTTCGGCCCGTTGCGCGAGCTGTTCGCCGAGGTGCCCGAGGCGCGCACGCGCGGCTACGACGCCGGCCGTTTCAGCTTCAACGTGAAGGGCGGCCGGTGTGAAGCCTGCCAGGGCGACGGCCTCATCAAGGTCGAGATGCACTTCCTGCCCGACGTGTACGTGCCCTGCGACGTCTGCCAGGGCAAGCGCTACAACCGCGAGACGCTCGAGATCCGCTGGAAGGGCAAGAACATCAACGAAGTGCTGGAGATGAACGTGGAAGAGGCGCTGCGCCTGTTCCAGAACGTGCCCGGCGTGGGCTCACGGCTGCAGACGCTCATGGACGTGGGTCTTTCGTACATCAAGCTCGGCCAGAGCGCGACCACGCTGTCGGGCGGCGAGGCACAGCGCGTGAAACTGGCGCGCGAGCTCGCCAAACGCGCCACGGGCCGCACGCTCTACATCCTCGACGAGCCCACCACCGGCCTGCACTTCCACGACGTGGCGCAACTGCTCGACGTGCTGCACCGCTTGCGCGACGAGGGCAACACCATCGTGGTCATCGAACACAATCTCGACGTGATCAAGACTGCGGACTGGATCATCGATCTGGGGCCGGAAGGCGGCGCGGGTGGCGGCACGATCCTCGCGGCGGGCACCCCCGATGACATCGCGCGGGAGCCGCGCTCGTACACCGCCCGCTATCTCGCACCCTTGTTGAAATAAGCGCGCCCGCTCCCCGGTCTGAATTGGCAACTCCGGGAGGTCGCATGAATATCGAGGACCTGGTTGGGCCCATTCTCGCCACCGCCTTTCTCGCCGGCATGGCACTGGAATCACTCTGGCCGCGGGAGAACCAGCCCGCCAGGCGCTGGTGGCGCCCGCTGGGAATCACGTTCTTCGTCGTGAGCGGGCTCATCAATGTGTTCCTGCCGCTGGCCGTCCCTACCGCGTGGGTCGCCACGCACAGTCTGCTGCCCGGGCAGAAACTCGGCATTGCCGGCGGCTTTCTCGCCGGCTTCCTGGTCTGGAGCTTCGTCTATTACTGGTATCACCGCAGCGAGCATCGCTTCGACGCGCTCTGGCGCGCGCTGCATCAGCTCCATCACAGCCCGGGCCGGGTCGACGCCGCGGGATTCGCGGTGGCGCATCCATTCGATGTTGCCGTGCAGACGGCACTGCAGATCGGCATCCTGCTGGGCGTGCTCGGCCTGCATCCCGCCGCGGCCGCCCTGGTCGGGCTGTACGGCGCGATTGCGGAGCTCGTGCAGCATCTCAACATCCGTACGCCGCGCTGGCTGGAATGGATCATGCAGCGGCCCGAGGCGCACCAGCGCCACCACGAATTCGGGCAGCACGCTGGCAACTACGGCGACTGGCCCGTGTGGGATAGATTGTTAGGCACCTACCGCACACCGGCAGCCGGGCCGCTTCGGTACGGATTCGAGGACGGACCGTCGAAGCGGGTCGGCGCGATGCTCGCGCTGGTGGACGTGAACCGCGGCGCGCCGCCGATCATCCGGCACGACTAGGTAGTGGCCGAACGGCGATTCCGGCGCGAGCGAGGCGCAGCTTCGCGGTCGCGATCGCGTCGCTTCCTGTAGGACTTTCCTGACGGCAACGCGGCATGGCCACCGTCCCCAGGGTGGCCACCCTCTGCCCGTAAACTCGCGGCTCTTTTACGTTTCCGGTGAGAGCCCGATGAATCGATTCGCCACGGCGACCCACCCGGCCATGTACTGGGCCATCGGCATCGCCCTGGCGGTGGTCTTCGGCATCGATCTCTACACGCGCATCGGCGTCGCGACGTGGATTCTCTACCTGGTGCCGCTCATGATGTGCTTCCGGGTGTCGCAACCCTGGCTGCCGCCGCTGGTGGCGAGCATCACCAGCATCCTGCTGGTGGTCGACTGGTTCGCGTCCGCGGCGGGAGTGGAAGAGCAGATCGCCCAGGTCAATCGCGGCCTCGGAATCATCGTCATGTGGAGCGCCGCCCTGCTGGCGCGCAACACCCTGCTCTTGCGCCGCAAGGTACGCCACGAGGATTGGGTCCGCGCCACGCGTGCGCGCGTCGGCGACGCCGTGGTCGGCGAGCACTCGTTGCCGCGGTTGGCCGAACGGGTGCTCGAGGTGGTGATGGACTGCCTCGATGCGCAGGCGGGAGTGATGTACGCGGCGGACACCGCGGGCGCCTACACCCGCATGGGCGCGCGCGGACTGCCCGCCGACACGGCCGAGCCGCCCGTCGTGCAACCCGGCGAAGGCCTGCTGGGGCGGGCGATCAGCGAACGCAAGCCGGTGCGCATCCACGATCTGCCTCGCGACTACCTCAGGATCAGCTCCGGGCTCGGCGGCCGCCAACCGCATGCCCTGCTGATCGCGCCGCTCGAGGTCGACGGCTCGGTTCAGGGCGTGCTGGAGCTGGGATTCCTGCATCCGACGCAGGAAAGCGACCTGGAGATGCTTGCTGCCATCGGCGAGCCCATCGCGGTGGCGATCCGCACCAGCATCCTGCGCCGCGAGCGCGAGAACCTGCTGCAGGAGACCCAGGCCCAGGCCGAGGAACTGCAGGCCCAGCAGGAAGAGCTGCGCGTCGCGAACGAGGAGCTGATGTCGCAGAGCACGCAGCTGCGCGAGTCGCAGGCGCGGCTCGAGACCCAGCAGGCCGAGCTCGAGCAGACCAACGTGCAACTCGAGGAGCACGCCGACCGGCTGCGCCAGCACGCCGCGGACCTCGCCGCCGCCAAGCGCGAAACCGAACAGAAGGTGATCGAGCTGGCCCGCGCCAACCGGTACAAGTCGGAATTCCTGGCCAACATGTCGCACGAGCTGCGCACGCCGCTCAACAGTTCACTGATCCTCGCCAAGCTGCTGGCCGACAATCGCGACGGCAATCTCACGCCCGAGCAGGTCAAGTACGCGCGCGGCATCGGTGCGGCGGGCAACGACCTGCTCACGCTCATCAATGACATCCTCGACCTGTCGAAGATCGAAGCCCGCAAGGTCGACGTGGTGCGCAGCGCGGTCGACATCAACGAGCTGGTCACCCGGCTGGCGCAGACCTTCGAGCCGATCGCCGAGCAGAAGCAGATATTCTTCCGCGTCATCCGGGCACCGGACCTGCCTGCGACCCTCGACACCGACGCCCAGCGCCTGTCGCAGGTGCTGCGCAACCTGCTGTCGAACGCACTCAAGTTCACCGAGCGCGGCGAAGTGGCGCTGGAGATCTCGAACCGCCCCGAACCGGGCGGCGAGCAGATCGAGTTCGCGGTACGCGACACGGGCATCGGCATCGCCGCGGAACACCAGCAGATCATCTTCGAGCCGTTCCGCCAGGCCGACGGCACGACCAATCGCAAGTTCGGCGGCACCGGCCTCGGCCTGTCGATCTCGCGCGAGCTGGCGCGCCTGCTGGGCGGCACGATCACGCTGGAAAGCCAGCCGGGCCAGGGCAGCATTTTCCGCCTGCGGGTGCCGCGCGTATTGCCGGAACGGCCGGAACGGCTGGAACGGTTGGAACGGCTGGAACGGCCGGCGACGCCGGCCGCGCCGCGCACGGCAGCGACCACCGATCCCCTGCGCGTCACCGAAGCCATTGCCCATGCACCGCTGGTCGCGCCGGCCGTGACCACCGGCAGTGCGCCGCCGCCACGCGATGGCCGGGTGGCCGACGACCGCGACGAGATCCGCAATGCCGGGCGCGTGCTTCTGGTGATCGAGGACGATCCGCTGTTCGCCAAGGTGCTCTACGACCTCGCGCACGAGCTCGGCTTCGACTGCCTGGTGGCGGCGACCGCCGATGAAGGCATCGAGCTCGCGAGCCGGTTCCGGCTGGCGGCGGTGGTGCTCGACATCAAACTACCCGATCACTCCGGCCTGACCGTGCTCGACCGCCTGAAGCACAATCCCCTGACGCGCCACGTGCCCGTGCAGGTGATCTCCGCCGAGGACAACACACGCGCCGCGCGGGCCATGGGTGCCGCGGGCGC
The DNA here is from genome assembly GCA_946479515.1 of uncultured Pseudomonadota bacterium. Next base: position 49,753 of record CAMLGF010000014.1, on the reverse strand, counting down.
GCTGGTCAAGCCCGTGGACCGCGAGGCGCTGGTGACCAGCCTGACCAACCTGCGCGAGAAGTTCGCCAGCGGCGCGCGCACCGTGCTGGTGGTGGAGGACAACGAGCTGCAGCGCGAGAGCATCCGCCAGCTGCTGGCGAGCGACACCACCCGGGTGGTCGCGGTGGACAATGCCGCCGCGGCGCTCGAGAAACTGCGCAACACCACCTTCGACTGCATGGTGCTCGACCTGTCGCTGCCCGACGCCACGGGGCACGAGTTGCTGGAACGCATGGCCGCCGACGACGCCTACGCCTTCCCGCCGGTCATCGTGTACACCGGGCGCACCATTTCCGCCGAGGAAGAACAGCAGCTTCGCAGGTACTCGCGCTCCATCATCATCAAGGGCGCGAAGTCGCCGGAGCGGCTGCTCGACGAAGTTAGCCTGTTCCTGCACCAGGTCGAGGGCCAGCTGCCACCGGATCGCCAGCGGATGCTGGCCGAAGCCCGGCGGCGCGACGCCGCGTTCGAGGGCCGGCGCATCCTCGTGGTCGAGGACGACGTTCGCAACATCTTCGCGCTGTCGAGCGTGCTCGAGCCGCTGGGTGGCTCGGTGCTGATCGCGCGCAATGGCCGCGAAGCGCTGCAACGCCTGGCGAGCAAGCCGGCGCCCGACATCGTGCTCATGGACATCATGATGCCGGAGATGGATGGCCTGGAGGCCACGCAACAGATCCGGCGGATTCCCGAGCTGCGCGACCTGCCGATCATCGCGCTCACCGCCAAGGCCATGCCCGACGATCAGCAGCGCTGCCTGGCCGCGGGCGCCAATGACTACATCACCAAGCCCATCGACGTCGACAAGCTGGTCTCGCTGATCCGCATCTGGATGCCGACGTGACGGTGATGGGAGATCTGGAGGTGCGGCTGTTGCTGGAGGCCATATTCGATCGTTACCACTACGATTTCCGCTCGTACGCGATGGCCTCGCTCAAGCGCCGGCTGACGCAGGCCTGCGACGCCCTGCAGGTGTCGACGTTGTCCGGTTTGCAGGAGCGCGTGCTGCACGAGCCGGAATCGTTCGCGCAGCTGCTGCAATACCTCACCGTGCAGGTCAGCGACATGTTCCGCGACCCGGAGTTCTTCCTCGCGCTGCGCCGCCGGGTGCTGCCGGTGCTGGCGACCTACCCTTCCATCAAGGTGTGGTGCGCCGGCTGCAGCACCGGCGAGGAGGCCTACGCGCTCGCCATCCTGCTGCACGAGGAGGGTCTGCTGGATCGCTCCGTGATCTACGCCACCGACATCAATGCCCAGAGCCTGCGCCTGGCGGCGAGCGGCGTGTTTCCGCTGCAGCGGCTGCGCGGCTTCACGGAAAACCACCGGCGTTCCGGCGGCACCGCCTCACTGTCGGACTACTATCACGCGACGCAGACAGCGGCGTCGGCACCGCCGGCCCAGGACCTGGCGATCATGGATGCCGCGCTGCGCCGCAAGATCACGTTTTCGGATCACAGCCTCGCGACCGACAACGTGTTCGCGGAGATGCATCTCATCACCTGCCGCAACGTGCTCATCTATTTCGATCACGCGCTGCAAAACCGCGCGCTGCATCTGTTCGCGGACTCCCTGGTGCGCGGCGGATTCCTCGGCCTCGGGTCCAAGGAAAGCCTGCGATTCACCACGGCCGCGGAACTGTTCAGCGACTTCGCGCTCGCCGAGCGCCTGTACCGGCGGAATGTCACGTGAAGCGCCGCTTCGATCTCATCGTGATCGGCGGCTCCGCCGGCGCCATCGAAGTGCTGGGCCAGATGCTCGGCGGTCTGACCACGCGCCTGGCTCCCGCCGTCGCCGTCGTCATACACCTGCCACCGGAAGGGCCGAACGTGTTACACGAGATTTTCGCGCACCCCGGATCCCCGCCCATGAAGCTGGCCGAAGACAAGGAGCCCATCTCGCCGGGCACCGTCTATTTCGCACAGCCCGACTACCATCTGCTGGTGGAGGCCGGCGGCACCTTCGCGCTCTCGCGCGATGAACGCGTGCATTTCTCGCGACCGGCGGTGGACGTGCTGTTCGAGAGCGCCGCCGAGGCCTACGGCGAGCGGCTCCTGGGCATCGTGCTCTCTGGCGCCAATGCCGACGGCGCCCAGGGGCTGCGCGCGGTGGCGGATGCCGGCGGCTTGGCGGTGGTGCAGGCCGTGGAGAGCGCGGAGATGAGCGCAATGCCCTCGGCCGCGCTGCAAGTCGTGCCGCAATGCGTCGAGTTGCAGGTCGCAGCCCTCGCGCAGCTGCTGCGAAGTCACGGAGAGAGGAATGACCGATAAGGTGAAGTGTCTGCTGGTCGACGACGTCGAGGAGAATCTGTTGGCCCTCGAGGCCGTGCTCGCCGGCGCGGATCGCGAGATCCACAAGGCCACGTCCGGGCCACAGGCGCTGGAACTGCTGCTGGTGCACGACTTCGCGCTGGCGCTGCTCGACATCCGCATGCCGACCATGGACGGCTTCGAGCTGGCCGAGCTGATGCGCGGTACCGAGCGCTCCAAGCACATCCCCATCATCTTCATCACGGCGCAGAGCCCGAACGAGCCGCTGCCCATGTTCCGCGGCTATGAATCCGGCGCGGTCGACGTGCTGTTCAAGCCCATCAACACGGAGATCCTGCGGCAGAAGGCCGGGGTGTTCTTCGAGCTGCATCGTCAGCGCGAGGCGCTGCGCCAGGCGGTGCAGGCGCGCGAGGACGTGCTGGCCATCGTCTCGCACGACATGCGCACGCCGCTCGCCGTGGTGCATACCACGACCTCGATGCTGCTCAATCCCAAGTACAAGCTGTCTCCCGAGCAGGTGCGCGAGCAGCACGAGCGCATCCGCCGCAATGTCGATCTCATGAACCGCATGATCGGCGATCTCATGGACATGGTGCATCTGCGCAGCGGCAAACTGTCCATCAACCCCAAGCCCACGCTGGTCAACGACGTGCTGCGCGAGGCGGTGACGGCGCAGGAGGCGCCCGCGCGCGACAAGGGCCTGCAGCTGCAATACGACGCGGGCACCGACGTGATGCGCGCCGAGGCGGACCGCGCGCGGCTCATGCAACTGTTCCAGAATCTGCTCGGCAATGCCGTCAAGTTCAGCAAGCCCGGTGACAGCATCAGCGTGATCAGCCGCACGCGCGGCCAGCACGCGCAGATCGAGATCAGCGACAGCGGGCCGGGCATCGCGCCCGACGATCTGCCGCACATCTTCGATCCTTACTACTCGGCCAGCAAGAAACACCAGAAGACTGGCACGGGACTGGGTCTGTACATCGCCAAGGGCATTGTCGATGCGCACGGTGGCACGATCCGCTGTGTCTCCGAACCGGGAGTGGGCACCACGTTCAACATCACCCTGCCCCTGGTCGGCTGAGGGGTCCGCGCGCGCCCACCGCGCGCATCCCCTAGAATCGCCTCACCTGTTTGGGGGGAGCATGCTCGACCGGCGAATCATTGCAGGCCTGCTGGGCCTGTCAGGCTTGTGTTCATGGGCCGTTGTCGCACTGGCGACGCCGCAAAAGGCCTCGTTCGCGGCCGACGTCACCACGGTGACCTGGCCACTGGCCGAAATCGACCCGCAGCTGCCCACGGACTGGAGCGACGCCCAGTTCCTGGTGGTGGAGTTCAGATCCTCCACCAGCCAGCGGTTCGAGCTCGGCCTGGTGAGCGATGAAGGCACCGTGTCCAAGCGCATCCATCCCTTCGCCGGCGTGTGGGTGCGCGCCTCGATTCCGCTGCGCTTCTATCGCCAGGGCCTGGGCGATGCCGACGAGCTCGCCTCCACCGTGAACCAGCCGCGCTCGAGCTACTGGATCAACATCGAGGCCGGCGGCCACGCGCCGGTGAAGAACGTACGCGCGCTCAGCGTGACCATGCGCTATCCCGCCCATGCGGCCAGCGTCGAAATCCGCAAGGTCAGCCTGGCGAAAACCGATGCGGGCGACGCGGTGCTCGATGGCAGCCTGCCGCTCATCGACGACTTCGGCCAGTACGTACACGCGCAGTGGACCGGCAAGGCGGCCTCGTACGCGCAGCTGCAGCGGGAGTGGGCGCAGGAGAACCGCATGCTGGTGCCGCGCGCCGAGGTGCCGCCGTGCCGCTACGGTGGCTTCGCGCCCGCGAAGAACGAGCCCCGGCGCAAGGCCACCGGTTTCTTCCGCGTCGAGGAAATCGAGGGTCGCTGGTGGTTGATCGATCCGCAGGGCTGCCGCTTCTGGTCGGCGGGCGTGAATGGCGCGGGCGCCGAGCCGCCGAGCACCCTGATCCTGAACCGCTCCAAGCTGTTCGCGAGCATTCCGACGTCGGCGCAGATTCCATCGCCGGGCGCCGGGAGCGATCCGCTGCGCGATCCGGTTTCCTTCTACCTGGCCAATCTGCAGAAGCGCTTCGGCGTCGACTGGCGCGGCCCTTCGGCGCAGCTCACTTCGCGCCGCATGCGCGCGTGGGGCTTGAACACGGCTTACGGCGCGGCGCTCAACGACGCGCTCACCGTGCCCTCGATGCGCCAGCCCTACGTGCTGCCGCTGCGCGGCTGGCAGCAGGTCGACGGAGCCATCATGGGCATGCCGGACGTGTATTCGGCCGCGTTCGCCGCGCGCGTGGACCGCGAGGCCGCACAGCAACTGGCGCCTCGCCGCGACGACCCGTGGATGATCGGCTACTTCATTGGCAACGAGCCGCCCTGGCCGGCGCGCGAGAGCCAGCTCGTCGACCTGGTGCTGGCCGGGCCCAGCAGCGAGCTGCAGAAGCGCTTCAGGGCCGGGCTCGCACGCGGTGACACGCCCGCGACGCGCAAGGCGCTGGTCCATGCGGCATTCACACGGTATCTCGAAGTGGTCAACGCCGCCGTGCGTCGCCACGATCCGAATCACCTGCACCTGGGCATCCGCTTCGGCGGCACGCCGCCCGACGACGTGATCGCGCTCGCCCGGGGCTTCGACGTGTACAGCATGAACAAGTACCGCTGGGCGCCGCCGCGCGAGTTCATCGATCGCTGCCACGCCATCACCCAACTACCCATCCTGATCGGCGAGTTCCATTTCGGCGTGCCGGAGCGCGGTCTCGCGCCGGGGCTGGTGCAGGCCATGAACCAGACCGAACGCGGCGTCGCCTACTCCTATTACGTCGAGAACGCCGCGGCGCATCCGGCCATCGTCGGCGCCCATTGGTATCAGTGGATAGACCAGCCGGCCACGGGCCGGCGCGACGGCGAAAACTACAACATCGGCTGGATCGACGTGACCGACCGCCCCTATCCCGAACTGGTGGCGGCGGCCAGGGCCACGCATGCCAAGCTCGACGCCCTCCACGCGGGCCGGCTCGCGCCCACCACGCGCAAGCCGCGCGCCTCGGAGTTCGGCACGCCGGAAGATTCCATCTACCTGGGAATTCCCGCGATCCAGTGACGGCCATCAGGTGGCCGGGGATGCGCGAGGTTGGCGCCGACGCCCGACACCCCCCTAGCCTGGCTCGGGCCTCGCAATCGGTAAACAAGGCTCGCGCTTGCCTGGACGCCGGCGCCAACTCTGGTGAGTAGCCGGCAAGCGCGCCGGAGTTCCTCAATACCCCTGCGCCGCGCCATCCTTGCGGGATTCCGAGGCTCCGAAGTACACGCCCTGGGCATTGCGCAGAATCGCCTGGTAACCGCCAAAATCCCCGTCGTTGTCGACGGTCACCCGGTGTCCCAGCGCCCGCAGCGCCGCGACGGCCTCGGGACTGGCGCCCTGCTCCAGGACGACCGTTCCGCCGTCCGTCATCACTTCGCCCGTCGGCTCACTCGAGCCGTCGTGCCGCACGCGCGGCGCATCGCCCGCCTCCTGCAGGTTCATGCCGAAGTCGATGAGATTCACCACGATCTGCACGTGGCCCTGCGGCTGCATGGCGCCACCCATGACGCCGAAGGACAGCCACGGCTTGCCATCCCGGGTGATGAATGCCGGGATGATGGTGTGGAACGGCCGCTTGCCGGGGGCGTAGACATTGGCATGACCGTCGCGCAGCGAGAACAGCTCGCCGCGGTCCTGCAGGATGAAGCCGCAGCCATCGGGCGTCATGCCCGAACCCATGCCCCGGTAGTTGCTCTGGATCAGCGAGACCATGCTGCCGGCGGCGTCCGCGACGGTCAGGTAGATAGTGTCACCCCGTTCGAGCGCTTCGGGATCGGTCGGATATTCCTTCGCGGCATGGTCCAGGCTGATCAACGCGCGACGCTTCGCCGCGTATTCCTTCGACAGCAGGCCGGCGAGCGGAACCTTCGCGAACTGCGGGTCGGCGTAGTAGCGCGCGCGGTCCTCGAAGGCGAGCTTCTTGGCCTCGACGAACAGATGCAGATACTCCGCGCTGCCGAAGCCCTTGCTGCGCAGGTCGTAGCCCTCGAGGATGTTGAGCATCTGCAAGGCGGCGATGCCCTGCGTGTTCGGCGGCAGCTCCCAGACGTCGTAACCGCGGTAGTTGCTGGAGACGGGCTCGACCCATTCCGAGTGATGCGCGGCGAGGTCCGCGGCGGTGAGATATCCGCCGTTGGCGCGCAGGTATTTCTCGATGCGCTGCGCGATGTCGCCCTTGTAGAAGGCATCGCGACCGCCCGCGGCGATGCGCGTCAGCGTGTCCGCCAACAGCGGGTTGCGGAAGACTTCGCCCTTGGCCGGCGCGCGGCCCTGCGGCATGAAGGTGGCAGCGAAGTTCGGATAATCCTTGAGCAGCTGCGCATTGCGCGCCCAGCCCTCGGCGATCACCTCGGTGACCGGAAAGCCGTTGCGCGCGTAGTCGATGGCCGGCTGCAGCAGATCCTTCATCGGCAATCGGCCGAAGCGGCCATGCAGCTCGAACCACGCATCGACCGTGCCCGGCACCGAGACCGGAAGCGGGCCGCGCGGCGGAATGTGCTCAGTGCCGAGCTTGCGCAGCTCCTCGCGCAGCCGGGCCAGCGTCAGCGACTGCGGCGAACGGCCGCTGCCATTGAGGCCGTAGAGCTTTTTCGTGTTCGCATCCCAGACGATGGCGAACAGGTCGCCGCCCACGCCATTGCCCGTGGGCTCCATGAGCCCGAGGGTCGCGTTGGCGGCAATGGCCGCATCGACCGCGGTACCGCCGCGCTTGAGCACGTCCAGCGCGACCTGGCTCACGAGCGGGTGGCTGGTGGCCGCCATGCCCTGGGTCGCGATGACCTCGGAGCGTGTGGGCACGAGTGATCCGCTGGGGCGGGGTCCGGCGTAGCCGCCTTCCAAGGTCATGGCGAAGACAGCGACGCAGAGCAGGAGGCCGCGTCGCCAGGCCTCAGGCCGGCTTCTGCGTGCGCGAGGCGCCGGATTCGAAACTCTGCCGTACTTCGCCATTGGTCACGCGCTCCTGGTAGCGGCCCTGGGTGTAATTGGCGACCACGCGGCGCCAGAAGGCGACGGCAACGGGGTTGCGCAGGTATTCGGTGATTTCCCAGCGGCCCGCGAAGCGGTTCAGGATGAGCTCCACCGCCAGTCGGCCGATGCCACGCCGGCGTGCGGTGCGGGTGACGAAGAATTCGGCCATGCGGTAATCGCAAGGGGCGCGGCCGGGGCCGGCGCTGCCCTGCGCGACCATTGCGAAGCCCACCGGATCGCTGCCGCGCAGGATCACCAGAGGGTTCACCGAAGAATCGCCGAACCAGCGGTCGAGCTGATCCGATTCGCTGTAACCGATCTCGCCCAGCGAAGTCACGCTGAACACGCCCGTGTTCAGCGGCGAGAGATCGTCGAGGTAGTCGCGGTACACGCTCTCGATCCACCGGCGGTCGCCGGGGTTGCCGCGCGCATCACGGACGCTGACTGTCACGGATTGCTTCCCCCATCGAGAGCGGGCTCAGAAAAGACAAAGCCCGGGCAGAGGTGGATGCCTGCTGCCCGGGCCGTCATGAGCCTGTCGGCTCGAAGCGTAATCGTTAGCGAAGAACGCTTTCGATTACTGCTTCGGGGCTTCTTCGGCCGGAGCCGGAGCAGCGTCGGCCGGAGCGGCAGCGGCATCGGCCGGAGCGGCGTCGGCCGGAGCAGCAGCGGCGTCCATGGCGGCATCCGCAGCAGCGTCGGCAGCCGGAGCAGTGGTGTCAGCAGCCGGAGCAGCGGCGTCGGCAGCCGGGGCTTCCGCTTCCTTCTTGGCGCAGCCGGCGATCGCGAGGGCCGCAATGGCGGCAGCAAGAGCAACGTTCAATTTCATGTAGGGGTACCCCAAATTTTCTAGTGGTAAGTGAGACCAACAAACGTTTGTTACGCGATTCGCATCGCGGCGCGGGATTTTATCGATTCCCCAATGCATTTGAAACAAGCGGGAAATGTCCGCGTATGGCGACAGCCGGGCACGATAAGTACACGCATGACCGCTCCACCAGCAGTCGTTAGCCCGTGCGGAAGCAAGAATGTTGCGACGCGTCAATGCCTTGCGCGCGTTCGGCGCGCATAGAATCCAGCCATGCATTCCGCTGCCAAACAAACCGCCACGTCCTGGTCCAGCCTGTTCGCAGCGCACCTCGACACCGTGCAGAAGCGCAGTGCCGCGGCCCTGGTCGCTACCGGGTACGACGCCCTCCTGGTGCATGCCGGCACCCCGCCGCTGCTGTTCCGGGACGATCACCACCTGCCCTTCAAGGTACAAGCGCCGTTCAAGGTGTGGGCGCCGCTGCTCGACGCGCCGGATTCCTTCGTGTTTTTCATGCCCGGCAGGAAGCCCCTGCTGCTGCTGCATGCGCCGGTGGACTACTGGCACAAGTCGCCACGACTTCCGCACACGTACTGGTCCGAAGCCTTCGACATCGTGAGCTGCGCGGATCGCGACGCGGCGCGGGCGGCATTGCCCCGGGATCTGGTGCGCACGGCATTCATCGGCGCGCCCTTCGCCGAGCTCGTCTCCTGGGGCCCCGCGGCCGTGAACCCCGAGCATCTCATCGCGCATCTCGACTATGGCCGCGCCGCGAAGACGCCGTACGAAATCGCCGCCTTGCTCGAAGCCAACGTGCTCGGCGCGCGCGGCCATGCCGCGGCGGAAAAGGCGTTTCGCGCCGGCGGCAGCGAGTTCGACATCGCGCTCGCCTTCATGGCCGGGTGCGGGCTGCGCGAGTGCGAGTTGCCCTACAACCCCATCATTGCCCTCAACGAGGGCGGCGCCGTGCTGCACTACCAGGTGCAGAACCGCGAGCGGCCGCCGCGCCTGCGTTCGCTGCTCATCGACGCCGGCGCGGAATTCGCCGGCTATGCGTCGGACATCACGCGCACGCATTCCTACGACGACGCCGAATTCGCCGCGCTGATCCGGCGCTTCGACGAGCTGCAGCTCAGGCTGTGCGCGCTGGTGCGGGTGGGCGCGGATTGGCGCGACATCCACCAGGCCTCGTATCGCGCCATCAGCGAGTTCCTGCGCGAGGCGGACGTGATCACGGCCGCCGCCGACGAAGCCGTCGATACCGCGCTGACCAGCGTGTTCTATCCACACGGCATCGGCCACCTGCTCGGTCTGCAGGTGCATGACGTGGGTGGACGCCAGCGCGATGCGAGCGGCGGTGAAATCGCGCGTCCTGACAACCATCCCTTCCTGCGGCTCACGCGCAAGCTCGAGGACGGCTGCGTGGTGACCGTGGAGCCCGGTATGTACTTCATCGATCAGTTGCTGGCCGAAGCGAAGCAGAAGCCCATCGGCAAGCGGATCAACTGGTCGCGCGTCGAGCAGCTCAAGCCCTTCGGCGGCATTCGCATCGAGGACAATGTCGTTGCGCGCGTGGGCACGCCAGAGAACCTGACGCGCAGGGCCTTCCATGCGTAACACCTCGCTGCTGGCCCTGCTGGTCATGGCGGCCACCGCGCTGGCTGCCCGCCCGGCGCTCGCGGACTCCAACGACCGTCCGGCGTTCGCCGTCGGCAGCGCGCCCGTCGATGAACTGGGCAAGGACATTCGTGGCGAGACGATCAGGCTCAGCGAGCACGCCGGCAAGGTGGTGATCCTCTCGTTCTGGGCCTCGTGGTGCGGGCCGTGCCGCAAGGAATTGCCCGTGCTCGCGAGCGTCGCGCGGCGCGTGGGGCCGCAGCACATGAAGATCATCGCCATCAATTTCAAGGACCAGGCCAAGCCCTTCTCGATGGTGGTGGACATCCTCAAGGACTATCCCATCACGATGTTGCGCGACGCGAACGGCAAGGCGGCTCGCAGGTACAACGTGACCGCCATACCGCGGATGATCATCATCGGGCGCGACGGCAAAGTGGCGGCGGACCACACCGGCTACGGCGAGAGCTCGCTGCCGGGGTTCATCGAGGAGCTCAACCGGCTGTTGGCGCAAGAGACCTAGACGGCGGCAGCGTTGCATCGAGCACCCGGCCGGGGCGTCGTGCCGGGCGATGCGGGGTCGCGCTCGAGAACGCCAGCCCGGAGCCGCGGGCGTGAGCATCCTTGCCTCTGATCCAAGGCAAGGCTAGTTTACGGCTGGCCACGAGGCCGTCCTGTTCCTTCTGCTTCGTACACTAACAACTCCCCAGGGGGTCTCATGCGTCTCGCGAAAGAATTCAAAGAATTTGCGATGAAGGGCAATGTGATCGACATGGCGGTCGGTGTGATCATCGGCGCCGCGTTCGGCAAGATCGTCACATCGCTGGTCGAGGACGTGATCATGCCGCCCCTGGGCAAGGTGATCGGCGGCGTGAACTTCGCGGATCTGTCGGTGAGCCTCGGAGCCGATCCCGTCGGCAAGGAAGTGATCCTCAAGTACGGCAACTTCCTGCAGATCGCCTTTCAGTTCCTGATCGTCGCCTTCGTGCTGTTCATGTTGATCCGCTCGCTGAACAAGCTGAAGAAGCCGGACCCGGCCGCGCCCCCGCCGCCTCCGCCGCGCCAGGAAGTGCTGCTGCAGGAAATCCGCGACCTGCTGGCGAAGAAATAGACGCGCTCGCTCGATGGCCGCCGTTCGTCACGCCTGGATGTTCCGGACGGCGGCCGTCATTTCTCTGCTGCTCGGCGCCGGCTGGCTCTGGCGATTCGGGTTCACCGACTTCAGGCCTGCGCTGCGTCCTTACGGCCTCGCGGCCGGGGTCATCGCCGCGCTGCTCGGAATCGCGCTGCTTCGACTGCGGCGTTTCGCCATCGGCGCCTCCGGCGTCGCCGCCGTCCTGGTCGGGCTGTCCGCGGCGGTGTTCGCGCCGAGCACCCACGGGCCGGTCATCCTGTTTCTCGCCGCGCTCGCGCTGATCTGCGTGGCGTATGCGGTGCTGGCATTCCGCGCGGTGACCTCGCCCGGACCCTAGCCGCTCCTGGCCCATGCAGGCCCCATCCAGGCCCACCCGCGCCCGCGGCCTCATGAAAAAAAACGGGCCCCGTCTTTCGGCGGGGCCCGCTTCCTGTCTTGCAGCGACGCGCTTACTTCGAAGATTTCTTCTTCTTCTTCGGAGCAGCCTTCTTCTTCTTGGCCACGGTGGTGCCACCGGTCTTCTTGGCGGCCTTCTTGGCGGCAGCCTTCGTTGCCTTGGCTTCCTTGGCGGCCTTCTCGCGCGCCTTCTTCGCGTCGGCCTTGGCCTTCTTCTCTTCCTTCGACGGCGCGGCGGCCTTCTCGGCCTTCTTCGCCTTCTTGGTTTCCGGCACGGTCTCGGCGGCTTCCGGCGCCGAGCGCTCGACCAGCTGCATCAGCGCCATCGGCGCATTGTCACCGGGACGCGGCGCCATGTGCAGGATGCGGGTGTAGCCGCCCGGGCGCGCCTTGAAGCGCGGGCCGATGGTGTCGAACAGCTTGGCGACGATCTCGGAATCTCGCAGGCGCGAGAACGCGAGACGGCGATTGGCTTCGCTGTCCAGCTTGCCCAGCGTGATCAGTGGCTCGACCACGCGGCGTAGTTCCTTGGCCTTCGGCACGGTGGTGCGGATGGTCTCGTAACGCAGCAGCGACACGGACAGGCTGCGCAGCAGCGCGTGGCGGTGCGGCGCGTTGCGCGACAACTGACGGCCGGAAAGATGATGACGCATGAGATTGCTTCCTAACTAGACCGGGCCGGCCCCGCCCATCGAGGGAAAGGCCGGCCCATTTTCAACTTCAGATCATTCCGCGATCGGAATCGTGCTTCAGACCGGCCGGCGGCCAGCCATCCAGGCGCATGCCCAGCATGAGGCCGTGGCTCTGCAGCACTTCCTTGATTTCGGTGAGCGACTTCTTGCCGAGGTTCGGCGTGCGCAGCAGCTCGACCTCCGTGCGCTGCACGAGATCGCCGATGTAGTGGATGTTCTCGGCCTTCAGGCAGTTCGCCGAGCGAACCGTGAGCTCGAGCTCGTCCACGGGCCGCAGCAGCAGCGGGTCGAACTGCATCTCGGAGACCTTGGTGCTGGCCTCTTCCTCGCCCTGCAGGTCCACGAACACCGACAGCTGATCCTTGAGGATGGCGCCAGCGCGGCGGATGGCTTCTTCCGCGTCGATGGTGCCGTTGGTCTCGATGTCGATCACCAGCTTGTCGAGATCGGTGCGCTGTTCCACGCGGGCTGCATCGACCATGTAGGTGACTCGGCGCACGGGCGAGAAGGACGCGTCCATCTGCAGGCGACCGATGGGGCGGCTCTGCTCCTCGAAGGCGGCGCGGTTGAGGGCCGGGCGGTAGCCACGGCCGCGCTCCACGCGCAGCGTCATCGTGAGCTCACCGGCCTTGGTCAGGTTCGCGAGAACCAGCTCCGGGTTCACGACTTCGATGTCGTGATCCGTGTGGATGTCGCCAGCCGTCACCGGGCCCGGGCCCTTCTTCGACAGGCGCAGCTCCGCGCTGTCGCGCGTGTGCATCTTCAGGGCGACTTGCTTGAGGTTCAGCAGGATGTCGACCACGTCTTCCTGCACGCCTTCGATGGAGGTGTACTCATGGAGCACGCCTTCGATCTCAACCTCGGTGATGGCCGCGCCCGGCATGGACGACAGCAGCACGCGACGCAGCGCGTTGCCGAGCGTGTGGCCGAAACCACGCTCGAACGGCTCGATCACCACGCGCGCCTGGCGCGGGGCGGTCGGCTGCACTTTCACGACTCGGGGCTTGAGGAATTCGCTCACTGAACCTTGCATAGGATCTCCAGGCACTTGCGCGCCAGTTAGTTAGCCGATTTCGCGGCAACTCTTAAACCCGCCGCAGCCGGCGGGTCCGTGAGAAACAATTACTTCGAATACAACTCGACGACCAAATTTTCGTTGATGTCCGGCAGGATCTCGTCGCGGCCCGGTACCGACTTGAACACGCCACGGAATTCCGTGCTGTTCACGTCCACCCACTCGGGCAGGCCGACCTGCGTGGCGATCTGCATCGCGCTCTGGATGCGCAGCTGCTTCTTCGCCTTTTCGCGCACGGTGATGACATCGCCTGCCTTGCACTGGTACGAACCGATGGTCACCACGCCGTCGTTCACGGCGATGGCCTTGTGCGCCACCAGCTGGCGCGCTTCCGAGCGCGTCGCGGCGAACCCCATGCGATAGACCACGTTGTCGAGACGGCACTCGAGCAGCTTGAGCAGGTTTTCACCCGACGAGCCGGCGCGGCGCGATGCCTCGGTGTAGTAGTTCGCGAACTGGCGCTCGAGCACGCCGTACATGCGGCGCAGCTTCTGCTTCTCGCGCAGCTGCAGGCCGTAGTCGGACAGGCGCTGCTTGCGCTCGCTCTTGATGCCACCCGGCGGCACCTGGAACTTGCACTTGCTCTCGAGGGGCTTCACGCCGCTCTTGAGGAACAGATCGGTGCCCTCGCGACGCGCGAGTTTGCACTTGGGACCGGTGTAACGAGCCATGTATGGGTTCCTGAGCCTGGTTAGACGCGACGCTTCTTCGGCGGACGGCAGCCGTTGTGCGGGATCGGGGTGATGTCCGAGATGCTCGTGATCTTCAGACCACAGGCATTCAGGGCGCGCACCGCCGATTCACGACCCGGGCCGGGACCACCGACGCGCACCTCGACGTTCTTCACGCCGTGTTCCTGAGCAGCAACGCCGGCCTTCTCGGCCGCCACCTGCGCCGCGAACGGCGTGGACTTGCGCGAACCGCGAAAGCCGCAACCACCGGAGGTCGCCCAGGAAAGCGTGTTCCCCTGGCGATCGGTGATGGTGATGATGGTGTTGTTGAAGGAAGCGTGCACGTGGGCGATGCCGTCGAGGACGTTCTTGCGCGCCTTCTTCGGTTTCTTCGCTCCACCAGCGGCCGCGGCGCCCGAGGCACCACCGGCAGCGGCTTCTGACTTCTTTTCTTCAGCCATGTTTTATCTAACCTCTTAAACCTTGCCCGGAGGAGCGTTCAGCTTCACGGCCTGCTTGCGCGGACCCTTGCGCGTGCGGGCATTCGTACGGGTACGCTGGCCACGCACCGGCAGGCCCTTGCGATGGCGCAGGCCGCGGTAGGTGCCCAGGTCCATGAGACGCTTGATGTTCATGGAATTCTCGCGGCGCAGATCGCCTTCCACCGCGTTCTTGGCCAGCGCCGAGCGGATCGCGTTCACCTCCGCCTCGGTGAGGTCCTTCACCTTGGTGGTCGGCGCGATGCCGGTGGCGGCGCAGATGTCCTTGGCACGCGAACGCCCCACGCCAAAGATGTGCGTGAGCCCGATCACCACGTGCTTGTTCATCGGGATGTTGATGCCGGCTATACGTGCCATGTTCCTACCTACCTGTTAGCTGTCTTCGGTCTCAACCCTGGCGCTGCTTGTGGCGCGGGTCCGAGCAGATGACATACACGACGCCGCGACGGCGCACGACTTTGCAGTTCTTGCAGATTTTCTTGACTGAGGGACGTACTTTCATATGAGGCCCTTATTAGCTTTGCGGCGCGCCCGAGCGGCCATAACCCATCAGGTTCGCCTTCTTGAGCAACCCGGGGTAGTGATGCGACATCAGGTGAGCCTGAAGCTGCGAGAAGAAATCCATGGCCACCACGACGACGATGAGCAGCGAAGTGCCGCCGAACACGAACGGCACGTTCGCGTACGCGCGCAGGATCTCGGGCATGAGGCAGACCGCGGTGATGTAGAGGGCGCCCCAGAGCGTGAGCCGGGTGAGCACGCCGTCGATGTAGTCGCCGGTCTGCTGGCCCGGGCGGATGCCGCGGATGAAGGCGCCCGACTTCTTGAGGTTGTCGGCCGTCTCGCGCGCGTTGAACACCAGCGCCGTGTAGAAGAAGCAGAAGAAGATGATGAGCATCGAGTACAGCGCGATGTGCAGCGGCTGGCCGTAGCCCAGCGTGTTGCTGAAGGTCTGCAGCGCCTGCCCCCACCAGGTGTCGTTGTTCGCGCCCGCGAAGCCGGCAATGGTCGCCGGGAACAGCAGCAGAGACGAGGCGAAGATCGGCGGGATCACGCCCGACATGTTCAGCTTGAACGGCAGATGCGTGGTCTGGCCCGCGTACATGCGCCGGCCGACCTGCTTCTTGGCGTAGTCCACCGGGATGCGGCGCTGGGCGCGCTCCACGTACACGCAGAACGCGGTGACCCCGAGCACGACCACGATGAGCGCGATCGCGAACAGGCCGTTCATCGAGCCGTTGTTGATCTGGTCGAGCGTCGAGCCGATGGCGTTCGGAATGCCGGCGACGATGCCGCCGAGGATGATCATCGAGATGCCGTTGCCGATGCCGCGCTCGGTGATCTGCTCGCCGAGCCACATGAGGAACATCGCGCCGGTGGTCATGGTGATGGTGGCGATGAACAGCACGTCGAAACCGGGCGCGAGCATGCCCTGCGTCTGCAGGCCCTTGCCGGTGATGAACGACTGGAACAGCGCCAGCCCGAGCGTGCCGTAGCGCGTGATCTCGGTGAGCTTGCGCCGGCCGGACTCGCCTTCCTTGCGATATTCCTGCCAGGCGGGAACCACCATCGCCATCATCTGCACGATGATCGACGCCGAGATGTAGGGCATGACGCCCATGGTGAAGATCGACAGTCGCTCGAGCGCACCACCCGAGAACATGTTCACCATGCCGAAGATGGTGTCGGCGTTGTCACGGAAGAAACCGGCCACGCGCGCGGGATCGATGCCCGGCACGGGAATGTACGTGCCGATGCGATAGACGATCAGTCCGCCGATCAGGAACAGCAGACGCTTGCGGACGTCGCCGAAGCGCGCCGCATCGCCGAGTACTGATGCCGGATTCTGGGTGGTGTTTGCCACGTGTGCCTTGGTGTCTGGTCTGCCGGGTCCGCGGGCTTACTTCTTGGGCTTGGCCGAAAGTTTCGCCGGGGCCGGCTTCGGCGCCAGGGCCTCGACCGTACCGCCTGCTTTTTCAATGGCTTCGCGCGCACCCTTGGTGGCGCCGATGCCCTTCACGGTCACGGCCTTCTTGATCTCGCCCGAGAGCACGATCTTGGCGTGCTCGGCGAATGTCGGGATGACATTGGCCTTCTTCAAGGCCGCGATGTCGACCGCCGTGCCGTCGACCTTGGCCAGCTCGTCGAGCCGCACCTCGGCCGTGAACATCTTCGAACGGAAGCCGACCTTGGGCAGGCGGCGCTGCAGCGGCATCTGGCCGCCCTCGAAACCCACCTTGTGGTAGCCGCCCTTGCGCGCACGCTGGCCCTTCACGCCGCGGCCGCAGGTCTTGCCCTGGCCGGCGGAGGCGCCGCGTCCCACGCGCAGACGGGCCTTGCGGGCGCCGGCGGCGGGCTTCATGTCGTTCAGTCGCATGGTCATGACTCGTCCTTATTCCTGGACCGACAGCAGGTGCCGCGCGGCATAGATCATCCCGCGATTTTCCCTGGTGTCGGCCACTTCGACCGTCTGGTGGCGGCGGCGCAGGCCAAGGCCGCGCACCGACGCCTGGATGTTCTTCAGCTGGCCCGCGAGGCTCTTCGCCAGCGTGACCTTGAGTTGCTTGTTCGCCATTTCAGCTGTCCTCTGGAAGAGATGACCGGGCTATCAG
Source organism: uncultured Pseudomonadota bacterium (assembly GCA_946479515.1). The sequence continues at coordinate 32,881 of CAMLGF010000014.1, read as the reverse complement.
CCCAGGATCTCCTCGACTGTCTTGCCGCGCTTGGCCGCCACGTCCTCGGGCGAGCGGGCATTGGCCAGCGCGTTCACCGTGGCGCGCACCACGTTGATCGGATTGCGCGAGCCATAGCTCTTGGCCAGCACGTTGCGCACCCCCGCGCACTCGAGCACCGCGCGCATGCCGCCGCCGGCGATGACGCCGGTACCGTCGGAGGCCGGCTGCATGTACACCTTGGTGGCGCCGTGCGTGCCGTGCATCGCGAAGTGCAGCGTGTCGTTCTTGAGCGCCACGGGAACCATGTTCTTGCGCGCCTGCGCCATGGCCTTCGAAATGGCCACGGGCACTTCACGCGCCTTGCCGAAACCGAAGCCCACGCGGCCTGCTCCGTCGCCCACGACGGTGAGCGCGGTGAAGCCGAACTGGCGGCCACCCTTGACCACCTTGGCCGTGCGGTTGACGGCGACGAGCTTCTCGAGGAAGTCGTCCTGGGCCTGGTTCTGTTTGTCCGGTCGTGCCATTTGTTAGTCCTCAGAATTCCAGGCCGGCTTCGCGCGCGGCATCGGCCAGCGCCTTCACGCGGCCGTGGTACATGAAACCGGCGCGATCGAACGCGACCTTGGTGATGCCCGCGGCCTTGGCGGCCTCGGCAATGGCGGTGCCGACGGCGGCGGCCGCAGCGACATTGCCCGTGCCCTTGAGCCCCTTGGCCAGCTTCTCCTGCACCGTCGAGGCCGAGGCCAGCACCTTGGCACCCGAGGCGTCGAACACCTGGGCGTACATGTGCTGCGGCGTGCGGTGGATGGTCAGACGCGCGACGCCGAGCTCGCGGATCTTCATGCGGGTCTTGATGGCGCGGCGCTGGCGCCGCTCTTTCTTGGTGATCTGCATATGAGTGCCGAAGAATTACTTCTTCTTGCCCTCCTTGAGGGTGATCTGCTCACCGGCAAAGCGCACGCCCTTGCCCTTGTACGGCTCCGGCGGACGGATGGCGCGGATCTTCGCGCACACCTGACCGATCTTCTGCCGGTCGATGCCCTTGATGATGATTTCGGTCTGGCTCGGCGTTTCCATGGAAATGCCGTCCGGGATGGGAAAGTTCACCGCGTGCGAGAAGCCGAGCGTGAGATTCAGCGTCTTGCCCTGCACCGCGGCGCGGTAGCCGACGCCCACCAGCTCGAGCTTGCGCTCGTAACCCTTGGACACGCCCGTCACCATGTTGGCGAGGTGCGCGCGCGCGGCGCCGGCGGACATGCGCGAGGCGGCGCTCGCGAATTTCACCTGCAGCGTCTTGTCCTGCTGCTCGACGCTCACGCCGTCTGCCACGGCCAGCGACAGCTCGCCCTTGGCGCCCTTCACCTTGATCGTGTTGGCCGCGATCGTGGCGGTGACGCCCGAAGGCAGATCGACGGGTCGTTTTGCGACTCTGCTCATAGAATGGAGCTCACGTATTTCTATTCAGTTAGGACACGATGCAGAGCACTTCGCCGCCCTGCCCGATGGCCCGCGCTTGTTTGTCGGTCATCACGCCCTTCGGCGTGGAGACGATGGCGGTGCCGAGACCGCCCTGGATCTTCGGCAGCTCGCTCTTGCCGCGGTAGATGCGCAGGCCGGGACGCGAGACGCGCTCGAGGCGGTCGATCACGGGGCGGCCGTCGTAGTACTTCAGCTCGATGCTCAGCGTCTGCTTGACGCCGTCCGTCTTCACGTTGAAGCCGGCGACGTAGCCTTCGTCCTTCAGCACCTTGACCAGCGCCGTCTTCAGCTTCGACGACGACACGGACACTTCCGTCTTTCGCGCCAGCTGCGCGTTGCGGATGCGGGTCAGGAGATCGGCAATGGGATCAGTCATGCTCATGCCATGTGCTCCTTACCAGCTCGCCTTGGAGACGCCCGGCAGCTCGCCACGCGCCACCGCTTCGCGGATCTTCACGCGCGCCAGGCCGAATCGGCGATACACGCCGCGGCTGCGCCCGGTGATCGCGCAGCGGTTGCGGCCACGCGTGGGGCTCGCGTCGCGCGGCAGCTTCTGCAGCTTCACCTGCGCGTCGGCGCGGACCTCCGGTGAGGTTCGGGGGCTGCGAATGAGCTCTTTGAGCTGAGCGCGCTTCGCCGCGTACTTCTTCACGATCTTGGCGCGACGCTTCTCGCGCTCGACCATGTTTGTCTTGGCCATACCCTGTGGTTCCTTACTTGCGGAACGGGAAACTGAAGGCTTCGAGCAGGGCCTTGCCGTGCTTGTTGTCCTTCGCCGTCGTGGTAATCGTGATATCCATGCCCCGGAGCTGGTCGATCTGGTCGTACTGGATCTCGGGGAAGATGATCTGTTCCTTCACGCCGAGGCTGTAGTTGCCACGGCCGTCGAACGAGCGCGGGTTGATGCCGCGGAAGTCACGGATGCGCGGGATCGCGATCGTGATGAGGCGATCGAGGAACTCGTACATGCGTTCGCCGCGCAGCGTCACCTTGGCGCCGATCGCCAGGTTTTCGCGCACCTTGAACGACGCGATCGACTTCTTCGACATGCAGAGCACGGGCTTCTGCCCCGTGATCTTGGTGAGATCGGCCACCGCCGCGTCCATGACCTTGCGGTCCGCCACGGCCTCGCCCACGCCCATGTTCACCGTGATCTTGGTGATCTTGGGGATCTCCATGACGTTCTTCACGCCCAAGTCCTGCTTGAGCTTCGGAACGACCGTCTTCTGATAGAACTCTCTTAACCTGGCCATGTAGCCTGTTCCTTTTACGATGATATTGGCGCCGCTCAGGCGTCAATCACTTCGCCGTTGGACTTGAAGAAGCGCACGCGCTTGCCGTCGTTCAACACCTTGATGCCGACCTTGTCGGCCTTCTTGGCGCCGACGTTCCAGATCGCCACCTTCGAGATGTGCAGCGGCATCGCCTTGTCGACGATTCCGCCCGGCACCTGGCGCTGCGGGTTCGGCTTCTGGTGCCTCTTCGCCTTGTTGACGTTTTCCACGGTGACCTTGTCGCCCGCGACCGCGAGGACGGTGCCCTGGCGGCCCTTGTCCTTGCCGGAGATGACGACGACGGTGTCACCCTTGCGAATCTTGTTCATGTCACAGCACCTCGGGAGCGAGCGACACGATTTTCATGAACCGCTCGTTGCGCAGTTCGCGCGTCACGGGTCCGAAGATGCGCGTGCCGACCGGCTCGAGCTTGTTGGTGAGCAGCACGGCCGCGTTGGTGTCGAAGCGCAGCAGCGAACCGTCGGCGCGACGCACGCCGCGCTTGGTGCGCACGACCACGGCGTCGTACACCTCGCCCTTCTTCACCTTGCCGCGCGGAATGGCGTCCTTGATGGACACCTTGATCACGTCGCCGACCTGCGCATAGCGGCGCTTGGACCCGCCCAGCACCTTGATGCACATCAGCGTGCGCGCGCCGCTGTTGTCGGCGGCGTTCAGGATGGTTTGCAGCTGGATCATTGCGCGCCAGCCTTCTCCAGCACGGAGACCAGCTTGTAGGACTTGCGGCGCGACAGCGGACGGCAGGGGGCGATCGAGACGGTGTCACCCTCGCGGGCTTCGCGGTTCTCGTCGTGCGCCAGCAGCTTGGTCGTGCGGCGGATGTACTTGCCGTAGCGCTGGTGCTTGATCAGGCGCTCGATTTCGACCGCGATGGTCTTCTCCATCTTGTTCGAGACGACCTTGCCCGTCAGCGTGCGGGTCGGCTTGTTGGTGGCTTGTTCTGCGCTCATTTCTTGGCTCCAGCAGCCTTCTTCTCGTTCATCACGGTCTTCACACGCGCGATGCTCTTCTTGACCTTGCCGAAGTCCGAGGACTTCACCGTCTGGCCGCTCGCCGCCTGCATGCGCAGCGAGAACTGCTCGCGGCGCAGCTTGATCAGCTCCGCCTGCAGGTCACCCGCGGCCCTGGCACGTAACTCTTTGGCGCTCATCAACGCACCTGCCGTTTCACGAACATGGTGGACACCGAGAGCTTCGCGCCGGCGAGACGGAACGCCTCGCGGGCCGTGGCTTCGTCGACGCCCTCGATTTCGAACAGAACCTTGCCGGGCAGCACCTTGGCCACCCAGTACTCGACGTTGCCCTTGCCCGAGCCCATGCGGACTTCGAGCGGCTTCTTGGACACCGGCACGTCGGGGAACACGCGGTTCCACACCTGGCCGCCACGCTTGATGTAGCGGGTCAGCGCGCGGCGCGCCGCCTCGATCTCGCGGGCAGTCATGCGCGCGCGGCTCGTGGATTTGAGGCCGTACTCGCCGAAGGCCACCGAGCTGCCGCGATGGGCCAGGCCGGTGTTGGTGCCCTTGAACATCTTGCGATATTTGGTGCGCTTGGGTTGTTGCATCTCTATCTACCTCAGGCCGTCGGCGTGGCGGCGGCAGCGGCGGCCGCGTTCGCGGCGGCGCCCTGCGCGGCCTGCGCCTCGGCGCCCTCCGCGTTCATCTCGGCGATCTCGGCCTTGTCGAACACTTCGCCCTTGAAGATCCAGACCTTCACGCCGATCACGCCGTAGGTGGTCTTGGCTTCGCCCAGGCCGTAGTCGATGTCGGCGCGGAAGGTGTGCAGCGGCACGCGGCCTTCGCGCGCCCACTCGGTGCGGGCGATTTCCGAACCGTTCAGGCGGCCCGACAGGCGCACCTTCACGCCCAGCGCGCCCGAGCGCATGGTGCTCATCACGGCGCGCTTCATGGCGCGGCGGAACATCACGCGCTTCTCGATCTGCTGCGCGATGCCGTCGGCCACGAGCTGCGCATCGAGCTCGGGCTTGCGGATCTCGGCGATGTTCAGGCGCACGTCCTGCGGCGGCAGCTTGAGCATCTTGGCCGTCTCGGCGCGCAGCTTCTCGATGTCCTCGCCCTTCTTGCCGATCACGATGCCCGGACGCGCGGTCTGGATCGTGATGTTCACGCGCTTGGCGGCGCGGTCGATGAGCACGCGGCTGACCGAGGCCTCGGCGAGCTTCTTCTTGAGGAACTCGCGCACGCGGAAGTCCGTGTGCACGTGGGCCGGGAACTGCTTCTTGCCCGCATACCACTTGGACACCCAATCACGGGTGATGCCCAAACGGATGGCAAACGGATTGACCTTCTGACCCATGGCTTACTCGTCCTTCTTGCCGTCGCTGACGACGACAGTGATGTGACTGTTGCGCTTCACGATGCGTGTGCCGCGGCCCTTGGCCTTGGCGCCGAATCGCTTCAACACCGGGGCGGCGTCCACCATGATCGTGGAGACCTTGAGATCGTCCACGTCCAGGCCCTGGTTGTTCTGCGCGTTCTCGACGGCCGACCAGAGCACCTTGTGCACCAGGTCCGCGCCCTTCTTCGGCATGAACTTCAGCGTGTTGAGCGCCTTGGAGACCTGCGCGCCGCGGACCGTATCGGCCACGAGGCGGCACTTCTGCGGCGAGATGCGCGCGTAACGGAGAACTGCTTTGGCTTCCATATCAGCCTCCAGCCTCGGCCTTCTTGTCGCCCGAGTGCGACTTGAACGCGCGCGTCGGCGAGAACTCACCCAGCTTGTGGCCGACCATGTTCTCGGTGACCAGCACGGGGATGTGCTGCTTGCCGTTGTGCACGGCGATGGTCAGACCCACCATGTCGGGCACGATCATCGAGCGGCGCGACCAGGTCTTGATCGGCTTGCGATCGCTCTTGGCGACGGCCGTCTCGACCTTCTTCAGGAGGTGAAGATCGACGAACGGACCTTTTTTCAGTGAACGAGGCATGTCAGGTCCTTATTAACGAATGCGGTTCTGGCGACGCTGCACGATCATGTTGCTCGTGCGCTTGTTACGCCTTGTCTTCAGGCCCTTCGCGTTCTGGCCCCACGGGGAAACCGGATGCGGATTGCCCTGGCCGGACTTGCCCTCACCACCGCCGTGCGGATGGTCGACCGGGTTCATCGCCTGGCCGCGCACGGTCGGGCGGATGCCCAGCCAGCGCTTCGCACCGGCCTTGCCGTACACGCGCAGGTTGTGCTCGTCGTTCGACACTTCGCCGATGGTGGCGCGGCAGTCCACGTGCACCTTGCGGCTCTCGCCCGACTTCAGGCGCAGCAGCGCATAGATGCCTTCGCGGGCCGTGAAGCTGGCCGAGGCGCCGGCGCTGCGCGCCATCTGGCCGCCCTTGCCGGGCTTGAGCTCCACGTTGTGCACGATGGAGCCGACCGGGATGTGGCGCAGCTGCATGGCATTGCCGGACTTGATCGGCGAATCGGCGCCGGAGCGCACTTCATCGCCGGCCTGCATGCCCTTGGTGGCGAGGATGTAGCGGCGCTCGCCGTCGGCGTACTTCACCAGCGCGATGTGGCAGGTGCGGTTCGGATCGTGTTCGATGCGCTCGACCACGCCCTTGATGCCGTCCTTGTCGCGCCGGAAGTCGATGATGCGGTACTTCTGCGCGTGGCCACTGCCCTGGTGGCGCGTGGTGATGCGGCCCACGTTGTTGCGGCCCGCATGCTTCTTCTGCTTCTCGGTCAGCGGCTCGTACGGTCCGCCTTTCCACAGGTGCGACTTGTCGAGCTTGACGCGGAAGCGCGTGCCCGGCGAAGTCGGTTTCATCTTGATGACTGGCATGTCTAACTACCTTCAGGCCTTGATCTTGGCTTCGTAGTCGATCGTCTGGCCGGGGGCGAGACGAACGTAGGCTTTCTTGATGTCCTGGGTGCGACCCTGCAGCTTGCCGAAGCGGCGCGTCTTGCCGGTCTCGTTCACCACGTTCACGTTGGCCACCTTCACGCCGAACATCAGCTCGACCGCGGCCTTGATCTCCGGCTTGGTCGAGTTGCGCAGCACGCGGAACGAATAGGTGTTCGCGTTCTGCATGGCCAGCGAGGTCTTCTCCGTGATGTGCGGAGTGACCAGCAGGTTGATCAGGCGCTCCTGACCGGCCACCTTGTTCTGGGGGGCGTCCTTGATGTCGACGACCTTCTTGCCCTTGGTCGACTTGGCCTTGGCGGCCTTGGCGGCCTTGGGGGCCTTCTCAGCCTTGGCGGCAGCAGTCTTCTCGGCGCTCATTGCAGGCGCTCCTCGATGAGTTTCACGGCGCCGGAGGTGACCAGCACCTTGTCGTAGCTGGCGAGCGACAGCGGGTTCAGCGCCGACACCGGCAGCACTTCCACGTGCGGCAGGTTGCGCGCGGCCAGGAACAGCTTCTCGTCGATGGCCTCGACCACGATGAGCACGTGCTCGAGGTTCAGCTTCTTGAGCTGCTCGACCACCTGCTTGGTCTTGGGCGCATCCACGGTGAAGCCGTTGGTGACGACCAGGCGATCCTGGCGGACGAGCTCGGAGAGCATCGACTGCAGGGCACCGCGGTACATTTTCTTGTTGACCTTCTGTTCGAAGGAACGCGGCTTCGCGGCGAACGCGCGGCCGCCACCCACCCAGATGGGCGAACGGATCGAGCCGGCGCGCGAGGTGCCGCCACCCTTCTGCGGACGCGGCTTGCGGCCGCCGCCGCGCACTTCCGCCTTGGTCAGCTGGGCCTTGGTGCCCGAACGACCGGCGTTGCGATACGCGGTGACTACCTGGTGCACCAGCGCTTCGTTGTATTCCTTGCCGAACACCGCCTCGGAAACGGCGAGCTCGGAACCACCATTGGCAACTTTGAGTTTCATGTGTGCCGCCAATTACTTCTTGTTGGACGAGCCGGTGTTGACCTTGCTCGGCGCGACCTTCTTGCGGCGCTTCTGGCGCTCGGCCTTCACCGACGGACGCACGATCACCTGGCCGCCCTCGGCGCCCGGCACCGCACCGCGGATCAGCAGCAGGTTGCGCTCGGCGTCGATCTCCACGACCTTGAGGTTCTCGGTGGTGCGGCGGACCACGCCCATGTGGCCCGACATGCGCTTGCCCTTGAACACGCGGCCCGGGGTCTGGCGCTGTCCGATGGATCCCGGGGTACGGTGCGACACGGAGACGCCGTGCGTCTGGTTGTGGCCACCGAAGTTGTGGCGCTTCATGGTGCCGGCGTAGCCCTTGCCGATCGTGGTGCCCGTGACGTCGACGATGGCGCCCGCTTCGAAGATGCTGGCCTTGATCTCGGCGCCCACGGCGAGGTCGGCGCCTTCCTTCTCGGCGAGGCGGAACTCGACCAGCGACTTGCCGGGCTCGACGTTCGCCTTCGCATAGTGGCCCGCGGCCGCCTTCGAGAGAAGCTGCGGGCGCTTCTTGCCGAAGGACACCTGAATGGCGCGATAGCCATCCTTGTCGACGGACTTCACTTGAGTGATGCGGTTAGGCAGCACTTCGATGACGGTTACCGGAACCGTCTCGCCCGCATCCGTGAAGATGCGAGTCATGCCGGCCTTGCGGCCGATTAGAGCAACGCTCATGACTATCCTCTCGTTCATCACAGGTGCTCGCGCACCTGCTGTTCGCGCGAAACCGTTCGCGCGCCAGTCGCCGGCACTACGATTGGTGCCGCGCGGAGTAGCTAGTCGTTCGAGGGATGCACAAGAGTGCGCGGCGCCTGGAAAACAGGGGCCGCGAAGCTCGAGTGGTCTTGGGTTGCGGGTACGCCACCCAACCTCGCCCGATTTCGCTGGAAATCAATCGCTTGGGACGCAAGGTCCCGGCGAAAGGGCGCGCAGTATATGCACGCACCCCACCCGCTGCAAGCGCGCGCTCATTGCGCCCCGCCCGCCGGCGTGGGCCTGAACCTGCGTTATGTTCAATTCCCCCACACTATATATATGCGCCCGGCCCGGGATGACTCAGGTAGGCTCCGCGCCCATGCTGAACCGACGCTCGTGGGCGCTGTTTCCCGCCCTTCTGATCGCCTCGACCCTGCTAGCCCCCCTCACCCGGGCCGCCGATGCCCCGGATCCCAGAATCCTGGCAGAAACCACCCGCTATCTGCGCGCCATCCAGTTCGGCGAGACCTTCCTCGGAGGCGTGCGCAAGGCCAATTCGGCCCAGGGCCAGGGCTCGGCCTTCCTCGACCGGATCCTCCTCGCCAGCGCACGGGAAATCGAGGACACCGTGGCGCCCGCCTTCGCCGGCCATCTGAGCCTCAAGGAAGCCCGCGGCCTCGCGGACTTCTTCTCCGGCCCCGTGGGCCAGAAGGCCGTGACCCAGGGCGAAAAGAGCCTGACGCCGGCGGAAACCCGCGAGCTCGAACGGTTTGGCCAGACGCCGCTGGGCAAGCTGGCGGTGACGCTCACGACCGATGCCGCCATCCGCCAGGAATATTTCGCGCTGCTCAAGGCGCGCTACCAGCCCTGAACACCGGCCGCCCGGCTACCAGACGAACTCGACCTGGCCCCACACCTTCTGCGTGTTGCGCGCGGTGGCCAGCACGCCCTCATCGAAGTCGGCGAACTTCAGCATCACGTTCACTTTCTTGATTTTGGCGGCCAGCGAGACATTGAGCTCGTCGCCGTAGTCGAGCCCCAGCCGATCGGACTCATAGTCGTGCCAGGCCGCGCTCAACCCCAGCGAGTCGAACACGCCCACGGATTTCAGCGTCACGCCCGCAGTCACGTAGCGGTCGTCGAGGCCATTGGCCGGCGTGCCGAGGAACTTGTCCGCCCAGCCGTTGAACTTGTGCAGCGTGGCGAGCGGAGTGGTGAAGCCCTTCACGCCGTCGCCCTCCATGAGCTCGAGTCCGTAGCCCAGGCTGAACAGCTTGTAGCTCGCGACCAGCTCGGCGAAGCGGTAGTCCAGGTCGAAGCCCAGCGGGTTGTCCGCGTAGTCGGCCTGCTTCGCGTACGACACCGTGTACGCCAGTTTCACCTGGTCCACCGGCTTCTCGCCCGCGAAGCGCAGGCCGTAGGTGCTGGTGGAATCGCGCACCGCGGCCGGCACCGCCGCGATCGCATCGAAATCGAGTAGATAGCCGAAGGCGGTCAGCTTGCCGGCCCTGGTCTGGTAGCTCACGTTGAGCAGGGCGCTGTCGCCGGCGAAATCGCCCTGCGGAGAGTCCTCGCCGAACACGCGGCTGACCTTGTTGAAGTAGGTGGCGTCGATGACCAGGTTCTTCACCGACTTGTTGACGACACGCAGGGCATCGAAGGTCTGCTCGTTCTGGCGCCAGCCGACCGGGCCGACGAAGCGCTGATCGTCGAGCGCGATCCGCTGGCGGCCCAGCGTGAGCGTGGTCCCGGGCAGGCTGGTGTTGGTGAGCTGGAATCGGTTCACCTCGTAACCTTCCGGGTCCGCGACCACCGGATAGCCGGTCATGGTCGCCACCATCGGGTCGGGCCGGTAGTCGTCCTGGATGGGCACGATGCCCTCGCCTTCGACCAGCAACGAGGTGTTCCACGCCTTGCCGGTCTGGAAGCCCAGGCGGGCGCGCAGGGTCGTGGCATGCGCGTCCTCGGCGATGCCGTCCTGGTCCACGTTCTCCACGCGCAGCCTGAGGTCGAAGATCGGCTTGGTTTCGCGCAACGCGGCCTCGAGCGAGTCCGCGCCCTGCGCGAAGGCCGGCGCATTCAATGCCGCGGCAAGCGCACCCGCGGCCAGCAATTTCTTCCTCATCTGCAATCCTCCCGGAACAGGTTGTTAGGCAGGGCCTGGCGACCCGCAGTAGCAAAAGCAAGCCCTGTGCCAGCCGCCGGCATGGCGCAAATTCGCAGCCGGCCCTCCGCCTGCGCACCCACGCACCGAAACACGGCGCGGGGGTGCGAGCGCCATTTCAACGCGGTGCAGCCCGCGCCGCCCTGATCCAGGTCAGGAAAGCCTCGCGAGCACGACGATCAGGGTGACGAACAGCACGGCGCAGAGCAGCTGCCAGAACCGCACCGGGTCCCGCTCCAGCAGCGGGGGACGGGCGCGCTGCAGCCAGGCAGGATCCGGGTGCCGCAGCGCATGCGCGAATTCCGCCGGCTCGGCCTGACGGCGCAGCGGATCCACGTGCGTCGCCCGGCGCAGCACCTCGTCTATCCACCGCGGGATGTCGCGCTGCTCGTCGAGCACCGGGCGGTACCGCAGCCGCCTCTGCGCGGCACGGCTCCGCGCCCGCGGAATCTCCGCCCCGTAGGGCAGCCGTCCCGAGAGCATCTGGTAGACGATCACGCCCAGCGAGAAGAGATCCGAACGCGGCGTACCGGGCTCGCCGAGGAAATACTCCGGGGCCATGTACTGCACCGTTCCGAGCAGCTGGACGTCCTCGCCGCGGCTCTCGGCGACGCCCGCGACGCGCGTCGAGCCGAGATCGATGATCTTCACCGTGCCGCTGCGGTCGATCATCACGTTGGCCGGGCGCAGGTCCTGGTGCAGCATCTCCTGGCGGTGGAAGGCGGTGAGGCCCCGCGCCAGCTGTTCGGCGATGCGCCGCACCGTCTCGAGATCCGGCCGCGGATTGTCGATCATCCACTGCGCCAGCGTCTGCCCCTCGATGTACTCCGTGACGTTGTAGAGGCAGGTCTTGCGCCGGCCGGAGTCGCGGCGCCGCACCACGTGCGCCGAGTCGATGCGCTGCGCGATCCAGTCTTCCATGAGAAAGCGGTCCACCTGCGCCGGGTCTTCGCGCAGCTCGGTGGACAGCGTCTTCAGCACCACCGGTTCGCCGCCCGGGGCGCCCAGGTCCTCGGCGAGGAACAGCCGGCTGCGCGCGCTCACGTGCAGCTCGCGCAGGATGCGGTAGCCGTCGATCTCCGCGCGCGGCGCGAGCGGCGGCGGAAACGGCAGCTCGGCCACCAGCTGCTGCACCTCGGCCGCCTCAGCGCCGGGCAATGCGTCCACGCGCACGATCTGCACGGTGAGATTGTCCGGACTGCCGTGCTCGTGGGCCTGCGCGACGATGGCGCGCGCCGCGGCATCGAGATCCCGCGCGTGATCGGCGATGACGTTGATCACCCAGCGCGGGCTCACGTGCTCGTAGACGCCGTCGGTGGCGAGCACGAACACGTCGCCGCATTCCAGGCGCAGCGCCTGGTAGTCGAGATCGAGCCGCGCGTCGGCGCCGAGCGCGCGGCTGAGATAGCTCTTGTCCGCCGAGACCACCAGGCGGTGATCCTGGGTAATCTGCTCGAGCGAGCCCTCGCGCAGGCGGTACACGCGCGTGTCACCGACGTGGAACACGTGCGCGGTGGTGGATTTCAACACCAGCGCGGACAGCGTGCACACGTAGCCGCGGTCCCGCTCCTCGTAGCGCAGCGGACTCTGCCGCGTCTGCGAGTGCAGCCACGAGTTGACCGCCTGCAGCACCTGTTGGGCGGACTTCTTCACCGACAGCGCCTGCGAGGTGTCGTAGTACGACTCGAGAAAGCCGCGCACGGCGGCTTCGCTCGCCTCGCGGCTCACCGCACTGCTGCTGATGCCATCGGCCAGCGCGATGGCTATGCCTTTGGCACCGAGCAGCGGCTCCTGTGGAATCCACGCGCCGTGGAAGTCCTGGTTGACCTCCTTGCGGCCGCGCTCGCTGTGTTGTCCCAGCGAGACCTTCAGTTGCACCGTCGTCTGGTCAGGGCTTCAGGCGACCGCCTTGAGCGCGGTGCGCTTCGGCGCCGTGCGCACGTGCGTGGTGTACAGCGTCAGCCCGGTGAAGCTCAGGCCGCCGACGATGTTGCCGACGATCGTGGGAATCTCGTTCCAGATGAAGTAGTCGGCCCAGTTGAAGTGCGCGCCCATGAGGATGCCCGAAGGGAACAGGAACATGTTCACCACGGAGTGCTCGAAGGTCATCGCGAAGAACACCATGATGGGCATCCACATGGCGATCACCTTGCCGCCCACCGAGGTCGAGAGCATCGCGCCGACCACGCCCGTCGACACCATCCAGTTGCACAGCATGGCGCGCACGAACAGCGTGAGCATGCCGGCGGCACCATGGTCCTTGTAGCCGATGGTGCGGCCTTCGCCGATGTGCGCGATGAACTGGCCGATCGGGTTCGGATCCTGCGTCCATGCGAACGTGAACACCAGCGACATCAGCACGGCGACCAGGAAGGCGCCCATGAAATTGCCGATGAAGGTCAGGCCCCAGTTGCGCATCACGCCGCCGAAGGTCACGCCGGGTCGCTTGTCGAGCAGCGCGAGCGGTGACAGCACGAACACGCCGGTGACCAGGTCGAAGCCGAGAAGATAGAGGATGACGAAGCCCACCGGGAACAGCACCGCGCCGATGATGGGATAGCCCGTCTGCTGGGTGACCATGACCGCGAACACCGCGGCCAGCGCCAGGATCGCCCCGGCCATGCACGCGCGAATCAAGGTGTCGCGCGTGGACATGAAGATCTTCGATTCGCCCGCGTCCACCATCTTGGTCACGAACTCGGCGGGTGCAAGGTATGACATGCGCTCTTTCCTCTGGCTGTTGGGCGCGGGGAGCCCGGATGGCTCCCGCTCGCGCGCAGCAGTCGAAGCAAGCGACATGCCAGGCACCTTTCGCGGCGAATCGACCCGGCCGGGCAGCCGGTTGCGCGCGCGTGCACCGAAACGCGGCGTGGGGGTGCGCGCCCCTCGTCAACTCGGTGCAGTCAGACCACGTGCGCGAGCGCGGCCAGCAAGGCCGCCAGCAATATCACGCTCACCACTTGCCAGAAGCGCACGGGGTTGCGGTCGTACAGCGACGGACGCACGAACACCTGCGGCACGGCTCGCAGCGCACCGTGCTCCAGCTCGAAGCCGAACTCGATGGCGTCGGCGAAGCGCTCGCGCCGATCGGCGGCGGTGGCGCGCGCGAGGCAGCGGTCCAGCCAGGCCGGCAGATCCGGCCGCGACTTCGCGAGCGGCGCGGCCCGGCCGAAGCGTGGCTGCGCGAAGGGCTCGATCTCGCCATAGGGATACGCGCCGCCCGTGAACATGCGATACACGGTGACCCCCAGCGCGAACAGATCGGTGCTCTCGTCGGCCGGCGTGCCCGCGAACAGCTCCGGCGCCATGTAGCTGCGTGTGCCGGGCACTTCCAGCGTTTCTGCCTCCTCGTGCCGGCGCAGTCGCGCCACGCCGAGATCGATGAGTTTGAGTCCACCGTCCGGCTCGAGCAGCACGTTGTCGGGCTTGATGTCGCGATGGATGATGCCGGCGCGGTGCAGCGCCGCAAGCGCCCGGGTGAGCTTGAGCGCGATGGCGAGGCCGGCGTCCAGGCTCATCGGCGGCCTGCGCCGCAGGCGCTGCTCCAGCGTCTCGCCCTCGTAGAAGGGCAGCACGCCATACAGGCAACTGCGTCTTTCGGACGGCGGCTCCAGCGACTCGGTGACGTAGGGGCTGCGCACGTGCGTGGCGATCCACATCTCGCGCAGCAGCGCGGTGCGCAGGAGCGCCTCGAGCCCCGGCCGTGGCTTCGGAAATTTCAGCACCACGGCGCGACCGCCCCGCCGGTCGCGCGCGCGGAACACGCGCATGTATAGGCCGTCGCCCAGCATCTCGCCGAGTTCGTAGTCGTCGACGATTTCACCCGTGGCAGGCACGTTGCGCAGCGGCTGATCCGCGGTCGACAGCTCCAGGTCCGTGTACTGGGTGTCCGGCAATGCCAGCACATCGAGCACCAGCGCCGTGGCGTTGTCCGAATCGGTGCTGGCTCTGGCGTGCGCCACCAGCTGCTCGGCGGTCTCGCGGGGCGCGGCGCGTTTCGCCAGCAGCGCGTGGATCTCCTGGCGCGACAACATGCCGTGCACGCCGTCGCTGCAGATGAGGTAGCGATCGTGCAAGTGCGCGCTTTCCTTGAAGTGATCGACGCGCAGGCTGTCCTGCGCGCCCACGGCCCGAGTCAGTGCGCTGGTGGTGCCGGGCGCCCCCAGGGTGTGGTCCGTGGTGAGCAGCGCGAGCTCGCCGTCGCGCAATCGATACACGCGCGAATCCCCAACATGGACCAGATGGGTGGTCCTGCCGCACAGAACCAGTGCGCTCAGGGTGCAGGCCATGCCGTTCAGGTCGGGGTCGGATCGGCCGAGTGCGTGCAGCCAGCGGTTGACCGCGTCTGCGGATGCCGCCCCGATGCGCGCAATGCCCTGAGTCGCGGGCTGCTCGAGGCAGCCTTCGATGAAGCCCCTTACGGCCAATTCCGCGGCCACACGGCCGCCGTTCGCGCCTCCCATGCCATCCGCCAGCGCCGCCACCAGGCCGATAGTTAGCGGACCGCGCGCCGGCGCGATATGACAGGCGACGAAGTCCTGGTTCTCGGCCCGGCCGCCCTGCTCGCTGGCATGCCCCACACCCACGTGCAGCCCGCCGGCCGGGCTCTGGTCCGAAGCTTGCATAGTGACCTGGGGCATCGAAAGCGAAGAGGGTGAAGTGATCAATCGCGAGTTCCTGAAGGCCGGGCATCTTCCCACGTTGTTGTCGGCGTTTTTCTACTTTGACATGAGCTTCATGGTCTGGGTGCTGCTCGGCGCGCTGGCCGTGCAGATGTCCGCCGATCTCGGCCTCAGTCCCGCGCAGAAGGGCTTCATGGTCGCGCTGCCGGTGCTCGCCGGCGCATTGCTGCGCGTGGTGTTCGGTGTGCTGGTGGATAGATTGCGGCCGCGGCTCGCGGGCATCATCGGCCAGGTCATCGTCATCGCCGGCCTCGGCGCGGCATGGTTCGTCGGCATCGCAAGCTACCAGGGCGCGCTGGCGCTGGGCGTGGTGCTCGGTGTCGCCGGCGCCTCGTTCGCGGTGGCGCTGCCGTTGGCTTCGCGCTGGTATCCGCCGCAGTACCAGGGCATCGCGCTCGGCATCGCCGGCGCCGGCAACTCCGGCACCGTGTTCGCCTCCCTGTTCGCCCCCGGACTGGCGGCGGCCTGGGGCTGGAACAACGTGCTCGGCCTCGCGGTGGCGCCGCTCGCCGTCGCATTCCTGGTCTATCTCTTCGCCGCGAAGAACTCGCCCGCGGCGCCGCCGCCGAAGAAGCTGCCGGAGTACCTTGCCGTGCTGCGCTCGGGCGACGCCTGGTGGTTCATGTTCTTCTACGCCGTGACCTTCGGCGGCTTCGTCGGCCTCGCCTCCTCGCTGGCTATCTACTTCAACACCGATTACGGCCTGGGCGCCGTGCACGCCGGGTATTTCACGGCCGCGTGCGTGTTCGTGGGCTCGCTGGTGCGCCCCATCGGCGGCGCGCTGGCCGACCGCATCGGCGGCATCAGGACGCTGAGCCTCATGTACGCGGTGGCCGCGGTTGCGCTGGTCAGCGTGAGTTTCCACCCGGTCAGCGTGTACGTCGCGCTGGCGCTGTTCGCAATCGCCATGCTGGCCTTCGGCATGGGCAATGGCTCGGTGTTCCAGCTGGTGCCGCAGCGTTTCCGGCACGAAATCGGCGTGATGACCGGCCTCGTGGGCATGACCGGTGGCGTTGGCGGATTCTTCCTCGCCTCGAGCCTCGGCCTCTCCAAGCAGCTCACGGGCACGTATCAGCCCGGGCTGCTCGCCTTCGCCTCGCTGGCGGTGCTCGCGCTCTCCGGGCTCACGGTCATCAAGCAGCGCTGGCGCACCACCTGGGGCGCCGTCGGCATCGCGGGCGCACGCATCTAGCCAGCGGCGCTTCGCAAATGCTTCATACTGGGTGAATGTCCGTGTCACCTCCGCCGCAGATCGACTGGAACCTCAAGGGCAAGCGCATCGCCGTGCCCGAGATGCGCGAGCTCGAGATCTTCAGCTCACTGCTCGAGCGGCGTGGCGCCGAAGTACTGCGCTGCCCGCTGGTCACCATCTATGACACGCCGCACAGTGCCGCGGTGCTCGCCTTCGCCGTGAAAGTCGCCGAGGGCGGCTTCGACGATTTCATCCTGATCACCGGCGAGGGGCTCACGCGCATCCTCTCCTGCATCAACAAGTACGACCCCGCGCTGCAGGAACGCTTCATCGACGGGCTCGGCCGGATACGCACCATCACCCGCGGACCCAAGCCCGCGCGCGTGCTGCGACAACTCGGGCTGCGCCCCCACATCGAAGCCCGGGCGCCCACCACGCCGGGCGTCATCGAGGCGCTGAAACCGCTCGATCTGCGCGGCCGCCGCGTCGCGCTGCAGCTCTACGGCAATGACCCGAACATGAGCCTGCAGACCTTCCTCAAGGAGCGCGGCGCCGAGCTCAGCACCGTGGCGCCCTACGTCTATGGCAATGCCGCGGACGACGCCACCGTGAAGGCATTGCTCGAGCGCATGGCCAACGGCGAGGTCGACGCCATCGCCTTCACCAGCAAGCTGCAGATCGAGCGGCTCGTGAACCAGCAGCCCGCCCAGCTCGTCAAGCGCGCGCTGTCGAACACCAAGATCGCCGCCGTCGGCCCCATCGTCGCCGAGGCCATCCGCACCGCCGGCTTCGACGTCGCCTCCAGCCCCGAGCACTCCTGGTTCATGAAGCCTCTGGTCGTGGCCCTCAGCGAAGCCCTCAACACCAAGCGCGGCGGCGACCAACACGGCGCCGATTAATGGGGACATTCCTCATTTGCAGCAAATGGGGACGCGGCTCACCACCCCCGCCCGCGCACTGAAAGCACGGCTCACTTCCCCGCAACGATCCGGATCGCCGCTCCGCCCGACGGCGCCAGCTTCAGCCTCAGGCTGTCGGCCGCCCCCACCACCTTCTCGCTCACGTTCAGCGCCGTCGGCGTCGCACCGTCTTCCCACACCGTGGCCTTGAACCTGCCTTCACCGAGGAACGACATCGGCACGCTCACCTCACGCGGCTGCTCATTGCCCATGACCCCCACGTACCAGTCGCGGCCCTTGCGCCGCGCCACCACCACGTGCGAATCGATGTCCCCGCCGAGAAAGCGGGTCTCGTCCCACACCGTCGGCACCAGTTTGATGAAGTCGAAGCCCGCGGCGTTCTGGTACACGTCGGGGCTGTCCGCCACCATCTGGAAGGGGCTCTCGTACACCACGAACATGCCGAGTCCGTGGCCACGCGTGGTCTGCACCTGCGGCGGCGAGTTCACCACCTCGAAGTCCGCCGGCGTGCGATTGCGGAACCCTCCCGGCGTGTAGTCCAGCGGCCCGAGCAGCATGCGCGTGAACGCCAGGCTCACGTTGTGCGTGGCCGTGATGCGCCGGCTCCACTTGTTGTACTCCGCGCCCATGATGCCTTCCTGCGTGAGGTAGTTCGGCCAGGTGCGGTTCAGACCCGCGGGTGGATAGGCGCCATGCATGTCCACCATGATGCGGTGCTGGGCCGCCTTGCGCATCAGCCGATGGTAATAGTCGACCATCTGCTGGTCGTTGCGGTCCATGAAGTCGACCTTGATGCCCCTGATGCCCCACTTCGCGTACTGCTCCAGGGCCGCGTCCATCTGCCGGTCGAGCAGCGCCCACTGCACCCACAGCCACAGGCCGACGTTGCGCTGCGCGCCATAGGCCACCAGCGCCGGCATGTCGATGCCCGCCTTCGTCCGGGTCACGTCCGCATCCGCCGGGGCGCTGCCGCCCACGCCGGAGTTCAGGCACCAGCCCTCGTCGATCATCATGTACTGGAAGCCCGACTTGCCGGCGAAATCGATGTAGGTCTTGATGGTCGGCATGTCGGTGCCGCCCCTGGCCGGCGGCGGTAGATAGGGTCCGGACCACCAGTCCCAGGCCGTCTTGCCAGGCTTGATCCACGACGTGTCGAAAGATGGATCCGGATTCAGGTTGCCGATGAGATTGGACTCGATCAGGTTGCCGAGCCGGTCTGCGAGCATGACGACGCGCCAGGGCGAGCCCGCGCCATCCGCGCCGATCGCCACCTTCGCCACAAGCGAGCGGTCGTCCACGCGCGGCGACAATCGTGGCTGCACGCCGAGCTTGCCGTCGCCCCGGCCATGCAGATAGAGACCGCCATAGTCGACGAGATTCGCTTCCGCGATCGCGAAGGCATTCTTCGGCGTACGGCACACCAGCGGCAGATCGTAGAAGCTGTGGTCGCGGATCAGCCGCGCCCGCACCGGGTCGAACTCGCCCTCGTGGCTGGAATCGAAGCGGCCGACGTTGAAGCCATAGCACCCATAGTCGTCCGCGAAACCGAACTCGGTCTCCTCGGCGCGCACCGCCAGTGTTTCGAGACCGGCATTCGCCGGCACCCAGTAACGAAAGGCGACGCCGTCGTCGTAGGCACGGAAGATCCAGCGCAACTCGCGCGGCGTGCCGCCGGCGGGCCTCAGTGTCACCGTGATCTCGTTGTACGCATCGCGCGCTTCGGCCGCCTTGGTGGCCACGAGCTGGCGCACGGTGTCCGAAGAGCGCGTGCTGACGTCGCCCGCCGCGCCGTAGGAAATCTCCCCCTCCGCCAGCCGCACGCGCAGCGCCGACGGCACGATCAGCGTCTCACCATTGCGCTCGATGGAATACGTGAGCGGTCCACCCTCCTGGTGCGCGAGCTTCACGGTGATCCGGCCGTCCGGTGAGCGCAGCGCCGGAATGTCCGCGGCCGGGGCCACGGTCCACGACGCCATCATCGATGCGGCCAGTGCCGCCGAAAGCAGGTATTTCACGAATCCCCCTGGAGAAAGTCTTTACAGGATCTTGCGGGTGCGCAGCCAGTCGACGAACTGCTGCGGCCAATGGCTCACCGGCCCGGTGTTGCCGGCGCGCATGCCGAAGCCATGCGGCACGCCATCGTAGAGATGCAGCTCCGCCGGCACCTTGGCCGCGCGCAGCGCCATGAATGTCTGTGCGAGCGTGGCCAGCACCTGTGGCCGATCGTCGCTGCCGGCGAGCAGGTACATGGGCGGCGTGTTCGCATCGATCTTCACGTCCGGCCACGGACCGGGATAGACCAGCGCCGTGAAATCCGGCCGCGTGCTGATGCCCTCGACCGTGTCGTAGCGGGTCGCGCCGAGCAGCGCGAGCTGGCCGCCCGCGGAGAAGCCCATCGTGCCGACCTTCGCCGGGTCCACCGCCCAATCGGCCGCGTGCGCGCGCACCACCTGCATGGCACGCTTCAAATCCGCAAGCGCATGTTCTTCGATCTTGTACGTGGAATCCGGTGCGCGTTCCAGCCGATAGAACAGCACGAACGCGGCGATACCCTGGCCATTCAGGAACTTCGCGACATCGTGGCCTTCGTGATCGGTCCACAGCTCGCGGTGGCCGCCGCCCGGGATCACCACCACCGCGGGCATCGGGCCGGCCAACGACTTCCCGGGTAGATAGACCGTGAGCGATGGCCGGTGAACGTTGGAGACTATGTGCTCGCCCTGCTCGGTGATGCGCACCGTCTCCTCGCCGCCATTGACCATGGCGCCCGGCGCGCCCTCGGGCCACAGCAGCATCTTCTGCGGCGGCGCGCCGGCGGCGCGCGCCACGACCTCGAGTGCACCGGCCAGCAACAGCGCGGCGAAGCAGAGTCTTTTCATGTGTCCCCCTTGGCGCGCACAACGATACCCAATTTGTATGATTATTCCAAAACCAGCGGCGGCGCCCTCCTACGCGCCGTCCGCGTGCGCCTCGCCGCTTGGCCGGCGCTCTCCGGGGCCGTTCGCACGCCGGCGCGTTCACAGTAGCGGTGGATCAACGCATCGGAGGCATACATGAGCCCGAAGAAACCCGCGAGAGTGCCGAGCGAGGATGAATTGCTCCGGGGGCGCGACATCGCGTCGCTGGGGCCCAGCGACAGCTCTGACACCGGCGCCGACATGATGGGCCTGCACGGCCTCGACAGCACCAGCGATCGCCAGGGCACGGGTGAACGGCCCGACGTCGAAGACACCGGCGACGAGTCCGAGGAGCTGGCGCTCGACCGCGTGGTGGGCGCGCGCGATGCCGGGCTCGGCGGCGGTCTCGATCAGGCCGAGGAAGCGCAGCTGGGCATCACCGACGAGGAGCTCGAGCAGGACCTCGGCCCCGAAGAAGATTGAACGCAGAAGTCGGGAATCAGGCCCGCGCCGCCAACGCGGCCTGCGCGGCGATCACCCGCTGAATCTCCGGGATGCACGACCCGCAATTCGTGCCGCACTTCAGACGCTGGCCGATGGCCGCGGCTGTCGCTGCCGCGCCCAACTCCCGCGCGCACGCGGCAATCGGATTGCTTCCCACCCCGAAGCAGGAACACACCAGCGGGCCCGGGTCGGCGCCCTGCAAGGCCCTGCCGGCCAGCAGGCTCGCGCGTGCCGCGTTGTCGAGCTTGCGCCGCGCGAACAGGCTGGCGAGCCAGCCGCGATCCGGCAGGCCGGGACGGCCGTCGACGTACAGACAGGCCTGCAAGCGATCGTCGGCGAACCAGGCGCCGCGATACAGCCGGTACGAGGGGTCGACGTACTCGATCCAGTCCACCTCGGCGCCCGCCGCCGCGCCGCACAGCCGCCGCGCCTCCTGCGACCAGTCGGGAAAGCCCCGGCCCACCAGCTCGTATCGCAGGAATTGTTCGCCCTGCACGCGCGTCCACCAGGCGACAGACCGGGGGACAGACAGCGATGACAGCGCGGTGCGCGCATAGATCACCCCGTACCAGTCGGCGACGAAAGGTTCGATGGCCACCGGTGTGTGCTTGAGCTCCGGCTCGCCGGACACCGGATCGACCACCGGATTGGTCAGGGCTCCCACGCGTGCGTCCGACGCGTACGCGCCGTTCCAGTGGATAGGCGCGAACACCATGCCCGCGGGCACCTCGCCCTCGCTGCGCACGCGCACGACCATGGCGCCCCAGCGCGAACGCAGCCGCGCCAGCTCCCCCTCGCGCACCGCGAACTTGAGCGCATCGGCCGGATTCACCTCGACGAAGGGCTCGGCGACGTGCGCGGACAGCCGCGCGGACTTCGCCGTGCGCGTCATGGTGTGCCAGTGATCCCGCACCCGGCCGGTATTGAGGATCAGGGGGAAGTCCTCGTCCGGTGCGTTCTCGGGCCGCCGCGGCGTCAGCGCGACGAAGCGCGCACGCCCGTCCGCGTGCAGGAACCTGCCATCGGTGAACATCGGGCCCTGCGCGCCGTCACGCGTCGCGGCCATGGGCCAGGCGGCGGGTTGCCACTGGCGATACTCCGCGGCGGTGATGCCCTCCCAGGCCCCGAGATCGAGCGCGCGCCGGCCGTCATTCAACTGGGTCGTCAACCGGGCATGCTCGCGGAATATCTCGTGCGGCGAGACGAAATCGAAGCCCGGAAATCCCATGGCGCGCGCCACGTCGCAGATGATGCGCCAGTCCGCGCGCGCCTCGCCCGGCGGCGGCAGGAAGGGCCGCTGGCGCGAGATCGTGCGATCGGAGTTGGTGACCATGCCGTCTTTCTCGCCCCAGGCGAGCGCGGGCAGCAGCACGTGCGCCAGTGCCGCGGTGTCGGTGTTGGCCATGACGTCCGAGACCACCACCAGCTCGCAGCCGGCGAGCGCGGCGCGGACCTTGTCGGCGTCCGGCAGACTGACTACCGGGTTGGTGGCCATGATCCATACGGCCTTGATGCCCCCGTCGTGGATGCGATCGAACATTTCCACCGCCTTCGGACCCTGCCGGCTGGCGATGGTGGGGCTGTTCCAGAAACGCTGCACCGCGTGGCGACCCGCTTCGTCTTCCAGATCGATGTGCGCGGCCAGCGTGTTGGCGAAGCCGCCGACCTCGCGCCCGCCCATGGCGTTGGGCTGGCCGGTGACGGAGAACGGCCCGGCCCCCCGCTTGCCGATGCGGCCCGTGGCCAGGTGGCAGTTGATGATGGCATTGACCTTGTCGGTGCCCGAAGAGCTCTGGTTCACGCCCTGCGAAAACGCCGTGATCACGCCCGGTGTCGCGGCGAACCACTCGTAGAACTGGCGCAGCTTCTCCGCGGAGATGCCGCAGGCCCGCGCCGTCGTCGCCACGTCGGGGCTGGAGACGCGTGCCGCCGCCAGCGCCTCGTCGAAGCCGCGCGTGTGCGCGTCGACGTATGCGCGGTCGATCGCCTCGTGATCGGCCAACCACACCAGCAAGCCATTGAACAGCATCGTGTCGCTGCCCGCGGCCAGGGGCAGATGCAGATCGGCGCTGTCCGTCGTCGAGGTGCAGCGCGGATCCAACGCCACGATGCGCATCTGCGGCCGCCGCTCGCGCGCCGCCAGCACGCGTTGCCAGAGGATGGGATGACACCAGGCGGTGTTGGAGCCAACCAGCACCACGAGCTCGCACGACTCCAGGTCCTCGTAACTCACCGGCACCACGTCTTCGCCGAAGGCACGTCGGTGCCCGGCCACGGCCGACGCCATGCACAGCCGCGAGTTGGTGTCGATGTTCGCCGCGCCGATGTAGCCCTTCATCAGCTTGTTGGCGATGTAGTAATCCTCGGTGAGCAGCTGCCCCGAGACGTAGAAGGCCACCGACTCCGGGCCGTGTTGCTCCAGGCAACGGCGGAACTCGCGCGCCACGTGCGCCGTCGCCGCGTCCCAGCTCACGCGCTCGCCGCCGATCGTGGGATGCAGCAACCGGTCTTCGAGGCCCAGCGTCTCGCCAAGCGCGCTGCCCTTCACGCACAGGCGGCCGCTATTCGCCGGATGCGCGGGATCGCCGCGCACGTCCACGCCGCCGCCACGACGCGGCGCCGCCAGTACTCCGCAGCCCACGCCACAGTAAGGACAGGTGGTGCGGGTCGGCGTCGTGCTCGGGCTCACGCGGCCGCGTCAGAGTCGAACAGCAACTGGTCGCGGATCGCGGCGACGTCGGTGCGCTCGGCGATGAGATCGCGCAGCTTCGCCGCCTCGCGCGTGTCGCCGAACAGCACGGCGCCGCAGACCTTGTTGCCCTCGAGCACCACGCGCTTGTAGACGCCGCGCCTCTTGTCGGAGAGCACCAGCGACTCGCGGTTCGCCTTCTCGGCGAAATCGCCGGCCGAGAACACCTCGATGCCGGACACCTTGAGTTGCGTGGCGTTGATGGCCCCCGAGAATCGCGAGACGCCGATCTCGGCGATGTGCTGCGCGCAGATGCGCGCCTGCTCCCAGAGCGGCGCCACCAGGCCGAAGGTCTGCCGGCGATGCTGCACGCATTCGCCCACGGCGTAGATGGCCGGGTCGTAGGTCTGCAGCGTGTCATCGACCAGGATGCCGCGGTCGCAGGCGAGGTTCACCTTCTTCGCGAGCTCGATGTTCGGCCGCACGCCCACCGCCATCACCACGAGATCGGCGGGGATCTCCTCGCCGCCCTCGAAGCGCACGCGCGCGACGCGGCCTTGCGACGCCCCCGTCCCGCCCAGGATTTCCTGCGTCTTCGCCTTCATGCGGAATTCGATGCCGCGCTTCTCGAGCGCCGCCTTCAGCAGCTCGCTGGCCGACGTATCCAGCTGGCGCTCCATGAGCGTGTCCAGCAGGTGCACCACGGTCACGTGCATGCCGCGCAGGCTGAGCCCGTGCGCGGCCTCCAGCCCCAGCAGGCCACCGCCGATGACCACGGCGCGCCGTCCGGCCCCGGAACGCTCCAGCATGCGATTCACGTCGTCGAGATCGCGGAAGGTCACGACGCCCGGCAGTTCCTTGCCCGGCAGCGGCAGCACGATGGGGTCCGAACCGGTGGCGATCAGCAGTCGGTCGTAGCGGGCGAGCACGCCGCTCTCGGAGCGCACGGTGCGCCGCTTGCGATCGATCTCGACGATGGGGTCGCCCGAGTGCAGCGTGATGCCGCGGCGCGTATACCAGGCCGGCCGGTGCAGCATGATGTCGTCCGCCTGCTGCTCGCCCGAGAGCACGGGCGACAGCAGGATGCGGTTGTAGTTGCCACGCGGCTCGGCGCCGAACACCGTGATGGAGAAGCGATCCGCCACGCCGAGCTTGAGCAGTTCCTCCACCGTGCGCATGCCTGCCATGCCGTTGCCGGCGACCACCAGGCGCAGGCGCCGCGTGGCGCGCGGCACTTCGATCTGCACCTGGCCATCGACGACCCGCGTGGCATAGGCCGTGACGCTGAAGGTGGGGTCCTCCAGGCAGCGGCCCGAACCGAGCACGTAGTGATTCTTGTAGATAGGCGACGCGACCACGCGCTCGCCCTGCAGATCGCCTGTGAGGCCGCGCGACAGGACATTGGCGCGCGAGGCCGGATCGAAATTGTCGAGCGCGTACACCTGGCCTTCCACCTGGAAGACCGCGATCTGCCGTCCACCCACCAGCGCACAGACCCCGGTGCCGTGCACCAGATCCTCGACCGGGCACACGTTCTGCCAGCGCTCGCCGTTGTCGGAATAGAGCGGGCTCATGCCGCCACCTCCTCGGCGGGAGGTTGGTCCGCGGCGCGCGCGCGCTCCTCGGCGCTCGCGGGCCGGATCTGCCCGCGCTCCTCGACGAACAGCACGTTGTTGTCGCGCGCGTCCGCGTTCACGAAGTGGCGGAAGCGCTTGAGCGTCTGCGGATCTTCCACGGCGACTTTCCACTCGCAGGCGTAGTTGGCGATGACGCGCGCCATGTCGGCCTCGAGTTCCGCGCCGATACCGAGCGAGTCCTCGCAGACCACCTGGCGCACGTAGTCGATGCCGCCTTCGAGGTTCTCCAGCCAGGTGGAGGTGCGCTGCAGGCGATCCGCCGTGCGGATGTAGAACATCAGATAGCGATCGATGTACCGGATCAACGTCGGCGTATCGAGATCCCGGGCCAGCAGGTCGGCATGGCGCGGCTTCATGCCGCCGTTGCCCGAGACGTACAGATTCCAGCCGTTCTCAGTGGCGATGACGCCCACGTCCTTGCCCTGCGCCTCCGCGCACTCGCGCGTGCAGCCCGACACGGCGAACTTGATCTTGTGAGGCGCGCGCAGGCCCTTGTAGCGGGTCTCGAGATCAATGGCGAGACCCACCGAGTCCTGCACGCCGTACCGGCACCAGGTGGAGCCCACGCAGCTCTTCACCGTGCGCAGTGCCTTGCCATAGGCATGGCCCGACTCGAAGCCCGCCGCGATTAGCTCCTTCCAGATGAGCGGCAATTCGTGCACCTGCGCGCCGAACATGTCGATGCGCTGGCCGCCCGTGATCTTGGTGTACAGGCCGTACTTCTTGGCGATGGCGCCGATGGCGATGAGCCCGTCGGGCGTGATCTCCCCGCCCGGCACGCGCGGCACCACGGAGTACGTGCCGTCCTTCTGCATGTTGGCGAGAAAATAGTCGTTGGTGTCCTGCAGCGCCGCGTTGCGCTTCTTGAGCACGAACTCGTTCCAGCAGGAGGCGAGAATGCTCGCCACCGCCGGCTTGCAGATGTCGCAGCCGAGGCCCTTGCCGTGCTTGGCGATCACGCCGTCGAAATCCTTGAGCTCGCCCACCCGCACCAGGTGGAAGAGCTGCTGGCGCGTGTACGGGAAGTGCTCGCACATCGACGTGTTCACGCTCACGCCGCGCTTCTTCAGCTCCGCGTTGAGCAGTTGCGTCACGAGCGGCGTGCAACCGCCGCACGAAGTGCCCGCCTTGGTGCGGGTCTTCAGTGCGCCGACCGTGGTGCAACCCGCCTCGATCGCCGAGCAGATCCCGCCCTTGGACACGTTGTTGCAGGAGCAGACCTGGGCAGAATCCGGCAGCGCGGCCAGCGCGTTGGACGGGGGTGCACTCGCACCGGCCGCGGCCGCCGGGAAAAGCATGGTCTCGGGGTTCTCGGGCAGCGGCAGCCCGTTCATCACGGACTGGTGCCACATCGAGTAGTCAGACGTGTCGCCGACCAGGACGGCGCCGATGAGCTTCTTGCCTTCGGCGTCCACCACCAGTTTCTTGTAGACCTCCTTGCGCTGATCGAAGAAGGAATACACACGCGCGCCGGGCGTCGCACCGTGCGCATCGCCGATCGAGCCCACCTCGACGCCGAGCAGTTTCAGCTTGGTGCTCATGTCCGCGCCGGCGAACGGCGCTTCGCCCGTGCCGAGCAGGCGCGCGGCGGCGACCCGCGCCATCTGGTAACCCGGCGCCACCAGGCCGAACACGCGGCCCTCGTACGCGGCGCATTCCCCGATGGCGAAGATGTTCTCGTCCGTTGTGCGGCAGTCGCCGTCGATGACGATGCCGCCACGCGGCGCCACCGCGAGGCCGCAGTCCCGGGCCAGTTCGTCGCGCGGCCGGATGCCCGCGGAGATGACGATGACGTCAGTCTCGAGCGAGCCGCCGTCGGCGAACGTCATGCGGTGTCGCGCGGCCTCGCCATCGTCGATGCGCGTAGTGTTCTTGCCCGTGTGCACCTGCACGCCCAGGCCTTCGATGCGCTTGCGCAGCAGTTCGCCGCCGCCCTCGTCCACCTGCACGGCCATGAGCCGCGGCGCGAATTCCACCACGTGCGTGACCAGACCCAGGTCCTTGAGCGCCTTGGCCGCCTCGAGGCCCAGCAGGCCACCGCCGATCACCACGCCTCGCGTGGAATTCTTCCCCGCCTCGCTGATGGCTTCGAGATCTTCGATGGTGCGGTAGACGAACACGCCCGGTCGGTCGCGGCCCGGAATCGGCGGCACGAACGGGCTCGAGCCCGTGGCGAGAATCAGCACGTCGTATTCGTACTCCGCGCCGCTGCGCGTGGTAACACGCCGGTTGGCGCGATCGATGGCCGCCACCGGGTCGCCGGAATGCAGCTCGATGCCGCTCTTGTCGAAGAACTCGCGCGTGGTGAGCGTCAGGTCTTCGACCGAACTGCCCGAGAAGTACTTGGAAAGGTTCACGCGGTCATACGCCAGTCGCGCTTCCTCCGCGAGCACGGTGATGGCGAATTCGCCGGAACCCTGCGTCAGCGTTTCCAGGAAGCGCTGACCGACCATCCCATGGCCAATGACGATGATTCTTCTGGACATTGCTGGTTCTGGCCCTCGTCGCGTGGAGCAATGAGCCAACCAAGCAACGTCCATGCCACGATCAGAAGCCGGGCGGGCGGCCGATTCGGGTCCATTTCAGGGCAAGTGCATTACAACGGTGCAGACCCCCGCACCCCCCGCCACTCGGCGGCGCAGCCGATGCCGAGGTGAAGCAGGGTCTGGCGTTATCCTGACCTCGTTGCTCCCGTCAGGGCGGTCCAAAGAGGTCCGGCAGCCGATCGTTCCAACTGAACGAATTGACCATCCAGCCCTGGGCTCCGCGATAGAAAACGAAAGTCCAGGGAAGCGCGTGCCGTTGGGTTTTCTCTATGTAGATTAGCCTCATCAGCGAATCGCCAATCTTCTTCTGCGCAATGAATTCATACCCAGTGGGCGCCCCGTAGCGGGCGCCAAACTGATCTCGCTGAGACTTCGAAGTCAGCACCGCGGCATCGAATTCGGCGACGGGAATGACAATGTAGGGCTTCATGTCCGCGAATGCTCCAGCGAGGTCGCCTGCCGCGATCTTCGTCATTACGCGATCGGAGAAAGCCCGGATTTCCGCCTCGCCCTTCAAGGTCTCCGCGAGACAATTTCCCACACTCAACGATGTCAAGACCAACAGCGCAAGGATTCGCATGAGACCCTCCATGATTTTCAACGACTGAGCTGATCGGATCGCTCGCTCTTGCTCGAGCGAAACATTCCAGTCTCCAGCGCCCTCCGAGGAAAGGAGTGCACAGGGTAGATATTCGTGGTCACTTCGCTCGTGCGCGGCGAGAGCTCTTCCGCTTCGTGACGCCCAACTTGTTGGTCTTGATCTGGAGAGTGCCTTTTCCCTTTGCCGGCATCGGGGTAGTCGCCAGTGCCAGCGCCGCGTCGATGAACCCTTCGATGTCGGGATCCGACAATTGCTGCGCCGATTCGAGCCTGACGAATCGTGTCTGCTTTCCCGACCCCGACAGGAGCTTCTTCGGATCCGGCAGCCTCGGTCCATTGTTGAAATAGAGCTCCACGCGGTCCGCTCGCGCGGCGAGAGAAATGGGCGCATCGATACCGCGATCGGTTGGTGAATAGCCGATGACGACGAAGCTGGAGTAGTCGTAAGCCAGCTCGTTTGCCGTGGCGAAACGTTTGCGCAGCGCCGCGCGCACGGAGCGCACCAGTTTCTGCTGACCAGCATCGAGTCTGGCAATGAACGCGCGGAGCTGGGACTCCGGCGTGGCGGTCTTCTTGTCAGTGGTCACCATCGAGCGAGCTCCCGGATCGTGATCAGCCGCAGGTCTCGCAGTCTATCCCGGCGAGGCACGGGACGCGACGCGAAGGTCGTCCATCATTCGGGCCAGGCGCGGCGCACGAGCAACAACGCCGCGAAGACGAATGCCGAGTGCTGCATGAGCATCGCGGCCGCGCGAATCGCCGGTCCGCGCATGTAAAGCATGCCCAGCGCATGAAGAATGCGCGCCGACGCCATTGCAACTGCCAACGCCATAGTCGTTCGCGGGGAGGCACCACCCGTGAGCTCGACCAGTAGCACCAGAATGACGGCCAACGGCGCGTACTCGATGAAGTTGCCATGCGCGCGTATCCGGCGTCGCAATGTATCGTCGCCCGCATCACCGTGGGTCACCTTGAGCGCCATCCGTCGCATGGACGTCTGCAGGCTGAGCACGACCGTGAGGAGTGCGAAAGCAGCCGCCAAAGCGGCCGTGACGGCGGGGTATGTCACTGGGTGCTCCCTGTGGATGGACGCGCTAGCTATATCAGAATCGGGCCGTGAGGAGGTATACCGTGTGCCGGCGACCCCAGCTCACAACCATCGCCGCACTCTCTGTCGATAGTCGGCAAACGCGGCGCCGAACAACCTGTCCAGCACCCGCTCCTCCGGAATGATCTGGAAGCGCGTTATGTACCAGGCGAACAGAATCGGCCCGAGTAGAGCCAACACCGACGACAGATAGGCGGACCAGCCCAGGAGAACCAAGGCCATGCCCAGGTACATCGGATTTCGCGTGAATGAGTACACACCCGATGTGACCAGCGCCGCCGATTTTTCCGGCTTGAGTGGATTGACCGTGGTACTGGCGCGGCGAAACGATGCGACGCCACCCAGGGCCACCGCCACCCCGAGTGCTGCCAGGACCCCTGCAGCCATCAGCCGTGCGAACCAGGGCAGCCGCAGACCCGGTGATATCTTGGTAATCGCCCACATGCCGACTGCGGCCACGGCGCCCACGAGAGGCGGAGGAATTCTGAGCTCGAGAAATCGCACCTCTTCAGCGTCCTCTTCAGTGAGTGCTAGACGCCAAGCAGCCTGTGATCGAACCATACTGCCGCAAGGTATCGAGTGGCATTAGAACAGCGCTCTGGAAATCGTGTCCGGAATTTCGTCCGCCAGGCCCACCTCGACTTTGAGCCTCCAGAACAACCAGGGATCGTACTTCGCGAGCCGCGAGTAGCTTTCGCCGTTCCTCAAATAGATGAAGTCTGGATATCCCGGTTCGGAAATGGGCAGAACGATCTCGTCAAACGTCACAAGCTGGCGCTCGGGCAGCGCGAGGTGAGAACCGGACGGATAGACCCCGTGGATCTTCGACGAGGAGCTGACGGCGCGCTTCCAATCCGCCGAGGTGGCGCTCTCGACATCATTACGGTAGAGCGCCGAGAGCACGAGCTGCTGAAACCAGAACTTCACCGCCAAGTCTTTCGAGCCACTGAAGGCCTCCGGTTTTCCGTCTGGCTCCGTGACTGATAGCGTCGACTTCGGATTCTCGCCCGCCAATGCTGATGCGCTCAGGAATGCCGATACGAGAAGTCCAGCTACGATGGATCTCATGATTCCAACTTTCCGACTGAGGGTTGAACTGCGTGGCGCGCGCGTCGCTGCGAGATCTTGGCACTTCGTCTCTCCCGCTTCCACTCGTGCGACGTGGAGCAAATACCCGCCGCGCCACCTGTATAAACGCCGCATCAATATATACCACCGGCCGCGCTCTGAGACGTGGACGTCAACACGCCCGTTCGAGGTGTTGGACGTTGTCGCCACAACGCTACCTTTCGCAGGTACTCTCGTTGTAAAGACTATCGATAAGTTCATCCACTGCTCGGCGGCTGGAGGCCGCCTCCGTCAGCGAGATATCCAACGTCCACTGAGCATTGGAATGGCGTTCTCGGCAGGGATCACCGAGCGCTCGAGGTCGAACCCACTTGCGACGCTCGTGATGAATAGCGTGCAGACAGCGGTGATGATCTTGCGCATCGTCCAACAGTTGAGCTGAGCGGCGAGTGCGCCAGAACTCGCCAGTGACACTTCATCCCTCACGCGTCCGCTCCAGAGATTTGTCAGGCGGCAGACCTGCTGTCATCGGTATTGATCTCCCAAGGCACTCCAAAACGATCAACGAGAACCCCAAAGCCCGTAGACCAAAAGGTTTGCTGGAATGGCATCTGTATTGTGCCCCCAGCGCTCAGCGCGTCGAATACCACTTTCGCGTGCGCAGCGCCTGTCACGGTAACGGTGACGAAGAATCCCTGTGGGCGCTGATAACTCCCAGGGAGCATGTCGACGCCGGTGAGTTCAATGTCGTCCAGTAGCAAGGTGGCGTGCACAATTCGGTCATGCCACTGCGGGTCCAGAGACGACGCGGCCGGTGTCTCGCCATAGGTGAGCATCGTTTGAATCGTTCCACCAAGGGTCTGCTGGTAGAGCTGCATCGCCTGACGACATTGGCCGTCGAAGCACAGGTGTGGGCTGATCCGCATACGTCTGCTGCAGTGAGCGGCGCGCCCGCCAGCAGTTGCGAATGACACTTTATCCCTCACGCGTCCGCTCCGACGAATATATGGGAGTTACCCTCCACTGAAGCGACGTGCGTCGCACGGGTCACTAGATTGATCACGAAGTCAGACCGAGTAAGGTGAAAGCCTGGCTAACACAATGTCGACACCAGAACGCGCGATGGCTCGATCGGCCACCGCGCACGTTCGACGTCCGGCAAATGAGGCCACCGTACGCGACACATATCTTGGCCCGGATGCCTCACTTCCCGCATCCAACAAGGCCGCGTAGAGAGACGCAGTCTGTTCCTTCGTGCCGATCACGTCCTTCGCGGTCATCACAAGCCCAGGGGCCACAGGACGATCCGTCGATCAACATCAACGCTCCGAACTTGACGGGGAACTCCGTAGAGAGTTGTTAGGTGGCAACTAGTCATCGACTTCGTCCATGTGCGCGTCAACGTCGCTCGTGTACCGTTCCGGCTCAGACACCCCCAATCCGCTTCTTCGCAAGGCAGACCTGACGTCCGGGTGAATGTCCTCGACATCGTAGGTATCCATGTCCTCGTCTGCGAACGCCTGGAGAAGCTTCGCTGTGAAGCTGATGCGCTCATCTCGATCGGAGATGCGGGCCTGAATTAGCGGCCACATTTCGATGAAGAGCGTGCTACCTGTGCGCCAACTCATTTTGCCACCTAAGGTCAGTGTGAAGAACCGGCCATAACGAACAAGGCGCACGCGATCATCGATGCGATGACAGCGGGAATACCGCTTCGGCGCGGTAGTTCGAGACGTCTTGCCGTGAACGTCGCCCCTCGTCCGCGCGTTCTGCCTGGTCCGCTACGCATTCAACAACCTCCGGCGGTGCAGGAGGATGTTCGCCAAGCCTGCACTAGCCTCCAGGCGATGCAGGCTCTTGGCCAAGCCGCGATAGCGCACTCTCTGGAAGCCAAACACGTGCTTGATGACGCCGATGGCGTGCTCCGCCTTGGCACGCACCTTGGACTTCGTCCGGTTCTTGAGCCTCACTGCTTCATTGAACCAACCGCGGCCGCGATACTTGCGGTGGCCGGCACCGCCTCGACTCCCAGATCGATGCCCACAAACGTTCTCATGGACAGCGAGTCGTACAATGCCTCTTCGACCGCCGGGTCGGACAGGTTGAACCAATGCTGCAGAAAATACATCCGCAGCATCTTCGAAAGCTCGATCGGCGGACGGCCGCCGAGCTGACTGCCTTTCGGGTAGACCGGCTCCACCACGCATTCGGCACGGCACGATCGCGGCCATGTCGGTCAGGAACGGTGCCCGGCGCGTCGTGTTCGCGTGCTTCTCGAACCCGGCCAAGGTCTGCTGCTTCATCGAACTACTCCATCCCTCTCCGCATGCACGTCAGACACCCTCGGTAAATCAGAGGTTCCCTAACGGCCGAGTTGAGCGGCGCGCACGCCGATGTCTGGGCTTGGCACTTCATCTCTCGCGCGTCCGCTCCAGAGAGGTGTTAGAAGGCACACGTCTGAGCTCTCCGAAGTTGATTCAGTCCCTCGGCACTACTTCTCTGGCGCTTCGCGCCCAGCTGTGACACCCGAGCGAAGGTCTCT
>CAMLGF010000013.1 GCA_946479515.1 uncultured Pseudomonadota bacterium | reverse complement strand
GGTGGCGGAATTGGTAGACGCACTAGTTTCAGGTACTAGCGAGTAACATCGTGGAGGTTCGAGTCCTCTCCCGGGCACCAGATCTTTCCCCAAAGATTCCAACGGCTTGACGCCACGCCAGCGCGCCCGTCGCGGGCATTCATGCCGGGCGGATGCCCCAGCGGCAGGGATCTTCATTGTCGAGCAGCAAGCGGCTCTCCGCGGTCACCCAGGCGCGACCGATGATGGTGGGCGCAATGGTGCCGGCAGTCCGGTCCAGCCAGCGATAGCGCGCGCGGAAACAGCTGCCCACGACGCTCTCCTGCAGCCACTCCTCTCCTTCGGCGAGCCTGCCCTCCAGCGCCAGGCAGGCCAGCTTGGCACTGGTGCCCGTGCCGCAGGGCGAGCGGTCGTAGGCGCGGCCGGGACACAGCACGAAGTTGCGGCTGTGGGCCGCCGCCGCTCGCGCGGGACCGAAGATCTCGACGTGATCCACGTCGGGATGCCCCTGTGCATTGAGCGCCTGGCGCACGCGCCAGGTGAAATCGGTCAGCTCGTCCACGTGCTCCAGGTCGATGCGGTGTTCGCCCTCGGCGAGGAAGAACCAGTTGCCGCCCCAGGCCACGTCGCCGGTGACCGTGCCGGCGCCGGGCACCTGCACGGTGACCGCGCGCGCGCGGCGGTAGCTAGGCACGTTGGCCACTTCGACCTCGCCATTGCCGTGCAGCGTCGCGTCCACCGCGCCGACCGGCGTGTCGATGCGCACCGCGCCCGGCGCGAGCCGGCCGGCGTGCGCCAGTGAGGCGATCACGCCGATGGTGCCGTGGCCGCACATGCCCAGCAGACCCACATTGTTGAAGAAGATGACGCCCAGCCCGCAACCGGCGCGCTCGGGCTTCACCAGCAGCGCGCCCACCATGACATCCGAGCCGCGTGGCTCGTTGACGATGGCCGAACGGTACTGGTCGAAGCGTTCGCGAAAAATCCGCGCGCGCTCGGCGAGCGTGCCGCCGCCGAGCTCCGGACCACCGGCCACCACCAGGCGCGTGGGCTCGCCGCCGGTATGGGAATCGATGACACTGATCTGCTGCATGGTGCTACGTTAGCGCAACAGGGAGTCGGCATGGCGGAACAGAACCCGGTCGCGACCAGAACGATCGCCGTCATCGGCGCCGGCATCATCGGCAGCGCCGCCGCGTTCGCGCTGGCGCAGGAAGGCTGGCGTGTGCTGTTGTTCGATCGGGCGCCGCCCGGCGAGGCGGGTGCCAGCTTCGGCAATGCCGGTCACGTCGCCACGGAACTGGTGGAGCCGCTGCCGGCGCCGGGGCTGCTGATCGGCTTCTGGCGCGAGTTGTTTGCCTTTGGCGGTGTTCTGGATGTCCCCGTGCGCCGCCTGCGGCACTTCGCGCCCTGGGCATTGCGCTTCGCGCGCGCTGCCTTCATGCGCCGCGAACACACGGCATTGCTCGCCCCCTTCGTACGGCCTGCCGTTCCAGCCCTGCGGGATCTGCTGCGGCAGGCGGGGCGCGCCGATCTTCTCCGCCAGCACGGACACTACGAGGTGTGGCTGCGCGCCAATGCCGCACGGCGGGCCGAAGCCCAGGCGCGCGCCATGCACGCGCTCGACGTCGCCACCGGGCCGGCGCCGCCGGAGGTGGTCGACGCCGTGCGCCGTGCGGCCCGCGCGCAGTCGGCGGCCGCGCTCTGGTTTCCGGGATGCGCGCATGTGCGCGACCCTGTGGAGGTGGTGCGCGCGTTGGTCGCCGCGGCCGCGCAGCGCGGCGCCACGTTCCTGCGCCGTGACGTGAGCGCGGTGCGCGCGGTGCCCGAAGGCTGCGAAGTGGTCACCGCTGACGGCAACAGCCGCGTGCAGGCAGCCGTGATCTGCGCGGGCGCCTGGTCCGCGCCGCTGCTCACGCCTTTCGGCTTGCGCGTGCCGCTCGAGGCCGCGCGCGGATATCACATTCAGATGCCGAGCGCGGCGCCGCTGGTCGATGCGCCGCTGGTGTACTCCGACGAGAACCTCGTGGTGACACCCATGGACGGCCGCCTGCGCGCCACCAGCTTCGTGGAATTCGCCGGCACGGAAGCACCGGTCGATGCGCGCAAGGTCGCCTGGCTGCGCCGCACCGTGCGCGCGCTGGGCTATGCCTGCGACGACCCCGCCGACGCCTGGGTCGGTCCGCGTCCCGTGCTTCCGGACTATCTACCTGCCATGGGCCGCGTCGCCGCACTGCCCGGCCTGTTCTACGCATTCGCCCACCAGCATATCGGCCTGACACTGTCGGCCGTGACGGCCCGCGCCGTCGCCGATCTCGTGGCCGGCCGGCCCCGGGACGATCTGCGCGGCTTCGACCTGCGGCGCTTCGGAGGCTGAGACCATGCAACTACCGTTCACCCGCCGGCAGCGGCTCATCGTCCTCGGGCTGCTCGCGCTGCTCGCCTTGTATTGCGCTGTGGGTTTCTGGCTGGTGCCCCGCGTCGCGCGCACGCAGATCCTGACTTTCGCGCAGGCGCACTGGCAGCGCGAACCCACGCTGGGCGAGATTTCTTTCAATCCGTTCACGCTCTCGCTGGAGGTGCGCGATTTCGCATTCCAGGACTCCCGCCACGAGCCCTTGCTCGCCTTCGAGCGGCTGATGGTGAACCTCGACATCGCCAGCCTCTGGCGGCGCGGCGCTTCGTTTCACGCCATCGAGCTCGATCGTCCCTCGGCGAACGTGCGGGTGCGGGCCGACGGCAGCCTGAATCTGAGCGAGCTCAGCGCGCCGTTTGCCCAGCCGCCGGGCGCCAGCCCCGCGCCGGGCCAGCCGGCGAGGCTGTTCATCGATCGCCTGCAATTGCGCGCCGGTGCGCTCGAGTTCGAGGATCGGGCCCGCCGATCGCCGTTCAAGGCGCGGCTCACGCCCGTCGACTTCGAGTTGCTCGACTTCAGCACCGTGGCGGGCAGCGGCAATGAATATGCGCTGCAGGCCAGATCCACCGCGGGCGAGGAATTCCGCTGGAACGGCAATTTCGGCCTCGCGCCGCTGCGCTCGCAGGGGCGGTTCGCGCTCGCCGCGGTGCAGGCGCGCACGCTGTGGTCCTATCTACAGGACTCCGTGGGATTCGAGGTCTCCGATGGGCGGGTGGCCGTGGACGGCGGCTACCAGTTCGCGGCCTCGGAAGCCGCTCCTTCCCTGCTGGTGAGCCTGGCCACCGTGGAGATCGCCGATCTCAAGCTCCGCCCGCGGGGCGGCGACACGGACTGGATCTCCCTGGCGAAACTCGCGGTGAACGATGTGCGCGCGGATCTCACGCGACGCACCGTCGACCTGGCACGTGTGACGCTGACCGACGGCAACGTGATCGCGCAGCGCGGCGCCGACGGCGCGGTCAATCTGCTGCGCCTCCTCGAAATGCCGGCCGCCGCTGTCCCGGAGACCCCGCCGGAGATCCCGCCAGCGCTTTCGCCGACCGTCGCGGCACCGGCCGACTCGCCGTGGACCGTCGCCGTGAAGGAGTTCGACGCCGAATCGCTGCGCGTCGAGGCCACCGATCAATTCGTACAGCCCGCGGCGGCGTTCACGCTGGCGCCGATCAACCTGCGCCTGCGCGGGTTCAGCACTGCGCCGGGCCAGGCACTGGAGGTCACCGGCGATGCCGCGCTCGAGAGCGGTGGAACGTTCCGCCTCCAGGGTCGCGGCACGGTGTCGGAGCGTGCCTTCGATGGCCAGGTGCAGCTCGACGGTCTGAACCTCGCGGCGCTGCAGCCCTACGTCGGCACGTACACGCAGATGACGTTGCTCTCCGGCATGCTGAATACCCGCGTGGACGTGCAATTCACACCCCACGCCCTGCGGCTGGCCGGCAGTCTCGAGTGCACGCGGCTGCATGCCATCGACAACGGCCTGCGGGAAGACCTGGTGAAGTGGGACCGCCTCGGACTCGAGGGCGTGCGATACCAGGCGATCGACGGCCGGCCAGCCGTGTTGCGCATCGCCAGCATCAGCGCACGCGCGCCCTATCTACGGCTCATCATCGCACCCGACCAGACCACCAACATCGGCAAGGTGCTCACGCGGCCCGCAAGCGCGCCCGGCCCCGTGCAGACCGTGCGCGGAACCGGCCAGCCCACGGGCATTCAGCAGGCCATGGACATCGCCATCGGGCGGGTACAGGTGGCGAACGGCTCGGCCAACTTCGCCGATTTCTGGATCACTCCCAACTACGCCGTCAGCCTGCAGCAGCTCGGCGGCAGCATCTCGGGGCTGTCCTCGCGCAAGGACTCGCGCGCCGAGGTGGCGCTCACCGGCAAGATCGACCGCTATGCGCCGGTGCAGATCGGCGGTTCGCTCAATCTACTGTCCGCCAGCCTGTTCACCGACCTGCACGTGAAGTTCGACGGCGTGGAGCTCACCTCGGTCACGCCCTACTCGGGCCGCTTCGCCGGCTATCGCATCGAGAAAGGCAAGCTGTCCGTGGACGTGCGCTATCGGGTGGAGAATCGCCGGCTCGACGCCGAGCAGCGGTTCGTCATCGACCAGCTCACGCTCGGCGAGCGGGTCGAGAGTCCCGACGCGGTGAAGCTGCCATTGCGCCTGGCGGTGGCGCTGCTCAAGGATCGCAATGGCGTCATCGATCTCGGCCTGCCGGTCACCGGCAGTCTCGACGACCCCAAGTTCCGGCTCGGCCCCATCATCTGGAAGGCATTCGTCAATCTGCTCGCCGGCATCGCCACTTCGCCCTTCAAGCTCATCGGCAGCATGTTCGGCGGCGGCGAGGAAGTGAACCTCATCGATTTCGAAGCCGGCGAGGCCGCGCTCGATGCGCCGGCGCGCGAAAAGCTGCTGGCCCTCACCAAGGCGCTGCGCGAGCGGCCGCAGCTGGCGCTCGATGTGCCGTCCACGTTCGCACCCGACGCCGACTATGCGGCGCTGGCCGCGCGCGATCTCGAAGCACGGCTCGCAGCCCTGGCACAGGCGCGCAGGCCGCCCGCCGCCGCGAGCGACCCGGGGACCCGTTTCGAACTGCTCCTGGCGCTTTATTCAAAGGAGCAACCCGGCGCTGCGCTGCCGCCCGGAGCCCGGGCGCTGCGCGAGGTGCGCGCCGCGGATCGCGAGCCCGGCCTCGTGGCGGGCGCCAGCCAGGGACTGCAGACGGCGTTGCGCCCCGGCATCGATTCACTCGATGTCGCCTTGCAGTCACTGGCGCAGCAGCGGGCGCGCGCCATCCAGGACGCGTTGCTGTCGTCGGGCGAGGTGGAGCCCGGCCGGGTATTCCTGCTCGCACCCGCCGCCTCGCCGGCCGTCGCTGGCAAGGCGCGCATCACACTCAGCCTGAAGTAGTTTGTCGCAACGCAGCGGCTCTGGCGCTGCGCCGCTAACAACCCTGCCTTGTCGGACGATTCCGGATTCGTCGCGCGGGCGCGTCCTACTCGCGCGACGCGCAATGCGAACGCCTGCGCTCGAGCACCGGAGTAAGGTTGACGACATGGCAACACGTCGCTGACGAGCCACGTTTCCTGCGGCGCCAGGTCGCGCCGGGCTTGCGGGCGCACCGGATCGCGCGACGTACAACGAGAGGGTTGTATGAACAATTTCCCACGGTCCCTGCTGGGCGCGGCCATCGCGTCCGTCCTCGCCGCGCCCGGAGTAGTTTGGGCGCAGTCCGCCGATGCCACGCTGCGCGGCAGCGCACCGGCCAATGCCGAGATCACGGCACGCAATGTCGACACGGGCACCACGCGGCGCACGCGCGCCAGCGCGGGCGGCAGTTACACGCTCGCCGGGCTGCCCCCGGGCACGTACCGGGTCGACGCCGGTCCGGGCACCGAGACTGTGGTCACGCTTACGGTGGCCTCGACCGCGACACTGGATCTCGCGGGCGGCGGCGCGGCGGCGCCCGAAGAGCCCATGCAGGAGATCACGGTCGAAGGCCGGCGACTCAATGAGGTGCGCACCTCGGAGGTTGGCACCACGGTCTCGCAGCAGCAGATCGAGACCACGCCGCAGATGACCCGCAACTTCCTCGAGTTCGCCGACGCGGTGCCCGGCATGGTGTTCCAGGTGGACGGCAGCGGACGCACCCGGATTCGCGGCGGCGCACAGAACGAAAATGGCGTGAATTTGTACATCGACGGTGTCGGCCAGAAGGGCTACGTGCGCTCCGGCGTCTCGGGGCAGGCCGGCGACACCCAGGGCAATCCGTTTCCACAGCTCGCCATCGGCGAGTACAAGGTCATCACCTCGAACTACAAGGCCGAGTACGACCAGATCTCGAGCGCGGCCATCACCGCCCTCACCCGCTCCGGCACCAATCAGTTCGAAGGCGAAGCCTTCGGCACTTATACCGCCGACAATTTCCGCGCGCGCACGCCGGGCGAGATCTTCAATGGCAACAAGACCGAGTCGGAGAGCAAGGAATACGGCATCGCTTTCGGCGGGCCGATCATCCAGGACAAACTGCATTTCTTCCTGACCTACGAGGCCAAGCGCTACGTGACCCCGAAGACGGTGCTGCCGGACAACAGCCCGCCGGACGACGTCGTGGCGCAACTGCCGCCGGACGTGCTCGCGCAACTCGGCCCCGCGACCATTGGCTTCGACGAGGACCTGTACTTCGGCAAGCTGGACTGGGCCCTGTCGGACAGCGACACGCTGACCCTGTCCGCCAAACTGCGCCGCGAAACCAGCCAGGGTGACCAGACGGGCATCGGCGTGGCGCAGTCCGCCGCGGTGGAAACCGACAACAGCGACGACCGCTACGAGCTCAGCTGGAAGCGCACTGCCGAGCGTTGGCTGAACGAAGTGCAGTTCACCTACGAGGATGCGTTCTTCGTGCCGCAGATCACCAACAGCGGCAGCAACGGCGCGGTCTACACGCGGCAGCTCGCGCCCGGAAACGATCCACGCATCATCGCGGTGGATGGCGCGGATCCACGTGCCGGACAGAACAAAGGCCAGAAGGGCTGGGCGCTCGCCGACGTGCTCACCTTCCCGGACGTGGCCGGCAGGCACACCCTCAAGGCCGGCGTGAAATACAAGCAGGTCGAGCTCACGGCCGCCGACTCGGTTCCGGGCAACCCCGTATTCTACTACGACGTGACCAACGCGGGCGTGGCCACGATTCCCTACAAGGCGGTGTTCGCCCTGCCACTGGAGGGTTACGACTCGCAGGTCACCTCCAAGGACAAGCAGATCGGCGTGTTCGTGCAGGACGACTGGACGGTGAACGACCACCTGACGCTCAATCTCGGCGTTCGCTGGGACGTCGAGAAGAATCCTTCCTATCTGGATTTCCGTACGCCCCAGTTCTTCCTCGACATGCTCGCCACCGAGATCGCACCGGGCGTGACGTACGGCGAATCGCTGGGCCTGTCGAACGACCCCAATGTCGCCATCGACATCAACGACTACATCTCCACCGGCAACAACCGCAAGGAGCAGACCGACACCTTCCAGCCACGCCTGGGCTTCGCGTACGACATCGGCGCGGACCAGGCGCACGTGATCTTCGGTGGCGCGGGCCGCGCCTATGACCGCACGCTGTACGACTACCTGCAGCTCGAGCAGACCAAGTTCACGCTGGCCACCACCGAAATGCGCTTCAACACCACGGATCATCCGTGCGCGGCCAGCGCGTCCTGCATAACCTGGGACCCGGCTTTCGCCAGCGATCCGAATGCACTGCCGGCGCTGCTCAGCGGCACGGCCGGCGAGATCGATCTCATCAACAACGATCTCAAGGTGCCCTATTCCGACCAGTTCAGCCTGGGCATGCGCAACCGGCTCGGCGACTGGAACACCAGCGCCTCGGTGTCGCGCATCCTCAGCAAGGACGGCTTCGTGTTCACGCTGGGCAACCGCTATCCGAACGGCGATTTCTGGCAGAACCGCAGCCAGCCCTGGGGGAATTCTCCGCCGGGGCTCGCCGGCCCGCTGCTGGTGGGCAACAACGGCATCGAGACGCGCAGCACGCAGGTGATGCTCTCGGCGGAAAAGCCCTTCACCGAGGAGTCTCACTGGGGCGCGACCTTTGCCTACACGTTCACCGATGCCGAGCAGAATCGCGACATCGTCGAGCACTATGTCTTCGATGCCTCGTCGATCGACGAATTTCCATTCATCGTGTCGAACGCAGCGGCCAAACATCGTTTCGTGGCCACCGGCTCGTACGCCGGACCCTGGGGACTGACGTTCGCCGGCAAGTTCACCTGGTCGACCCCCATTCCGCGCAATGTCATCGGCTGCCTGTCGGGTACCCAGACCTTCCCGAGCGGCGCCGCCTGCACCGCCATCGGTTACGACATCGGCGGCACCGGCTACAAGTCGCTCGACCTGCAGGTGACCAAGAATTTCGCCCTGCGCGATTTCGCGTCGTTCTACCTGCGGCTCGACGGCATCAACCTGACCAACGCCCACAACCTGGTGGACTACATCGACAACAACGGCACCAACGGGGTCGTCGACGGCGGCCGCCTCAACCCGAATGGCAACATCACCGGACTGCCGCGCACGCTGCGTGCCTCGTTCGGCATCAAGTTCTAGCATTCGCGGCGACCGGCGCGGGCGATCTTTGCCGCGATCTTTGCTTTAATCGCCGCGTGAGCGACACGAGACTTCGCAGCATCGTGATCGTCGGCGGCGGAACCGCGGGCTGGATGGCCGCGGCGGCGCTGTCGCGCGTGATCGAGTTTCCCATCGACATCCAGCTGGTCGAATCGGACGACATCGGCACCATCGGCGTGGGCGAGGCCACGGTGCCGCACCTGCGCGCGTTCAATCAGTCGCTGCAGATCGATGAAGTGGATTTCGTGCGCGCGGTGCGCGGCACGTTCAAGCTCGGCATCCAGTTCGTCGATTGGGGTCGGGTCGGCTCCCGCTACGTGCATGGCTTCGGCACGATCGGCCACGACTATCGCGGCCTGCCCTTCCACCAGTACTGGCTCAAGCTGCACCGCCAGGGCAAGGCCCAGCCCCTCGACGCCTATTCGCTGAACACCGCTGCCGCGCCCGCCGGCCGCTTCATGTCCGGCGCCAGCGACGTGCCCGCCGGCTCGCCGCTGTCGCAGGTGGCCTATGCCTATCACTTCGATGCCGGCCTGTACGGCCAGTACCTGCGCCGGTACGCCGAAGCGCGCGGTGTGCGGCGCATCGAAGGCGAAGTGATCGATGTGAAACTGCGCGGCGGCGATGGCTTCATCGAGTCGCTCACGCTCAAGTCCGGCGCAACCCTGACCGGCGACCTGTTCATCGACTGCTCGGGGTTTCGCGCCCTGCTCATCGAACAGGCGCTCGCGAGCGGCTTCGATGACTGGTCGCATTGGCTGCCCTGCGATCGCGCCGTGGCCTTGGCGAGCGAGAAGACCTCGCCGGCCGTGCCCTGCACCCGCGCGACGGCGCACGGCGCGGGCTGGCAGTGGCGCATACCGCTGCAGCATCGCACCGGCAATGGCCACGTGTACTCGAGCGCATACCTCGGCGACGACGACGCCCGCCGCACCCTCATCGAGCATCTCGACGGCCGCGCGCTCGTCGAGCCGCGCGTGCTCAGGTTCAGCACCGGCCGCCGCCGCAAGATGTGGGTCCGCAATTGCGTGGCGCTCGGTCTCGCCGCGGGCTTTCTCGAACCTCTGGAATCCACCAGCATCTATCTCGTACAGTCGGGTATCGCGCGCCTCATCCAGATGCTGCCCGACCGCCACATGAGCCCGGCGCTGCAGGACAAGTTCAATGCCGAGGCGGCATTCGAGATCGAGCGCATCCGTGATTTCCTGATCCTGCACTACAGCGCCACGGAACGCCGCGACACGGAGTTCTGGCGGTACTGCGGCAGCATGTCCCTGCCGGATTCGCTGCGCGACAAGATCGAGCTGTTTCGCGACAGCGGACGCTTCTATCGTGAAGCCGACGAGATGTTCGCGCTCACCAGCTGGGTGCAGGTGATGCTGGGCCAAGGCATCGTGCCGCGCGCCTGGCATCCCCTGGTCGATGCCATTGCCGACCAGGAACTCACCCGGCTGTGCGAGAGCGTGCGGCAGGTGATCGCGAGCTGCGTCGCCGCCATGCCCACGCACGAGCAGTTCATCGAGCGCCATTGCCGCGCGGCGGTGGCCGCATGAAGCGCCGCAGGCGGGTTCTGGCCGCGGCGCTGTTCGCCCTGCTGGCGCTGCCCGCCTGCCAGGTGGCGCAGAGGCCCATCGATCCGGTCGTGGTGCAGCCACCGCTGCCCGTGGTGAACCGGCTGGACCCGCTGTTCGAAGACATCGAACGCCGCACTTTCGACTTCTTCTGGGACACCGCCGAGCCCGGCACCGGCCTGGTGCCCGACCGGTGGCCGCGGCCGCCCTTCTCGAGCATCGCCGCCATCGGCTTCGCGCTCAACGCCTACTGCATCGGCGCGGAACGGCGCTACGTGACGCGCGCTGCGGCGCGCGAGCGCGTACTCACCACGCTGCAGTTCCTGCACGGCCTGCCCCAGGGACCGGAATCCGCGACCACGGCGGGCTACCAGGGCTT
Organism: uncultured Pseudomonadota bacterium; assembly: GCA_946479515.1. Next base: position 63,589 of record CAMLGF010000013.1, on the reverse strand, counting down.
CTTCTACCACTTCCTCAATTTCGGGTCCGGGCTGCGCTACGGCAATTCCGAGCTATCTACCGTGGACACCGCGCTGTTCATGGCGGGCGCGCTGTTCGCGGCCGGCTATTTCGACGGCGACGATCCCGGCGAGCAGCAGATCCGCAAGCTGGCGCGTGAGCTCTACGAACGCGTGAACTGGCCCTGGTCCATCGAGCACGTGCCCGACATCCGCATGGCCTGGAGCCCGGAGCAGCAGTTCGAGGTGCACGACTGGCGCGGCTACAACGAGGGCATGATCGTCTACGTGCTCGCGCTCGGCAGCCCGACGCACCCGGCCGCGCCCGGCACCTGGGTTTCCTTTACGTCCAACTACTATCGTCATTGGGGCACGCTCGAGGGGCAGACGCATCTCACCTTCGGCCCGCTGTTCGGCCACCAGTACAGCGCCATCTGGATCGACTACCGCGGCATAAAGGACGAGTTCATGTGGCCGCAGGGCATCGACTATTTCGAGAACAGCCGGCGCGCCGTGCTCGCGCAGCGCGCCTATGCCATCCGCAATCCGCTCGACTGGCGGGGTTACGGTCCCAACATCTGGGGATTCACGGCCAGCGACGGCCCCGGGTACTTCCGGCTGCCCTATCTCGGCCAGACGCGGCAGTTTCATGCCTATGCGGCCCGTGGTGTCAGCCTGGTCGAGACTCTCGATGACGGCACGATCGCGCCCACGGCGGCGGTGGCGTCGCTGCCATTCGCGCCCGAGGTGGTCGTCCCGGCCACGCGCGAGATGTACAAGAAGTACGGCTCGCAGATCTACGGCAAGTACGGCTTCGTCGATGCCTTCAACCCGAGCTTCGACTACGACGTGCCGCTGCACCGTGGCCGCCGCGTGCGCGGCATGGGCTGGGTGGCCACGGACTACCTGGGCATCGACCAGGGGCCGATCATCTCGATGATCGAGAATTACCGCAGCGAGCTCATCTGGACGGTGATGAAGCGCAATCCGTACATCGTGCGGGGGCTGCAGCGGGCCGGCTTCGAAGGCGGCTGGCTGCAGACCGCCGAGCCCTGAGCCGGCGCTATTTCTTCTTGCGGGATCTGCCGCCCGAGCTCTTCTTGCGGCTCGAGCTGCCGCTCTTGCGGCCCGATCCGCTCTTCTTGCGGCTCGGCACCTTGCCACCGGCGCTGCGCGCCTCGGAGAGCCCGATCGCGATCGCCTGCTTGCGGCTGGTCACCTTCTTTCCGGAACGTCCGCTGCGCAAGGTGCCCCGCTTGCGCTCGTGCATGGCGCGTTTCACCTTCGATTGCGCCTTCTTGCCGTATTTCGATGCCATGAACTCACTCCTTTGCCACCAGCGCGGAGTTCACCCCGGGATCGACCGCGGCGGCTGTCGGTGAATCCTGGTGAAGCGCGTCAGCAGGCCGCACGTGCGGCGCGCCGTCACCCAAAACGCAGTTTGAAATCCCGCGCGGGTTCGGTCACCGATTCGAGCGTCTCGACGAAGCTCGAGTGCCAGGAGGTGATGGAATTCCTGCGCAGCACGTCGACCATGGCGAGGTGCCGCTCGCGCCGCTCGGCGAGCGGCATGTTGAACGCCTGCTGGATGCCGTGCGCCATGCCGCGCGCGTCGTAGGGATTCACCATGATCGCGCCGGTGAGCTCGCGCGCCGCGCCGGCCAGCGTCGACAGGATCAGCACGCCCGGGTCCGAGGAATCCTGCGCGGCGACGAATTCCTTGGCGACCAGATTCATGCCATCGCGCACCGGCGTGACGATGCCCACCTGGGCCGAGCGCATGAAGCCCATGAGCACGTCGTGGGGAAAGTTGCGATTCAGATAGCGGATGGGCGTCCAGTCGGTATCGGCGAAACGCCCATTGGTGCGGCCCGTCGTCTGCTCGAGATCGCGGCGGATCTCCGAGTAGGCGCGCACGTCGGTGCGCGACAGCGGCGCGATCTGCAGGAAGGACACGCGGTTCTGGTTCTCGGGATGCGTCTCGAGGAATTTCTCGTACGCCTTGAAGCGCTCCACCAGGCCCTTGCTGTAGTCGAGCCGATCGACGCCGATCATGAGCTTGCGGCCGAGCAGCCCGGCGACCATGCGCTTGCAGGCATCGCTGGCCTGCGATTCCACGGCCTCGCGCTGGATGGCATCGACGTCCACGCCGATGGGATAGACACCGGTGCGTACCCGGCGGCCGCCCAGGGTAACCGTATGTTCACTGCACAGGGCCTGTTCGCCCCAGACATAGGCCACCGCCGAGCGGAATGCCTGCACGTCGGTTTCGGTCTGAAATCCGAGCACGTCATAGGCAAGCATGGCCTGCAGCAGCTCGCCATACACCGGCAGCACGCGCAGCACTTCGATGTTCGGGAAAGGAATGTGCAGGAAAAGGCCAATGGGCTGCGACGCACCGAGCTCGCGCAGCTTCTGCGCCAGCGGGAACAGATGATAGTCGTGCACCCAGATCAGGTCGTCGTCTTCCAGCAGCGGCGCGAGCTGGCGCGCATAGCGCGAATTCATCTGCTGGTAGGACTCGTACTGCGCGTCGTTGTAGCGAAAACCGTCGACGAAATAATGGAACAGCGGCCACAGGGTGCCATTGCAGAAGCCGAGGTAGAAATCCTGGTATTCGGCCTTGTCGAAGTCGATGGAGGCATATGTGATGCCGTCCTTGCGCACCATGCCCGGCTCGCCGGCCGCGTTTTCGGCGATGTCGCCGTCCCAGCCGAACCACAGGCCGCGCCGCGCCTGCATGGCCGCCAGCAATCCGACGGCGAGACCGCCGGGCGCGGTGCCGCGCTTGGGAATGGAGATGCGATTGCTTACCGCAACGAGTCGACTCATACGATTTCCTCCCAGCTGCGGGAGAGACGCAATGCGCTGCCGATGATTCCCACCATGCTGTAAGTCTGCGGAAAATTGCCCCAGAGCTCGCCGCTGGCCGGCGAGATGTCCTCGGAGAGCAGGCCGAGATGATTGCGCCGCTGCAGCAGTCGGTCGAACCGCTGCCGCGCTTCGTCGAGCCGGCCTGCCGCGGCCAGCGCATTCACGTACCAGAACGCGCAGATGGTGAAGGCGTTCTCGGGCGTGCCGAAGTCATCGGCGTGCTTGTAGCGAAACAGCAGGTCGCCGCTGCGCAGCTCTTCCTCGACGCGCTCCAGGGTCTTCAGGAAACGCGGATCGGTGGCCGGCACCAGGCCGAGCTCGGGCAACAGCAATGCCGTGGCGTCGATGTCGCGATTGCCGAAAGCCGAGGTGAAGCACTGCCGTTCGTCGCTCCAGGCGCCATCGAGTATCTCCTGGCGCATGTATTCGGCCCGCGCGCTCCAGTCGCGCGCGGCGATGTGGTCGCCCACGCGCCGCGCGATGCGCGCCAGGCGGTCGCACCCGGCCCACGAGATGGCCGCGGAGAACGTGTGGCGCTGCAACTTGCCGCGGAATTCCCAGGGACCCGCGTCCGGCTCCTCGAACGTGGCCACGGCGCGCTTGCCCAGGCGGTACAGGCGTTCGAGCAGCGTCTGATCTCCCGAACGCACCAGGCGCTCGTCGAAGAACAATTGCGTGGCGGCCAGGATCACCGAGCCATAGACGTCGTGCTGCACCTGTTCGGCCGCGAGATTGCCGAAGCGCACCGGGCCCATGCCCTTGTACCCGGAGAGCGTGCTGGCGATCTTCTCCTCGGCGCGCGGATCGCCCGTGATGCCGTACAGCGGCTGCAAGGTATCCGCATTGGTCGTGGCGATGATCTGGTCGATGTAGTGCAGATAGGCCTCCATCGTACGCGTCGCGCCCAGGCGGTTCAGCGTCTGAATCACGAAGTAGCTGTCGCGCAGCCAGCAGTACCGGTAGTCCCAGTTGCGCGTGCTGTTCGCCGCCTCGGGAATGGAGGTGGTCAACGCGGCCAGAACGGCCCCGGTATCTTCATAGGTGCATAGCTTGAGCGTGATCGCCGAGCGGATCACCGCCTCCTGCCAGTCGGCCGGCACGGCCAGCGTGCGCACCCATTCCTGCCAGTACGAGAGCGTGGCCCCGTGGAATTCTCGCGCGAGCGCCGCCGGCGATTCCTGCAGGGTCTCGTCCGGGCCGATGATGAAGTGCAGCGGCCGCTCCAGCACGATGGGCCGGTCCTCCATGAGCGCCGCCAGCGACGCATCCGTGGTCACGCGGTAATGCAGCCCATCGGCCGCGAAACGGATGTGATGGCTGCCGCTGATACCGGGCGATGAGCGCTCGCCGAATCCCTCGGTGGGCCGCAACCGCAGGCGCAGGGTCGGCCGGCCGGCGAGCGGCTCGACGCTGCGCACGAACATCATCGGCCGGAACACACGCCCACGGGTGCGGAAGCGCGGCGCAAAATCCACCACGCGGATCACGCCGCCATGGCTGTCATACAGGCGCGTTTCGAGGATGGCGGAGTTGCGCGAGTACTGCTGCTCGGTGCGCGTGAGATCGACCAGGTCCACGGCGAATACGCCGGTGCGCGAATCGCCGCCCTCCTTCTGCAGCAGGCAGGAGAAAATCGGGTCTCCGTCCGGCCTGGGCAGGCAGGCCCATACCAACCGCGCCTGCTCGTCGACCAGGGCGGCCACCTGACAGTTGCCAATGACTCCGTAGTTCATGGCTCCTTTGTCCACGATGCGCCGTCCGACTGCAAGTGCGCTCACTCGCCGGCCGCCAGGCGCGCCAGCCAGTCGCGCACGGCACCGGGATCCGGCAGCCACCATTCGGACTTCACGCGCGGGCCGACCGCGATGGCCAGGCCGCCCTCGAAGCGGCGCACCGCCGCGAAACCACCATAGTCGGTCTGGTCGTCGCCGATGAAGATGGGCCGGCGACCCTGGAACGGTTCCTCGTTCATGAACGCGCTGACGGCGCTGTCCTTGGTATGCGCGGCGGGCTTGATCTCGATCACGCAGTGTCCGTCCTGTATCGCGAAGCGCGGCACCAGCGGCGCCGCCAGCAGCGCCACCTCTGCGCGCAGCTCGTGCTCGAGCTCGCGCGCCTTGAGGAAATGCAGCGCGAGCCCGGCGCCCTTGTCTTCCAGCGTCAGGCCTGGATGGCGGGCCGCCATGCGGGCCAGCCCGGCACGCACTTCGGACAATTGCTCGCGCGCGATCGGCGCGACATGCAGCTTGCCCTGCGCGTCGCGTCGTTCGCAGCCATGCAGGCCGGCGGCCGGCAGGCGTGGATTGCCCAGCAGTTCGTCGAGGTTCTGGATGGTGCGCCCGCTGACCAGCGCCAGCGCCCCGCCCGCCACCGCGCGCAGGCGCTCGAGCAAGGGCATGAGACGCTCGTCGACGCGCACTCCGCCGGGCGAGTCGGCCAGCTCCAGCAGCGTTCCGTCGACGTCGAGGAACAGGCACCAGGGCCTGGCGGGTAACGGCACTGCACGGACCGCGGCCGCTTCGCGGGGAGCCAGCTGCATCATCCGCACGAGTATAGGCAGCCGGAGCCGCCCGCAGGCGGCAATAGTTGTTAGTTAGGCGGAAGAATTTTCCCGCAAGGGGTCCCGCTCCGGGGCTCTTGTCGGAATACGCCTACGGCGCACATTCAATCGACACTCAGTCGAACGGATGCCGCAGGACGATGGTCTGTTCGCGATCAGGGCCGGTCGAGATGATGTCGATGGGCACACCGGCGAGTTCCCGCAGGCGCGCGAGATACCGCTGCGCATTCTTAGGCAGCGCGTCGTGGCTGCGGATGCCGATGGTCGATTCCTTCCAGCCCGGCATCTCCTCGTACACCGGTTCCACTCCGGCAAACGCGTCGGCGAACAACGGCGGCTCCTGCGAAACCCGCCCGTTCGCGGCGGCGTCGCTGGAACGGTACCCCACGCAGATCTGCAGGGTATCGAGGCCGTCGAGCACGTCGAGCTTGGTCAGGCACAGTCCGGACACGCTGGAATTGATGATCGAACGGCGCAACGCCACCGCATCGAACCAGCCGCAGCGGCGCTTGCGGCCGGTGACCGCGCCGAACTCGTGGCCCACGCGCGAGAGATGCTCGCCGTATTCGTCGAACAACTCGGTGGGAAACGGCCCGGCGCCCACACGCGTGGTGTACGCCTTGACGATGCCCAGCACGTAGTCGAAGGACCGCGGCCCGATGCCCGTGCCGGTGGCCGCGAAGCCGCCGGTGGTGTTCGAGGAGGTGACGAAAGGATAGGTGCCGTGGTCGATGTCGAGGCCCGCGCCTTGCGCACCTTCGAACATCACGTCGGCCCCGCGAGCGCGCAATTCCGCCAGCGTCTGGGTGACGTCGCTGATCAGCGGGCGCACGCGCTCGGCGTACGAGAGCTGCTCATCGAGCGTCTTCTGGAAATCGATGGCCGGCTGCTTGAAATAGTGCTGCAGCGTGAAATTGTGGAAGTCGAGCACTTCGCCCAGCTTGGCGGCAAACTTCTCGCGCTGGAAGAGATCCTGCACGCGCACCGCGCGCCGCGCCACCTTGTCCTCGTACGCCGGCCCGATGCCGCGGCCGGTGGTGCCGATGGCGTTTGCGCCGCGCGCGGCCTCGCGCGCCTTGTCGAGTGCCACGTGCGAGGGAAGGATCAGTGGGCAATTGGGCGAGAGTCGCAGTCGCGCGAACACGTCCACATCCTGGTCGATCAGAGTCTGGGCTTCGCGGAACAGCGCCTCCAGCGACAACACCACGCCATTGCCGATGAGGCACTGCACGTTGGCGTGCAGGATTCCCGAGGGAATCAGCGACAGCACCGTCTTCTTGCCGCCGATGACCAGCGTGTGACCGGCGTTGTGGCCGCCCTGGAAGCGCGCCACCGCGGCGGCGCGCTCGGTGAGCAGGTCGACGACCTTGCCCTTGCCCTCATCGCCCCACTGGGTGCCGATGATGATGACGAATTTTCCCATGACCAGATCTACCCGCGCCGCATGCGCGGCGTCCTGAATGCGAAGAAGGCTGCCAGCAGCGCCGGATGCTTATCGTCTTTGCGGCGCCGGGCTCTTGAAGTATTTGAAGAACTCGCTGTCGGGCGACACCACCAGCACGTCACCCTCGCGGCCCAGCGAACTGCGGTACGCCTGCAGGCTGCGATAGAACGAGTAGAACTCCGGGTTGCGGTTGTAGGCGGCCGCATAGATCGCGGTGGCCAGCGCATCGCCCTCGCCGCGGATGCGTTGCGCGTCGGCATTGGCCTTGGCGATGATCTCGGTGCGCCGGCGCTCCGCCTCGGAGCGGATGATCTGCGACTCGCGATCGCCCTCGCCTCGCTGCGTGCGCGCGATGCCCTCGAAGGTCTGCTTCATGCTCTCGTATACGCGCGCCGCCACGTCCTCCTGCAGGTCGATGCGCTGCACGCGCACGTCGATGAGCTGCACGCCGAGATTCTCGAGCGACTCGCTCGAGCGCACCATGAATTCGCCGGTGACCTGCTGGCGGTCGGAGATCACGATCTCCTTGAGAGTGCGGCGCGCCACGGCGTTCTTGATGCCGTCCTGGATGCGCTGGCCGACCAGCGAGCCCGCGCCCTCTTCGTCGCCGCCGCCGGTGGCCTGGTAGAACTGCTCCACGTCCTGAATGCGCCACTTGATGTAGTAATCGATCGTGAGCACCTGGCTCTCGCTGGTCAGGAACTGCTCGCCATCGAAGCGCTTGGTGAGGACGCGGCGGTCGAACTTGATGACGTCGTCGACGAACGGCACCTTGAAGTGCAGGCCGGGCTGATAATCCTTGCCGATGACGGTCTTGAACTGCACGCGCAACGCCTGTTCCTGCTCGCGCACCACGAACGTGGACGCGCTCAGCAGCAGGATGGCCGCCACGACGATGATCAGAATGGTCAGGATGCGCGAGCCCATCAGCGTTCCACCCGTTGGCGTGAATCGACGTTGCCGCTCGAATCCGGCTCCATGGACACCGGCGGCCGCACGGTGATGGTGTTGGACTCGGAGTCGGAGCGGCGCTCCAGCATCTTGTCGAGCGGCAGATAGATCATGTTGCCGTTGCCACCCTTGGCATCGATGATCACCTTGCGCGAGGAGCGCATCACCGCTTCCACCGCTTCGAGATACAGCCGGTCGCGGGTGACGTTGGGCGCCTTCTCGAACGCGGTGAGCAACTGGTTGAAGTACGAGGCGTCGCCGGTGGCCTGCTGCACCTTGCCGGCCTTGTAAGCCTCGGCCTCCTGCACCGCGCGCGCGGCGGCGCCTTCGGCCTTGGGCAGGATCTCATTGGCGTACGCCTGTGCCTCGCGGGTCACGCGTTCGCGGTCGGCCTTGGCCTTGACCGAATCGCGTTGTGACTGCTGCACCGCCTCGGGCACCTGCACGCCGGTGATCTTCACTTCCACGACCTCGAGACCCGCGCCGTAGGCATCGAGCGTGCGCTGAATGATCTCGCGGGTGGCATCCGCGATCTCCACGCGCTTGGATTCGAGAATGGCCTGCTGATCGCTGCGGCCGACGACTTCGCGGATGGCGCTCTCGCTGACCTCGCCGAGCGTGGCCACCGGATCGCGCACCTTGAATAGATAGTCCTCTGGATCATTGACCTTGTACTGCACGGCGATTTCGAGCTCGACCATGTTGGGCTCGGCCGTGAGCACGCTCGACTTGTACGACGTCGGCGTGACGCGCGCGGTGTTCACCTCTGTGACCTGCTCGATCGGCCAGGGGAAGCGCCATCCCCAGCCATTGGGCACCGTGGCCACGTGCCGGCCGAAGCGCTGCACCACGCCCTGGCTGCCGACGTTCACGGTGTAGAAGCCGGTGGCCATCCAGATGGCCAGCACGATGGCCACCAGCACGACGATGAAGCTGCCGCCCTTGCCGCCGCCACCGCCGAACAGGGATTCGACCTTCTTCTGCCAGTCCTTGAGGGCCTGGTCGAGGTCGCCACCGCCGGAAGCAGGTTTCTTGCCCCAAGGGTTGTTGTTTCCGCCGGGTTGATTCCAGGCCATAGTGATTTAAGGAGTCATTTTCCCGCGCGCAGTGCGGGCGTGGATTGTAGGTAGCCACCGGAGACCGTACAAGTTGAGTCCCCTTCCAGCGCCAGGATTTCGACGCCCGGTTCCCGTGCCCATTTGAGCAATTCGACCTCGGACAGCTCGGTGTCGATCTCGAAGGCGCCATCCTCGGCGATCCTTTCGGCCGACACCACCCCGGCGGCATACAGCCGGGCGCGGACCTCACCGGCCTGCACCGCGACACGCAGGGTGGCCCGGCGGGCCACGCGCGACAACCGTTCGGCCACGGCCGCGCGCAGCAGGTCCAGGCCCGCGGATTTCGCGGCCGAGAGCCAGACGTGCGTCGCCCGTCCGTTCTCGTCGCGCTCGATGCGCGGCGGCGTGTCGATGCGGTCGATCTTGTTGAACACCAGGATCTGCGGCAACTCCGCGGCGCCGATTTCCGCCAACACCCGGTTGACCTCGTCGATGTGTTCATCGCGCCGGGGATCGCTGACGTCCACCACGTGCAGCAGCAGCGTGGCCTCACGCGCCTCGGTGAGGGTGGACTGGAACGCGGCGACCAGCTCGTGGGGCAGCTCGCGGATGAAACCCACCGTGTCGGCCACCACCACCTGGGTGTTGCCCGGCAGGGTGATGCGCCGGACGGTGGGATCGAGAGTGGCGAACAGCTGGTCGGCCACGTAGGCATTGGCGCCGGTGAGCGCGCGGAACAGCGTCGACTTGCCGGCGTTGGTGTATCCCACCAGCGCCAGCGACGGCACCGGGATCTCGGCGCGCTGCTGCCGGCCGGTGTCGCGCTGCTGCCGGATCTTCTGCAACCGCTCGGTGAGCGTCTTGACGCGCTTGCCGATCAGGCGGCGGTCGGTTTCCAGCTGGGTCTCGCCCGGGCCGCGGTTACCGATGCCGCCACCGCGCTGGCGCTCCAGGTGGGTCCAGCCGCGCACCAGGCGAGTGGCGATGTGCTTGAGCTGCGCGAGCTCGACTTCGAGCTTGCCCTCGTGGCTGCGCGCACGCTGGGCGAAGATGTCGAGGATCAACCCCGAGCGGTCGAGCACGCGGCGTTCGATGAGCTTTTCGAGATTGCGTTCCTGGGAGGGCGACAGCGGGTGATCGACCAGCACGAGATCGGCGTTGTGCGCGGCCGCGGCCACCTTGATCTCGTCGGCCTTGCCGCTGCCCACGAAGAAGCGAGGATCGGGGCGGTCGCGCCGCCCGCCGATGCTGGCCACCGGAATGGCGCCGGCGGAGCGCGCCAGCTGCTCGAATTCCTGGAGGTCTTCGGGATCGGCCGGTGCGCCCAGCCCCAGGCGCACGAGTACGGCACGCTCACCCGTGCGTGGTCGCTCGAACATGGAAATTTGCCGAGAAGACTGCGGAAGCGCGTGCGAACGCCGACATCACTCGCCGGCTACCGCCTCGATCGTCGAGCCGTCTTCGTTGGTGATGCGCACGTTGCGCGCCGGGACAACCGTCGAAATCGCGTGCTTGTAGACCATCTGCGACACGCTGTTCTTGAGCAGCACGACGAACTGATCAAACGAATCGATCTGGCCTTGCAGTTTGATTCCATTCACCAGATAGATCGACACCGGGATACGTTCCTTGCGCAATGTATTCAGAAACGGGTCCTGCAGTGACTGGCCCTTGGCCATGACGTTCTCCTTATTTTTTCGAGCAAGCAGACGGCGCGGAGTCTACCACGCGGTTCACGCCGGCAATGCACCCGGGGGAGGCGTCAATACCGTCCTCAGGGATTCGCGGATGCCTACAAAGCGTTGCGCATCATAGGGATCGAACACCTGGATGCTGGGCATGGCGCGCAGCCACGTCATCTGCCTCTTGGCCAATTGACGAGTGGCGGCGATCGCCCGCTCGACCGCGGTTGCGAGCGGATACGCACCTGCCAGGTGACACCAAAGTTGACGATAACCCACGGCCCGCATGGCCGGATGCGCGTCCGTCAGATCACCCCTTGCATACAGACGACGCACTTCGTCGAGGAATCCTGCAGTCATCATCTGCTCGAAGCGTCCCGCCAGGGATTCGTGCAACCGCGCCCGGTCCGACGGCATGAGCGCGACCACCCGGAAGTCGCGCGCCAGGGGTGCCTGGGTCTGGCGCTGCAACTCCGAGATCGGCCGGCCACCCACCTCGTAGACCTCGAGCGCGCGCTGAATGCGCTGCGCATCGTTCGGATGAATGCGGGCGGCGGCAGCGGCATCGATGTCCGCCAGCCGGGCATGCAGTGCCGGCCAGCCGAGTCGGGCCGCGTCGGCATCGATGCGGGCGCGAATCGCGTCGCTGCCGACGGGCAGATCGGCCAACCCACCCATGAGCGACCGCAGGTACAGCAGCGTGCCGCCCACCAGCAGGGGCAGACGACCCCGGGATTCGATGTCCTCGATCGCGCGGATGCAATCGCGCACGAACTGTCCGGCCGAATAGCTCTCGGTGGGCTCGACCAGATCGATGAGGTGATGTGGCACCGCGGCGCGCGTGGCCGCATCGGGCTTGGCGCTGCCGATGTCCAGGCCGCGATACACCTGCGCCGAGTCGACACTAACTATCTCCAGCGGCCACTCGCGCGCGAGCTGCAACGCGATCTCACTCTTGCCGGTACCCGTGGGCCCGGTGAGCACCGCGAGGGGCGGAGCCGACCCGCACGCCGGCTGCTGCGCGCGGTTCATCGTCCGCGCAGGAACATCCGGTCGAGCTCCTGCAGGCTCACCTGCGTCCAGGTGGGACGACCGTGATTGCACTGGTCCGCGCGCGGCGTCGCTTCCATCTGCCGCAAGAGCGCGTTCATCTCGGGCAGCGTGAGGCGCCGATGCGCGTGGACGGCCGAGCGGCAGGCGATGGTGCCGAGCAACCGATCGGTGGCGCCGTCGAGATGATGCGTGCCCCCGTCCGTCGCCACGTCGGCGACCACCTCGTGGACCAGCGCCGCGATGTCCTCGCGTGGCATCAGCGCAGGCACCGAGCGCACCACGACCGAGCCGGGTGACAGCCGCTCGATGTCGAAGCCGGCGTTCGCCCATTGCACGCGGTGCTCGAGCAGCGCGTCGACCTCGTCCACCTTGAGCTCGACGGTGACCGGCGCCAGCAGCAGCTGCGTCGCCACGCGTCCGGCTTCGGCCTTCAGCCGTTCATACAGCACGCGCTCGTGCGCGGCGTGCATGTCCACCAGCACCAGGCCCTGCTCGTTCTGCGCCAGGATGTAGATGCCGTGCACCTGCGCGAGCGCCGTGCCCAAAGGCGCCGTACCCAGAGGCCCGGTGCCCTCGCTGGCGCCCGGCGGTGCCGCCGGATATCCGAGCGCGCCCGGCGCCTCCTCGGCGCCCGCTTCCGCCACGTGCGGCCGGGGTTCCTGGCTCACGCCACGCAGTGCATCGGCCAAGCCCCAGATCCCCGGCGCAGAATTGCCGGAGGTCAAGGGCAGCGCGCCCGTGTACTGCACGTCGTTGGCCTGCACGGGAGTCACGACGCTGACGCCGGGTTTCGTCCCGCTCAGCTTGCGTTCCACGGCACGGAACACGAAGTCGTGGATCTGACGGCTGTCGCGGAAGCGCACTTCCAGCTTCTGCGGATGCGCGTTCACGTCCACCAGCGCCGGATCGATCTCGAGGTAGAGCACGTACGCGGGCTGGCGTCCGCCATACAGCACGTCGCGATAACCGAGACGCACGGCATTCATCAGCAGGCGGTCGCGAACCGCGCGGCCGTTGACGAACCAGTACTGCAGGTCGGACGTGGCGCGCGCCGCCGCCGGTACGCCGATCCATCCATGCACGCGCACCGGCCCGGCGGAATGGTCCACGTCCAGGCTGCGCTCGACGAATTCCCGGCCCACCACGCGCGCGAGCCGCGTCGCATCGTGTTCGCCGCTGCCGGCGGCGGTATCGAGCAAGGTGCGTGCGGCGGAGCGCAGTCGGAACGCCACGTCGTGGCGCGACAGCGCCAGGCGTTCGAGCAGCCGCACGATGTGGCCCTGTTCGGTGACCTCGCTGCGCAGGAACTTGCGCCGCGCGGGCAGATTGAAGAACAGGTCGCGAACTTCGATGGTGGTGCCCGCCGGATGCGCGGCCGGCCGCACCTCGCCCAGCACGCCCGCGTCCACCGACACGCTCGCCGCGTGCTCGGCCTGCGCGTGACGCGATGTGATCTCGAAGCGCGACACCGAGGCGATGGACGGCAGAGCCTCGCCGCGAAACCCCAGCGTGGTGATGGCCGCGAGGTCGTCGGCGACGCAGATCTTGCTCGTGGCATGGCGCGACAGCGCCAGGGCCAGCTCCTCCGGCGGAATTCCCCAGCCGTCGTCGCGCACCCGAGTGCGACGCACGCCGCCCGCTTCGATCTCCACGTCGATGCTGCGCGCGCCGGCATCGAGACTGTTTTCCACCAGCTCTTTGACTATGGACGCGGGGCGCTCGATGACTTCGCCGGCGGCGATCTGGTCGATGAGGTGACTATCGAGAATGCGGATGGGCATGAGCCCGTGCAGAGTAGGTGCCCGACCCCTCTCCCGGCAACGGTGTCGCAACGCGGGACGGGAGCTGGCGCGAGGCCCCAGCGCGAGAACCTAGCGCGAGAACTTAGCGCAATTCCAGCCGCGCCGTGGCGCCGCCGCCCTGGCGCTGCACGGCGGCGAGCCGCGTGCCTTCGGGGGCGTTGCCCTGGAAATACTGTTCGATGCCGTCGAAGATGGCGCTGGCCAGTTTCTGGCGATGCGCCGGCTGATTGAGCTTGCGCTCCTCCTCACGGTTGGAGATGAAGGCCGTCTCCACCAGCATGGAGGGAATGTCCGGGGATTTGAGCACCACGAATCCGGCCTGCTGCACCCGCGGCTTGCGCACCTCGCCGACCCGGTGCAACGACTTCAGAACGTTCTCCGCGGCCACCATGCTCGAGGCGATGGAGGCGGCCTGGGAAAGATCCAGCAGCACGCCCTGGATCACCGGATCCTTGTCGGCGAGCGCCACGCCGCCCTTGAGATCGGCGGCGTTCTCGCTCTCCGCCAGCCAGCGCGCGGCTTCCGAGGTCGCGCCGCGCTCGGACAGGATGTACACGGACGACCCCGACACGTGCGGATCGGCGATGGCATCGGCGTGGATGGACACGAACAGGTCCGCCTTCGCCCGGCGCGCCCGCCGCGTCCGTTCCTGCAGCGTGATGAAGTAATCGCCGTCGCGTGTGAGCACGGCCTTCATGCCGGGTTCCTGGTTGATGCGCGCGGCCAGCAGTTTGGCCACCGCAAGCACGATGTCCTTCTCGCGCGAGCCGCGCCGGCCCGAAGCTCCCGGATCCACGCCGCCATGCCCCGCATCCACGGCGATGATGATGTCGCGACCGCTTTCCGCGGGCGCGTGCGCCGGGCGGATGGCCATGGGCTGCGGCGGCGCCCTGGGCGTCACCGCCACCGCGGGGGAACCGTTGATGTCGAGAATCAGCCGATGATCCGCGTCACCGGCGGGGCCGGCCGTGGAGGTCTGGATGCTGACCCTGCCCGCGACTTCGAATACCAGGCGCAGCCCGTTGTCGGGCAGCCGCCCCGAGCGCGTCGCGGTGATCACCCCTTCGGGTGAATCCTTGCTCACCGCGGGCAATGCCTGCCCGCTTTTCAGATGGGCGCGCTTCACGTCCAGCACCACGCGGCCCGGGTTGTCGAGCAGGAAAGCCTTGTATTTGACGGGCGCGGTGAGATCGAGGACGACGCGAGTGCCGGTGTCGGATGCGGCCATGCGCACCGCGCGGACTTCAGCGGCGCGGAGATTGGCCGTGCTGCCTGCGGCGCTCGCCAGCAAAACGGTCAGCAGAGCTAGCTTCTCCAGAAAGTTTTTTGAACGATGCGGTCTCAAAAAACCCTTCCCCATCATGGAGTTCAGCATCAGATCTACAGGGGAATTTACTTTTTCGCCGCAACAAATTCAATCCTCTCGATGCGATGCCCGTCATTTGCGAAGGAAAAGACGAATCCCAGATCGGCGGGCGGCAGCCGGCCAGCCGCTCGTTCCGGCCATTCGATGAGCCACAGATAGCCGGGACGATGAAAGTCCGCGAGCCCGAGATTCTCCAGTTCCTCCGGATCGCGCAGGCGGTACAGGTCGAGGTGCACCACGTTCAGCGGCGGCAGGTCGTAGAGCTCCATCAACATATAACTCGGGCTCTTCAACGAGCCCGTCGCCCCGAGCGCGCGCAGCGCGCCGCGCGCGAAGGTCGATTTGCCCGCGCCGAGATCGCCGGACAGCGTGATCACGCGGCAGGGAGCGCGCGCGCCGGGCTTGCCGCCCAACAATTCCGCGCCCAGCGCTTCGGTTTCTTCGCCGCTGCGCGTCAGCCAGACGCCGGTGGATCTCACGGATTCACCCATCCGCGCAGCTCGGCGATCACATCGCTGGCGATGAGCCCGCGCTGTCCGCCCTGCGCCGCCGCGTCGCCGGCCAGCGCGTGCACCAGCACACCGAGGCGCGCCGCGCGCAGGGCATCCGCGGCCGTCGCCACCGCGCCGCCGGCGAGTTGCGCCAGCAGGCCGCTGATGACCCCCGTCAGCACGTCGCCCATGCCCGCCGTGGCCATGCCGGGATTGCCGCGATCGCAGATCGAGAGCTCGACGGTGTCGCCGACCGTGCCCGCGACCAGCGTCCCCGCCCCCTTGAGGACGGCCACCGCCCCGTAACGCGCGTGCAGATCGCGTACGGCCGCAAGTCGATCCCCCTGCACCGCCGCCGTGTCCGCGGCCAACAACCGCGCCGCCTCGCCCGGATGCGGCGTGAGTATCCAGTTCGCGGGCAGTCGCACGGGCTCCCTGGCCAGCAGGTTGAGCGCGTCTGCATCGGCGACCACGGGCACCTGCCGCAGCTGCTGCACGCGCGACCACAGGCGTTGCGCCCAATCACCACGGCCCAGGCCGGGACCGATGGCGACCACCGTGGCGGCGGCCAATGCCTCGTCGAGCGCCGCGCCACCATCGGCCGGTAGATAGATGAGCTCGGGCCGCGTGGACATCACCGGCAGCAGGTTCTCCGGAGCGCCGGCCACGGTGACCAGACCGGCGCCACTGCGCAGCGCGGCCTCGCCCGCCAGGCGCAGCGCGCCGGGCATTCCCGGACCGCCGCCCACGATGAGCACGCGGCCATGAGTGCCCTTGTGGGCGGCGCGCGCGCGGCGCGGCAGATGCGCCGCCAGCTCGGCTGCGCCGATCCGCCGCAGCAGCGGCGCGAACTGTGGCAGACCCGGCGCGGCCACGCCCAGGTCCTCGAGCAGCACCACGCCGGCATGCTCGGGCCCGTCGCCGAGGAACAAGCCGGACTTCAGCGCGACGAAACATACCGTGAGCTCGGCCCGCACGGCCGCCTCGCGCACGGCGCCGGAATCGGCGTCGACCCCGGAAGGAATGTCCAGCGCCAGCACCGGCGACCCGGCGGCGTTGATCGCGCGAATCACGGCCAGGGTCTGCGGGCGCGGCGCACCCTGCAGGCCGATGCCTAACAAGCCATCGACGATCACGTCGCAGCCCGCGAGGTCGGATGCCGCGAACGGCTGCGTCACGCCGCCCGCGGCCAGCCATTCGGCCTGCGCGCGGCGCGCATCGCCAGCGAGCTTGTCGGGCGGCACCGCGGCCAGCACGCGCACCTCGAGGCCCGCCGCCCGGGCCAGCCGCGCGAGCACATAGCCGTCGCCGCCATTGTTGCCGGCACCGCAGACCACGCCGATGCGGCGCGCCTGCGGCCAGCGGCCGCGCAGGATTTTCAGTGCCTCTTCCGCCGCGCGCGTCATCAGGGTGAACGAGGGCACGTGCCGTTGTTCGATCTCCCACGCATCGAGCGCGCGAACCTGCGCGGCGGAATAGATGGCGGTCGGCCGGTCCATGCGGGCAATTATACTGGCCCGACCCCATGAACCGCGCTGCCCCAACGGATTCCATGCTCGCGGCGCTCCGGCAGGAGCTCGAGGCGATGGCACGAGCGCGCGGCTTCGACGCGCTGGGCGTGGCCGGCGTGGATCTGTCGCTCGACGCCGAACGCCTCGATCGCTGGCTCTCGGCCGGCATGCACGGCGAGATGGGCTACATGGCGCGCCACGGCACGCGGCGCAGCCGACCCCAGGAATTGGTGCCGGGCACCGTACGCGTGCTGTCGGCACGACTGAACTACTGGCCTGCGGATGCCCATGATGCGCTCGACGCGCTCGCGGACCCGGACCGCGGCTACGTGTCGCGCTATGCGCTGGGACGCGACTATCACCGATTGATGCGCAATGCCCTGCAGGGGTTGTGTGATGACATCGTCGCGCGCGTGGGGCCGATGGGCTATCGGGTGTTCGTCGACTCCGGACCGGTGCTGGAGAAGGCGCTGGCGCGCAATGCCGGCATCGGCTGGATCGGCAAGCACACCAATCTCATCGCGCGCGACGCGGGCTCGTATTTCTTCATCGGCGAAATACTCACCGACCTGCCGCTGCCCGTGGACGCGCCGGCGAGCGCGCATTGCGGCTCGTGCTCGGCCTGCATCCCCGCCTGCCCCACCGGCGCCATCGTCGCTCCGCATCGCCTGGACGCGCGCCGCTGCATCTCCTACCTCACCATCGAGTTGCATGGCGCGATTCCGGCGGAGCTGCGCCGGCTGGTGGGCAATCGCATCTACGGCTGCGACGACTGCCAGCTGGTGTGTCCCTGGAACAAGTTCGCGCGCGCCGCCGCGCACCCCGATTTCAAGGTGCGCCACGAGCTCGACCGATCACGCCTCAGCGAGCTGTTCGCCTGGACCGAAGAGCAATTCCTCGCGCGCACCGAAGGCTCGGCCATCCGGCGCATCGGCCATGAGAGATGGCTGCGCAACATCGCCGTGGCACTGGGCAATGCACCGGCCACCGCGGAAAACCAGGCCGCGCTCGCGGCGCGCGCGGACGACCCGTCGGAACTGGTGCGCGAACACGTGGCGTGGGCGCGCGCGGAACTCGCACGCCGCGCGTGCGTGGCCTAGCCCACCTGCCATTGCAGGTTGTCGATGAGCCGGGCCTTGCCGAGCCGGGAGGCGGTGAGCACGACGAAATGCCGCGTGGCCGGCGTCGCGGGCGCGAGCGTGCGCGCATCGCGCACGCTGAAGTAATCGGTGCGAAAACCCAGGCCGTCCAGAGCGGTCCGCCCGGCGGCCTCGATGCTCGCGAAATCCCGCGCGCCGGCCTGCAGCGCGGCCACCGCCTGGCTGAGCTGCCGGTAGATAGCCGGCGCGAGCTTGCGCTGCGCGGCGTCCAGGTACTGATTGCGCGAGCTCATGGCCAGGCCGTCGTTCTCGCGCACGGTGGGCGCGCCCACGATCTGCACGCGCAGGCACAGGTCCGCGACCATGCGCCGGATCACGGTGAGCTGCTGGAAATCCTTCTCGCCGAAGATGGCGACGTCCGGATCGACGATGTGGAAGAGCTTGGCGACCACGGTCGCGACGCCCTGAAAATGCCCGGGCCGGAACTCACCGCAGAGGATGTCCGAAATGCCGGGCACCTCCACGCGCGTCGCCTGGTCGGCGCCGTTGGGATAGATCTCACCCACCTCGGGCATGAACATGAGATCGCAGCCCGCGGCGGCGAGCATCTGCGCGTCCTGGGCGGGCGTGCGCGGATAGTGCGCGAAATCCTCGTTGGGACCAAACTGCATCGGGTTCACGAAAATGCTGGCGACGAAGCGGTCGCCGTGCGCGCGCGCCGCGTCGATCAGGCTGACGTGGCCCGCATGCAGGTTGCCCATGGTCGGCACGAACACCACGCGCTGCTTCTGCAGGTGCCAGGCGGCGACCTGCGCGCGCACCTGGGAAATGGTCGTGGCGGTCTGCATCCCGGAGGATCCGCCCTGGAGCGTGGCCTTCAAGCCTTGAACTCGTGCTCGGGAGCCGGGTAGCTGCCAGTCTTCACGGCCCGCACGTAGCGCTGCAGCGCATCGAGATTGGAAGTCGCGCCCTCCATGAAGTTCTTCACGAAGCGCGGCTTGCGCCCCGAGGTGATGTCGAGCACGTCGTAGAGCACGAGAATCTGGCCGTCGGTGTGCGGGCCCGCGCCGATGCCGATGACCGGCACCTCCAGCGCGCCGGTGATCGTCTTGCCTAGCTCGGAAGGGATGCACTCCAGCAGCACGATGTCGGCGCCGGCGGACTCCAGCGATCTGGCGCTCTCGAGCATGCGCCGCGCGGCCTCGGCCTCGCGGCCCTGCACGCGAAAGCCGCCGGTCTTGTGTACGGACTGCGGCTTCAAGCCCAGGTGCGCGCACACGGCGATGTCGTGGCGCGCCAGGAATTCGACGATCTCCAGCTGGTTGGGGCCGCTCTCGAGCTTGACCATCGCAACGTTGCCCTCCTGCATGAGCCGCACGGAATTGCGCAAGGCCACGTCGCGCGTCGGATAGCTCGCGAATGGCAGGTCCGCCATCAGGAAGGGTCGATGCAGGCCGCGCGCCACGGCCTTGCAGTGATAGACGATGTCATCCATGGTCACCGGCACCGTGGTGTCGTGACCCTGCAGCACCATGCCGAGCGAATCGCCCACCAGCACCACGTCGGCGTCCGCGTTGTCGCAGAGCACGGCGAAGCTGGCGTCGTAGCAGGTGATGGCGGCGATCTTCTCCCGGTCGTGCTTCATCTTCGCCAGCGTGCCCAGCGAGACCGGCGGACGGGTGGAATCGCGTTGCTCGAGATGTGTGTACATGAACCCCCCCAAGGCCTGACAGGCTAGATGGTACTGTGGCGCAGCGGGTTGTAGTACATGCGGCCCTTCTTCATGCGGCGGATGGCGCCCACCAGCTCGTCGAAGTCCGCCTGGTTCTGCACCGGGTCGATGTTCGACGCATTCACGATGAGCAGCGGCGCGCGGTCGTACTCGTGGAAGAAGCGCGCGTAGGCGTCATTGAGCCGCGACAGGTAGGCGGCGTCTATTCCGGAAGTCTCGTAGCCGATGCCCCGCCGGGCGATTCGCTGCAACAGCGTTTCCACCGGCGCCTGCAGATAGACGACGAGATCGGGCCTGGGAGGATCCACGGCCAGGCGCGAGGCCACCTGCTCGTACAGCACCATCTCGGCGCTGTCCAACGTCAGCGAGGCAAACAGCCGGTCCTTCTCGAATAGATAGTCCGCGACCCGGCGCGGCGCGAACAGGTCCTGCTGCTGCAGCGAGCCCATCTGCTGCGCGCGCTGGAACAGGAAGAAGAGCTGCGCCGGCAAGGCGCCCGCCTTGGGGTTGCGGTAGAAGCGTTCGAGAAACGGATTCTGCGCATCCTGTTCCAGGACCAGCTCGGCCTCGAGCGTCGTCCCGAGCCGCCGCGCGAGGCTGGTCTTGCCCACGCCGATCGGCCCTTCGACCACGATGTAACGCTGCGGTGGCAGTTCGCCCGCCACGCTGCGCGGCAAAGCGGCGTCCGCGTCCTTGGGGGTCACGATGCCGGCGGGCGCTTCGACCTCGGGAGTGCTCACAGCCTTCTCACACCGCGATCGGCCACGGCGGCCCGCAGGTGTGCCACCCGTCCGAGGCCCGGCACGTCCAGGTCCGCCGCGATGTCGGCGAGTGGATAGAGCACGAAATCGCGTTCCGCGATGCCCGGATGCGGCAGCGTCAGCGCCCCGGAGGCGCGCCGCTCGGCGCCGACCACGAGCAGATCGAGATCGATGACGCGCGGACCCCAACGCTCGCGCGGCGGTTCACGCCCGAGTTCCTTCTCGAGCGCGCGCAGAGCGGCGAGCAGTTCTTCCGGCGACAGCTGCGTCAGCAACCCCGCGGCGGCATTCACGAAGGCGGGCTGGACCACGTCCCCGAACGGCGGCGTGTGATACAGCGGGGAGCGCACCACGAGGCGCGTCGCCGGCACACGGCCCAGAGCGTCGAGCGCCCGCAGCACCTGCGCGGCCGGTTCGCGCAAGTTGCTGCCGACCCCGACATAGGCCGGCAGCCAGCGAGACGATCGGGGCAACGGCGCTTCGGCGGTCGCGTTCATGAAGCCGCGGGCGCGCGACCACGGCCCCGGCCACGACGACGGCGGCGCGGCCCTCGCCGGCCGCTTCCCTCACCCGCCGGGCGCGACGGAATGCCGAGCGCATCCGCCATCCTGTCGCGGTCCGCCTGCGAGGCTTCCTGCACCCGCGTCCACCACTCGGCGATGTCGCGCGCGGCGAGGCCGATCTCGGCACGCAGCAGCAGCAGGTCGAAGCCGGCGCGAAACCGCGGCTGTTCGAGCATGCGCAGGGCGCGGCGGCCGCGCGGCTGCTCGAGCCGCGGCTGGGCGGCGAACATCTCGCGCACGCCGAGCGTGAAGCGCTTGGGAATGCTGATACGGCCCTGTGCCTGCCGTGCGGCCCGATCCACCGCATCGACAATCGTGCCGATGTCGTGCCACTTCTCCTGCGGCTGCTTCTCGATGATCTGCGCGAAAGGTCCGTACAACAGCAGCGCGAACAGGAAGGTCGGCGTCACGGGCTTGCCCGCGGCGACCCGCTGGTCGGTGTTGACCAGACCCTGGCGCACCAGCCGCGCCACCGCGCCGTCGGGATGCTTGTCGAGATAGGCCGCGACGGTGGGCAGCAGTTCGCCTAACAAACCATGCCGCTGCAGCACTTCCAGGCTGCGCGCGCCGTGTCCCGTGAGGAACAGCTTCAGGGTCTCGTCGAACAGCCGCGCCGGCGGCACGCTGGCGAGCAAATCCTTCAGCCCGCCGATGGCAGTGCCGGTTTCCCCCTCGAGCCTGAAACCCAGCTTCGCCTCGAAGCGCGCGGCGCGCAGCATCCGCACCGGGTCTTCGCGGTAGCGCGTCACCGGGTCGCCGATCAGCTTGAGCCGGCGCGCCGCGATGTCTTCGACCCCGCCGGCGTAGTCCCAGATGGAGAAGTCCGCGATGTTGTAGTACAGCGCGTTGGCGGTGAAGTCCCGGCGCCACACGTCGTCGTCGATGGTGCCGTAGGCATTGTCGCGCAGGATGCGGCCATGCTCGTCGGTGACCCGGTCCTCATCGTCCTCATCGGGCACGCCGGCGCCGGCATGCCGCGAACGATCGCGCTCCACCAGGGGCGTGTGGCCGTGGATGCCCGTGCGGTGCGAGCCCGCCTCGGCCAGCACCGTGCTCTCGTCGGTGGCGTCGAGATCGTCTTCGTCCAGCTCGTCGTCGACCCCGGGTAGTTCGTCGTCGTCGAGGTCCGGAACCGTGCTCTCGACCGGCTCGGCACCGACTTCCGGTGCGCTCATGGCGCGAAACGTGGCAACTTCGATGATCTCGCGGCCGAAGAACACGTGCGCCAGCCGGAAGCGCCGGCCGATCAGGCGGCAGTTGCGGAACGTGCGCTTCACTTCCTCCGGCAAGGCACTGGTGGCGATGTCGAAATCCTTGGGCGTGATGCCGATCAGCAGGTCGCGGACGCAGCCGCCCACCAGGAATGCCTCATAACCGGCCTCCCGCAGCCGATACAGCACGCGCAGCGCATTGGGCGATATTGCCGATCGCGATATGGAATGTTCGGCACGAGGGATGATGCGCGGGGCAGGCCTGGCGGCCGGTTCGGATCGCAGATCGTCTTTCAGGAACTGGTCGTTCAAATCTCAAAGTTCCGCTTGGCATGTGAAAAGCGGCGCATATACTACCGCGCTCGATTCTGGACCCGCCGCAATAGACGCTCCCTTCGTCTAGAGGCCCAGGACATGGCCCTCTCAAGGCCGTAACACCGGTTCGAATCCGGTAGGGAGCGCCAATCAAAACAATGGCTTGAGCGTGGGTCCACGCCACGTCAACCAATCCCGGCCGAAATGCCCGCACCCCGGCGGCACGCCTCGCCGATCCCGGGTGCCCGCGCGGCATCGGCGCATGGCGAAGCCGCCCGGCGCGCCAACAGCGCGGCGCCACGCGTCCGGATGCCGGGCGCGGGACATCCAGCCGCGCTCGCCTGCCGTCGTCGTCTAACTACTTCAGCGCGGCAGTCGCGTGGCCCGGCGTGCATTCGGCGGCCCGATCCGCTACGCTGCGCGCCGTCATTGGGGAGTAGCCTCCTTCTTCGCGAAGGGCCCGCATCAACAGACTTGGCGCCGGTTCGTCCGGAACCATGGTGCGGGCGGCGACGGTCTGGCGAGACCATTGATCATCAGCCTCCGCCTCGAAATGCTCATGGAAGCCCTGCTCGTCTCCACCGGAGTCGTCGCGCTCGCCGAGATCGGCGACAAGACCCAGTTGCTCGCCCTTTTGCTGGCGACGCGCTTTCGCGCGCCCTGGCCCATCGTTGCGGGAATACTCATCGCCACGCTGGCGAATCACGCGTTGGCCAGCGCCGTCGGCGCCTGGATCGTCCTGCACGTGGGCCCCGAGGCCATGCGCTGGATCCTGGGCGTTTCCTTCCTGCTCATGGCCGGCTGGACGCTGATCCCCGACTCCGCGCCGGACGACACATCGGCGGCACCGCGTTACGGAGTGTTCGTCGCCACCGTGATCGCCTTCTTCCTGGTCGAGATGGGCGACAAGACTCAGGTGGCAACCGTGGCTCTTGCCGCCCGTTTCCACACCATGCTGTGGGTGGTGCTCGGCACCACGCTCGGCATGATGCTCGCCAACGTACCGGTGGTGTTCGCCGGAGATGCGCTCATCAAGCGAGTGCCGATGAAGACGGTGCGCTATGTCGCCGCGGCCTGTTTTGCCGCGCTCGGCATCAGCGTGTGGATATTCACGTGAGTGGCGCCGACGGCAGCGCCAGCGCCGGCCAGAACGGTTCCCCAATCAAGCTGTAGGCCGGATTACCAGCGGCGGGTGCCGGTCGCCGACAGAGCCGCGGGGCGGCGCTTCCTACAATCCGCGCAACCTCATGAGCTCATTCGTCTCGAGAGGCGCGGTGCTGGCCGGCGCGCGTCTGCTCAATCAGGCATTGGCACTGCTCAGTCCCCTGCTGCTGGTACGCCTGCTCGAGATCGCAGAGTACGGGCGGTACCGGCAGTTCATGGCCACGGCCATGTTCATCACGTCGCTGGCCGGCTTCGCGTTGTCCGCCAACCTCAACTACCTCATCGCGCGCTCGCCCGAGCGGCAATCCGTCGACATCACCAACACCTGCCTGCTGATGCTGGGCGTGAGCAGCGTGAGCGCGCTGCTGGTCATCCTGCTGCGACAGTGGCTGGTGCCGCCGGAGATCACCAGCTCATGGCTGCTGCTCGCGCTGTATGTGTTCCTGTTCCTGAATCTGGAGGTGCTGGTCGCGTACTGGCTCGCGCATGGCCAGTCCGTGCAGGTCATGGGCTACACGCTCGCCGTCACGGTGTGGCGGCTGGCCACCTTGCTGGCGGCCACCTGGTGGCTGCGCGACGTGGAAGTCATTTTCGTCACGCTGATCTGCGCGGAGGCCCTGAAGAACCTCTGGATCTACGTGTACCTCAGGCGTCGCGGCCTGCTGGTATACCGCTGGGATCGCGGGGCCCTGCGCGAACAGCTGCGGCTGGTGACGCCGCTCGGCGCGGGCTCGGTGCTCTACAAGCTCAACGATTTCGGCAAGGTGGTGGTGGGCAATCAGATGGGCGCGGTGCCGCTCGCCATCTACACCACGGCCGCGTACCAGGTTCCGCTGGTCAACATCGTGCAGGGTGCGCTGGCCGACGTGATCTTTCCCGACATGGTCCGGCGCTCGCGGCGCGATGCGCGCCAGGGACTGTTGCTGTGGAAGCGCGCCCAGGTGTTGATCTTCGCCGTGATCTGCCCGGCCTGGGCGCTGCTCACCTACTGGGCCGAGCCTCTCGTGCGCCTGCTGTTCACCGATGCCTACGTGGCGGCCGTGCCCTACTTCCAGGTGTTCCTGCTGCTCATGCTGCGCCAGTGCTTCCAGTTCTCGACCCCGCTCAGGAGCATCGAGGACAACAAGTCGTTCGCCCACGCCACCCGGGTCTCACTACTCATCAACGCCGCGCTGATCGTCACGCTGATGCCGCGCCTGGGCCTGTGGGGACCGACGCTCGGCCTGGTGCTCGGACAGGTGTGGAGCTCGGTGTACCTCGGCGCCCGCACGCTGAAGCGCTATCAATTGCCGCTCGCCGAGCTCTGCCAGTGGAGCAAGCTCGGGCTGGCGCTGATGGCCTCCTTGGCCGGCATCGCTGCGCTGCACGTGGCGATGCACTATCTGCCCGCCAACGCCGCGGGCATGCTCGCCGGCCTCGCCCTGTTCGCGCTGGTGTACGTGATCGCCGCCAGGCTGATCCTGCGCGAGGAATACGGGTACGTGATGCGCGCCATCCTGCGCAGGAAGGTCGCGTGAAGCGCCGCCCCACCCTGCTGATCATCTCGCATCACTTCGCGCCGAGCCCGCTGGTGGGCGCGAAGCGCTTCAGCTTTCTGACGCGCGAGTTCGCGCGCCAGGGCTTCGACGTATACGTGATCGCCAATGAAATACGCGAGTCGCCACACGGGCGCGAGGACCGCTCGTTGCCGCAGCATGGCGCCGTGCAGCGCGTAGCCAATCCTGTCGAACTACCCTTCAAGGCCGAGGGCAAGGTGCGTGGCTGGCGGCGTCTGGCCAATGCCATTTTCTCCCGCCTGCTGGCACCCGTCGGCCTGGACTATTTCTGGGCGCGCGCGGCGACCCGCCGCGCACTCGCAGTCGTGCGCGGCAAACCGGGCGGCGCCGGGGATGGCGTGGTCATTGCCACCTCCCCGCCGCATGCCGCGCTAATCGCGGGCGCACGCATCGCGCGCCGCCTCGGCTGGCCGCTGGTGCTCGACTACCGCGACCCCTGGAGCGCCTACGACTGGCCGGAATGGCATCGCAGCGGTCTCGCCCAGAAGCTGGGGCGGCGCATCGAGGCGCATCTGGTCCGGCGCAGCGCCGCACGGGTCTTGAACACGCCCAGCATGCGGCAATGGTTCGAGCGCACCTTCCCGGCGGCGGCGGCGGATCGCAACTTCGTCATTCCCAATGGCTTCGACGCCGTGGCCCGGCAGGCGGAGCCACCCGCGGATGGAACGCTGCACATCGTGCATGCCGGCGACATCTACGGCAGCCGCTCCCTGGTGCCGTTGCTCCAGGCCATCGAACGCCTGAGCCGGCGACGGCCGCAGCGCCCCATCCTGCTCACCAACTACGGCCCGCTGCCGCCGCGCGAGAGGCGGCGCATTCTCGAGGCGGGCCTCACGCAGTTTCTCGAGGAGCGCCCACGCGTACCCTTCGCGCAATTGTTTGCCGAACTGCAGCGCGCGCACCTGCTGCTCGCGGTGGTCAGCGAGCACATGACCTACTCGACGCCATACAAGGTGTACGACTACATGGCGGCGGGCCGGCCCATCCTCGCGCTCGCGCCACCCGAGGCCGCGCTGCACGAGCTGATCGCCGAGAGCGGCGCCGGCGAGAGCGCCGGTCCTCAGGACATCGACGAGATGGAGCGCACGCTCGAGAAGATGCTGCTGGCGCCGCCGCGGCCGAACGACACGCGCATCGACCGCTACCGGTGGGTGAACCTCGCCGAGCAATACCGCGCGGTCATCGAAGCGGTGGCGATGGCCGGGGAACGATCGACCGCGCCGCCGGCAGCCGCGGCCGTCGATAGTTAGGCAGGTCCTCGGCCCGCGTCGCGCTGGCGGCTGCGTCGGAGCTCTGCGCCCGGCGCGGGCCGGACCTCTCGACGGCCGTGCGCAGATCGGACGTGGTCTTTCGATCTCACCGCGCGCCGCATTTGCGCAAGCCCGCCCGAGGTAAGCCCACCCCGGTCACCTCATAAGATAAGAGGGGATATTGTCCAAACGCCCGCGCCAAACCTTGCTGTCTCGCACAAACCGCATTGTCCCTCGCGGCGCCGCGAGGGGATACTCTTCCACCCATGGCCAACGAATCACTGCCCGGCGAGCAGGCGGGCCAGCTCGATGCACTGCTCGACCGCTGGCAGACCAGCCTGGATCTGCACGCCAAATACGCGGCGCTCGACGACGCGCGCTACTGGCACGTGCAGCCCTGGCCCCGACACGAGCGGCCGCAGCGCTGGAGCAGCCAGCTCGCCCGCAAACGCATACTCGCCCTCAAGCGCACGGTCGCGCAGCGCCAGGCAGAAGGCGATCGCGCGTTCATCGAAGGCATCGAGATCATGGGCTTCCTCGCGACGCTGGTGGGGCTCACATCGGTCGAGCGATTCATCCCGCTGGCAACGCACGAAACCGAGCGGCGCGACGTGCTCGCCGCCCGGCCCGAACAACTGGCGGCCCGACCCGCGGACAGCGCCCGTGCGCGCGCGGCAGCGCCGCGCGAGCCGGGGGCGCGTGTCGCCGAACCGCGCAAGACCGACACCACGGCCGGCAAGGCCGGCGAACATCGGCGCACGGCGGAAACCACGCGGCAGATGCCGGTGCTGCCCAACTCCAAGGTGTATCGCATGCTGGCCGCGCAACGCGCCGGCGTGCCGCTGGACAAGCCGGCGCCCACCCCCGCGGCGGCCGCACCGCGCAAGCGCGACCCGAACCGGCCGGCCACCATCAAGCCGAAAAAGCCGCCCGCCACCATCTCGCAGATGGAACACGTGGTGATCGCCGACGCGGTACGTTTGTTAGGCTGGGGGCGGCAATGGCACGAGCTCGCCGAGATGATCGCGCGGCTCGCCGAGCGCCCGGCGCCGTCGGAGATTCGCCGCATCCTGCGCACCTATCGCGACCAGATCGACGCCGTGGCCCAGAAGCGTCGCGAATGACGGCCTGAGGCGGCGCGCGCCGGGCGTCGATCGCACGCTCATTACACCCATTTAATGCGAGGCGCCGAGCGAGACGAGCGCACGCCTTGCGCCCGGCCCGCTGCCTTTAGCAGAATCGCGACCCCAGTGCAGACAAGGGCAGATGAAAGGACTGCCGTCGGAACCATTCGCCGACGCCCCGATCTCAACTCGCCATGATAAAGACACAGCACCTCAGCAAGAATTTCGACGGCATACAGGCAGTCGACGACATCAGTTTCTCGGTCGAGCCCGGCGAAGTCCTCGGCTTCCTCGGCCCCAACGGCGCCGGCAAGTCCACCACCATGCGGATGCTCGCCGGATTCATCACCCCCACCGCCGGCTCGGCCAGCATCTGCGGCCACGACGTGGTGCAGGAGCCAATCGCCGCCCGCTCGGCTCTGGGCTACCTGCCCGAAGGCGCGCCGCACTACGCCGAGATGACCGTCGGCGCCTTCCTCGATTTCATCGCCGACCTGCGCGGTCTCGAAGGCGCGCTTCGCAAGTCGCGCCTGGACTACGTCATCGGCCGCCTGCAACTCGACGGCGTGTTCGCCCAGACCATCGAAACTCTGTCCAAGGGATTCAAGCGCCGCGTCGGCCTCGCGCAGGCCATCGTGCATGACCCCAAGGTGCTCATTCTGGATGAACCCACCGACGGCCTCGACCCCTTGCAGAAGCACGAGGTGCGCGCGCTCATCGGCGAGATCGCGAAGGAGAAGACCATCGTGATCTCCACGCACATCCTCGAGGAAGTCGACGCCGTGTGCACGCGCGCCGTGATCATCGCGCGCGGCAGGATCGTCGCCGACGACACTCCCGCCGGCCTGAAATCGCGCACGCCCTCGGGGCGGCTCGACGACGTGTTCCGCGCGGTTGCCGCCTGAGCCAATTGATATTCGCCGAGAGGTCGCCTTGAAGCCAGCCGTCATCATCACGCGCCGCGAATTCGCCAGCTATTTCGCGACGCCCATCGCCTATGTCGTCCTCGCCATCTTCCTGCTCATGGCCAACCTGTTCGCCTTCGGCTTCGGCCAGCTGTTCGAGCGCGGCCAGGCAGACCTGGCGCCCTTCTTCAATTTCCTGCCGTGGCTCTACCTGTTCCTGATCCCCGCCGTTTCCATGCGGCTGTGGTCAGAGGAGCGCAAGAGCGGCAGCATCGAGCTGTTGCTCACGCAGCCGGTGACGCTGTGGCAGGCCGTGCTCGGCAAGTTCTTCGCAGCCTGGGCATTCGTGGCCATCGCGCTGGGGCTCACCTTCCCGCTGTGGATCACCATCAACTACCTGGGCAATCCGGACAACGGCGCCATTCTCGCCGCCTATCTGGGCTCGCTGTTCGTGGCCGGAGGTTTTCTCGCGGTCGGCTCGCTCATGTCCAGTCTCACCCGCAACCAGCTGGTGGCCTTTCTGCTCTCGGGCTGGGTGTGCTTCCTGTTCCTGCTCGCGGGATTCCCGGTGGTCACCGACTGGCTGGGCAGCTGGGCGCCGCAGTGGCTGGTCAGCGGCGTCGCCTCGCTGTCATTCCTCACGCACGTCGAGAACATCACCAAGGGCGTGCTGGATCTGCGCGACATTCTCTACTACGCGCTGATCATCGTGTTCTTCCTGCTGGCGAGCACCGTGGTGCTCGAAGCCCGCAAGTCAAAGTAAGCCGCGGATAACTACTGATGCTCAAGAAACCTTCCCTCGGTGGCACGGGCCTCGCCCTGGTTGCCGCCCTGTTCATCGGCATTCTCCTGCTCGCCAACCATCTGTTGCGCGGCGCCAAGGTCGATCTCACCGCCGACAATCTCTACACCATCGCCGATGGCACCGAGAACATCATCAAGGGCCTGAAGGAGCCCGTGAACCTGTACTTCTTCTTTTCCGAGAAGACCGCCGCCAGCAATCCCGTGATCCGCAATCACGGCATCCGCGTGCGTGAGCTGCTCGAAGAACTGGTCTCCCGCTCCGACGGCAAGCTCACGCTGAAGGTGATCGATCCTCAGCCGTTCTCCGAAGAGGAAGACCGCGCCAACGAGCTCGGCATCAACTCCACCACCATCAACGCCAGCGGCGACAAGCTGTATCTGGGACTCGCGGCCACCAACTCCACCGACGGCAAGGAGTCGATCGGCTTCCTCGACCCGCGCCTCGAGGAGCAGCTCGAATACGACGTCGCCAAGCTGATCCACAAACTATCTACCGCGAAGAAGCCGGTGGTCGGCTGGTTGTCGTCCATTCCCCTGGGCGGGGACTTCGACATGCAGACCGGGCGCCCGCGCCCGCCCGCGGCCGTGTACCAGCAGATCGAACAGCTCTACACCGTGCGCACGCTCGAGCCCACGCTCACCGGCATCGACGCCGACGTCGATGTGCTGGTGATCGTGCATCCGAAGAGCCTGCCGCCCGCCGCGCTGTACGCCATCGACCAGTACGCGCTGCGCGGTGGCCACGTGCTGCTGTTCGTCGATCCGCGCGCCGAGGCGGACCCGACGGCAGCCGGGGACCCCAACAACCCGATGGCGCAGATGCAGGCCGACCGTTCGTCCGATCTTGCACCGTTGCTCGGGGCCTGGGGCGTGGAGTATCACCCCGACCAGGTGGTCGCGGACC
Organism: uncultured Pseudomonadota bacterium; assembly: GCA_946479515.1. The sequence continues at coordinate 33,410 of CAMLGF010000013.1, read as the reverse complement.
TCGATCATGGGCTCGAAGTGGCCATGCGCCAGGGCGAGCAGCCGTCGCAGCACATCGCCATCCTGGGCCTGAACAACGAGAACATGGCCAAGGACGTGATCACGGCGCAGATCGATGCCGTGAACCTCGCCACCGCGGGTAGTTTGAAACCCGCCGCCGGCAACGACAAAGACAAGGACAAGGCGGCCGGCAAGGACGCGACCGGTCTCGTCTTCGAGCCGCTGATCCACACCGGCAAACGTGCGGGCCTGCTGCCCGTGCAGCGCTTCGCCATGCTCGCCGACCCGGCCTCGCTCAAGGACGGTTTTGCGCCCACCGGTGAATTCACGGTCGCGGCGCGCCTCACCGGCAAGGCGAAGAGCGCATTTCCCGACGGCCCGCCCGCGGGCGCCACGGCCGCCGCCGATGCCCTCAAGGAGTCCGCGCAGCCGCTCAACGTGGTGGTGGTGGCCGATACCGACCTGCTCACCGATTTCATGTGGGGGCAGTCGGCCAATTTCTTCGGCCAGAACGTCTTCCAGCCCTTCGCCAACAATGGCGAACTGGTCTGGAACGCCATCGACAATCTCGGCGGCAGCAGCGACCTCATCAGCATCCGCGCGCGCGCCGCATACAGCCGGCCATTCGAGCGCGTCGAGGCGCTGAAGCGCAACGCCGACGCGCAGCTGCGCGTGAAGGAACAGCAGCTCCAGCAGCAGCTGCAGCAGACCGAGGAGAAGCTCACGCAGCTGCAGACCGCGCAGCCAAGCGGCAACGACGCCATCCTCACCCCGGAAATGGCGCAAGCCATCGACAACTTCCAGAAGCAGAAGCTGCAGATCCGCAAGGAACTGCGCGAGACGCGCGCCGGCCTCGACAAGGACATCCGCGCGCTGGGCTGGAAGCTGAAGCTGGTCAACATGCTGCTCATGCCGGTGTTGATCACGGCGCTCGGGCTGCTAGTGGCGATGTGGCGCAAACGGCGCCGCCATGCCATCGCCATGCTGCGCAAAGGGAGTGCGTCATGAAGTCGCGCAGCACGCTGATGCTGGCCGCGGCGGCCGTGGTACTGCTGGCCGCCGGCCTGTTCCTCACGCTGAACCGCGCCAGCCGCCAGGCGGACCTCGGCGGCGGAACGTTGTTCGCCGATCTCGAGCCCTCGCTGGGCGAGGTTCAGGAAATCCGCCTGAGCAAGGGCGACGGCAGCCGCACCACGCTGCGCAAGGAAGCGGAGGGCTGGACCGTGGTCGAGCGCCAGTTCCCGGCCGACGCGCAACGCGTGCGCGAACTGGCGCTGGGACTGGCCAACCTGCGCGTGCTGGAACGCAAGACCGCGGACCCGGCCAACTACGCGAAGCTCGGCGTCGAAGATCCCTCGCCCACGGCCGCGAGCACGCTGGTCGAGGTGGTCGCGGGCAAGAAGACCTGGTCGCTGCTGGTCGGCAAGAGCGCCGACGGCCGCGCGGTCTATGTGCGCAATCCCGCCGACGCGCCCTCCTACCTCGCCTCGCCGCAGATCACCGCGGACCCCGACCAGAAGCGCTGGATCGACCGGCTGATCGTCGATGTGCCGGGATCGAAAGTGCACGAGATCTCGGCCAAGGTCGGCAAGGGACCAGCCTATCTACTCTCGCGCGCCGGGCCCGGTAGCGCGGACCTCACGCTTTCTCCCGTGCCCAAGGGCCGCACGCCGGTCAGCAACATGGCGCTGAGCGGGCAGGCCGAGGCGCTCGCCTCGTTCCATTTCGACGATGTGCGCGCCGCCCCGGCCGCTGCGGCCACGTCCGCGGCGGACACCGTCACCTATCGACTCTTCGACGGCCAGGTGATCACCTTCACCGGCCATCGCGACGCCGACAAGGCGTACGTCGCGGTGAGCGCGCAGCGCGACGAGGCGCTGGCCGCGAAATTCGCGCCCGCGCCTGCCACCGCCGACAAGCCCGCCAGCGACTCCGCCGCACCGCCGAACGATGCCACGGCCAATGCTCCGGCCGATGCGCCTGCCCACGCGGCCAACGCGGCAATCCCCGCCGCTGAGAAGCCGGTCATCGCGGATCAGACCACGGAGCGCCTCGCATCCCGCACCCAGGGCGTGGAGTTCGAGATCCCCCTCTACAAGTACGAGGCCCTCTTCAAGCCCTACGAGGAGCTGCTCGAGAAGCCGCAGAAGCCCGCCGGCAAGTGAGGCGCGACAGCGCGACCGCGCCTTATCTGGTTCGGGCGATCAGCACCAGCGCCACCGCCGCCAACAGCGCCGTGGGAAACCACGCGAGCACCAGCGGGCTCGCATCGAAGACCACGGCGCCGCTCTCGAGCATGCGCTGAACGAAGAAGAAGGCGATGCCGATGAGCACGCCCATCAGGGTGCGCGCACCCGCGCCGGCGGCGCGCAGGCTGCCGAACACGAAGGGCACTGCCAGCAGCGCGGCGAACAGGATGGCGGCGGTGCGCGCGATACGCGACCAGAACGCGAACTCCTGTTCGCTGGCATCCAGCGAGTTGGCGCGCAGATGGCGGATCAGCTCCCACAGCACCCGCGTCTCGAGCTGGCGCGGCGTGGTGACGGTCAACGCCAGGAAATCCCCGCCCACCGTCGACTGGAAGTCGCGGCTCTCCTGCTGTTCGGATTCGATGCGCGCGCCACCGAATTTCGTCGCCTCGTAGTGAGAGAGCTTCCAGCCGCCGTCCGGCTGCACGCGCGCCGTGCTGGCGCTGGCCACCGACTTGAGCTCGTGATCGTCCGTCAGCTCGAAGATGAGCATGCCGGCGAATTCCCCCGAGCCCGATTGCTGCGAGACATTGATGAGCAGGTCGCCGTCGCGCACCCAGGGGCCGGCCCGGCCGGCGAAGGTGATGGTGGAAAACTTGCTGAGCAGCTTCTGCTGCTTGGCCAGCTGCTGCAGCGGCGGCGCCAGGAACTCGCCGCAGATCACCGCGAGCACGATCAGCAGCAGCCCGGCCATGGCCACCGAGCCCGCCACACGCCACACGGAGATGCCGGCGGCGCGCATCACCGTGAGTTCGCTGCCGCGGGCCAGCGAGCCGAGGCCGATCAGCGCGCCGATGAGCACGCCGATGGGCATGAGCTCATAGACCTGCTGCGGCACGTTGAGCAGCACGAACCAGAAGGCGTCCACCGCGGTGTAGGTGCCGACGCCGATGTCGTCCTGCTGGCCGGAGAACAGGAACAGCGCGCCCAGCGTGATCAACACGGCCATGACGACGAACACGCCGCCGAGCACGGCGCGGATGAGATAGCGGTCGAGCAGATTCATGCCGCGCGCTTCCTGTCCGGGAGCTTCATGCCGGAAGCGCCCGGCGCGCCATGTTGCGGCGGTAGCGGGCGCGCGCCAGCCACCGCGGCGCGAACAGGATGGCCACCGCCAGGCCGGCCACCGCCAGGTGCACCCACCACAGGCCTAACCACCCGGGCACCACGCCTTTCTCGATCCAGGTCTTGCCCGCGATCATCAGGTTGATGTAGACGAAGAAGATCAGCACGGCGTATCCCACGCGCCCGTAACGCCCCTGGCGTGGCGCGAGGCGCGCGAGCGGCACCGCGATCAGCGCCATGATCAGCGCCATGGTGGGCAGCGCGATGCGCCATTGCAGCTCGGCGCGCTGCTTGGGTTCGCGCGAGGCGGCCAGCACCGAGGTGGCCAGCGCCTCCACGGCCAGCGCACCTCCCGAGGCCGGAGGCAGGCGCACCGGGATGGAGTTCTCCGCGAAACGCACGATGCGGAAGCGTCGTTCGCCGGGGATCCCCTCATAACGCTCGCCGTCGTACAGGGTGATGACCTGCAGATCGCCGCCCTCGGCGTACGCGTGCGTGGCGCGTTGCGCCAGGGCGATCTCCAGCTGCCGGCCGCGGCTGCGCTGCACGAACACCCGCCGCAGCGTGCCATCGGGGTCGGCGCCCTGCGCATAGACGACGGTGCTGCCGCCGCCGAAGGTGCTGAACTTGCCGGGGGCGATGGGCGCGAATTGCCCCGCCCGCAGCGCTTCCTGGCGCAGATCGAGCATGCGCCCCACGGCCGCCGGCGTGATCTGCAGCGCGAGAAAGGTGAGCAGCACGCACAGCACCGCGGTGAAACCCAGCACCGGAACCAGGATGGGTCGCGCGCCTGCTCCACAGGCCTGCGCCGCCGTCATTTCACTGTCGTGGTACAGACGGCCGAGACCGAGCACGATGCCGAGCAGCAGCCCCACGGGCAGGATGAGCGACAGGTTCTGCACGGCGCCGAGCGCGATAAGCTCGAACACCACGCCGCGCGGATACTGACTCTCGGCCGCCCGTTCCAGCACCTTGGCCACTTGATAAGGAATCAGGATCGCGAGCAGCACGCCAGAAACCGACAGCCAGCTGACGAGCACTTCGCGGAGGATGTAGCGATCGAGGATCCGCAGCAACAGCCTATTCCAATGAGACGGGGGCGCCGGGACTTGAGTTACACTGCGCGACCTTAAAACACTGCCGTCGGGACGACAACCGAACATGCAATTCGAAATCTGGACGAAGAGCATCGCCGAGCTATCCATCGATTGCATCGCCGTCGGCGTTCACGAGGACGGCGAACTCACCGCCGAAGCCCGGCAGCTCGACCTGCGCTGCCGTGAGAAGATTTCCCGCCTGCTCAAGCGCGGCGACTTCAGCGCCAAGCCCGGAGAGAGCTGGCTGCTCGCCGACCTCGATGGCGTGCGCGCCGAACGCGTGCTGCTGATCGGCATGGGTCCGCGGAACAAGGACGCCGGCAAGGACGGCGGCGGCCTCACGCGCAAGGCCTGGCGCGCCGCAGTGCGCGCGGCGCTGACCGCGGCAGCCCGCACCCGTTGCACCTCGCTGGCGCTCGCCCTGCCGAGGCCCGCCGCCCGCCTGCTCCCGGACGAAAGGCTGGGCCGCGCCGTGGCCGAGATCACCGGCCATGCGTTGTATCGCATCAACGACCTCAAGAGCGCGAAGAAGCCTCGCCCGCCGGCGCTGACCCGCATCGTGGTGCTGGCCGCCGGCAAGGCCGCGCAGGCCCTCGACAAGGGCTTCAGGCAGGGGGCCGCGCTCGCCGTCGGCGCCGCGCTCATGCGCAACCTCGCCAACCTGCCGGGCAATGTCTGCACACCCACCTACCTGGGGCGCACGGCCGAGGATCTCGCGAAGTCTTACAAGTCGCTGCGCGTGAAAGTGCTGGGGCCGGCCGAGATCCGCAAGGAGAAGATGGGCTGCTTGCTCGCAGTCACACAGGGCAGCGAGCAACCGCCGCGCTTCCTGGTCGTCGAACATCGCCATCCGCGCGCCAAGGGGGCTCCGGTGGTGCTGGTCGGCAAGGGCATCACCTTCGATACCGGCGGCATCTCGCTCAAGGATCCGCCCACCATGGACGAGATGAAGTACGACATGAGCGGTGCGGCCTGCGTGCTCGGCACGCTTAAGGCCGTGGCCGAGCTCAATCTGCCGCTCAACGTGGTGGGCCTGGTGGCGGCCTGCGAGAACATGCCCGACGGGCGCGCGGTCAAGCCCGGCGACATCGTGACCAGCGCCGCGGGCCTGACGGTGGAGATCCTGAACACCGACGCCGAAGGACGGCTGATTCTCTGCGACGCCCTCACCTACGCGCGGCGCTTCAAGCCGGACGTGGTCATCGACATGGCCACGCTGACCGGTGCCATTGTCGTTGCACTCGGGGTGCATCACACCGGCGTGTTCTCCAACACTGACGCGCTGGCGCGCGAGCTCGTGGACTGCGGTCTCAGCGTCGATGACCGTGCGTGGCACATGCCATTGACGGAAGAGTACGGCGACCAGCTCAAGAGCAATTTCGCCGACATGGCCAATGTCGCGGGCCGCGACGGCGGCTCGTGCACGGCGGCGGCCTTCCTCGGCAAGTTCACCGGCGGCCTGACCTGGGCGCATCTGGACATCGCCGGCACGGCCTACACCGGCGGCATCAGCACCAAGGGCAGCACCGGGCGCCCGAGCGCACTGCTGTTCGAATACCTGCTGCGGCGTGCTTCGTCACACTGACGGCTGCCAGGAACGTTGGCTCAACGCCGATGCAATCGCCGCGCGTTGATTTCTACGTGAGCGGCGAGGCGGGTGAAGCCGCGCGCCTGCGGCTCGCCTGCCGCGTGGCTGAGAAGGCTTACCTGGCCAAGCAACGGGTGCTGGTGTACTGCGACGACCGCGCGCTGCTGCCCCGTGTCGACGAGCTGCTGTGGACGTTCGGTGACGGCAGCTTCGTGCCCCACGACATCGTGGCGAGCGAGGGCGCGCCCTGCGGCGCACCGGTGGCCCTGTCCGCCGGACCGCTGCCCGCCGATCCCTTCGTCACACCGCAGGGCACCGTGCTCATCAATCTGGCCAACGACGTGCCGCCGTTCTTCGCGAGATTCGCACGCGTGGCCGAGTTTCTGGATGCGCGGCCGGACGTGCGCAGCGCCGGCCGCGAGCGGTTCAAGGCCTATCGTGCCCGGTCGATCGAGCCGCAGACTCACAATGTCTGAGCCGGGGGAACGGGCGCTTTTTCCGTATAATCCCCGGCCTTCATGGACAAGGCCTACACCCCCGGCGACATCGAGCGCCGCATCTACGAGCGTTGGGAATCCTCCGGAGCATTCGCTCCCGCTGCCACGGGCGAAGGCCCGGCGTACTGCATCATGCTGCCGCCGCCAAACGTCACCGGCACGCTGCACATGGGCCATGCCTTTCAGCACACGCTGATGGATACGCTCACGCGCTGGCATCGCATGCGGGGCGACACCGCGTTGTGGCAGCCGGGCACCGATCATGCCGGCATCGCCACGCAGATGGTGGTGGAGCGGCAGCTCGCCGCCGAGAAGCTGAGCCGCCACGATCTCGGCCGCGAGAAGTTCCTCGATCGCGTCTGGCAATGGAAGGCCGAGTCCGGCAGCACCATCACGCGCCAGATGCGCCGCCTCGGCACGTCGGTGGACTGGTCGCGCAACAAGTTCACCATGGACCCGGACCTCTCGCGTGCGGTCACGGAAGTGTTCGTGCGCCTGCACGACGAGGGGCTCATCTATCGCGGCAAGCGGCTGGTGAACTGGGATCCGGTGCTGCTGACCGCTGTCTCGGATCTGGAAGTGATCTCCGAGGAGGAGAACGGCTCGCTGTGGCACATCCGCTATCCGCTGAAGGGCGGCAGCGCCGGCGGCCTCAGCCATGTGGTCGTCGCCACGACGCGGCCCGAGACCCTGTTGGGCGACACGGCGGTGGCCGTGAATCCCGACGACGAGCGCTACCGGCACCTCGTGGGCCAGCAGCTCGAGCTTCCGCTCACCGGCCGCACCATCCCGGTGATCGCCGATGCGTACGTCGACGCCGCGTTCGGCTCGGGTTGCGTGAAGATCACCCCGGCGCACGATTTCAACGATTACGAGATGGGCCAGCGCCATGGCCTCGCGCAGATCAACATCTTCACGCCGGCGGCCAGGCTCAACGACAACGCGCCCGCGCCGTACCGGGGCCTCGACCGCTTCGAGGCTCGCAAGACGATCGTCGCGGATCTCGAAGCGCTGGGCCTCATCGAGAAGATAGAGCCGCACAAGCTCAAGGTGCCGCGCGGCGACCGCACCAACGCGGTGATCGAGCCCTATCTCACCGACCAGTGGTACGTGAAGATCGCGCCGCTGGCCGCGCCGGCGCTCACCGCCGTGGAAGACGGCCGCACCCGATTCGTCCCGGAGAACTGGTCGAAGACCTATTACGAATGGATGCGCAACATCAAGGACTGGTGCGTGAGCCGCCAGCTCTGGTGGGGGCATCGCATCCCCGCCTGGTATGACGAAAGCGGCCGGATCTACGTGGCGCGCGACGAGGCCGAAGCGCGCCGCAAGCACTCGCTGGGCCCGGACGTGCAGCTCACGCAGGATGCGGACGTGCTCGACACCTGGTTCTCCTCCGCGCTCTGGCCCTTCTCCACGCTGGGCTGGCCGGACACCACGGCCGAGCTGCAGAAGTTCTACCCCACCAGCGTGCTGGTCACCGGCTTCGACATCATCTTCTTCTGGGTCGCGCGCATGATGATGATGGGGCTCAAGTTCATGGGCGACGTCCCGTTCCGGCACGTGTACATCACCGGGCTCATCCGCGACGAGAACGGCGAGAAGATGTCGAAGTCCAAGGGCAACGTCATCGATCCCATCGACATCATCGACGGCATCTCGCTCGAGGACCTGGTCGCCAAGCGCACCACCGGCCTCATGCAGCCGCATCTCGCCCCCGGCATCGAGAAGAAGACGCGCAAGCAGTTCCCCGAGGGCATTGCGGCCTACGGGACCGACGCGCTGCGCTTCACATTCGCCGCCCTCGCCGGCTCGGCGCGCGACATCAATTTCGACCTGGGGCGCGTCGGCGGCTACCGCAACTTCTGCAACAAGCTGTGGAATGCGGCGCGCTTCGTGCTCATGACCATCGAGGGCGGCGAAGGCGGCAAGGCCGCCGCGAGCGGCTCGGGAGATCTCATCGGCGAGGCAGAGCTGTCGGTGGCCGACCGCTGGATAGTCTCGCGGTTCGCCGACACGCTGGCGCGGGTCGACACGGCGCTGCACGACTACCGTTTCGACTTCGCCGCCACGGCGCTGTACGAATTCACCTGGTACGAGTTCTGCGACTGGTATCTCGAGCTCACCAAGCCCGTGTTGCAATCGGAAAACAGCACCGAGGCGCAGAAGCGCGGCACGCGCCGCACGCTGGTCACCGTGCTGGAAGCGCTGCTGCGCGCACTGCATCCCATCATGCCGTTCATCACCGAGGAGATCTGGCAGCGCGTGCGCCCGGTGGCCGAGCCGCTGATCGCCGCCGGCCAGGTGCGCGGCGCGCGGCTCGCCGCCGACTCCATCATGCTCACCGCCTATCCAGCCGCCGGCGACTACCCGCGCGACGCCGAGGCCGAGAGCCAGGTGAGCGCGATCAGGGACTACATCCTGAAAGTGCGGCAGATCCGCGGCGAGATGAACATCGCGCCCTCGTGCAGGATTCCACTGCTGCTGCGCGACGCCGACGCGCAGGCGCGATTACTGATCACCCGCAATGCACACTACCTGCAGCGCCTGGCCGGTCTCGACTCGCTGAAGCTGCTTGGCACGGGCGAGCCCGAGCCCGTGTCGGCCAGCGCCATGGTGGGCGCCACCACGCTGCTCGTGCCGATGGCGGGACTGATCGATGCCGCGGCCGAAATCGACCGGCTCGGCAAGGTGGTGAAGAAGAACGAGTCGGACATCGGTAAGCTGCGCAGCAAGCTCGGCAACGAGAGCTTCGTGAAGAACGCGAAGCCCGAACTGGTCGAGGCCGACCGGGCCAGGCTCGCCGAGCTGGAAGCGCAGACCGAGGCCCTGCGCAAGCAGCTCGAGCGCGTGCGCCGTCTCGCCGGCAGTTGAGGCGCGTCGCTCCGCGCCGGCGCCGGGTATAGTCGGGTCGTGAACACCGCACTCGCCAGCGCGTTGCAGGCTCTCGATCGCATCATCCTCGGCAAACCGGAGTCCGTGCGGCTGGCCCTCACCTGCCTGCTGGCGCGCGGCCACCTGCTCATCGAAGACGTGCCCGGCGTCGGCAAGACCACACTGGCCCACGCGCTGGCACAGGTACTCGGCCTCGCGTGGCAGCGCGTGCAGTTCACCAGCGACTTGCTGCCGGCCGACATTCTCGGCGTATCGGTGTTCGACGCGGGCAGCGGCAGCTTCACGTTCCGCAAGGGCCCGATCTTCACACAGCTGCTGCTGGCCGACGAAGTCAACCGCGCCAGCCCCAAGACGCAGAGTGCGCTGCTCGAGGCCATGGAAGAACGCCAGGTGAGCGTGGACGTGACCACCTACCGGCTGCCCGATCCGTTCTTCGTCGTGGCCACGCAGAACCCGTTCGAGCAGTTGGGCACGTTTCGCCTGCCCGAATCGCAGCTCGACCGTTTCCTGATGCGCATCTCGCTGGGCTATCCGGACGCGGCCAACGAACGCGCGCTGCTCGCCGCAGGCGACCGGCGCGACCTGCTGGCCGGCATGCCGCCGGTGCTCAACCCCGACGGTGTGCGCGAGCTGCAGTCGGCGGCGCAGCGCGTTCATGCCGCGCCCACACTGCTCGAGTACGTGCAGGCGCTGATCGCCAGCACGCGGCAGCGCTCCGACGTGCTGCTGGGGCTGTCGCCGCGCGCCGGCCAGGGTCTGGTGCGCGCGGCGCGCGCCTGGGCTCTGCTCGCCGGGCGGGACATGGTCATCCCCGAAGACGTGCAGGCGGTGTTTCCGTCCGTGGCCTCGCATCGCCTGGAACGGGCGGGGGTGGCGGCCCCCGCGGACCACGCCGCGTTCATCGCCGAGCTGCAACGCGGTGTGGCGATTCCGCTCTAGCCGGGTCTCGTGAACCGGCCGGCGCACGCTCGGGCCGCCGTCGTGGGCGTCCGCTTCGCGGGCTTGAAACGCGCGCTGCGCCAGCGCGCCGCGGCCTGGTTCCGGCGGCGGCAGGGAAAAGATCATCTGCCCGTCACCATCGCGGCACGACGCGTGTACATACTGCCGACCCGCGGGGGCGTGGCCTTCGCGCTGCTGTTGTTCGTGATGCTGTTGGCCGGCATCAATTACGCGAACAGCATCGCCCTGCTGCTCACCTTCCTGCTCGCCGGCTTCTCGCTGATCGCCATGCATCTCACGCACCGCAATCTCGTCGGCGTGGTGGCGCGCGGCCTGACTACCGTGGACGCCTTCGCGGGCGAGCATGGCCTGCTGCTGCTCACCCTGGCTTCCAGCGGCAAGGCGCCGCGGTTCGGCATCGACTGCGAGGTGGAGGGCAGCGAGCCCACCAGCGTCGCCGTGCCGGAAAACGGCAGCGCGCGTGCCGACATCGCCGTGCCGCTCGCATCTCGCGGGCGCCACCCGATCGGACGCGTCGAGCTGTCCACGTGCTTTCCTTTCGGCCTGTTCCGGGCCTGGACCTATCTGCACGTCGACGGCGCGCTGCTCGCCTGGCCCGTGCCGCGCGGGCGGCGCGAGGCGCCACCGGAGGCCTCCACCGGTGGAGCGGCGCTGGCCGTGCATCGCGCCGGTGACGAGGAATGGGCAGGCCTGCGGGAATTCCGCAGCGGCGACTCACCGCGCCAGGTGGCCTGGGCCGCCTATGCACGCGGCCGCGGACTGCTGGTGAAGACGTACCAGTCACCCGCGGCGCATCACCGCCTGTTCGACCTGGCGTCGGTGCCCGGCGACCTGGATGCGCGGCTCGAGCAGCTGTCCGCCTGGGTGATGGCCGCGCACGCCCGCGGCGAGCGGTTCGGCCTGCGCCTCGGCACGACCGAGATCGCGCCGGCGAGCGGCAGCGAGCACCGCCGGCGCTGCCTGGACGCACTGGCGCTATACGGCGAGCCGGAGCCGCGATGATTTCCAACGCGCGCGCACCGATCGCGACCAGCCTGGTCTTCGTGGCGAGCGTCATGCTGGTCGCCGCGCAGGCGCCGCTGTGGTCGGTGCTCATCGCACTCGGCTGCGCCGCCTGGCGCCTGCTGGTGGCCACGGGCCGCGTGCGCCAGTCGCCGCCGCGGCGGGGCCGCCGCCTGGTCTTCAGCGCGGTCACCGCGCTGATGGTGCTCGCGGTGCTGGTCAGCTTCCGTACCTTGAACGGCCTGGCGGCGGGCACGGCTTTGCTGGTGGTCATGGGGGCGCTCAAGGTACTGGAGGCTCGCAGTCGCCGCGACGAGGCCATCATCATCGGCGTGGCGCTGTTCCTGTTGCTGGCCGCAGCGCTCGCCGACCAGTCGTTGCCGCACCTGCCGTTCTATCTACTCACGGCCTGGGCTGCCTGTGCAGCCATGATGCTCGTGGCCCATCCCGGAACCGCCGCGCTGCCGCTGCGGGCCGTGCTGCGGCTGTCGGCGCGCGCGCTGGCCATGGCCATGCCGCTGGCCGTGGCCTGCTTCCTCTTCTTCCCGCGGTTCGGCGGGCATTTCTGGGCATTGCCGGGCGGCGGCGGCGCGACCACCGGGCTCTCGGACGAGATGTCACCGGGAGCCATAGACCAGCTCGTGGGCGACTACGAACCGGTATTCCGGGTGCGCTTCGCCGGCGCGCTGCCGCCACCCGAGCAACGCTACTGGCGCGGCCCGGTGCTGAACGAGTTCGATGGCTTCACCTGGCGGCGGCTGCGCCGCGGCTACGTCGACACGCCGCGCGAGATGCTCGGCACCGCCGTCCGCTACCGCGTGACGCTCGAGCCGACGCAGCGCCATTGGGTGTTCGCGCTCGACACCGTGGATCGCAGTCCGCGACACGACGTCTTCTTGTCGCACGACCGGCAGCTCTACCGCGCGGAGCCAGTCACCGACACGCTGGTGTACGAGGCGAGCTCGCACGTAGAAACGGTGGCGCGCGGGCCGCTGGCGACGCTCGGCAGGCGCTATGAGACACAGCTGCCGGAGGGCCGCAATCCCCGCGCGCTGGCCCTCGCCCATGAGCTGCGCCGGCGATACGCCGACGATGCCGCGTACGCCAGCGCGGTGCTCGACTGGTTCCGCGACAACGGACTCGAGTACACGTTCGAGCCGCGGCCCACCGGGCTCGACTCGGTAGATAGCGTGCTGTTCGACACCAAGCGCGGCTTCTGCGGGCACTTCGCCTCGGCCTACGCCACGCTGATGCGTGCCGTGGGTGTGCCCGCGCGTGTGGTCACCGGCTACCTGGGCGGCGAATGGAACCCGGTGGGCGGGTATCTGATCGTGCGCCAGTCGGATGCGCACGCCTGGACGGAGATCTGGCTCGACGGCCGCGGCTGGACTCGCGTGGACCCGACGGCGGTGGTCGAGCCCGAGCGGTTGACGCGCGGCCTGTACGACGTGATGGGTGAGGCCAGCACGCCCGTGGCCATTTCCCTGCGCCAGAACCCCTGGCTGTCACGCCTCGGGCAATACTGGGACGGCGCCAACACCTGGTGGCGCGAGCAAGTGCTGGAGTTCGACCTGCACAGCCAGTTGGATCTGCTGAGCGCGCTCGGTATCGAATCACCCGGTTGGCAACATCTCGGCTGGGCATTCGCAGCGGGATTGCTGCTCTGGCTGTTGTGGGTGGCGTTGACGCTGCGGCGTAGCCTCGCGCGCGAGAGGCCCGACCGCATCGCGCGCGCGTGGCTGCGGGCCCTGCGCAAGTTCGAGAAAGTGTCGGCGCCGCGCGCGCCGGCCGAAGGGCCCCTGGATTTCGCGCGGCGGGTGGCCGCCGAGCATCCGCATCTGGCGGACGAGGTCAACGCCGTGGCGAGCCGTTACATGCGGCTCAGGTTCGGGCCGCGGGCCGCCAACGAGGAAATCGCCGAGCTGGAGCGCGAAGTCAGGCGGCTTTCGGTGTGAGCTTCACGCGCAACAGCAATGCGCCGCCGATGACGAACAGCAGCACCAGCGAGATGATCGACGCCCGCTCGTTGTGCGTGAGGCCCGCGACCACCGCGATGAGCAGGGGCCCGAGCACGGTGGCGAACTTGCCCATCATGTTGAAGAAACCGAAGAACTCCGCGTTCTTGCCCTCTGGCACCAATCGCCCGAACAGAGAACGCGACAGGCTCTGGACACCGCCCTGCACCAGGCCGACCGAAATGGCCAGCGCGTAGAACTCGCGCTCGGAGTCCAGGAAATAGGCATACACGGTGATGGCCGCGTACACCGCGAGCCCGATCAAAATGCCGCGTTTCGGACCGATGCGGTCGCCCAGCCAGCCGAACAGCAACGCCGCGGGAAAGCCCACCAGCTGGGTGATGAGCAGCGCCTTGAGCAGCGCACCGGTGTCGAGGCCCAGCGCCGTACCGTAGTTCACCGCCATCTTGATGATGGTGTTCACGCCGTCGATGTAGAACCAGTAGGCGATCAGGAACAACACCAGCGTGCGGTACTGGCGCACGTGTGAGAGCGTGTTGCCCAATTCCCTGAATCCGACGCGAATCGCCTCGGAGAAACCCAGCCCCCCGCTGCGCCGGGGCTCGCGCACGCCGCGCATCACCGGAATGGTGAAGACCAGCCACCAGGCCGCCACCGTCAGGAAGGAAACCTGCACCGCCTGGCCGGCGTCCGCGAGCCCGAACAGCCCGGGACTCTGCACCATGAGCATGTTGACGAGAAAGAGCAGGCCTCCGCCCAGGTATCCCAGGGAATAGCCGAAGGCGGAGACGCGATCGAGATCGCCTTCGGGGGCGACGTCGAGCAGCAGCGCGTCATTGAAGACGATGCCGCCGTTGAAGCCGATGGTGGCGAGCACGAACAGGGTGAGCGCGCCCAACCATTCACCCTTGGCGGTGAAGTACAGCGCGCCGGTGGCGAGCACGCCGAGCGCAGTCCAGGCGAACATGAACTTCTTGCGCGTGCCGCCGCGGTCGGCGATGGCGCCGAGTATGGGCGCGAGGATGGCGATCACCGCGCCGGCAATGGTGCTGCCGTATCCCAGGCGTATGGTGGTCTCGGTGGCGGTGACGTCGGTGCTCCAGAATTTCTGAAAGAACACCGGGAAGAAGCCCGCCATGACAGTGGTGGCGAACGCGGAATTCGCCCAGTCGTAGAAGGCCCAGGAGAGCACCGGCTTGTTCTTCAGGTAGGCGAACATGGAGACATTCCTCGTTGTGCCCCGGCAGCGAAAGACGTGCCGCGGTGGCCGCAGTGCGAAAGATAGTCGAGGCGCGTCCCCGTTTTCTAGGAAACGAGGAATGTCCCCATTACTTCGCGGGTGGCCTTGAAGGTGATCTTGGGCCAGCGTTCGAGGGTGAGCTCCAGGTTGACCCGCGACGGCGCGAGATAGACCAGCGCGCCGGAATGGTCCACGGCGAGGTGGTCGTAGGCCTTGGCACGGAATTCCTCGAGATGCTTCGGGTCATCGCAATACACCCAGCGCGCGGTGTGCACGTTGACGTTGTCGAACACCGCCGAGACCGCGTACTCGTCCTGCAGACGGAATGCCACGACTTCGAACTGCAGCTGGCCGACGGCGCCGAGGATCATGTCGTTGTTGCGCAATGGCTTGAACAGCTGTGTCGCGCCCTCCTCGCACAGCTGGTCCAGGCCCTTGGCCAGCTGCTTCATCTTGAGCGGGTCCTTGAGCACGGCGCGGCGGAACATTTCCGGGGCGAAGTTGGGGATGCCGGTGAAGGTGAGCTTCTCGCCCTCGGTGAACGTGTCGCCGATGTTGATGGTGCCATGGTTGTGCAGGCCGATGATGTCGCCCGCATAGGCCTCGTCGGCCGCCGAGCGATCGGCGGCCAGGAACGTGAGCGCATCGGCGATGCGCATGTCCTTGTCGAGCCGCACGTGATACAGGCGCATGCCGCGCGTGTACTTGCCGGAGCACAGCCGCATGAATGCGATGCGATCGCGGTGCTGCGGATCCATGTTCGCCTGGATCTTGAACACGAAGCCGGTGAGCTTGCCCTCGCCCGCATCCACCTGCCGCTGCTGCGTGGCGCGCGGCTGCGGCGCAGGAGCATGCAGCGCGAAGTGCGCGAGCAGTTCCTCGACGCCGAAATTGGCGATCGCCGAGCCGAAGAACACCGGCGTCTGCCTGCCCTCGCGATACGCCCGCACGTCGAACGCGGCGGTGCCGCCGCGCACCAGGTCGATCTCGTCGTCGAAGGCGCGCGCACGGTCACCGAGGAATTCGCGGGCCTCGGGGCTGTGCAGGCCGCAGATCACGCGATTCTCGCCGCGCTCGCCGCGTCCCGCGGCCTCGTACACGTAGATCTTGTCCTCGAGCAGGTGATAGATGCCGGCGAGGTCGCGGCCCATGCCGATGGGCCAGGTCACCGGCGCGGTGCGGATCTTGAGCACGCTCTCGACCTCATCGAGCAGCTCGATGGGCGCGCGGCCCTCGCGGTCGAGCTTGTTGATGAAGGTCATGATGGGCGTGTCCCTCAGGCGGCAGACCTCCATCAACTTGATGGTTCTCTCCTCGACGCCCTTGGCGCAGTCGATGACCATGAGTGCGCTGTCGACGGCCGTCAGCGTGCGGTAGGTGTCCTCGGAGAAATCCTCGTGCCCCGGCGTGTCGAGCAGGTTGATCACCTGGCCGCGGAACGGAAACTGCATCACCGAGGAGGTGATGGAGATGCCGCGCTGCTTCTCCAGCGCCATCCAGTCGGAGGTGGCGTGGCGCGCGGCTTTGCGGCCCTTGACCGTGCCGGCGAGCTGGATGGCGCCGCCGAACAGCAGCAGCTTCTCGGTGAGTGTGGTCTTGCCCGCGTCGGGGTGCGAAATGATGGCGAACGTGCGCCGGCGCGCCGTTTCCTGCCCGGTCGAAGTCATTCAGATCTCTGTGTCAGGGTGCCGCGGCGCGCAGCTCGAGCTTCAGGACGATGGCGTCCTCGCGGCCGTCGGGGGCCTGATAGTACCCGCGACGGATGCCGATTTGTTCGAATCCGAGCCGTTGATAGAGCCGGATGGCCGACAGGTTGCTGGGCCGCACTTCGAGAAACGCCTCGTTGACGCCGGCGGCTGCGGCGCGCTCCAGCAGGTGCTCCAGCAGCCGGCGGCCGAAACCCAGATTGCGGTACTCGTCGCGCACGCAGACGTTGAGCACGTGCGCCTCGCCCGCCCCCAGGCTCATGACCCCATAGCCGATGATCTGCCCGGAAAGATCCAGCGCCCGGCAGGTATAGCCCACGCGCAGGCAGTCACGGAAGATGTTCTCGCTCCAGGGAAACGCGTAGCTCTTCTGCTCGATGGCGGCGACCTCGGGCAGGTCGATCTCCATCATCGGCCGGATGTGCACCTCGGGCACGTCGCGCACGTTTTCCGGCGCGGCCGCCATCAGCCATGGCCTCCGACCAGCTGGGCGTAGCTGTCGCGCGCGAATTTGAGGTCTTCCCAGGCCTTGCGCTTGTCCGCGGGCGTGCGCAGTAGATAGGCCGGGTGGTAGGTGACGACCAGCGGCGTGCCCGCCTCGCCAAAGCGATGCAGCTTGCCGCGCAGCCGGGCCAGCGGCGCGTCGGTGGCCAGCAGGTTCTGCGCGGCGATGCGTCCCACGGCCAGCATGATCTTGGGCTCGAGCAGCGCGATCTGCCGCGACAGGAACGGCAGGCAGTTGGACACTTCCTCGGGCCGGGGGTCGCGGTTGCCGGGCGGCCGGCACTTGAGCACGTTGGCGATGAACACGTTCTCGCGCGGCAGGCCGATGGCCAGCAGCATGGCGTTGAGCAGCTGTCCCGCTCGGCCCACGAATGGTTCGCCCTGGCGGTCTTCCTCGGCGCCAGGCGCCTCGCCGACCACCAGCCATTGCGCCTGCGTGTTGCCCACGCCGAACACGGTTTGCGTGCGGGTCTTGCAAAGCAGGTCGCAGGCCGCGCAGCCGGCCACCTGCGCGCGCAGGCCCGCCCAATCGGTGGCCATGGGCCCGCGCTCGTAGCGGGGACCTGCCGCGACGCGCGGTGCCGTTGGCGGCGCGCCGGTCACGTCGGCGGACGGCGCCACCTCGGCCGCATCGAGACGCTCTTCCACCGCATCTCTCGGCACCCAGCGGTCGATGCCGAGGACGTCGAGGTAGGCGTTGCGCAGCGAGCTCATGTCCGCGATCAGGTAGTGCTCGCCGTGCGCGGCCGGCGCAGTTTGCGCACCAGCCACTGCACGGGCCCATAGGTGGCGTACGAGACGAACATCGCGAACAGCATGGTCGGCGGATCCACGCTGATTAGGAACAGCATCGGGCCGATCACGAAGATGAGGTACGAGTACTTCACGCGCGCGTTGACGTCGACCTGCTTGAGGCTGAGATAGCTGAACGACGACACCATGAGCGCGGCGGCGTAGCCGGTCACGGCGAACGCGAGGATCAGCCCCGGCAGGCCGGGCTCACGCCACTTGGCGAAGAACCACACGAAGGCCGCGACCGTGGCGGCCGACGAGGGGCTGGGCAGCCCCTGGAAGTAACGCTTGTCGCCGCTGGCCGCGTGAGTGTTGAACCGTGCCAGCCGCAGCGCCGCGCAGGCCGCATAGAAGAACGCGATGACCCAGCCGAACTGCCGCCACTCCTGGCCGTACTCGCCAATGCGCACCACGCCCCACTGGTAGACCAGCACGGCGGGGGCAATGCCGAAGGCCACCATGTCGGCGAGGCTGTCGTACTCCTTGCCGAACGGGCTCTCGGTACGGGTCCAGCGCGCGACGCGGCCGTCCAGGCCGTCGAACAGCATGGCGATGAACACCGCCAGACCGGCCAGCGCGAAATTGCGATCGATGGCCGCGACGATGGAATAGAAGCCCGAAAACAGGCAACCGGTGGTGAGCAGATTCGGCAGGAGGTAGATGCCCCTGCTGGGAGCATTACCCTGCTTTTCCAGGGGCGTGGGAGTGTCTGGCGTCACGGCCGGCATCATAGGCGAATCCCTCACCTGATACACTCTCGCGCCCTTATGCGCTGGTCCCAATACCCGGTCAACACGACCAAAGAAACTCCCAACGATGCCGAAGTCGTGAGCCACCAGCTCATGCTGCGGTCGGGCATGATCCGCAAGCTCTCGTCGGGCATGTACACCTGGATGCCGCTCGGCCTGCGTGCGCTGCGCAAGGTCGAGAACATCGTGCGCGAGGAGATGAATCGTGCCGGCGCGCTCGAGGTACTGATGCCGGGCGTGATTCCCGCCGAGCTGTGGGTGGAATCCGGCAGATGGGACCAGTTCGGCCCGGAACTGCTGCGTCTCAAGGACCGCCACGAGCGGGACTTCTGCCTTGGGCCGACGCACGAGGAAGTGATCACCGATATCGCGCGCAACGAGCTCAAGAGCTACCGGCAGGTGCCGGTGAATTTCTACCAGATCCAGATGAAGTTCCGCGACGAGCGCCGGCCGCGCTTCGGCGTGATGCGCGCGCGCGAATTCCTCATGAAGGACGCGTATTCCTTCGACGTGACGCCGGAGGGCATGGCGAAGAGCTACGACGCCATGCATCGCGCGTACACGGCCATCTTCTCGCGTCTGGGGCTCAGGTTCCGTTCGGTGGTCGCCGACACCGGCGCCATCGGCGGCAGCGCCTCGGAAGAATTCCACGTGCTCGCCGATTCGGGCGAGGACGCCATCGCCTTCTCGGACGGCGACAGCTATGCCGCCAATATCGAGATGGCAGTGGCCCTGCCCCCGGCCACGCCGCGGCCCGCGCCCGGCGCGGCACTTCAGGAAATCGCCACCCCGGGCGCCAGGTCCATTGCCGACGTGGCCGCGTTGCTCGAACTACCCGCGTCACGGTTGGTGAAGACGCTGGTGTACGAAGGCGAGGACGGCCTGGTCGCCTTCCTGGTGCGCGGCGATCATGAGCTCAACGAGGTCAAGGCCGCGAAACTGCCCGGCGTGGCCAGGCCGATCCGCATGGCCTCGAACGAGGCCATCCAGGCTGCGGGTGCCGAACCCGGGTTCATCGGGCCGGTGGGCTTCAAGGGAAAGATTTACGCCGATCACTCGGTGCTGGCCCTGGGCGATTTCGTCGTGGGCGCCAACCGCAAGGATGCGCATCTGACAGGGGTGAACTGGGGCCGCGACCTGCCGGAACCGCCGGCCGCGGACCTGCGCAAGGTGGTGCCCGGCGACCCCAGCCCCACGGGCAAGGGCACGCTCGCCATCGCGCGCGGCATCGAAGTGGGCCACGTGTTCCAGCTCGGCCGGAAATACAGCGAGGCCATGGGCGCGACCGTGCTCGATGAATCCGGCAAGGCGGCCACGCTGTACATGGGCTGTTACGGAATCGGTGTGACGCGTGTCGTAGCCGCTGCCATCGAACAGAACCATGATGCGCGCGGCATCATCTGGCCGGACGCCATCGCGCCGTTCCGGGTGGTGGTCGTGCCGCTCAATGCCGCCAAGTCGCAACGTGTCCGAGAAACAGCAGAACGACTGTACGAAGAACTCCTGGCCGCGGGCGTCGACGTGCTGCTCGACGACCGCGACGAGCGCCCCGGCGTCAAGTTCGCGGACTCCGAGCTCATCGGTATTCCGCACCGCGTGGTCGTGGGTGAGCGCGGCCTCGAAGCGGGCAAGCTCGAGTACCGGCATCGGCGCGCCGCGGCGGCGGAGGAATTCCCCGCGGCCGACGCGCTGGCTTTCGTCCTCGACAGGCTGCAGCACGCGAGCCCAGGCGGCTCCGCGGGCGGCGCGGCCTAGCTACCGGCGGCGGGATACGGTGCGCATCCTGCTGCCCCTGCTGTTGGTCTGCTTCGCCGGCGCCTGGCCCATCGGCGCCGCGGCGGCGCCGGCCGCGGACGCGCAGCGCGAACCGGAGTTGCGGGCCTCCGTGCAGCACGCCATCGATCAGGCCGAATGTTTCGAGGACCGCTACGACTCGGCCGTCTGGTACAAGATGATGGAGCCACGGCTGCGCAAGCGCGTGCCGGACCGCGACGAGCGCATGTTGATCCTCAAGAACGTGTTCTGCGAGGCCAACCGCGGCGGCGAGATCCGCATTCCGCCCGGGCTGGTGATGGCCATCATCGACATCGAGAGCAGCTTCAACCGCTACGCGGTGTCCTACGCCGGCGCCGTCGGGCTCATGCAGGTCATGCCGTTCTGGCCCGAGAATCTCGGCATGCGCCGCCACCAGCTCATCAAGTCGCCGGAGAACATCCGCATGGGCTGCGCCATCCTGCGCTTCTATCTCAAGCGCGAGAACCACAACATCGCGCGCGCGCTGGCGCGCTACAACGGGTCGATCGGCAAGCGCTGGTATTCGGACAAGGTCATCAACCAGTGGACGCGCTGGAACGGCGCCGACGATCTCGGCCGCACCGGCGAGCGTCACGCCGAAGTGAAACTCACGGTCCGCTGAACTTCCACGACGTCGGCGACCTGCGTCTCGACCCCGGTCACCCGCGACGCCGGCGAGCCTTCCCAGAGCCAGGCGACGAACTGCTCGACCGCGAC
The DNA here is from genome assembly GCA_946479515.1 of uncultured Pseudomonadota bacterium. The sequence goes on along the minus strand of CAMLGF010000013.1, from coordinate 12,580 downwards.
CGCCTCGCCGCAGGCCAGAACCTCGACCCGGCCGTCGTCGAGATTGCGCGCGAAGCCGGTGAGCCCGAGCGACTCGGCCTTGCGCACGCAGGTGGCGCGGAAGAAAACACCCTGGACCCGGCCAGAAACGAAAGAACGGCGGCAGATCATGCGGCATATTACCCGCATGACCGAAATACTCATCGTCTATTACTCGCGGCAGGGTGCCACCGCCGAGCTCGCGCGACAGGCGGCGCGCGGCGTCGCCGCGATCGCCGGCTGCACCGCCACGCTGCGCACCGTGCCACCCGTGTCCGCCGAGAGCGAGCGGGCTGTGAAGACCGTTCCGGACGCGGGGGCGCCCTACGCGACGCTCGAAGATCTGCGCCGCTGCGATGGCCTGTTGTTAGGCAGTCCCACGCGCTTCGGCAACATGGCGGCGCCTCTCAAGTACTTCCTGGATGGCACCTCGTCGTTGTGGCTGGATGGCTCGCTGTCGGGCAAGCCCGCCGGTGTGTTCTCCGCCTCGCAGACGCTGCACGGCGGACAGGAGTCGACGCTGTTGACCATGGCGCTGCCGCTGCTGCACCAGGGCATGCTGATCGTGGGCCTGCCGTTCACCGAGCGCGCCGTCAACCAGACACGCACCGGCGGCACGCCCTACGGCGCGACGCACGTCTCCGGCATGGCCGCGCAACCCGGCACGCTGTCGCAGGACGAAATCGACCTGGCGCAGGCACTCGGCAGGCGCGTGGCTCAGGTCGCCGCGGATCTCGCCTCCGGCAGGAGCGCGCGCGGCTGACGCCGCGGCACGGCCACACCCCTTCAGCGTTTTCCCTCGATCACTTCGCGGATGAAGGGAACCGTGAGGCGTCGCTGTGCCGTGAACGCGGCGTCGTCCAGCGTGTCCAGCACCTCGCACAGCGAGCGCATGTCGCGCGGGAAGCGCCGCTGCAGATAACGCGCGGTCTCCGCGGGCAGTTCGAAGCCGCGCAGGCGCGCGCGCAATTCCAGTGCCTCGAGCTGCTCCTCGTCGTTCAGCTCGCGCACGGCGAACACCGAAGACGACGCCAGCCGCGATTTCAGATCCGCCAGACCGAAGTTCACCTGCGACGGGTTCTCGCGCCCCGCGAACACCAGCGCGGTGCCACGCTCGAGGGCGCGCTGCCAGAGGACGAACAGCTGGCGCTCCCAGTCATCGAGCCCGGCAATGCACTGCACGTCGTCGAGGCAGGCCACGTCCAGCGCGTCCGCGCCTTCGATGGCGGCGGGCCCGAAGGGCAGCAGCGATTCCAGGGGCAGATAGGCGGCGCGTCTTCCTGCCGGCGTGGCGGCGCACACCGCCTGCAGCAGATGCGACTTGCCCGCCGTGTGCGGGCCCGCGAGCCACGTGGCGCCCGCCGGCACGCCGCCAGGAGTGCCGGCGGCCACCTGCCGCAGGTGCGCCACCAGCTCGACGTTCCTCGCGGTGAGAAAGCTCGCGAACGTGGCGCGCTCCTTGAGCTGCACGCCCAGCGCCAGCTGCCGCATGTTCAGCCCGGGCTCGTCAGCGCGCGCCGCGTGAACGCGCCCAGGTAGCCGGCACCGGAGATGATGGTGGTGATCAGCGTGACGATGGCCAGCGCGGTCACCATCTCCTCGGTGGGCATGCCGGTCGCGGCGCCGAGAATAGCGGCCAGCGCCACCGCGAGCTGCATGCCGGTGTTGATCTTGCTGGTGAGCGTCGGTCGGCCGTGCAGCGGCCCGAACCAGAATCGATAGATGACCGCGCCGAAGCCGATCATCACGTCGCGGCCGACCGCCACGGCCGTGAGCCACCAGGGCAGCAGGTTCATCCACGTGGCCGTGAGGAACAATGCCACCAGCAGTAGTTTGTCGGCCAGCGGGTCCAGGATCTTGCCGAGGTGCGAGGTCCAGTTGAAGCGCTTGGCCAGCCAGCCGTCGAGGCCGTCGGAGACCGCGCACACGAACACCAGCGCCAGCGCCGTCCAGTAGTGGCCGGAATACAGCGCATCGATGGTCGGCCAGATGAGCGCGATGCGCACCAGGCAGATGAAATTGGGCAGGTGCCGGAGCATCCGACGGTCTGCGTTTACTGCCGCAGCCGGAAAGCGACCGCGCCTCCGGCCCTGGGATCGACGCGCTCGAAGCGCGAATTCGCGGACAGCGCCGAGAGCAGCGCTTCGGTACCGCCGCGCGTCACCACGTTGAACGTGGCGCGCGTGCCGGCGGCCTCGGCCAGCAACACGCTGCGCACGCCGGCTGCGTCGCCGAGAATGGCCGCGGCGGTGGCGTATTCCTTGAGCGTGAGGATGCCCTCGATTTCCACGAGCACCGACAGATCGGGCGTGGCCGCAAACACCGCCGCATAACGCGCAAAAATATCCGCGGCGCCATTCACTCCCTCCTCGAGAGTGCCGGTCCAGGACTCGTCGACGCCCGCCGCCGACAGCACCCAGCGCCACGGACCGCCGGCGGGCACGCCGTCGCCGTAGCCGATGAGCACACCGTCGGCGCGCGCCCGCTGTGCGGCCGCCATGGCCATATCCGTCGGGATGTCGCCCATCGTCGGCAGGCCCACGGCTTCGGGACGCACGACGTTGATCGGCTGGCCACGACGATTCCCGGCGGCATCCAGCGCAATTTCCACCGACCGGCGTGTTTCGAACGCGCCGGATGCGGGTCCGCCCGTCAACACCACGAGCAGCAGCGGCCGTTCGCTGTCCCAGACCGTGCGGCCGGCGGCCGTGATGTCGCGCTCCAGCGCGGCGGCGTCCAGGACCACGGTCGTCGCACCTCCCGAGGCCGGACGCGTGGCGATCACGTACTGCTGCGCCTGGGACAGCAGGTTCGCCAGCGCGGGGTCATTCGCGGCGTTGCGATCGCCCGTGGCGCGCACCAGCACCACGCGCATCGCGGCCTGCGCCTGCACCGCAGGGTCGGCCTGCGAGCTGACGTTCGTCTCGTACACGCGCACCTGGCGCGTGGCCCGAACGGGATTGGCGGCGAGCAGCGCCGCCACAGCGATGAAACTGACGATGAGGGAACGCATTTGGCTACAATATCGCACGTTTTTTCCCGACCTGCCGTCGGCAAACCACCCCGCAACACACCAGCGCCAGAGATGACTGAATCCGGACTGACCTATAGAGATGCCGGCGTCGATATCGACGCGGGCGACGAACTCGTCGAACGCATCAAGCCCGTGGTCCGCAAGACCTTGCGCAAGGAGGTGCTCGCGGGCATCGGCGGCTTCGGTGCGCTGGTGGAAGTGCCGCTCGACCGCTATCGCAAGCCGGTGCTCGTGTCGGGAACCGACGGCGTCGGCACCAAGCTGCGCCTGGCCATCGACACCGGCCGGCACGACAAGATAGGCATCGATCTGGTGGCGATGTGCGCGAACGACGTGGCCGTGTCGGGCGCCGAGCCGTTGTTCTTCCTCGACTACTACGCCACCGGAAAATTGCGCGTGGACGTCGCCGAGGCCGTGGTGCGTGGCATCGCCGAAGGCTGTGAACTCGCCGGCGCCGCTCTCGTGGGCGGCGAGACCGCCGAAATGCCCGGCATGTACCACGGCGACGATTATGACCTCGCCGGATTCTGCGTCGGCGTGGTCGAGAAGGATCGCATCATCGACGGCGCGCGCATCGCTGCCGGCGACGTGGTCATCGGTCTGGCGTCCTCGGGGCCGCACTCCAATGGCTACTCGCTGATCCGCAAGCTGGTGTCCGTGGCCGGCGCCGACGAGCGCACGCAGGTGGCAGGCAAGACGCTGTTCGACCGATTGCTGACCCCGACGCGCATCTACGTGAAATCGATGCTGGCGCTGGTGCGCACCCTGGACGTCAGGGGTTTCGCGCACATCACCGGCGGTGGACTCACGGACAACATCCCGCGTGTCGTGCCCGAGGGTCTCGAAGTCGTTCTGCAGCGTAAGAGCTGGGCGCGCGACCCGGTGTTCGACTGGCTGGCCGCGGCCGGCCGGATCGCCCCCGCCGAGATGTACCGCACCTTCAACTGCGGCATCGGCATGGTGGTGGTGGTATCTGCCGCCGACGCCGACGCGGCTCTCGCCACGCTCGCCGGATTGGGTGAGACCGCCGCCATCATCGGCACACTGCGGCAAGGCTCCCGCGGCGTGGTCATCGAAGAATGAAGCCGCCGGTTCCCGTCGCTGTCGTGATCTCCGGGCGCGGCAGCAACATGGAAGCGATCGTGCGTGCCGGCCAGATTCCGGGCAGCGCCTATCAGGTAGTCAGGGTGATCGCCGATCGGGAGAGCGCCGGCGGTCTGGCGCGCGCCGCCGCGCTGGGCGTGCCCACCAGTGTGGTCGCGGTGAAGCAGTTCGCCGAACGTGCCGGGTTCGAAGCCGCGCTGGCGGCGCAGATCGAGTCCTCGGGCGCACGGCTCATCGCCCTGGCGGGCTTCATGCGCATACTCTCGGCGGAGTTCGTCCAGCGCTTCGCGGGCAGGCTGCTCAACATCCATCCCTCGCTGCTGCCCAGGTACAAGGGGCTCGAGACGCATGCGCGCGCCATCGCCGCCGGCGACAGCCACCATGGCGCGAGCGTTCACTACGTCACGGCCGAGCTCGACGGCGGCCCGGTGATCATGCAGGGCCGCCTGCGGCTGCTGCCGGGCGACACGCCCGAGAAGGTTTCAGCGCGCGTTCATGCGCTGGAGCACATCATCTACCCGCATGTCTGCTCACTCATCGCCACCGGACGCGTGGAGTGTCGCCACGGCGCGGTCTATTTCGACGGCGAGCCGCTGGCCACGCCCCTTCTCGAGGAAAACGATGTGGCGGCCTGAGCGCATCCTGGCGGCCCTGCTGGCGCTGCTGGCAATTAGCCCGGCCATGGCCGATCCCATCGATCTCAAGCACTTCAAGGCCACCTACACGGCCGAATGGAAGGGCATCACCGCGGGCACCACCGTGCTCGAGCTGCGCCCCGCCGGTCCCGGGCAGTATGAGTATTCCTCCACCAGCAATGCCCGCGGCATCTTCCGCATGGCCTTCTCGGAGACCCTGACCCAGGTCAGCACCTTCCACCTGCAGGACGGCGCCGTGCAGCCGCTCACCTTCCGCGGCGTCGATGAAAAGGAACGCGAGATCAACCTGAGCTTCGACTGGACCGGGATGCGAGTGGTCGGCGTCGCCAAGGGGCACGCGGTCGACCTGCCGCTGACCGCGGGCGCGCAGGACGCCATGTCGCTGCAGATCCACGTGCTGCGCGGACTCGCAACGGGCAAGGTGCCGCCGGTCATCTGGATGATCGACGGCGACAAGCTCAAGGACTACGAGCTGCGACTCGAGGGAAGCGCGCGCATCGACACGGCGCTCGGCGAGCTCGACACGCTGGTGTACACCAGCCGCCGCCCCGGCTCCGAGCGGCTCACCCGCACCTGGGTGGCGCCCGCGATCGGCTATCTACCGGTGCGGGCGGTGCGCGTGCGGGGCAAGAAGACCGAGTTCACGCTGCTGATTGCGTCGCTGGACCGTTAGATCGGTCGGGCCGCGGTGACGCCCGGACCGGAGACTCCACTCGCCGGGACCGCAGCCCATCTCAGGCCTTGGGAAGCGTCACGCCCTTCTGCCCCTGGTATTTTCCGCCGCGATCCTTGTACGACGTGCCGCACACCTCGTCCGACTCGAAGAACAGCATCTGCGCCACGCCTTCGTTGGCGTAGATCTTGGCGGGCAGCGGCGTGGTGTTGGAGAACTCCAGGGTCACGTGGCCTTCCCACTCGGGTTCCAGCGGCGTCACGTTGACGATGATGCCGCACCGCGCATAGGTCGACTTGCCGAGGCAGACCACCAGGGTCGAGCGCGGGATGCGGAAATACTCCACCGTCCTCGCCAGGGCGAAGGAATTCGGCGGAATGATGCAGACGTCGGCCGAGACGTCCACGAAACTCTTCTCGTCGAAGGCCTTGGGATCGACGATGGTCGAGTTGATGTTGGTGAAGATCTTGAACTCGCGCGAGCAGCGCACGTCGTAGCCATAACTCGAGGTGCCGTACGAGACGATCTTGTGCCCGTCGGCGGTCCGGACCTGATCGGGCGCGAACGGCTCGATCATCTTCTGCTCGGCGGCCATGCGCCGGATCCAGTGATCGGACTTGATGCTCATCTGATGACCTCGGTGTGACTCAACGGCGCGCGATCGAACGCGCGATCTTACTGGCGGCGGGCCCCGAACTGGCCTCGCCGGCTAGCTTTCTTCGACGACGATCTTGGGGAACAGCGCCGAGCGGTCCTGCGCGCGGCGCGCCAGGGCGGCGGCAGTGCGCCGCGCCATGACGAAGTATGGCGCCGCGTGCCCGGAATCGGGCGCGGCGACCACCGTCGGCGCACCGCCATCGGCCTCCTCGCGCACGCGCGCATCGAGTGGCAGCTCGCCCAGCAAGTCGACGCCGTACTGGGCAGCCATGCGCGCGCCACCGCCGGCGCCGAACAGATGCTCGACGTGGCCGCAGTTGCTGCACACGTGCAGGCTCATGTTTTCCACGACGCCCAGCACGGGCACGTTCACCTTCTCGAACATCTTCAGTCCCTTGCGGGCGTCGGCCAGTGCGATGTCCTGGGGCGTGGTGACGATGACGGCGCCCGCCACCGGAACACGCTGGGACAGCGTGAGCTGGATGTCGCCGGTGCCGGGCGGCATGTCGATGACCAGGTAATCCAGGTCGCCCCACTCGGTATCGCCCAGGAGCTGCGTCAGTGCCTGCGTGACCATCGGCCCGCGCCACACCATGGGTTGTTCCGGGTCGATGAGGAAGCCGATGGACATGGAGACGACGCCATGCGCCGGCAGCGGTTTGATGCGCTTGCCATCCGGCGAGGTCGGCCGCTCGCCCGTGAGCCCGAGCATCAACGGCTGGCTGGGACCATAGATGTCGGCATCGAGGATGCCGACCCGGGCACCCTGGCGCGCCCAGGCGAGCGCGAGATTCGCCGCGACCGTGGACTTGCCGACGCCGCCCTTACCGGATGCCACGGCCACCACGTTCTTCACACCGGGCAGCGGTGACAGCGGCCGTTGCACCGCATGTGCCGTGATCTTCGCGACCAGTTCGACGTCGAGGTTCGCGGGCCCGCCGCGCGACGCGACGTGCGCCTGCAGGCCGCGCGTGAACTCGTCTCGATATCCGCCGACGGGAAATCCCAGCTGCACGCGAACGTGAGCCCGGTCACCGTTCACTTCCGCGACTGCGACGGCCTGGGCCTGTCCAAGCGTCTGTCTGAGATATGGGTCCGGATATTCTTCCAGCAGTGCGCGAAATTCGGCGGGAGCGATGGGGGCCATGAGGGCCCGGGATTCTAGCGAAAATCGCCGCCCCGGGGTCAGGATCGGCCGTTGCGGCGAAGACATGTGGCATAATTTTTGTAATAGAGGTCGGCTACACAGGACGGCACGCTTGCTAAAAGCCGCAGGGTCGCGATGCGGGATTTCCCGCCTTGCTCTCCGCGGTTCATCCGTTCCATGAGTTTTTTCACCAACATCAGGGCCGATCGGTTCATCACGGAGCTCAGGGAGGCGAAGGACGTCGCCGCTCCGCAGACCCAGAAGGCCATCGCCAAGCTCCGTGATCTTGGTCCGGGCGCGATAGAGCCGGTGACCGCGGCCCTGGCGGATGCCGACAAGATCGCCACCGTGGCGTTCATCGAGGTCCTCACCGGCCTGGTGAACCAGAAGACCTTCCCCAAGTTCATCGAGCAGATGGTCCAGGGCAGCCCGCGCGTCATTGCGGGCGTCGCCTGGGCCTTGAGCAGCAGCCGCGCCTATCCGCCCACCATGCTCCTCGATGCGCTGGCCACCGAGGGCATCGCCAAATCCGCCCTGCTCGACGTGATCACGGCGCACCGCTCGCGCCTGTCGGTGCGTGAGATCCTCGCCGCCGCCTACAAGCAGGAGGCCAACGAGAAGGCCGCGCTGTTTCGCATCATCGGCGAGCTGGCGACCGACAACGATCTGCCCGAGCTGATCGGCCGCCTGCATGGCAAGGACCCGGTGGCGCGACTGCACATCATCAACATCCTGTCGCGCTTCCCGAAGCCCGAGGTCCAGCGCGCCCTGCAGCAGCAGCTCAAGGACACCAACAAGCAGGTGCGCGCGGCGACGCTATCCGCACTCGCCAAGATGGATGGACCCATTGAGATCGAACAGGTCTGCGCCCTGCTGCGCGACCCCGAGATCGACGTGCAGAACAAGGCCATCGACGTCGTCATTCGCGCCAACGACCCGGAGACCATCAAGCACCTCATCCCGGTGCTCAAGGACGAGAACGAATACGCGCGCCGCGCCGCCGTCGAAGTGCTCAATGAGATCGGCAACGCCAATTCCGTGAAGGAATTGCTCGAGGCCGTGGCGGACGACGACTGGTGGGTGCGCTCGCGCGCCGCCGACGCCCTCGGCAAGATCGGCGGTCCCAAGGTCATCGACGCCGTGCTGCACCTGGTCGGCGACCAGGACGAGGACATCCGCCGTGCCGCCGTCGAGATCCTGAACCAGACCAAGGACGACCGCTCCGTCGGCCATCTCATCGATGCCACCAAGGACAAGGACTGGTGGGTGAGTGAGCGCGCCGTCGATGCGCTCGCGGAAATCGGCAGCAAGCGCGCCGTGCCGCGCCTGCTGGAAATGCTCGAGACCACGCCCGCCCGTTCGCTGCCGGTGGTGGTGCGCGCGCTGGGTCGCCTCGGCGATCACAAGGTGATCGACTCTGTGCTGCCCATGCTCAGCCGTGAAGAAAAGGACATCCGGCTCGAGGCCATCAATTCCCTGGCCAAGCTCGCCGACGAGCGGCGCCTGGAAAACATCCGCGTGCAGATCCAGGCGCAGACGGGCAACGCCGAGCAGACGGTGGCCCAGGCGGCCTTGCGCGCGCTGTCCGACCTCGACTCGAGGTTCTCCGGCAGCGGTACCCGACTGTCGTCGACCCAGAATCGCTCACCCCTGAGCGCCTCGGTTCCGCCCGTGCCCGCGCCGCGCTCCGAGGGCGCCACCCAGGCCAGCTCGCCCGCCTACATTCCACCCACGGCCCCGCCGGCTCCGCCGCCGCCGCGTCCGCAGGCGCCGCCGCAGTCGCCGCAGGCCGCGCAGCGCACGCAGCTCATGTCCGAGCAGGACGTGCAGCGCGCAGTGAAGGAAGCGGAGAAGATGGCCGGGCCGCAGAAGCTCGACATCCAGACGCTCAAGCCCGGCGACATCATCGAGGGCCGCTACAAGTTCGTGGAACGCATCGGCAAGGGCGCGTTCGGCACCGTGCTGCTCATGGAAGACACCGTGGTCGACGAGCGGCTCATCCTCAAGTTCCTGAATCCGAACGTCGCCGAAGACGAAGAGATCATGAAGCGCTTCGTGCATGAGCTGCGCTACAGCCGCAAGATCACGCACAAGAACGTCATCCGCATCTACGACTTCCTGTTCATCCAGGGCAACTACGCCATCTCGATGGAGTACTTCCCCTCGCACACGCTGGGCAGCGAGGTGGTCGGCGAGAAGCCCATGCCGCTGGCGCGCGCGCTCGGCTTCGGCATCGACATCTGCACGGGCATGGACGTGGCGCACCAGGTCGGCATCGTGCATCGCGACTTGAAGCCCGCGAACGTGCTCATCAACAACGAAGGCCTGCTCAAGATCGTGGACTTCGGTGTCGCCGCCGCGCAGCGCGAGGGTGACACGCAGCTCACCAAGACCGGCTACGTCATCGGTTCGCCCAAGTACATGGCGCCCGAGCAGATCCTCGGCAAGAAAGTGGACCAGCGCGCCGACGTGTATGCGCTGGGCGTCATCCTCTACGAGATCATGACGGGCGTGCCGCCGTACGCGCGCGGCGACCACATGTCGGTGATGTACCAGCACGTGCAGGGCAAGGCCCGCCCGCCGCGCGAAATAAACCCCGCGCTGCCGCCCGGCCTGCCCGAGGTGATCATGCAGGCCATGTCCGTCGACAAGGACAAGCGTTACCAGACCATGAACGAGCTGCGCGCCGCTCTAGAGAAGTTCCGGTAAATGGGGACATTCACCGTTTTCTAGGAAAAGGGGACGCGCCTCACGAGACACGCCCCCTTTTCCCCGGAAAACCGAGAATGCCCCCCCGGCTCGCGCGGAAACGCGCATTACGTCACACTGAGAGCCCATCTCGCCGTCGCATGCTTCGGCGACCTAAAGACTTGATCGAGGGACCTTTTCCGCGTGGCCCGCATAGACGCGTTTTTGAAGCTTGGCATGCAGCAGGGCTGCTCCGACGTGCACCTGGCCGTCGGTGTGCCGCCGATGCTGCGCATGAACGGCGACCTCATGCCCATCAAGTTCCGCGACGTGGGCGATGCCGAGCTGGAAAGCTACCTCACCGAGATCTTCACCAAGAACCAGGTGGAGTACTTCTCCAAGGGCAATGACCTCGACTTCTCCTATGTGTCCGCGGACGGTGGCCGTTTCCGGGTCAACGTCTACCGCAAGGTGACCGGCATCGGCGCCACGTTTCGCGCCATCCCCACCGACATCCCGAGCATCGACCGCCTGCACCTGCCGTCCATCGTCAAGAAGCTGTGCGACTACCACCAGGGCATGATCCTCGTGACCGGCGCCACCGGCACGGGCAAGTCGACCACGCTCGCGGCGATGATCGACCACCTGAACACCACCCGTAAGCTCAACATCATCTCGCTCGAGGACCCGATCGAATTCGTCCACCGCAGCAAGCAGAGCCAGATCATCCAGCGCGAACTGGGCACGCACATTCCGACGTTCGCCGAAGGCGTGCGCGCCGCGATGCGCGAAGACCCCGACGTCATCCTGGTCGGCGAGCTACGCGACGCGGAAACCATTTCCATGGCCATGACCGCCGCGGAAACCGGACACCTGGTACTCGGCACGCTGCACACCACCTCGGCGTCCAAGACCATCGACCGCATCATCGATGCGCTGCCCATCGAAGAACGCGAACAGACCAAGAGCTTCCTGTCACAGAGCCTGCTGGCTGTGGTCACGCAGATCCTGGTGAAGACCGCCGACCAGCGCGCGCGCAAGGCGATTTGCGAGACGCTGGTCATGACCCGCGCCATCGCCAAGCTCATCCAGACCGACCAGACGCATCAGATCCCCAACCAGATCACCACCGGCAAGGATCTCGGCATGCAGCTCATGGACCAGGCGCTGCTCGATTCGCTGGCGCGCAAGGAAATCGATCCCGACGACGCGGTGACCTACGCCAGCGACCGGCGGCCGTTCCAGCGCTACGTCACCGACACCACGCTGATGCCCAAGTTGGACGTCACCGGCCCGTCGCACCAGGCCACGGGCAGCGGCGGCTGAGGCGCCAGCCATGCCGGTGATCGACGAATACCTGCGGGAAGTGCTCTCCAGGAAGGGCTCGGACCTCCACTTCCTGGCCGGCGATCCGCCGCGCATCCGCCTGTACGGCGACCTGACGCCGCTGCGGCCGGACAAGCTCGACAAGGAATACGTGCAGCAGACGCTGTACGAGATCATGCCCAAGACCGCGGTCAAGCGCTTCGAGGAGCACGACGGCGCGGACTTCGCATACAACATGGGCGAGCTCGGGCGCTTTCGCGTCAACGTCATGCGCCAGCTCAACGGCATGGGCGCGGTGATGCGCGCCATTCCGTCCAAGCCGGTGACGCTCGAGCAGCTCAACCTGCCCCCGGCCATTCACCAGCTCTGCCGCGCGAACAACGGCCTGATCCTGGTCACCGGCAAGACCGGTTCGGGCAAGTCGACCACGCTCGCGGCCATGATCGACGACATCAACACCCGCGTGAAAGGCCACATCCTCACCATCGAGGACCCGGTGGAGTTCGTGCATCACCGCAAGAACTGCCTCATCAGCCAGCGCGAGGTGGGCGTCCATACCAAGGGTTTCGCGGCCGCGCTGCAATCCGGCCTGCGCGAAGATCCGGACGTGGTGCTGGTCGGCGAGTTGCGCGACTACGAAACCATCAGCATCGCCGTCACCGCCGCGGAGATGGGCATCCTCGTCATGGGCACGCTGCACACCAACGGCGCCGCGCAGACCGTCGACCGCATGGTCAACGTCTTTCCCGCCGACAAACAGGGCCACGTGCGCACCATGCTTTCCACGTCGCTGCGCGGCGTAGTGTCGCAGCAGCTGCTGCAGAGAGCCGACAAGAACGGCCGCGTGGCGGCGCTCGAGATCCTGGTGAACACGCCGGCCGTGTCCAACCTCATCCGTCAGGGCAAGCTCGACCAGCTCGAGACCACCATGCAATCCGGCAGCCAGTTCGGCATGCGCACCATGGACAGCGCCATCGAGGCATTGCTCAACGCACGCATGATCACCGGCAAAGAGGCCTACAAGAAAGGCATCAACAAGGCCAAGTTCGAGCCGGTCAAGGACGTGGGTTGAGGCGCGGGCTCGGGCGCGAATAGCCCGCGGCCGCTTCGCAGTGACCGGCCCGCCCCGCCTCGAGAACGCCGGATCGCCACGCCCGTAGCGGACAGGGAGAGGTCCACGCCGCAGATCCGACGGCCGATCACTTCGCCGCCTCCTCAGTCTCGACATCGGCCACGAGGCTGAACGAGACCGGTCGAGCACCCCAATGCGAACCGAG
>CAMLGF010000012.1 GCA_946479515.1 uncultured Pseudomonadota bacterium | reverse complement strand
GCCTTGCGCTGCTTGTCGTTCATGATGTCGTACACCATGCCGTGCACCTCTTTGTGGGTGAGCGCGGGCATGTTGATACGCTTCATGTCGCCGTCGACGCGGATCATCGGCGGTACACCTGCGGACAGGTGCAAGTCCGAGGCGTTATTCTTCACGGCGAAAGCGAGGAGCTGGGCGACGTCGACGGCCATGCGGTGTCCCTTGGAAAGCGCCGTTGAGTATAGACCCGGGTGTCAGTGACCAATATGTTATCCCGTCCGCAGAATTACTCTGAGAACGTCCGGGCCACTCTGGACGCCATCTCCGAGGCCTGCCGGGCCGCCGGGCGAAGTGTCGATTCCGTCACGCTTCTGGCCGTGTCGAAGGGTCAGAGCGCCGCAGCAATCGACGCCGCGGCGTGCGCCGGTGCCGAGCATTTCGGCGAGAATTTCCTGCAGGAAAGCCTGCCCAAGATCGAGCAGCTCGCGGGTCGCGAGCTCACCTGGCATTTCATCGGCCGGTTGCAGGCTAACAAGACGCGCGCGGTGGCCGAACACTTCCAATGGGTGCACAGCGTGGATCGCCTGAAGATCGCCGAGCGCCTCTCCTCCCAGCGCCCGTACCACGCACCGCCCCTCAATGTCTGCCTGCAGCTCAATGTCGGAGGCGAAGAGTCCAAGGGCGGCGTGTCGGCCGTGGAGATGCCGGCACTGGCCCGGGCGGTGCGCGGCCTGCCCGGTCTGGCGCTGCGCGGGATCATGTGCATGCCGCCAGCCGAGACGGACGTCGAACGCCAGCGCCGATGGTTCCGCGAAGCGCGGCAGGTCTTCGACTATTTGAATGAAAAAGGCGCCGGGCACGAACAGGGCCTGGGACTGGATACGCTGTCCATGGGCACCAGCGCGGATTTTCCGGCCGCGATAGCCGAAGGCGCGACTCTCGTGCGCATCGGCACGGCCATCTTCGGACCCCGTAACAAATAGAATCACGCTTCATGGACATCACGGCAGCATTCATCGGCGGCGGCAACATGGGCGGCGCCCTGATCCGCGGACTCATCGCACGCGGCCTGCCCGCGCAGAAGATCAGCGTGGGCGAGGCGCATCAGGCCCGGCGCATCCGGCTCGCGGATGAACTGGGCGTACACGTCACGGCGGACAATCGCGAAGCCGTGCAGGGTGCCGACGTGGTGGTGCTGGCCGTCAAGCCCCAGGACATGGCCGGGACGGTGCAGCCGCTGGCCGATGTGTTCGCGCAACGGCCGCCGCTGGTGCTGTCCATCGCCGCCGGCATCTGCGTCGCCGATATTGCGAACTGGTGTGGCCCGGGCGTCGACGTGGTTCGTGCCATGCCCAACCGGCCGGCATTGAACAGCGCCGGAGCGACGGCCATGTACGCGGCCGCGACCTTGCCGGCCGAGCGCCGCACGCTGGCCGCGCAGGTACTCGGCGCGGTCGGAACCACGGTCTGGGTGAGCGAGGAGGACCAGATCAATGTCGTCACGGCACTGTCCGGCAGCGGCCCTGCCTACTTCTTCCTGCTGACCGAGCTCATGACGGACGCCGCCGTCAATCTCGGCCTCGATCGCGCCAGCGCCCTGGAACTCAGCATCCAGACGCTGTATGGATCGGGCCTCATGGCCCGCGCCAGCGACGGCGACCTGGCGCGCCTGCGCGCGGAGGTCACGTCCAAGGGCGGCACCACCGAAGCCGCTGTGCGCACGTTCGATGCGGCCAACTTGCGTGGTATCGTCGCCGCCGCCGTGAATGCCGCGGCGGATCGTGGCCGCGAGATGGCCCAGGCATTCGGAGACAAGAGCCGCAAATGACCAGCGCACTGCATTTCCTCGCCGACACGCTGCTGTCGCTGTATCTGTACGTACTCATCCTGCGTTTCGTCATGCAGCTCACGCGGGCGGACTTCCGCAATCCGCTGGCTCACGCGGTGCTGATCGTGACCAATCCCATCATCATGCCGCTGCGCAAGGTCTTTCCGCCGGTCGGCAAGGTGGATAGTGCCTCGGTGCTGGCCATCGTCCTGGTGGCGGCGATCACGGTTGGCGTACTGACGTTCATCCTGCACGGCGCGCTGCTGGACCCGATCTCGTGGCTCGTGGCCACGGCGCTCATGCTGGTGCGAGCGTTCATCGTGTTCTTCATGGGCGCCATCTTCATCTATGCGCTGCTGAGCTGGGTGGTGCCCGCGGGCTACAACCCCGCGATGGCGCTGCTCGCCACGGTCTGCGAGCCGGTGCTTCGGCCATTTCGCAGGCTGATTCCGCCGATCGGCGCGCTCGACCTGTCGGCGCTCTGGGCGCTGCTCGCGCTCGGCGTGCTGCTTCGCCTGTTGCATCTCGCTTAGTAACAAACACTTAAGAGACAGTTGCGACGTCGCATCGCAGGCGTGCGGCACGCATTCGGTGCGCATTGGCGACGCGCGATTGGCGAAGATTCATACAGGACGCGCACAATTTTTTTCCTCGACGCGATCGGGCGACGCAGACGAGGTGTGCGCGCGGGCCTAGAAAACAAGGCATTTGCGCGCAGGCGCGGCGCGAAAAATGCTTGCGCAGCGATGTGCGTGTGATATGTTGCGCGCCGAATCACTCGCAGCTGAACATTTTTTCCGCTGCTCTTTTACTGAGGAGTCGAGTAATGGCAAAGAAAGGTGGCGCACCGACGAAGTCGGAAATCGTGGCTCAGATCTGCAAGGACGCTGACCTGTCCCGCAAGCAGGTCGCCGCGGTGTTCGAGTCGCTCAACGGCCAGATCAAGAAGAGCCTGCGCAGCGGCGGCCTGTTCACGCTGCCCGGCCTGCTCAAGATGAAGGTCGTGAAGAAGCCCGCCACGAAGGCGCGCGAGGGGATCAACCCGTTCACGAAGGAAAAGATGGTGTTCAAGGCGAAGCCGGCTTCCAAGAAGGTCCGCGTGCTGCCTCTGAAGAGCCTCAAGGCCTTCGTGAATTGAACTGAGCGCCCGCCTCGCGCTTGCCACGACGCGCGAAGCTTCGTGAAAGCCCCTGCACCTGCCGGTGCCGGGGCTTTTGCGTTTACGGGAGCCGCGAGCCGCGCCGCGGCCGGTTCGCGGGCAGCAACGTCAGCCCAGGAATTCCTTGAGCAGCGGTTTGAGCTCGTGCAGCCGTCCGTGAAAGAAATGGCCGGCGCCCGCGAGCACCTGCAGGCGCGGCGGATGCGGCTGCCTCGCGGCCCAGGACAGCACGGCCTCGGGCGGCACCACGTCATCCGCATCGCCCTGCACCAGCAGCCAGTCGCAGTCGGGGCTCGCGACCTCACCGAGCTCGTAGCCCTCCACCGGCGGCGAGATGGCGATGAGCCGTTCCGGTGCGAGGCGCGGTGCCGCGCGCAACGCCACGAAGGCGCCGAACGAGAACCCCCCTAACCACAGAGCCGCACCGGGAAACCGCCGCCGCCCTTCGGCCACCACCGCGACCAGGTCGTCGACCTCGCCCCGGCCCTGATCGAAGGCGCCGGCGCTCGCTCCGACGCCGCGGAAATTGAAGCGAAACGCCGGAGCGCCGCACTCGACCATGGCGCGCGCCAGCGTGTGCGTCACCTTGTTGTCCATGGTGCCGCCCTTGAGGGAATGGGGATGACAGGCCACGCCGAAAAAGGCGGGCATGCCGGTGCCTTCGGGCAGCTCGAGGCGTGTTTCGATCTGGCCACTCGGACCGGCCAGCGTCAGCACTTCCCGCCGCATCACGGCGCCTTGTAGACCGTGTCGTCCTTCATGACGAACACCACGCGCTCCATGGCGGTGATGTCGTCCAGCGGATTACCCGGCACGCCGACCAGCTCGCCGAGCTTGCCGACCGCGATGCTGCCCACCTCGGCGTCGAGCCCAAGGAATTTCGCGGGCACGCTGGTCGCGACCTTGAGGGTCTCCATTGGCGGCATGCCGCCTTCGACCATGAGCCTGAACTCCTTCGCATTGTCGCCGTGCTTGCCGACGCCGGTGTCGGTGCCGAACAGGATCTTCACGCCGGCCTTGTAGGCCTTGCTGAACGTGCCCTTGATCTGCGGCCCCACGGCCAGCGCCTTGGGCCGGACCACCGCCGGGAAGAAGGCAGGGTCCTGAGCCATTTCATACACCCAGTTGCCGGCGCTGATCGTCGGCACGTAGAACGTGCCGTGCTCCTTCATGAGCCGGATGCCCTCGTCGTCCATGAAGGTGCCGTGCTCGATGCTGTCCACGCCGCCGCGAATGGCGCGCTTGATGCCCTCGGCGCCATGCGCATGCGCCGCCACCTTGAATCCGTAGTCGCGCGCGGTCGCGACCACGGCGCGGATCTCCTCCTCGGTGAACTGCGGATTCAAGCCGTTCTTGGCGATGGACAGCACGCCGCCAGTGGCCGTGATCTTGATGGTGTCCGAGCCTTCCTTGTAGCGCTGGCGCACGGCCTTGCGCGCATCTTCGATGCCGTTGATGACACCATCCGCCGGCCCGGGATCGGCGGGAAACTTGCGCGCCCAGCCGTTGGTGGGGTCCGCATGGCCGCCGGTGGTGGCGATGGCCTTGCCGGCCGCGACGATGCGCGGCCCCGGCACCTTGCCGCCATTGATCGCATTGCGCAGCGCAATCGATGCACGGTACTCGTCGCCCAGGTCGCGCACGGTGGTGAAGCCGGCTAACAAGGTGCGATCGGCGTAGACCACGGCGTCGATGGCCACGTCGGCCTCGTTCAGCTTGTAATCGTCAATCTCCGAATGCCTGCTGTACTCGCTGGTGAGATGCACGTGCATGTCGAACAGGCCGGGCAACAGCGTGCCATTGCGGAGGTCGATGACCCGGTCGCCGGTACCGGGCGCGCGAAAGCCGCTCTCGATGGCCGTGATCCTGCCGGCGTCGACCACCACGGTCTGGTTGACCCTGACGTTGTCCGTCACGCCATCGATCACGCGACCAGCATGGATCAGCGTGGCAGCCGGTGCCGCGAACGCGAACGCTGCCAGCGCCAACGTGACGACCAGCCGCGCCGCGCTTCGCGCCCCGATAGTCATCGGATCTCGACGAGCTCGACGTCGAACACCAGCGTGGCCCCGGGCGGAATCACGCCACCCGCGCCGCGCGAGCCGTAGCCCATGTCCGGCGGAATCACGAGGCGGCGCTTGCCGCCCACCTTCATGCCGACCACGCCCTCATCCCAGCCCTTGATGACCATGCCCGCGCCCACCGGGAATTCGAAGGGCTCGTTGCGATCCACAGAGCTGTCGAACTTCATGCCCTTGTTCTCGGGCGCCGCGGCGTCGTACAGCCACCCCGTGTAGTGCACCAGTGCGGTCTGGCCAGCCTTGATCTCCGCACCGCTGCCGGGCGAAAGATCGGTCTTCTGCATCGACATGACGGTTGCTCCTGTCTCGGGTGTGGTGGCCGGGGCCGTGTCGCCCGCGGCGGCGGCCGCGGATTCGGGGGTGGATTCGGTTGCGGGCGCTGGCGCGGTGGGCGGTTCCTGCCTGCTGCAGGCGCCGAGCAGCAGCGCGGACGCGAAAGCAATGAACGACGATCGGATCTGCATCGCGCAACTCCGGGATGGCGGGGCGGGCATTATTGCAGACAACGAGCAGAGGCCGGCAGACGCCGGTGCCCACCCGTCGCGATCACCGCCTCGGAGCCTTGCCGCCGCCGGGCAGTGTCGCGCCGAGCAGGCCGTCTTCAGCCAAGCCTCGTCCACAGCTGATTCAGTCGATGCACGAAGGCCGCCGGATCCGGCAGTTGCGCGCCCTCCGCGAGCAACGCCTGCTCATAGACGACCAGCGCCAGCTGTGCGAACTCGCCGGCATCCGGACGGCCGTCGAGATACTTCACCAGGTGGTGGTCCACGTTGAGCTCGAGCACCGGCGCGCCGGCCGGCGCTGCCTGGCCGGCCGCTTCCAGCACGCGGCGCAGCGGCGCGGACATGTCGTGCTCGCCCGCCACCAGCACCGCGGCCGAGTCCTTGAGCCGCGCGCTCACGCGGACCTCGGACACCCGCTCGCCCAGGGCATCCTTGACGCGCTTGAGCAGCGACTTGCTTTCCTTGAGCTGGCTCTCGACCTTTTCCTTCTCGGCGCTGCTGGCCAGGCCCCCCAGTTCCAGGTCGCCGCGCGTCGCGTCCTTGAGCTTCTTGCCTTCGAATTCCTGGACATGGTCCATCACCCACGCGTCGATGCGCCGGCCTAACAACAGCACCTCGACATTGCGCGCGCGCAGCCCTTCGATCGCCGGGTGGCCGCGCGCGGCGGCCAGGCTTTCGCCCACCACATAGTAGATCTTGTCCTGGCCGGCCTGCATGCGGCCGACGTAGTCGGCCAGCGAGACGTCCTCGGCGTCGCCCTCGCCTTGCGTGGTCGCGAAACGCAGCAGCGGCAGGATCCTGTCCCGGTTCGCGAAGTCCTCGGCCAGGCCCTCCTTGAGCACCGCGCCGAATTCCTTCCAGAACGTGCGGAACTTCTCGGGCTCGTCCTTGGCCAGTTTGGCCAGCATGTCGAGCACGCGCTTGGTCAGCGCGGCGCGCATGGCGTCCACTTCGCTGTCGGACTGCAGCAGCTCACGCGAGACGTTGAGCGGCAGGTCGGCAGAATCCAGCACTCCCCTGACGAAGCGCAGGTACAGCGGCAGGAACTGCTCGGCGTCGTCCATGATGAAGACGCGGCGCACGTACAGCTTGAGACCCCGTGCGCCGTCGCGCTGCCACAGGTCATACGGTGCGGTCGCCGGGATGTAAATGAGGCTGGTGTAGTCGCGCTTGCCCTCGACGCGATTGTGCGACCAGCTCAGCGGCTCGCCCGTGCCATGCGACAGGCTCTTGAAGAATTCGACGTACTCCTCGTCCTTGATGTCGCTCTTCGGCCGGGTCCAGAGCGCCGTGCCCCGGTTGACCGCCTCGTACTCCAGCGAGGCTTCGCCTTCTTTCGGCATGCGCACCGGGAAGGCGATGTGGTCCGAATAACGGCGCACCAGCGAACGCAGTCGCCAGCTGTCGAGGAATTCCTTCGCCTCGTCCTTGAGATGCAACACGATGGTGGTGCCGCGCTTCTCGAGTGGCACGGTTTCCACCGTGAACTGGCCGTCGGCAGCCGATTCCCAATGCACACCCTCGGCCGGAGACGATCCGGCGCGGCGGGAGAGCACCTCTACCCGGTCGGCGACGATGAAGGCGGAATAGAAGCCCACGCCGAACTGGCCGATGAGCTGCGAATCCTTCTGCTGGTCGCCGGAGAGTTTCTTGAAGAACTCGGCCGTGCCCGAGCGCGCGATCGTGCCCAGGTGCGAAATGGCCTCCTCGCGACTCATGCCGATGCCGTTGTCGCGGATGGTCAGGGTCTTCCTGGCCGCATCGGCTTCGACCCAGATGGCGAGCTCGGTATCGCCCGCCAGGAATTCGGGTTTCGACAAGGCTTCGAAGCGCAACTTGTCGTTGGCATCGGAGGCATTGGAGATGAGCTCACGCAGGAAGATCTCCCGGTGGCTGTACAAGGAATGGATCATGAGCTTGAGCAGCTCACGAACTTCGGCCTGGAAGCCTAGCGTCTCTTTGGACGGGGGATTGGGGGTATTCATGGCGCCGGCAGGTTGCGGGCGCCACCGGCGTTTTTCAAGCCTGGCCGTTCAGGCCGGTCGGATCGACGTCAGCGCTTGCGGCCCAGAGTCCACAGGGCGATCGCGGTGTTCTTCACGTAGTAGCGGCTGGTGCCCATGAAGTCGTCGATCTCGTCCCAAAGCAGCAGCAAGCGTTCCATGGGCGCGATCGTAGGAACACTGATGTGGCATCGCTGTGTCAGGGGTCACACTCGATCCGCGGCTTGGTTGCGCCACCCGGACCGCATCGCTAGTCTTTCGAGTGCGTCACGTCGAAGGCACATTCTGACAAGTCATTCCGGACGAACGTGAATACCGCCCCTCAACGCATCGTCGTCCTGAACCCTAAAGGGGGCTCGGGCAAGACGACGCTCGCCATCAATCTCGCGGCGTACTTCGCGTCGCGCGGCGATGCCACGCTGCTCATCGACCGCGACCCGCAGGGATCGGCGACGCGCTGGTTGCGCAAGCGCAAGGTGCCACAGCCGGAGATCCGCGGCATCGCCACCTTCGAGCGCGATTCCCGCACCACCATGAGCTGGCAGATGCGCGTGCCGGAAGGCACGCAGAAGATCGTCGTGGACAGTCCCGCGGCCGTCGAGGCCCGGGCCCTGCCCGAGCTGGTGCGCGACGCCAGCAAGGTCATCGTGCCGGTGCTGCCCTCGGATATCGACATTCACGCGGCCTCGCGCTGCATCGCCGATCTGCTGCTGGTGGCGAAGATCAAGCGCACGGAGAACCGCATCGGCGTCATCGCCAATCGCGTGCGCAAGAACACGCTGATGTTCCAGGCGCTGATGCGTTTCCTGGAGAAGCTTGAGATTCCCATCGTCGCGACGGTGCGGGATTCGCAGAACTACGTGCGGGCGGCCGAACAGGGCGTCGGCATCCACGAGATGAAGCCCTATACCGTCCGGGAAGACCTGGCCCAGTGGCAGTCGCTGCTGGCGTGGCTGGAACCGGAACGCGTACTGGCCGAACAGCCCGCGCCTCTGCAGGAGCAGCCTGCGCCGCAGGTCGCGACGACGCCCGAGGCCATCATCGAGCCGGGCGAGGATACCGCCGCGCACGACGCACGCTTTCTGGTGGCCGACAACCTGTCCTGACGCCACCGGAACGACGGCATCCGCGCGCCATCTGGCGCAAGCTTCCCGCGAGACTGGATCTTCATCTGCCGGCGAAGGGATTCACCGGTTTCCCCGCGATCCCCGCTGTGCGGGTGATCGTCTTTCTTGAGTCTACTTCTTCGTCGGAATCGGCTCGTCTTCCCAGGAGCCCTTCACCTTGTCGGCCCAATGCTTGTAGCTAGACCAGGTGTACAGGTTCTTGGTGATTGCCGCGTGGCGGCCACGCGTGCGCTGCATGCGCTCGAGCCAGGCCGCGTAGGCATCGCTGCCCACCGGCGGTGGCGCGCCGTTCGTCATGTTGCCGCGGTTTCTGTCGGAGGAACTCATGCGGTACTCCCTTTCGGTTGACGTAAGCCTACGTGTACGTCGCGCCCGGACGACAGGAACTGGCTCACGAGCTCGCCACCCGTTGCGGGCAATGCGCGCTGAGTCGCAGAGATTTATTCGTTATGTCGCGGCCGATTTAACCGTGCGCGACGTTATTGTTCGTTCCTCAGGCGACCAGCCGATAGCACGGCCGGTAGGCGCTGCCGGGCAGCTTCATGCGTTTCTGCTCGACGAATGCCGCCAGCAGGTCATCCAGCAGCTTCATGACGCCGGCGTCGCCGGTCAGCTCGTAAGGACCTAACTTCTCGATGGCGCGGACGCCATTTTCCTTGACGTTGCCGGTGACGATGCCCGAGAACGCGCGCCGCAGGTCGGCGGCCAGCTCGTGCGCCGGCTGCTCGCGGTACAGGCGCAGCGCGCGCATGGATTCGTGGGTCACCTCGAAGGGATGCTGGAACGGGCTGGGGATCTTCAGCAGCCAGTTGTAGTTGTACGAATCGCTGTTGTTGCGGCGGAAGTCCCGCACCTGTTCCATGGTCGAGACCATGTACCGGGCGACCTCGGCGGGATCGTCCACGATCACGTGCAGTTTCTCGGCGGCCTTGCGGCCGAGCGTCGCCTCGATGAACTTGCGGATCTGCACGAAATAGTCGGCGGTGGAGCGCGGGCCCGTGAGCACCACCTTGAGCGGCTGCCCGGCATTGGCCGGCTCGAGCAGGATGCCGATGAGATACAGGATCTCCTCGGCCGTCCCCACGCCCCCCGGGAAGACCACCACGCCATGTGCCAGGCGCACGAAGGCTTCGAGCCGCTTCTCGATGTCCGGCATGATGACCAGCTGGTTCACGATGGGATTGGGCGGCTCGGCGGCGATGATGCCGGGCTCGGTGAGCCCGATGTAGCGGCCGCCTACGATGCGCTGCTTGGCATGGCCGATCGTGGCGCCCTTCATCGGCCCCTTCATGGCTCCCGGGCCACATCCGGTGCACACGTCCAGCCCGCGCAGACCCAGCTCATAGCCCACCTTCTTCGTGTACTGGTACTCCTCGGTGTTGATGGAGTGGCCGCCCCAGCACACCACCAGATTGGGTTTGGACTTGTAGTCGAGCACCCGCGCATTGCGCAGGATGTGGAACACCGCATTGGTGATGGCGGCCGGGTTGTTCAGATCGAATCGGCCGCTCTCGATGATTTCGTTGCTGATGAAGATCACGTCGCGCAACACCGCGAACACGTGTTCCTTCATGCCGCGGATCATTTCGCCGTCGACGAAGGCCTGGCCGGGCGCATTCTTGATCTCGAGCTTGATGCCCCACGCCTGGCGCACCAGTTCCACTTCGAAATCCTTGTAGCGGTCGAAGATCTCCTTGGCGTTGTCGGTCTCGCTGCCGGAATTGAGCACCGCCAGCGCGCACTTGCGAAACAGGGGGTACAGACCACCGGCGCGCGAGTCGAGCAGCTTTTCGATTTCTGACTGGGAAAGGTTCTCGAGGCTGCCGCGCGGTCCTATGCGGGCATCCACGAAGTCCGGAATCACGATGCTCGTTTCCAAGATGTCCCCTCGATGCGTCTCACTCGTTTGCGTGAGAAGTGTACTCGACCGGGGGACCGGGCCTTCGGCCCGCGAACATCACGGCTCGATGGTGATCGGCACGTTCTCCGACGTCATCATCCAGATCTCCACCATGTCGGCGTTGGTGACGGCGATACAGCCATCGGTCCAGTCCTGCGTGGCGTAGTAGTCCGGTGCGTGGCGCGGATCATTGGGCAGCCCGTGGATCATGATGGATCCGCCCGGCTGCCAGCCATTGCGGCGCGCGCGCCGCACGTCCTGGTCGTTGGGATAGGAAACCTGGATCGAGAGGAAGAAGTCGCTGCGCGTATTGCGGCGGGTGAGCCGATAGCTGCCTTCCGGCGTGCGGAAGTCGCCCGAGCGTTCCTTGGCGCCGCCCGGATTGAGGCCGAGGGCGATGCGGTAGGCGCGGAGCACGTCGGCGCCACGCATCAGGTACAGCCGGCGCTCGGCCTTGCGTACCAGCACCCGATCCGCCATCGGCAATTCGACGCCCACCGACGCCATGGCGCGGGCATGATAGGGAAGCGCATCGCCCGCAGCCGTGCCGGCGAAGCCGAAGACGATCAGGGGGGCCGCGAACGCCAGGAGTCTTGTCAGCTTCATCTGTTTGCGAAACAAGAGCTTATGTTGAGCGGGATTATAAATACGGGGTCCAGGCGTGATAACGGATCGCGTCACAGGTTGGGGAGTTCGATGCAGCAAGAATGGCCATCAAGCGCAGTTATGACAAGCCGTCGCCATGATGGGACTCCCGCGCGGCGCCGGAGTTTTCTGACACCGCTGCTGGCGGTGCTCGGCTCGGCCATGATGATCGCGGGCTGCGCGGCGCTGCCCGATGACGCTTCCACCGTCGAGCAGCTCGATGAGCAGACCGGTCTCACCATCGCCCGACTCGGGCGTCCGATGGAACTGTATCGCGAGACTTTTCAGCGCGACCCGGCCGGGCGGCTCGCCTTCCTCGGTCCGTTCGAGACCAATCGCATGGGCACGCGGGCGCTCTATCTATGGATCGCCTTGCCGCTCGAGCTCGCGCCGGACAGCGCACCGGACGTCGAGCTGGACGGTCACGCGCTCGAGCTGGGCAGCGCGTCGCGCGATGCCGCCGCGGCCGGCCTGCGCGAGTCGCCGTACCGGATTCCCACGCCCTGGAGCACGATGCTCTACTACCGCATCGGCGCGGACGTGATCGCAAAGCTGGCCGAGGCGGGCACGCTCGCTGTCCGCGTGACCGAGCAGGACGCGGACGGCACCAGCATCACCGTGTTCGCGGCGACGGTGGCCGACAGTCGCCTGAAGGATTTCGCCGCCCGCTGACCGGGCTAACTACCTGCGACCACTTCCACCTTGGGCATCACGACTTGCGTGCCCGCCCGCAGATCGGACAGATCGGTGTCCGGGTTGTACTGGCGCAGCAGCCAGATGGGCAGATTGCTGAACTTCTGGGTCATGGTCCAGAGCGAATCGCCGCGGCGAACAATGTACACCTCGGTGCCGGCGATCCGATGCTGCGCAAAGAACTCGCCCTGCAGCTTCGCGTGATAGTCGCGGCGCAGCTGTTCGAACGTTTCGCGCGACACCCGCGAATAGTCGAGCTGCAGTTTCTGCCCGAGCTGCACCGGTTGGCGCGCCTTGAGCCGGTTGACCGTGCGCAGCCGTTGCGTCGGGATCTGCAGCCAGTCGGCGTAGTGGCCCAGCGTCTCGGTGGCTTCCACGCGAATCGATCCGTCGTCGCGCACCTGATAATCGATGGAATCGGCGAGGCCCTGCGCCACGGACACCGGACCGAGCGCCGGCCCGAGCTCCTCGGCCTGGCTGGCCGACACGGGTTCGCGGGCCACTTCCGCGGCCTTGACCACCGAGCTGGCCACGTCGGGCGTGGTCGCCGCCGCCATTGCCGCCGCCGCGGCCGAACGCGGGCGCCCACGCATGGGCTCACCGCTGCCGAGCGGGCGCGTGGTCTCCTCGCGCACCACTTCGACCACGGCCACTTCGCGCTGCGCCTCGCCGCGCGCCGCGTCGATGGCGGCGACCTTGGTCTCGGAGTCGGGCTCACGCGCCTCGATCTCGGCCTTGAGCTCGCCGGAAATGCGCAGGCGCTGACCTTCGTACAGGCGATCCGGATCCTTGAGGGAATTCATGCGCAGCAGCTCGGCCTCGGACACCCGCACACGCGCGGCGATGATCTGCAGCGCATCGCCGCGACGCACCACATAGAAATCCTCGGCGGGGGCGCTCGCGGCCGTGGCGTTCTCCGGCGATGGCACGGATGCGGCGGCGGGCGGCGGCTGCACGGCGGCGGATGCATTCAGCAGCCGCGGCAATTGCTCGGGCAGTTGCAGGTAACGACCGGTACGCAGGGTCGACCTGGTCGAGAGGCGATTGATCTCGGCCAGCCGCTCGGTCGTGAGCCCATAATGCTGCGCGATGGACGACAGGCTCTCGCCCCGGCGCACACGGTGGCTACGCGCGACCACCTGGCCGGCATACAGCTCGCTGCCCGGCACCTTGGCGAGCAGCATTTCCGGGGTCCACTTCTCGCTGGCATCCGCCGGCAAACGCAGGCGATAGCCCTTGGGCACGAGCCGCGTGCCATTGAAGATGGTCGGACGCCAACCCGGATTCAGCAGTCGCAGCTGCTCGCGATCCACGCCCAGCACGCGCTCGAGCGTGGACAGGCGCACGTACGCCGGCATGGTGACTTCACGGAATTTCTGCTCGGGGCGGCGCTCGAACTGGCCGAAAAACTTCTCCGGGTTTTCATCGATCGCCAGCGCCGCGAGAAAGGACGGGAAGAAGTTGCGCGAGGCGAAGCCGAAAGTGCGGCTGTTGTAGGTGCGGTTGATCTTCACGAAGTCGTCCGTGCCCACGGTCTCCTTCGCGCGCCGCATGCCCGCCGCGCCGTGGTTGTAGGCGGTCAGCGCCAGCGGCCAGCTGCCGAGCACCCGATAGTTGTAAGCCAGCAGCTGCGCGGCGGCCTCGGTGGAACGGTAGGGATCCAGGCGCTCATCCACTGCATCGTCCACGCGCATGTAGCGGCGCCCGGTCGAGCGCATGAATTGCCACAGGCCCGCGGCACCCACCTTCGAGTACGCGGCGGCATTGAATGAGGATTCCACGTGCGGCAGAACCGCGAGCTCGGGGGGCAGCCCGAGATTGGCGAAAGTCTCGGCAATGTGTGTCGCGTAGCTGGACGATCGCCGCAGCCCTTCCTTGAAGCGATCGGCCTGCCCGAGCTGGAAGCGCACGCGCTGCATGGCCTCCTTCAGGATGATCGGGCTGGGATTCGGGCCCCAGAGCGCCAGAACCCGTTTGTCTTCCTCGGAAAGCGCCTCGCGTGCGTCCGCGCTGGGTAGCGCCGCGATGATCCGGCGCAGGGCCGCCACGTGCCGGTCGCGCCGCTCGTCCACCAGTCGCTGGCGCTCCCGCGACGAACTGCCCGGGCTGAATCTCAACGTGTCGTAGACGACGGCGAGATTGCGCTCGTCGTGCAGGAACCCTTCGTTGGTCGTGACCTCGGTGTAAACGCGGATCCAGAAGTTGACGTCCTGCTGAATACCCTCGGGGCGCGGAATGGCCGACTCGGCGCCGGCCGTCACCGAAAACAGCGCAACCCATGGCAGCAGTGACGCCAACCATGCGCGGCGCAAGGAATTTACGACCGTCGGATTCATTTACACTCGTTCATGCGTTGCCAATCATTTGTTGCGCCAGCACTTTTCACGGCAGGTGCCCGAGTTATGTCGCCCCTGCCAGCGGTGATGGCGTCGGAGATTTTGACAGCCGGCTCGTCCCGGCCGACGTGACATATTGCCCAAACTCGCACATTGCGTTCGCCGAGCGGCCGCTGAGGCGATTCGGCGCGACTCCAGCCGTCGGAGTTTTCTGGCACAGCGCTTGCTCCTTAATCGGCAAGCGGCGTGTCGAAGACCGCATCGGACAAAAACAAGAAGAGCGGAATAACTCCTCCACAAACAAGCAAGCAAGCGACCAATCAGCCCCGCGACGAGCGGGGCTAGTTTTTTCCGCCGCAAGTTTCGCAGTTGTCTTGCAACCCGGCGGATTCCCCGATCGTCAAAAGCGCAAGGGTCACTGACCGCACGCCGGGGAAAAAAGATGAAGCTGCTTACTTGCCTTGCCGCACTCGCCGTCGTCTGGCTGGCCTGGTCCGGCGGCTCCGTGACGTACGCTGCCGACGGCGGCAACATCTCCGCCGTCAATTCATCCGTGCATGCACAGGAGGGCCAGGCGTACGGCACCCTGAGCACCGTGAATGGCAACGTGCGCGTGGGTCGCCGCGCCACGGCCAGCGTAGCCAAGACCGTCAACGGCAGCGTCACGGTCGACGACGAAGCCCGCGTCGGCGAGGTGAGCACGGTCAATGGTTCGCTGAACATCTCCGCCGGCGTCTCCATCGAACGCTCGGCGCACACGGTCAATGGCGACGTCGACCTGCACAAGCGCGTGCGGATCGGCGGCGATGTGGCCACCGTGTCGGGCGACATCGACGTCGACGGCGCCGAAGTCGGCGGCGAGCTGCGCACGCACAATGGCGACATCGACCTCAGCGACGGTGCGCGCGTACGCGGCGGCATCCTCGTGAAGCAGAGCAAGCACTCGGGCTGGAGCTGGGGGCGGAAAGAGCCTGTCAAAGTGCACATCTGCTCCACCTGCGTGGTGGACGGCGACCTGCGCTTCGAGCGTCCGGTCGAGTTGCGCGTCGACCGCGGCGCGAGGATCGGCAAGGTCATCGGCGATGAGGTTCGCAGGCTCTGAATTCGCGGCGGCGGCGCGGCCGCGCCGTTCACGATGCCGGCGGCAGACGGCGTCCATACAGCCTGACTTCGGGTTCATCGGCGTGCAGGGACACCCTGCGCTCGAACTCCATGCCGAGCTTCTCGAGCACGCGAATCGAGGCGGTGTTTCCCTCCGATACCACGGCGACGATGCGCCCGAGGCCGTATTTCGCCGCCGCGTGGCGCAGCGTCGCCTCGGCGGCTTCGAAGGCATATCCCTGCCCCCAGTACTCGGGTAACAAGGCATATCCCAGATCGACATCGGCCAGTACCTCGCGTTTCAGAAGCCCGCACAGGCCGATGGCCACCCCATCCGAACGGCGAGACAGATGCCACAGGCCGAAGCCGTGCTGTTCGTACAGGGCCATGGGGCCCTCGCGCAGGTACCGGTGCGCATCGGCCACATTGCGCACACCGCGATCACCGATGTTGCGGAGGAAGGACGGTTGATTCAGCAGCCCGACCAGGAAGGGCGCATCGCCGGATTCCAGCCGGCGCAGCTCGAGCCGCGCCGTCTGCAATTCAGGAAGGATCGCCAAAGCGCGATCGCTGGAAGGTGGGCAGACCATCGCCGAACTTCACCCAGCCGATGTCGTCGCTGAGCCAGGAATGGTGCGTCGGAGGAAATGCCCAGGGAGCATCCAGACTGCAGGTGGTCACGTCCACGAAGTCCGGCGTGTCGATGTGCTCGTACGCGAGGTGCGATCCGCAGGCGCCGCAGAAATGCCGCTTCACCTTGGGCGAGGATTCGAAGGACACCGGCGTGCCCCGGGTAAAACGAAACTCCGCGCGGGCGAAGGTCACCCAGGCGACCACGGGCGCTGCCGCGGACCGACGGCACGACTGGCAGTGACAGACCATACTGTTCGCCGGATTGGTGGTGGCCGAATAGCGCACGGCGCCACACATGCAGCCGCCCTGAATGTCCTGGTTCAATCGACCCCCCCAAGTTGAACGACGGAAGTGTAGCCCAGTGGCCCGCTTTGCTCCCTAAAGGTGCACTCAAACGGCGTTCACCGGCCATCACCCAAAAAAGAGCCCCGCTCGAGGCGGGGCTCCGATCGCGCGGAAACGGGGGTCTTGTTCCGCAGCTTGGTCTGTGGGTCCCGGTAGGGTTCCGGTCTCCACGAATACTCTGTGTCACGAGGCGGGATTTTCTCCCACCCCTAGGACGCATTTATTTCGTGGATGCGACGTAAGCAGCGGCGAAGCGGTCCCAGAGGCGCTCGATCTGGGAGCGTCGGCCCTCGCCCGACGCGATGATGGCGCGCGCCTCCGATTCGGTGACCCGGCCCAGCCGGCACAGAACGATCAGTGACGCCGCCACCCGGCCGAATTTGAGCGACCGCCCCAGGGAATTCTCCATCTGCAGCTCGGCGGCCAGCGTCTGGCTTTCGAGTGCGTATTGCACGCGGGGCGAGAGCTCCCAGCTCAGGGCGATGCGGCCGGCGGTGGGTGCCACCCAGGTTTCGAGCAGCCGGGCCACGCTGCCCGGTTCGGGCACGAGATGGGGCTGCGCAGCGAATTGATCGCGCACGATACGAAACACGACGATCGCCGAGAGGCCGTACAGCAAGCCGCAGAGCTGGGCGACGAAGGGCTCTCCGTTCTCGACCTGCGTGGCATGGATCTCGGCGGCCATGGCCGAATACAACGTGTGCTCCCAGACGAGCTCGGGGAAACGCCCATACGCCGCGCCGGAGCTGCTGGTCATGACCGGCTGCAGCAGCGCCGTGGCGATGATCGCGCGGATGCCGCGCACTCCGACCAGCGTCACCGCCCGATCGATGCTCTCGATGGGCAGGCTGTTCACCCGATAGATGGGACTGTTCGCGATGCGCAGCAGGTTTCCGGTGAGCGCCGGATCCTGCGCGATGATCTGCGACATCTCCGCCATCGTGGCCTCATTGTCGTTCACGGTGGCAAGCAGCTTGGGCAACAGCGACGGACGGCGCGGAATGTATTCGGGCCGCGCTTCGATGCGTTCGAGGATCTGCTGCACCGCCTGAAACACCGGGGCGTGCTCGGGATTCGGCGGCTGGCTCAGCGCCTCGCGTGGCGAGTCGTCCAGCGCATACGCCACCAGCCGTCGCAGGGCATCGTTCCAGCTCATGGTGTTGCTGGCGTTGGAGGAATGGGTGCCGGTCAGGGTGCGATTCGAGCCGGTGGTCGAGGAAATGGCGTCGACCGCCGGCGCCTTCGGCCGCGGGGCGCGTCGCAAGGCGAAAATGAGGATCACGGCGGCAATCACACCGCCGATCAGCACAGCAAGCGCAGCAGTCATGGCGGGAGGCTACCCAATCGGCGGCACCGACTGCCAGACATGCGTCACGACGGCGCGGGTTTCAGGGGGTGCTAGGATTTGCGCCGCCCGAGCGTCATTCAGCGTGAGCCCGCCCGCTACGAACGAGGTTTCCATGGCCAGCATCCCGCTTCGCGTGAACGGTCAATCTCTGCACGCCGACGTCGATCCCGGCACTCCCCTGCTCTGGGTGCTGCGCGACACGCTCGGACTGGTCGGCACCAAGTTCGGCTGCGGCATGGCGCTCTGCGGCGCGTGCACCGTGCACGTCGACGGCGCGCCGACCCGGGCCTGCTCGACGCCGGTGTCGTCGGTGGCGGGCAAGGCCATCACCACCATCGAAGGTCTCGCGCCGGCACGAGAGCAGCTGCACCCGCTGCAGCAGGCCTGGATCGACCACGACGTCCCGCAATGCGGCTACTGCCAGGCAGGACAACTGATGTCCGCCGCCGCGCTGCTGGCGCATACGCCCAAACCCACGAACGCGGACATCGACAGCGCAATGGCCGGCAACATCTGCCGATGCGGCACCTACCAGCGCGTGCGCGCCGCCATCCACAGCGCGGCCGACGCGCTGGCGCGGAGCAAGTCGCGATGAACGCGCGCCCGCACGGCCGGCCCTCGAGCGCCGACGAGTCGCTGCGCGAGCTCATCGCGGCAATGGAAACGGGTGCGGCGTCCCTGCCGGTGCGCGCCGTGAAACTCGACCGGCGCGCATTCCTCAAGTACACGGGCATCGCCGGCGGGGGGCTGCTGCTCGGGTTCTCGCTCGGCCCCGATGCCGACGCGGCTGCGGCTGCGGCATTCGCGCCGAATGCCTTTCTCAGGATCGCGCGCGACGGGTCCATCCTCATCTTCAACAAGGGGCCGGAAATCGGCCAGGGCATCAAGACTGCTTTCCCACTGATCATCGCCGAGGAGCTGGATGCGCGTTGGGCCGACGTGCAAGTGGCCCAGGCGCCGGTGAACCCGGCCGTCTATGGCCGCCAGAGCGCGGGCGGCTCGCGTTCCATTCCCGACAGCTGGGACCAGCTGCGCCGCGCGGGCGCGGTGGCACGCCAAATGTTGATCGCGGCGGCCGCCGCGCAATGGCAGGTGCCACCCGAGGAATGCACCACGGCCGACAGCGCCGTGTGGCATGGGAAACGCAAGGCCGGCTACGGCGCCCTCGCCTCCCGCGCGGCAACGATGCCGCTGCCCGATGCGACCACGGTGCGGCTCAAGGAGCGCAAGGACTACCGCCTGCTCGGCAAGTGGTACACGGGTGTCGACAATCATGCGTTGGTCACGGGCCAACCCTTGTTCGGCATCGATCAGACGCTGCCGGGCATGAAATACGCCGTCTATCAGCGCTGCCCCGCCACCGGCGGGCGCGTGCGCGCGGCCAATCTCGAGGAGCTCAAACGGTTGCCGGGCGTGCGCGACGCCTTCGTGATCGAAGGCAATGGCAAGCCCACGGAAGTGATGCCGGGCGTGGCCATCGTCGCCGACAGCACCTGGGCCGCCTTCGAAGCCCGCAAGCAGCTCAAGGTGGACTGGGACGAGAGCACGGCATCGCGCGACAGCTGGCAGTCGCTGCTGAAACAGGCGGCCGCACTCGCCAAACTACCCGCCGGTGACATGCCGGTGGCCAGCGTGGGCTCGGTCGACACCGCGCTCGCGGGCGCAGCGAAGCAGGTCTCGGCCTTCTACACCTACCCCTTCGTCGCGCATTCGCCGCTCGAACCGCAGAACTGCACGGCCTGGAGCCACGACGGCATCGTGGAATTCTGGGCGCCCACGCAGACGGCCGACCGGTCCATCGACGTCGTGGCCGGCGCGCTCGGCATCAGGCCGGACAAGGTGAAGGTGAACCAGACCCGCGTGGGCGGCGGCTTCGGCCGGCGGCTCATGAACGACTACATGTGCGAGGCCGGCGCCGTGGCGCAGCGGTTCGCAGCGCCCGTGAAGCTGACCTGGACGCGCGAGCAGGACATGGCGCACGACTTCCTGAGACCCGGCGGCTTCCACTCGCTCACCGGCGGTCTGGATGCGCAGGGCAGACTGATCGCCTGGAGGAATCATTTCATCACGGTGTCGCAGGACGGCAAGGCTCCCGCCAGCGGCGCCGGCTGGCCGGGCAACCAGTTCCCGGGTTTGAACGTTCCTAACTACCAGCTGTCGCAGACACTGCTGCCCATCAGGACGCCCACCGGGCCCTGGCGCGCACCCGGCTCCTGCGCCGTGGCGTGGGTGATACAGAGCTTCCTGCACGAGATGGCCGTGGCCGCCGGGCGCGATCACCGCGATTTCCTGCTGGAAGTGATGGGCGAGCCGCGGCTGCTGGACGGCGGGCTGAACACCGGCCGCGCCGCCGACGTGATCCGCCTGGCCTGCGATCGCGCCGGCTGGGGCCGGCCCCTGCCGGCCGGTCATGGGCTGGGACTGGCCTTCCATTTCAGCCACGCCGGGCACATCGCCGAGGTGGCCGAGGTGAGCGTGGCCGCGGACAAGCGCGTGCGCCTGCACCGCATGGTGGTCGCCGGCGACATCGGCCCCATCGTCAACATGAGCGGCGCCAGCAATCAATGCGAGGGCGCGGTTATCGACGGTTTCAGCACCATGCTGGGTCTGGAGATCACCATGGAAAACGGACTGATCGAGCAGTCCAATTTTCACCAGTACCCATTGCTGCGCATGCCGCAGCATCCGCAGGTGGAAGTGCATTTCCTGCAGAGCGCGAACCCGCCGACGGGGGTGGGTGAGCCGGCTCTGCCGCC
The DNA here is from genome assembly GCA_946479515.1 of uncultured Pseudomonadota bacterium. Next base: position 59,875 of record CAMLGF010000012.1, on the reverse strand, counting down.
GGTCGCGCCCGCCATCTGCAATGCCATCTTCGCGGCCAGCGGGCATCGCGTGCGCACCCTGCCGCTCACGCGTGAGGGCTTCAGCGCGGCCTGATGTCATGCAGGCGCTGACCCGTGGCGTGCAGTCCCGCCCCGCCCTGCCGCGAGCTGCGGGACGGCAGCTCACTCTCGAACACACCGCTGTACGTATGGATGAGGTGCTGCTCGGGCACTTCATCGCCGGCGGAGACCAGCACCGCGCGAATGTCGTCAGCGTACGTGCAGCGTGCTGGCGGCGAGACGGCTCCACAGACGCCCGACTTGCACGCGCTGCGAGTCGCTGGCAAGCAGCGTGGCGCGGGCCGAGGCTTCCTTCACGCGACCGCGCCGGATCATCACGATCTGCGCGCCGGCGAGGCGCCCGAAGAACAGCGACCGCCCGAGCGGGCTCTGTTCGGGCGGCGAATCCAGCACCTGCTGCAGCTCGGACGGCAGGTCCCAGCTGGCGGCGATGCGCCGTGCGGTCGGCGCCACCCATTGCTCCAATAGTTTGGCCACGGCCGGCTTGGCGGACTCGTTGCGGCCGACCAGCACCTCGTCGCGCACGATGCGGAACACGGTATTGATGGCAAGTCCGTGGACCAGCGCCAGGAGGCGGGCGCTGAAGCCATCCACACGCTCGACATTCTGCGCGTGCGCCTCGGCGGCATCGGCCGCGTACTGCGTCTGCTCCCAGATGGTCTCGGGAAATTTCGCGAACCATCCCGACCCGCAGGCCATCACCGGGTGCACCAGCGCCGTGGCGATCACCGAGCGGATGCCGTCGGTGCCCACCAGCGTAACCGCGCGCTCCAGGCTCTCCACCGGCTTCTCGCAGGTGCGGTAGAAGGCGCTGTTCGCCACGCGCAGCAGATTACCCAGCAGGGTGGGGTCGCCACCGATGATCGCGGCCAGGTCGCGCATCGAATTCGCGTCGCTGTTCATCGCGCTCAGCAGCCGCGGCAGCAGCGATGGTCGGCGCGGCAGATAGCGTGCCTGCACTTCGAGCCGCGAGATCGCGTCCGAGGCCGCGCGGATCATCGGCTGCAGCGCGGCGAGTTCGTCCTCGCCGGGCGGTTCGGCACGTACGCCATCCAGTGCGAAGGCGAGAAACTGGCGCAGGGAGTCTTCGGCGTGCGATGCGACCGGCCCATCGTCCGACAGCGGCGCGTCAGACAGGCTCGCAGGCCGCAAAGGGCGATCCAGAGTCGCAATATGACCAATGCCCCGCCCACGCCACCAGGCGGCGAACGAGCCCAGGGTCGACGCGAGTCCATTCCGGATCGACGGCATCATGGTCTACGGGTATCGGCGGGCTCGCGCGGAACTGAAGACTTTTCTCATCTGTGCGCCCGACCTTGCCGGCCGGGGCAGGTTCAGGTGAAGGGCGTGAGATCCGCCAGTGCGAATTTCTGCCCCCGCTCCTTGTTCTCGAAGGGCCTCACGAACCCTTGCTTCGAGCTGCCGCGCCGCGCGTTCTTCCGGGCTATGGCGTCCCACTTTTCGATGAACTGCCGGGGCTTCCACGACGGCAGGGACCCCGGCCTGCCCAGCACTTCGTTCCACAGGTCGTAGCGCAGCTGCTGCGTCACCTTGCGATCGAGCCAGGTGAAGTCGAGCTCCGTGTCCATGCGAAAGCCGCGCGGATTGGTATTGGCACTGCCGATGCTGGCATACAGGTCGTCGACGATGATGAGCTTGCTGTGGACGTACACATCGTTTCCATCCTTCTTGAGCATCGTGAAGAGCCCGAGGCGTTTTTTCAGCGCCGTCTTCAGTTTCTCCAGCAGCTCGAACTGCACGGCGGCGCCATGCAGATTGACGGCGTCGACGTCGGACTTGTTCTTGAGCTCTTCCACGTCCTTGGGCATGAGGAAAATCACGCGCAGATCGGGCACCGCCCGGGCGCGCGCGATGATGGCATTGATCATCGCCTGTTCGCGGACGTACTGGTTCTCGATGTAGATGAACTGCTCCGCCTTGCCGATGGCCTTGAGATAGCCGTCCAGGATGTCCCGCAACACCACGTCCGGAACTCCGTTGGCCGCCGTGCTCTTTTTCGTGACCGTACGATGGATCTGGCTGGGGATGACCGGCGGCACGCCATTGGCCGCGGGCGCGAGCAACTTCGCCGCGTCCAGATCCGCTGTCTTGCTGATGCGCGGCACCGCGCCACGCTGCTTGAACGCCTCGGTGAGAAAGCTCTCGCAACGCACGCGTTCCTTGTTCCACAGGCCGGCGTAGCAGCGCAGGAAGTCACCGAGTATCTCCCGGCCTTCCACCTTGACGAAGCAGTCGTGCCAGGGCTGTGCGTCGAGCATGTCGTGCGAGGGAAAGTCCTTGTAGTCGGGCGCGATGTTCATGCCGCCCGCGAAGGCCACGCGCCCGTCGATGATGGCCACCTTGTTGTGATGCACGGCCGGGTAGACCGGGTAATGTTCGCCGGGCTTGCGACGCTTGATCCGGGCGGTGCCCGCGTCGAAATCCATCTTGTCCCACAGTCCGGGCGCGTTCTGCCACACGAGCTTGCGGTCGCCGGCATCGCTGATCTTGTTGAAGAACGTCTCGATGTCCCCGTAGAGCCCGGGCCGGATGAGCCTGACGGTGTCCTTGGGCACCTCGGCTTCGTGGCGCGAACACACCAGCTGGACCTTGCCCGCGGGCAGACTACCCGTGGCCTGGTACATGTCGAAGTACCACTGCCAGGCCTGCGCGTGCCCGGCCAGATCGAATCCCGGGTCGCGATCGGTGGTGAGCAGGCAGACCGTGACCCCACGATTGGCCGCGTCATACAACATCCTGAGCCAGCTGAGCGAGTCGTCGTGCACCAGCCTGGTACGCGGGTCGAACAGCCAGAACGCCATGAGCACGCTCGACCTGGCGTCCAGGATGGCCTCCTCCATGGAGTGAAAGGCCTCCATGCCGTCGATCAGCGGCGTGATCTGCTGCGCGAGGCGCACCGGCCCGCGGAATGCCAGGTCTCCCGGCGCGTCGATTGGCCTGAGTAGATAGTCCTTGCCGATCGCGGGCCGGGAACGGGTGCGGACCGGCGAGCGCCGCGCCCCGGCCGGCCCGAGCGGCACGATCGGCGCAATGTCGTCGATGGCCTGGACCTGCCCGATGGGCGCGATTGCCGGGATCGGCGGGACCACCGGCGCCGGCGGCGCCGGCAGTCCCACGCCGAAGGGATCGAGCGGATCGCCCGCCATCGTCAGATCTGCCGGCCGGTTTTCGGATCGTAGGCCACGGGCACCGGCACCACCTGATCGGTGGGCAGTATCTCCAGCCACTGGTCGAAGATCTCGTAGTCCTTGCCCACGTTGGCACGAAAGCTGCCCTCGAGCGGAAAGAAGCCGTGCTCGTAGACGCGGTCGATGGGTGTCGCGGTGACGGTGTTCTCCTCGTCGACCAGCGCCGGATCCGACACCTCGTCCTGCTTTGGATACTTGCCGGTTTCGATTCCCGCCTCGTACTTCTTGCGGATCTTCTTCGCGAGATCGAGGAGCACGGCCAGCATTTTCTGGCCGTCGTAGGGATTGCCGTCGCTGTCTTTCTCGTTCGGGTTCGACGATCGATAGATGGCATCGTCGCCGATGCCATTCATGCCCTCGACGCTCTTCAGCCAGTTGATGGCGGCTTCCTCGCGGCCGGGTCGGATCGGTATCACGGCCTTGACCCAGGGTGCATTCAGGAAGGCATTGCGCATGTTGTCGCCGTCGAGCTGCATGAGCCAGCCCAGGGACGAGCCGAACCGTGCCGGCTCCGAATCCTCGGTGATGTAGTAGTTGTCGCGCTCGGCATCGCTCGTGCCGCCCCACCCCACGGTGTGGTTGCTCATGAGGCTGGAAGTGGCATTCAGCGTGGCCGTGCCGATCCTGCGCGCGAGTCCGCGCTGCAGGACGGCGTTCGCGAACGCGCCGGTTTTCACCGGGAAGGCGGGTCCGATCGGCTTGGCCGGAGTCGGTTGCAGCTGCTGCTTGCTGCGATGGAGGCGCGGGCGCCACCACTCCGGCGCGACGAAGTACAGCATCTTGTCGACGTCGAAAATGGAGTTGATGAGCTCCGCCACCACGTGCCGCGTACGGTCATCGGGCTGATCGATGCCCTTCATCAGCATGTCCTGGATCAGCTTGCGGTAGACGACGATGCGTTCCTCCTCGCGCAGCTCGTCGTGGGGCCGCGACTTGATGCGGCTCGCGACCTCGACCCGGTCGCGGATGGTGTCGATCATCGCCTTCTCGTACTCGGCGCGTTCGCGCTCCTTGAACGCGGCGACGTTCTCGCGATTCTTGGCCGCGATGGCGTCGTTCGCCGCCGGCGTCGGCGACCAGTGCAGGACGAGCTTCACCTGCAGGCTGTTCTGTCCCTGGAAATCGGCGGAATCCAGGTGCACCGTGAAGCGCGCGCGGTCGTTCGTCTGCGCGATGTCGCCGCGCCGCGAAAGGGTCACCGGCTTGCCCTGCGGATCGAACTCGACGTTGGTGAGCTGGTAGTCGGACTTCGGGCTGACGAATTCCTGCGGGAAGTCCGCCTGGATCTTCTCGAGGCTGCCGAGGAACTCGGAATCGTCGGATTCGATGCCGTCGACATACACCTCACCCTCGTTGTCGGCGCCGGTACCGTCGATGGAAATGAACGGGATGGTGATGATCTTCTCTTCCTGGAACGGCTGCAGCGCCGGGATTTCCTCGGGATGCGGGATGCCGTCGAGCTCGGGCTGCCGGGCGATGTGGATCAATTGCGAGAGGCCGAGTGCCCTGCCCGGGTCGTCCACGTACGTCTGCCAGCACAGGAAGGTGCCGATGTCCTGCACCTGCACGCCCACCTGGCGCATCTTGCGGCGCAGCTCGTAGTTGATCAGCGAGTTGGTGGTATTCGCGAGCACGTGCTTGGTGCTGGAGATGTCGGTCACCTCGGTGACCGTCTTGAACGTCGACTTGAAGTTCTTGCGGATCTCGGACGACAGCTTCTCGCTCTGCTGGCGCATTTCCTTGTGCGCGGTCTCACGCGCCTGCTTCTGCGAGGCGGTGTAGTCGAAGCTCGACGTGGCCTCGATCGATGCGTACGAGGCCTTCACGCTGGCGCCGAACTTGGTGTTCTGGTCGTTCTCTTCCTTGACCGCGTCGGAGATCTCCTCCTGGGTCGTCACGCTCTTCTCCGCCCTGGAGGTCGTCTCCAGCGCGTTCTCGAGCGTCTTCTCGATGGTGGTCTTGCGCGTGTGCACTTCGATCAGCTCGGCGCTCGACCCCGGGCTCAGCCACACGTGACTCTCGGGCGTGCCCAGGAAGGAATCGAGCTCGAAGAAGTATTGCCGGAACAGGTGCACCACGCTGATGGGCGACAACGCCACGCGCTGCAGCTGCTCACGATCCGTGGGATTCAGCGTGTCGATGCCGAGGAATGCCTCGAGACCATCGCCGGTGCCCAGCATCTTCGCGAGCGAGCGAGCGCGATCGAGCGAGTCACGCGACGAATAGAAGATTTCCTCCAGCGCCTTGTGGGCCTTCTCCTGCTCGAGGAACAGCAGCGCGCCCGCGGCCGAGGACTCGTATTTCAGCTGCTGTTCGAATGCGCCGATCTCGGCCACTCGTTCGTCGAGCGCGGCGGTGGCGCCGGTGGCGCTGGCGGCGCGGCGCGCCAGAGCCGTGAGCCGCGGGTCGTCGGCCTTGCGCAGGTCCTGGTACGCGCGGGAATAGAACTCGACCACGTCCTTGTTGAGCAGCGTATCGAGATGGGCTGGCGTCAGTATTTCGTTCCAGACGGCCGGCTCGTACTTGTCGTAGGACGGCAGCTTCTGCGCGATGCGATCGAGCACCACGCTGTCGAATGGCCGCGTCTTTCCGCCCCTGAGCACACCCGCCTTGATCTGGATGCCGAGCTCGTTGCCCTCGCGATAGTCGATGGCGACGAGATCCGCAAACTCGCGTTTCAGCTTCTCGAGGATGGACTTCTTGTCCCGGCCGTAGCCTTCCTTGAGACGGTCGTCGATGCGCTTGGACTTCCAGCCCAAGAGCGGCTGGTAAACGCCGAACATCTCGCTGGCATAGGGAAGGATGGCTGTGTAATCGGTGAGGTCGGTGATTCGCCTGGGCGCGGGCATGACGGATCCTTGTCTGCGGTGGGTGTGCCGAGGATCACGCGCGCTCGGGCCGCGTGCCAAGTCAGCCGGGCGCCGCGAGTATCGGAAACTGCCAACAAGTTCCGCTCGCGGTTTCGCGAGCGGCGGATCAGAGCAACTCGCCCAGGCGCGAGGCCAACCAGTCTTCGCGTGGCCGGCCGCTCCATCGCTCGGCCACGCGCCCTTCGCGCGAGATCAGGTAGCTCAGTGGATAGAACCTGCCGGCGCCGTAGTAATCGGCCGCGTGCAGCAGTCGCCCCTGCACGCCGTCGAAGCGATGTGCCGCGAGAAAGGGGTCGAGTACCGCCGGCTCTTCGAGCGAGACGAACAGCACCACCAGGCCGTCGGCGGCATGCTCGCGCTGCAGCTTCGCAAGCAAGGGCATCTCACGCCGGCAGGGCGTGCACCAGGTCGCCCAGAAGTTGAGCAACACGACCTTGCCGCGCAGCTCGGCGATGCTGCGTGCGCGGCCTTCGCCGTCGACATAGGTGAGTGCGGGCGCCTCGATCGCGCGCGTGGGCATCGACATCGAGAGAGGCGTGGCGCGGCCGTCCGCGTGGCCCAGCAGCACGCCGGCCACGGCCAGCACGGCGAGCGCTGTCGGCAGGCCCCATCTCAGCACGGGCGACTCCGGACGGCGCAGCCACCACATGAGCGCGCAGGCGAGCACCGCGATCGCAATGAAGAACGCGGGTTCGCGAAACCAGAAGTGCTCGGGGCCGAATCTCCCTGTGAACAACGCCAGCGTCAGCAGTCCGGATACGCCGGTGCCGCCGGCCAACAACAGCCAGGCAGCGGCACGCAGCAGACGCGATCCCGGCGGTTTTGCACGCGGGAGCCGAAACAGCGCGATTGCCAGTGCGGCCGCGACCGCGCAGATGAGACTGACTGCGAGCAAGATTGAACCCCCGAAGGTCATTCGAGGGGTGCAGATAGCAGGAAAATCCGCCTTCCTGGAGTCAGCGCGACCCGGCGATGCAGGCCGGAATGCGCCACCACATGAAAAAGCCCCGGGCGGGCAACCGCCAGGGGCCTGGGTTCCGGCCGGTTGCCGGATGGATTACCTGGTCGTTTCGCCGCCGCTGGCCGCTTCGCCAACCTTCTGCACGCGAATCCAGCGCTCGTCCTTGAGGACATCGACGAGCTGCACCATGTTCTGCGGGTCGTAGGTCACCTTGACCTGCATCTCCTTGCCCGCACCTGCCGTGCCTTCCACGGGGTTGGTCACGATCTCGGACAGGCCCAGTGTTCCGACGGCCAGGGCGCCGTACAGCAGGCCCTTGCCGGCCTTGGCCGCGCCGTGCTGACCCTGGATGAACTTGAAGTAGTCCATCTGGTTGCCATCGGCATTCTTCTCGCTAACTACCGGCTGCCCGAGCTCGAGCAGCACGCGATCGCGCGACGTGCCCACGTCGAGCACGCTCAGATCCTTCGCCTTGGGCTGATGCACTGCCTTGCTGACGGAGCAGGCGGACAGGACGACGACCGCGATCGAAACCAGGAGAATGCTGCGACGCATACGGAACGCTCCAGTAGCGAGCCCCGGGGCTCGAGGTGCGACGGAGCATACCGGCCGGATCACCGGCATATTGTGCGGTGGTTCGCATCCGCGCCGGATCGAACCGCGCGCCGGGCCTCTATCTACAGGAACGGCGGGGAACGTGGCGCCTCACGGGCGCGACATGCGCGCCTGCACGGCCCGCACCTTCTCGGCGCGGGCCTTCAGTTCCTGTGTTGCAAGCCCGGTAGTGAGCCGGTTGAGCCCTGCGACCTGGTAGTAGCCACCGAGGCCATTGACCAGATCGATGCTCAACGGGTCGCGCGCGATCGCTTCCAGGTAGGCGGATTCGAGCGCGGCGGCGCCACCCTCGCAGGATCCGCGGGCGCACAGCAGCGTGGTGTCGGCGAGCAGATGTGCGCGGGCCGGGCTCCAGGTGGGCGACTCCTGCACGGCGCGCCGGTAGTCGCGTTGCGCGTCGCCCAGCGTGGCTTCATCCCAGTCATCGCCCGCCGCAAGCAGCCGCGCATTGCCCATGAGAACCCGGGCCAGCGCGCGCGCGTCCGGCTCGGCCGCATTGCCGGTGACGCTCAGGTAACGCTCGAACGACTGCCGGGTGCGCTCGAGAATTCGGGCATTGTCGCCCCGCTTGCCGGAGAGCGCAAAATAGCCGACCAATGCATCGACGAAGTACAGCTCGGGAAACTCTCCCTTGAGCAGATCGCCGCCGGCCAGCGCATGCGCCGGCATCCAGCCTTCGATGCCGAACGGCAGGACGCGCACGCGCATCCAGTCGTCGCGCGCCTGGAACACCAGGAAGGTGTAACGCCCGCCGGTGCCGTCCGGCAGCTCCTGGAAAGGCGAGTCACCGCTCGGCTCCGCGTGCACGCGCCGCGCTTCGATCTGCGAGGGCTGCAGCCGCTCGAGGAACGAAACCGGGATTGCCCGCGGCGCGAAGCTCTCGATCGCGAGCGGCACCACCGTGGTGACGGCCACCCGGGCATCGGCCGCCGCATCCAGGGCCAGGGGCCAGCGAATTTCGCTCCGGGCCGCCGGCGCCTTCACGTCCACGAAGCTCTTGAGATAGATCACCCCGTCCTGCTCGAAGATGCGGCCGCGCAGGAAGATCGCCGTCTGGTCCGGTCGCAGTCCGGCGCTGATGCGGCCCGCAACCTGGCCGAAGCTGCACGGCGAGTCGTCGTCGAGCAATTCCTGTACGCCGATGCTCGGGTACTTGAGTGCCGCGAACAGCACGTGACGCTGCAACAGCGTGGCGAGCGCGCGCGCCTCGCGGGTGAGCGCGGACTCCGCCGTGAACGGGAAGATGTGTACCTGCACGTTCGAGTCGAACACCACGGGCTTGCTGCATGGGCTCGCGGCTCCCGCAAATGCCGTGGACGGCAGTGCGGCCAGCAACGCGAGTGATGCAATCCAGAGGAGGCCGCGCAACCCGCTCATGTGCTTGCTCCACAGAGTTCCCGCGGCGTCAGCGACAGCGCGCCGTCGTAGCTGGCGTCGTTGCGCGCCCGCTCGCGCACTTCACAGGCCGCCTTCTGCACGTAGGCGAGCAGGTCGCCGAGCTCCGCGGAACCGCCGATGTCCTGCGCCTGCCGGATGCTCGACTCGCTGCGGACGAATGCCCAGGTCGCCAGGTCGTACTTGTTGGCCCGGGCGGCCTTCACTGCCAGGCCCACCAGCGCGAACGCCGAAGCCTCCGGCAACTGCAGTGACGCCGCCGGCCCGCCGCCCTGCTTGGGATACTCCACCGAGAAGCGCCCGAGTATCGACTGGTCGGGTAGATAGTGGAGCACCGGCGGAATCACGTAGCCGATGAGCGCATGCGGCGCGCCCGTGGCGGGTGCATCGGGCGCTAGCAGGTGGCCCCAGAGTTCCACCACCACGCGCTGATTGTTGAGCGTGCGCACGCGCAGCGCGTCGAACTCCAGGCCGCCGGGCGAGGGCTTGCGATTCGCGCAGCTGACCAGGCCCAGGCCGATCGCCGGCGAAATCCTGCGGCTGACGACGTCACTCTGGAAGTCGCGCAACTGCAGGCTCAGCGTGAAGGCCAGGCGCTCCTTGAGCTCGCGCAGCCGCGCCGCGGCGGGCCCCGAATCGGCGGGCAGCGACAGCTCGTCCATCACCACCTTGTAGTCGCTCGAACCGCCGCCGAGACCCGAGCATTCCGCCAGCTGCGCCGATGCCAGCGCCGGCGCCAGCAGCAGGATGGCGACCGCCACCGACCGTGTCATCGCCACCATGCGTTGCCTCCACTGTTCTCGCGTGACACCTCGAGAATGGCCGTCGCGTCCTCGACCTGGGTGGTGAAGCCAGCGACGTTCTCGGCATCGAATGCATCGCGGTTCGAAAAGCGCCGCGCGAAATCCGCGAGCCGCGCCGGATCTTCGAGTGCGCGCAGCTGCTCTCGATAGGCACGCAGCAGTCCGATGGCCGGCACGCAGTCCGCCGCGCCCATGAGACGCACGGCCGCCTCGTGCGTCTGCCAGGTGTACTGGCGCGCCGGGTCTCTCAGGATGCGGGTGAACGCGGTGCAGGCCGCCGCCGGGTCGGAGGCCGCCACGATGCGCAGGCCGCGCTCCGCCGCGAGCTGCGCCACGTCACCGCCCTGCAGCCGCTCGACCAGTGGCACGAGCGCGAACCGACCATACATCGCGAGCGCGATGGCGTTGGAATCCGCCGAGGCTTGTTCCTGCGCAGTATCGAAGCCCTTGATGAGGTCGCGCACATTGGTGACGTAGCTGAGGTCGAGCTTCTCGCGCTCCAGTGCCTGCGTGACCGAATCCTTGAGCACGAACCCCATGACGAAGATGACCACCGCGGTGAGGAACGGCGACAGCGCCTGGATCCAGTCGCGCAGCGACGACCTGGGACTCATCTTCTTGAGGGAACCCTCGATCGCCTCGAGCCGCGCATCCAGCGCGATCCAGGCATCCACTTTCTGCTCGAGGGTCGTCAGTCGCTGCTCCGGGTCCATGGATGCCCTGTTGGTGATGGTGGCGCGCGGGCTTACGCTACTCCGGTTCCTGAAGATTCGCCAAGCGGCGCCCGTGGACCGCCCCTCTAGTTAGATCGGCATGTGCGTCGCAGCAACCCGTCGCGCCGACCGCAGGACTTTTGTCGCAGCAGTCGCCTGCGGATTCGCCGATGCGATTGCGACTCGCCCAGGCGCATGGTAGACGGCCGCGTCCACGGCCGGCGCAACGCTGCGTTTCGAACGCCGGCGCGGTTGCCGTGCAGGATCCTCGTCTTCATCTGGTGTTCAGCGCGGCGCAGGAATACTCGGGCCATGCATGGAATCGCACTTCGACGGATCACGCCACTGGCCTCGCGGACGGCTCTCGCGCTCCTGGCGGCATTCGTCCTGGCCGCGGCCGTGTCCGCCAGGGACGCGATGGTGGCGCGGGAGTCCGTCGCCAAGGTGCACACGCGCGTCGTGGAACTGGTGAATGCCGCCCGAAGCCACGCCCGCCGATGCGGCCGTGAGCGCTTCGCCGCCGCGCCGCCATTGGCCGTGTCACGCAAGCTCGCTGCGGCGGCCGGTGAGCACGCGCGCGACATGGCGCGCAAGGCGTACTTCGATCATCGCGGCAGCGACGGCAGCCAGCCCAGGGACCGGGTGCGCCGCGCCGGCTATCAATGGCGCCTCACCGGCGAAAACATCGCATTCGGCCCGGAGTCCGCCGAGGAAGTGGTGGCCGGCTGGCTGGGCAGCCCCGGACATTGCGCAAACATCATGGAACCGAAGTTCCGCGAGATCGGGGTCGGCTTCGCCGTCGGCAGGAAGCGCGGCCACATCTACTGGGTGCAGGAGTTCGGCGCGCCGCGTTGAGGGTCACTCCAGGCCGAAGAGCCCGCGAGCATTCCCGTACAGGATCCTTGCCCGTTCATCCGCGGTCAGGCCAAGCCGGTCGAACGCCGTCAGTGTCCGGGGCAGCGACATCTGCGGGAAATCCGAACCCATCAGGATGTGGTCGACGCCCACGTTTCGCAGCGTCCACACGAACTCCTGCTGCAGCGGCGAACCCGCGGCGAGGATCGCGACTCCGGAGATGTCGAAGTACACATTGTCCGCGAAGAAATTCTCGGCGGTGCGCGCCAACGCGAGGATGTTCCAGAAGCGGAAATTCAATCCGCCCAGGTGGGCGAAGATGAATTTCGTCCCGGGACTCTTCACCGCCAGGTTGAACAGGTTCTCGCAATCGCCCGGGATGATGCCGGCGTTGTCCATCAGCACCACCACTTCGAGCTCACCCGCCCGCCGCACCAGGCTCAACACACGCGGATCGGTGGTGTCGAACTGCTGGGTGTGCGGATGCAGCTTCAGCACCCTGGCACCGCGGCGCGCCACGCGTTCCAGTTCGGTGATTGCGTCCCGACCGTCGTACGGATGCACGGTCACGATCGGCAGCAGGCCGGGATACTTCGCGGCCAGCGCGAGCTGCGCATCGTTGCTCTGGCGCGTGCGCGCGATCTGGCCGGCCGGCGCCTGATGGGGCCCGCCAAACCACATGGCGCCAAAACCCGCCAGCGCGATCCCCGCCTCTTCGACCTGCGCCTGGTACTCGTGGAGGGATGCCTCACCGTGGTGGAGGTGGACGTGCACGTCGAACACCTTCTGCTGGCAGATGGCCGGCGCGCAGCTGGCCAGTGCAAGCACGCACAGCAAACCCTTCATGTCTATGCCTCCCCTCGGTCGGCCCACAGCGGCTCGACCACCGCGGCAATGTCCTTTTCCCCATGTCCCGCGGCCACTGCGTCGCGAAAGCGCTCGCGTGCCGCGCGTGCGTCGGCCAGGTCGATTCCCGACGCGGCGAAAGTCTCCAGCACGTAGTTCAGGTCCTTGATCATCAGCGGCACGAGGAAGTTCGGCGTGTAGTCGCGTGCCACCATGCGTTCGGCCAGCATCCCGACGAGAGGGCTGCCCGGCGAGCCGGCCGCGAGCACGTCCGCCGCCAGCCGCAGGTCGAGCCCATGGCGTTGCGCCATGGCAAGCGCCTCCGCGAGGCTGGCCACCTGCACGCCGCACATGAAATTGTTGATGAGCTTGAGCAGTGCGCCGCTGCCCGCGGGTCCCACGTGCACGTGTCCGCGACCCAGGGCCGCGAACAGCGGCTGTGCGCGTCGCACCTGCGACTCCTCCCCGCCGACGAGGAATTTCAGCGCGCCCTCTTCCGCGTGCCGCCGGGTGCCCGTGACCGGGGCATCCAGGAACGGCACGCCGCGCACCGCCGCCGCCTGGCCGAGCTCACGCATCCAGTCGACGGTGAGCGTGCTCGAATCGATGGCCAGTGCGCCGCGGGCCATCGTATCCAGGGCGCCCTTCCCGGCGCCGCCCTGGCCCAGCCACACCGCGCGCGAGGCGCCGTCGTCCGCGACCATGGCGAGCACCGCTTCGGCGCCCTGCGCCGCATCCGCGGGCGATGCGGCAGGGCGCGCGCCGGCCGCCACCAGTGACGTCGTTCGCGACGGATTGCGATTCCACACCGTGAGATCGAAACCCTGGGCCAGCAGCCGTCGCGCCATCGCCGCACCCATGATGCCCAGCCCGAGAAAGGCGATTCGTTTCATGGCGCGAGCTTAACAGCGCCACGCGCAAACGGACCGCGGCGCGGCCCCCTACAATGGCCGGCATGGAAATTTCAGAACCTGATTTCGCTGCCTGCATTCGCGTGCTGAGGACCGTCGAGGCGGATCGCTCGCATCTCACCCGGCTCAGCCGCGAACAGCGCCGCGAGCTGCTGACGCTGGCCGGTCTCGTCGCCAAACCCGAACGCCACGACCTCGTGCGCATGGCCAAGGCGTTTCGACGCGCCGATCGCCAGGCCGCGAGGGAGCAGGACCGCAAGGCCATCGATCAGGCCGGCCTGCGCGTGCAACGGCGCTCCGATGTCTACCAGCCTCTGTGGCTGGAATTGCCCGGCCCGCAGGGCCAAGCCGAGCGCCCCCGCCTGAATCGAGAGCGCGACTGCTACGTCTGCAAGCGGTCCTTCGCCAGCGTGCATCGCTACTACGACTCCATGTGCGAGACCTGTGGCGACTTCAACTACGCCAAGCGCGAACAGCGCGCCGACCTCACCGGCACGTACGCGCTGGTCACGGGCGCGCGCGTCAAGATCGGTTATCAGGCGTCCCTCAAACTACTGCGCGCCGGCGCGCACGTCATCGTGACCACGCGCTTTCCGATCGACGCCGCGGACCGGTATTCGCGCGAGGCGGATTTCGCCTCGTTCGGCGCGCGGCTGCAGATCCACGGACTGGATCTGCGTCACTCGCCCAGCGTCGAGGTCTTCACCCGATACCTGCTCGAACGGCTGCCGCGCATCGATTACATCCTCAACAACGCCTGCCAGACGGTGCGGCGGCCCGCCGGGTTCTTCCGCCACCTGCTGTCGCGCGAGGCTGAGCCCGTGGCCTCGCTGCCGGCGGGGCTGCGCGGCGTACTCGCAGGCCACGATGAACTGTGCCGCAGGCTGACGGGGTCGCAGGGCCGGTCCGACGCGCTCATCGCGTCCGGGCAGGGTGCCGGCGAGGGCGTCGTGCACAGCGCGGCGCTGTCGCAGCGGCGCTATCTGGACGACGATTACCAGGGCGGCGAAGCACTGTTCCCAGCGAACCGCCTCGACGAGGACCGGCAGCAGATCGACCTGCGCGCGACGAACAGCTGGCGCCTGCGCCTGCATGAAGTCGCGACTCCCGAGCTGCTCGAAGTGCAGCTGGTGAACGCCATTGCGCCGTACATACTCAATGCGCGCCTCAAGCCACTCATGCTTCGCACCCCCGGCCGACACAAGCACATCGTCAACGTGAGCGCGATGGAGGGCCAGTTCTATCGCACCACCAAGACCGACAAGCACCCGCACACCAACATGGCCAAGGCCGCATTGAACATGATGACCCGCACCAGCGCGCCCGACTACGTGAGGGATGGCATCCACATGAACGCCGTGGACACCGGCTGGGTCACCGACGAGGACCCCGCCGTGCATGCGGCACGCAAGGCCGAGCTGGGATTCTCGCCACCGCTCGACATCATCGACGGCGCGGCACGCATCGTCGACCCGATCTTCACCGGCAAGCTCACCGGCCAACACGTGTGGGGACAGTTTCTGAAGGACTACAAGCCGGCGCCGTGGTGACGCATCGGCTTCGACACTCCTGGCATCTCGCCCGCTCGTTTGGTAAGACGTCGTCATGCAATATAAAGCGCTCGGCCAAACCGGCTTCCAGGTCTCCAGTGTCAGTTTCGGCGCCTGGGCCATCGGTGGCACCTGGGGCGAGGTGGACGATGCCGAGGCCATGCGCTGTCTGCACCGCGCGCTGGATCTGGGCGTCAACTTCTTCGATACGGCCGATGTCTACGGCGATGGGCACAGCGAACGGCTGCTCGCGCGGTTGCGACGCGAACGGCGCGAGCCTTTCTGGGTTGCCACCAAGGTGGGTCGCCGCTCGCAGCCGCACGTCAAAGAAAGCTATACCCGTGAGAATCTGACCCGGTATGTCGAACGCTGCCTGAAGAATCTGGAGGTAACGGCGCTCGACCTGGTGCAGATCCACTGCCCGCCCACCGACGTGTACTACATGCCCGAGGTGTTCGGCGTGTTCGACGACCTCGTGCAGGCGGGCAAGGTGCGCTTCTACGGTGCAAGCGTGGAGCGCGTCGAGGAAGGCCTGAAGGCGCTCGAGTATCCACGGCTGCAGACTCTGCAGGTGATCTTCAACATACTGCGCCAACGCCCCGCGGAACTGCTGTTCCCGCGTGCGGCCGAGCGCAAGGTCGGCATTCTGGCGCGCCTGCCGCTGTCGTCCGGCATGCTCACCGGCAAGCTCACCAGCGCGACCCGCTTCCACCCGGACGATCACCGCGCCTTCAATCGCGAGGGAGCGGCCTTCGACAAGGGCGAAACTTTCTCGGGCTTCGACTACGAGCGGGGCCTGCAAGTGGTGGAGAAATTGCGCGCCTTGCTACCGGCCGGCATGACGCTGCCGGAAATGGCCCTGCGCTTCATCGCATCGTTCCCCGCCGTGACCTGTTCGATCCCCGGTGCGCGTCGCGTCGAACAGGTGGAGCAGAACGTGGCGGCCGGTTCGAAAGGGCCGCTGGATGCCAGCCTGCTGGCGGCCCTTGCGCAGCTGTACACGGCCAACGTCAAACCTTTCGTCCACCAGCGCTGGTGACGACCCGCCGCGCCCGCCTGGCGAGGGCCTTGCCTGGGTGAGTGATATCGATCGCCGGGCGCGAACCGTGCCGCACTTCTCGATCGCGCGCATGAGTATGTTTCCATACCCGTTCGGGTCTTGTTGGCAGGCGCCTGAGAGCGCAGGCTAGCCACCATCCACATGAAACAGCGTGGTCCCCAGAAGAATTCACCGGCGCGGCTGGCGCCGCCGGCAACGGTGTTTCTGCCGCTGGCCGTCATGTTGTTTCCCCTGTTGTGGGGCTGCTCGGATGGGCAACACAAGCTCGGCGCAGGTGAGAAGTCGCCGCTGGTGCTCGGCGTGAGTCAGATCGCGGGCAAGGCCAACTGGGACACCGCCAATGCCCGGTCGATCCGCGAAGCGGCGCGCGTCGCCGGTGTCGACCTGCGGCTCGAGGATGCACACCGCAGCCAGCAGAATCAGGTCGCGATGCTGCGCACTTTCGTCAAACAACGAGTCGACGTGATTGCCTTCTCGCCGGTGGTGGAGAGCGGCTGGGACGTAGTGCTGCGCGAAATCCGCGCGGCGGGTATTCCCGTGATCCTCATGGATCGCACCATCGAAATCAGCGACGACTCGCTGTACGTGTCGCTCGTCGGCTCGGACTTCGTGGAGGAGGGCCGCCGCGCCGCGCGCTGGCTGCTGGAGCACACCCACGACGAACCGGGTGAAATCGGCATCGTCGAGCTGCAGGGTACCGTGGGCTCGGCGCCGGCCAACGGCCGCAAGCAAGGCTTCTCCGAGGTGATCTCGGTCGACCGGCGCTATCGCATCATCCGCTCGCAGAGCGGCGATTTTCAACGCGGGCGGGCGCGCGAGCTGATGGCGGAGTTCCTGAAAAGCGAAGGACGGCGCATCCGCGTGCTGTTCGCCCACAGCGATACCATGGCGCTGGGCGCGATCGAGGCCATCGAAGCGGCCGGACTCGAGCCCGGCAGCGATATCCTGGTGGTCTCGATCGAAGGCAGCCGCAAGGCGCTCGAAGCCATCGTTGCCGGCAAGATCAACGTCACGGTCGAGTGCAGCCCATTGCTGGGGCCGGCGCTCATGGACCTGGTCAAACTACTCGAGGCAGGCAAGCCGGTTCCCCGGCGCGTGATCACGCAGGAGTCCGTGTTCACGCGCGAGAACGCGGCGGCGGAGCTGCCCAACAGGGCTTATTGAGGCCGGGTCGCGGCCGGTCGCGCCCACTCCCCGCGCTATTTGTGCAGCTTGAAGCGCCCGCTGATGAGCGCCAGCGTGCTCTTGCGCGCTCCGGTGACCTTGTGCATCTGGTCTTCGGTTGCGGCCACCACGCAATTGCGGCCGCGGCTCTTCGCCAGGTACAGGGCCTGGTCGGCTTGCCGGAACGCATCTTCGAAGCTCAGCCCGGGCGTAGCCGCGGCCACGCCGAAGCTCGCCGAAATCGCCACGGGATCCTCGGGTATGAAGTTCGTTTCCAGAATTCTGTGCCGCAGTTTTTCCGCGAGATCCGCGGCCCTGGCCAGGCTCGCACCCGGGCAGACCAGCACGAACTCCTCGCCACCCCAACGGCCGAGACCGTCGGTGTTGCGGGTATGCGCGCGCAGAATTTCTCCCAGCGTCTGCAGCACGCGGTCACCGACATAGTGGCCGCGGTGATCGTTGATTCGCTTGAAATGATCGAGATCGATGACGATGACGCTGGCGGGCAACCCGCTGGCGCGCAGTGATTCGACGAATTGTTCGATGCCGTGGCGATTGAGGACCTTGGTCAGCGCATCGACCGTCGACAGCTTCTGGTACTTCTCCTTCTCGCTCTGCAACTGCTCGTTGCTGTCCACCAGCTCATGGATCTTCTCGCTCTGCTCCGCGTGCTGGCGGCGCAGCGACAGCCACCGCGTGAACCCGTACGTCACGGCCAGGATCATCCAGACGCACAGGATGCCCAGGTACCAGAACTCGGCGCTGATCCATTCGCCCGTGAATTCGATCTTGTCGATGCGGATATCGTGTTGCGTTCCGGCCAGGTCGCCCAGCAGGTCGAAGGAAATCGCGGTCGCGTTGCTGAGGTCGGGCTGGCTCAGATTCCTCGGCAGGTCGTACTGGCCCACCCACCACTCCGGGACGCTGAATTCCTTCAGGTCGATCGCGACGGGGTCGGCGAGATCCTTCGGATGCAGATTGACGGAGTTGAACTTCGAAGAGTTGGAGTCCTGCAGATTCGAGAACCTGGGATCGAAGTTGCGAATGGCGACGCGCACGTAGTGGGCGCTGCCCGCATAGTGAAGCGACAGGTTCAGCTTCCGGTAGCGGGAGAGATCCATGCCTCGATCCGCGTGCGAGTCGTACAACAGATACGTGAAGCTGCAGCCTTGACCGGCGGCATCCCTGGCGAACGCGCAGACGAAGTGCAATTTCGACTGGTCCACCCATTCGACCCGGGGAGGCGTTCCATCGCCCGATTGCATCAGAAAGTAGACGGCACCCGGATTGCCGCTGCCGAGCACCAGCCGGCGTTCCGGGAGGTAGCGATGCGCAACCATGATGAGCGCCGTCAACAGAATGCCAATCAGCAACGCGGCTGAATGACTGGATTTCCTGGGGCTCATTGGGCGCATGGCTGGCGCGTGATTGATGGGCTTTGGGGCATTGAGGGTGTGCGCCGGATGCTAACGCTATTGAAAGAATGGATTCCGAGATCGCTATCGGCAGACCCGCGAAATCATTGATCATCCGCTGCGATTATGTTGCGAACAGGCGCTCGGGCGCGTGATAGCGTTTCCGCAGCGCCCATCCATTAAGGCTTTTGACGAACTGAACCCGCCATGACAGCTCCTGCCTGCGCGTCGTTGCGCATTTCTGCCCGGTTCCACGCGATCGGAACCTTGCGCAGCTGCAACTCCAGCCAACAATCGCAAACATGAACGAGCTCATGAGCCGCGCCACCCGGGTTCTCCACGAGGTCTGGGGGTATTCCGCTTTTCGTGGGCCGCAGGCGCAGATCATCGAACACGTCGCCGGTGGCGGTGATGCACTGGTTCTGCTGCCGACCGGCGGCGGCAAGTCCCTGTGCTACCAGGTACCGGCGCTGGTCCGCGAAGGCATGGGCGTGGTGGTCTCGCCGCTCATCGCGCTGATGCAGGATCAGGTGGCCGCGCTGCGCGAAGCGGGTGTGCGCGCGGAATTCCTCAACTCTTCGTTGTCCTGGCCCGAGCAACAGCGCGTGGAAAAGGCGGTGCGCGCGGGCGAAGTCAGTCTCCTGTACGTGGCCCCCGAGCGGCTGGTGACGGATCGGTGCCTCGAATTGCTGGATGCCGCCACCCTCGCGCTCTTCGCCATCGACGAAGCGCACTGCGTTTCGCAGTGGGGGCACGACTTCCGCCCGGAATACCTGCAACTGGCGCTGCTGGCCGAGCGGTATCCCCGGGTTCCGCGCCTGGCACTGACGGCCACCGCGGACGCCGCCACGCGCAAGGAGATGCTCGCGCGTCTGAAGCTCACCTCGGCACGCGTGTTCATCTCGAGCTTCGATCGTCCGAACATCCGCTATCGCATCGCCGAGCGCGACAATGCCCGACGGCAGCTGCTGCAATTCATCCGCGAGGAGCACGCCGGGCACTCCGGCATCGTGTACTGCTTCACGCGCAAGTCCGTGGACGAGACCGCCGCGTTCCTGCGGGATTCGGGCATCGATGCGCTCGCCTATCACGCCGACAAGGAACACGAGACCCGCGACGCCCACCTCGGCCGGTTCATTCGCGACGATGGCGTGGTGATGGTGGCGACCATTGCCTTCGGCATGGGCATCGACAAGCCCGACGTGCGCTTCGTGGCCCATCTCGACCTGCCGAAGAGCATCGAGGCGTATTACCAGGAGACGGGCCGCGCAGGCCGCGATGGCCTGCCCGCGGACGCCTGGATGATCTACGGTCTCGCGGACGTCGTTCAGCAGCGCCGCCTCATCGACCAGTCGCCCTCGGGCGAGGAACACAAGCGCATCGCCGGAGCGAAACTCGATGCGCTATTGGGCCTGTGCGAAACCGTGGATTGCCGCCGCGTACGCCTGCTCGACTACTTCGGGGAGGCGAGCGGCGCCTGCGGCAACTGCGACAACTGCCTGACACCCCCTGACGAATGGGACGCGACCGAGGCCGCGCGCAAGCTCCTGTCGTGCATCTACCGCTGCGAGCAGGCAAGCGGCTTCGGCTTCGGCGCCGTGCAGATCGTCGACGTACTGACGGGGCAGCGCACGCCCAAGGTGGAGCAGTACGGTCACGATCGCGTGAGCACGTTTGGCATCGGCCAGGAGCTGTCGGCGATGCAGTGGCGTGCCGTGATCCGCCAGCTGGTCGCGCTGCGGCTGATCCGCGTGGACTACGACCGCTTCAACATCCTGAAACTGACGCCGGAGGCTCGCGAGGTTCTGAGCGGACGCAGAACGCTCAAGCTGCGCAGGCCCGCGGACAGGCCGGCCAAGCGGCGCCAGCCCCGACCCGGCGAAGCCGCCGGTTCGTCATTTCGTGAAAGTCTCGACGGCGCATCCAGCGTCGTCTTCGCGGCACTGCGCGAGTGGCGCAAGGGCGTGGCGAAGGAACACGGAGTTCCGGCGTACACGGTGTTCCATGACGCGACGCTGCAGGAGATCGCGCGGCGCCTGCCCTCGTCTCTGGAAGGCCTGCGCGGCATCTCGGGCATCGGCGCAATCAAGCTGGAACGCTATGGCGAGCCGATCTTGAAAGTCGTGCAGGGGTGGGAGCCGACAGTCGGCACTCGCGCACCCGAATAAAAAGCCCCCGATGGCTGCCCGGCCATCGGGGGCTCTCGACCGTCAGGTCAAGCGATACCGGCGCGCATCAGCGCCACCAGTGACCGCCATCTTCGTCACCATGGTCGCGATCCCAGCCCTTGCCCTTGATCGTGATCTCGATGGTGCGATCGTTGCCGCTCTCCGGGTGCTGAATGTTCACCCAGGCACGGTTGCCATCGAAGGGATCGAAGTAGAGACCGGTGAACTCGGAACCCGCCGTGCCGTTGGTCGCCCAGCGGCCGATGCCCTCGCCCGCGTCGAGCAGGTCACCGTCCTTGTTGAGATCCCTGGCAAACCAGATGTCGTCCGAGACGCCGCCCGGCTGATCCTCGACGATGTAGATGTTGCCATCGTTGTCCATCGCCAGATTGTCGGGGCTGGTCAACGCCGACCCGACCGGCGCGCCGGTAGCCAGGTCGATGGTATTGCGGCTGGCGAACACCGAAACCTTGTTCGACTGCAGATCGAGCCGATAGATCTCGTTGGTCGTGGTGGTGGTCACGTACAGGTAGTCGCGACCATGGATCGACTGGATCTGCGCGTCCTCGGGACGTTGATAGTCCGTGCACTTGAACTGCGGCAGGTTCGCCGTGGCGCGACCGTCGATCGACGTCACACCCTTGGCGTCCGTGACCATGACGGCGCCCGGCAAGGGCTTGCCCCACTTGTCGGTCAGCGGCACCCACTGGTACGAGCCGGTCGCATTCGGCGTGTTGCCGTCGCCCACGCGCAGCACGAAGCTCTGCCCGGCGGCGAAGTAGTCGGCGCGCCCGGCCAGGATCGCCCAGTAAGGCGCGGCCGGCGTGTATTTCTGGAAGCAGCCGCCATTCAGTTCGTCGACGAAGTACAGGTTGCCCTGGCGGTCGAACTGCAGGCCCTCGTGCGACGTGCGCGGGATGATGTTCTGCTGAACGAACCTGGCGCCGTCGTTGCTGTTCGCGTCGACGGGCTCGTAGATGGCGGGCGCGGTCAAAGGATTCTTGAGCTCGAACAACCGGCCGCAGAGCCCGTTGCCGCAACCCCAGTTCTCCTCGCCCGTGATCACGGTGCCCCACGGCGTCCAGGTCGCCGGGTCGAAGCGGGACGCCGTATCGCCCGGCAGCACTTTCCAGATCGTGTCGGTCTCACCCGTCATCAGGTCCGTGCGTTGCACGCCCGAGGTGCCCGACTCGAACACCGTGAACAGGTAGCGCCCCTTGCGATGCCCCGTTTCGTTCACGGTCTGCATGTCCCAGTCGCCCGACGTGGCCTCGTTGTCGTCGAACTGGGCGTTGAAGCTCGCGATGGTGACCTGCTGAAAATCGGGATTGCCGAAGGTGATCGGCTTGCCCTCATAGGCCGTCGGGCCGGCGGACGCCGCCAGCGGCGAGAAGTCCGAGAAATCGGCCGAGTGGTAGGGCCCGCCTGCGTGGCTGAGCGAACCCGTGAGCAACATGCCAATCGCGATCGAAAGTGAACGGGAATATCTCGTCATCTTGTTTCTCCAACAGCGTGGGTTCCAGATCCAGAGCTTTGCTGCGTTGGAGCATCGCGCGACAAGATGTCATTCGTGTTTTGGTTCGGTGTCACCCCTGTTGCCGCGACGCGCAGGAGAATCGGCGGTCTTTGGACCTCACGCGGCCGGATCGATGTTGGCGTTGCGATGGAAGAGATTGGTCGGGTCGTATTTGCGCTTGAGCGCCACCAGCCGGGTGTAGTTGTCGCCGTAAGTCGCGCGCACGCGCTGGTGCGGATCATCGACGGCGATCGTGTTCACGTAGAACCCCTGGGTGAACGGCGACAGTCGATCGAAGGTCGCGCGCGCCCAGCGTCGGTTGGCTTCCGAGGCTGCCGCATCGCGCGGGTCGTCCCAGAAGCTCTGCACGATGAGCGTGGAGCGCGCATCGCGATTCCAGAATGCCGTGGCATCGCGCGCCACATGGTTGAACGCGCCGGCGCAGTCGCCCGTGAACATGATGCGCGCACCCGGAAGATCGGCGGATTCCATGCTGTCGACCGCCGCGTCGATCAGCTCGGGGGCGATGCGCGTGAGAAAGCCGGAGCGTTCGTAGTAGCCACGGCCGGGCTGCGAGCCGCGGTCCTGCGCCATCTGCAGTTGCACGTAGCTCGCGGCCTGGACGGCATCCACCGCCGGCCCGAAGGCGCGCAGCGGCTTGACGACTTCCTCGGCCTTCTCCGGCGCACCGCTGTAGCAGATGGAGAAAGCCAGCGCCTTGCCGATCTGCGGCAGATTGCCGAGCATGGTGTCGACGAACAGTTCCGCGGGCATGCGCTCCGAGAACTCCGCGAGGAAGCGCAACAGTTCCCGCGCCCGGGCGAGTGGATAGACCAGCGTGCCGCCGTACATCGCCGGCTTCACGGGGTGCAGCTGGTACTCGAACGACGTCACCACGCCGAAGTTGCCGCCGCCGCCCTGCAGGCCCCACAGAAGTTCGCGATTCTCCTGCGCGCTGGCGCGCACGTAGTCGCCGTTGGCGGTGATCACGTCCGCGGCGCGCAGATTGTCGCAGGAGAGCCCGAAGCGTGGCGTGAGCCGCCCGAAGCCGCCGCCCAGGGTCAGGCCCGCCACCCCGGTGTGGGAGACACGACCCGCGGGCGTCGCGAGGCCAAAGGCCTGCGACTCGCGATCGAGATCACCCAGCAACGCGCCGGACTCCACGCGCGCCGTGCGCGCGATGGGATCGACGCGGACACCGCGCATGGGCGACAGATCGATCATCAACCCGCCATCGCAGACGGATTGCCCGGAGAGACTGTGGCCGCCGCCGCGCACGGCGATCAGCAGGTCCTGGGCGCGGCCGAAGTTCACGGCCTGCACGACGTCGGCCGCGCCCGCACAGCGAACGATGAGCGCCGGCCGCCGATCGAAGGCGCCGTTCCAGATACGTCGTGCCTGTTCGTAACCCTCCTCGCTGGCCGTGAGGAGCTGACCGCGAAGACTGCCTCGCAGATCGTCGATGTCGCGGCCGCGAAGCGTGAGCTGCCGGCCGGTGCGGCCGATCGCGGCAGCGTCCGCCGTCCCTGCCAGCAAGCGCCGGGCCGGCAGCAGCGCCGCGGCGCCGGCGGAAATGGCGGTGGTGACGAAGATTCTTCTTTTCATGTGAGCTCCCTCCCCTCCCGTATTCTCGTCATCGCGGCGGGGCCTTTGTCCATTCGATCAGTCGGACAGCCACCAGGCGCGGAATTCGTCGATGTTGATCCGGCCGTTGCCGTCGGCGTCGGTTTCCGTGAAGCCGATGCGGAGGATGTCCTCCTGCATCTCGCCCTCATCCAGCTCCCGGACCAGCGCCCGGAATTCCCGATAGTCGATCTGGCCGTCGTGGTCCGCGTCCGCGCGCGCGAACAGCGCGTCGATCTCCGCGAGTTCTTCCGATCTGCCCACGCTTGTTCTCCTGCGAGTTGCCTCCGGCACGTGCGTGGAGTGTGCCACGAATGCCCCGGGGCGGAACCTTCCACCGATCGAACCCGCCCGCGGCGCTGCGGCATGCCGTACGTAGATACCTGTGCCCCACGCGTGACTCTACGGATGGAGAGGCGCCGGCGCCGGCGCAGTATGATTTTTGCAATGAATGGGGTACTTGCCGAAGACATCCTGAATTCGCTGAGCGCGCACGTGGCGGTGCTGGATGCCGCCGGCGCCGTCGTCTCGGTGAACGAGTCCTGGCTGCGCTATTCGCGCGACAACGGCGGCACTGCCTCCGGCTTCGTCGGCTGCAACTATCTTGCGGTCTGCGAACGCGCCGCGCGCAGCGGCGACGCGGTGGCGGCGGCGGCGCTCAAGGGAATCCACGCCGTGATGGCCGGAGAACAGTCGACCTTCAGGCTCGAGTACCCTTGCGTCAGTCCGAAAACCACCCCCTGGTTCGTGCTGGGCGTGACGCGCCTGTCGCGAGACACCGCCGCGAGCGTCGTCATCTCCCACGAGGACATCACCGAACAGAAAGGCCTCGAGCATGCATTGCGCGACACCCAGGACACGCTGCGGCACATCCTCGAACTGCTGCCGGTGGGCGTCTGGGTCCTGGACAAGGACGGCCGTATCACGCACGGCAACCCCGCGGGCCGCCGTATCTGGGCCGGCGCACGCTACGTTGGTCCGGAGGATTTCGGCGAGTACCGCGGCTGGTGGATGGACACCGGCAAACCCATCGCCGCGGATGAGTGGGCCGCGGCGCGCGCCATCCGCAAGGGCGAGACCTCCATCGGCGAGGAGATCCGCATCCAGTGCTTCGACGGCAGCACGAAGATCATCCTCAACTCCGCCCTTCCGCTGCACGACCCCGAGCGGCGCATCAATGGCGCGATCATCGTCAACCAGGACATCACGGTTCGCAAACAACAGGAACTGGAGCTGCTGCGGGTGCGCGAGACGCTCGAGAACGCGAATCGCGAACTGCAGGCCTCACTGGATCGCGAGCAGCTGCGGGCGCGCACGGACGAGCTGACCGGCCTGTACAACCGGCGCCACTTCTTCGAGCTCGCCGAGCGCGAATGCTCGGTGGCCACGCGGCATGGCCGGCCGCTGTCCGTGGTGATGATCGACATCGATCACTTCAAGCAGATCAACGACACCTTCGGGCATCAGGCCGGGGATGACGTGCTGGCCCGCGTGGCGGGTATTGTCGCCGCGCAACGGCGCTCCGGCGACATCGTTGCCCGCTACGGCGGCGAGGAATTCATGCTGATGCTGCCGGAAACGACCGCGGAGAACGCGCTCGTGGTTGCCGAACAGCTGCGCAGCGCGATCGCCGCCGACGGGCTCGACACCGCCGCCGGCCGGGTGGGTTACACCATCAGCGCCGGCGTGGCCGCGCTCGATGCCGACACGCAGACACTCGCGCAGCTGATTCGCCGCGCGGACCAGGCGCTCTATGCGGCCAAGGCGCAGGGCCGGAATCGCTCGGTCCTGCAGGCGAGTGTTCAGCAGGTGGCTTGATCGCGAGCCGCCGGCGAGGCACCGGGGACAGCTGCGGCATTTTGACGATCTGGTTCACGGGCCCGGGTCCGGATCTGCATCCGGGTCCGGGCGCGTACTCAGCCAGCCATTCGACCCCAGCCACTCCATGATGGCGCCCTGCCAGCGATCGCGGGGCATCAGGTAGAAGCCGTGCTCGCCCTGCTGGAAGAGTCGCGCTTCCACCGGTACGCCCGCGTGCCGCAGCGCTTCGAAGAACGCGATGCTGTTGTCGACGTCCACCAGGCGATCATCCGCGGCGTGCAGGATCAACGTGGGCGGCGAAGCGCGCGTCACCTGCAGCTCGTTGGAAAAGAAGCGCACCTGCGAGTCCGAGGGAAGATCGCCCAGCAGCGCCTTGCGCGAGTCCATGTGTGTGAGCTTCGCGTCCATGCTGATGACGGGATAGACGAGGATCAGGAAGTCGGGCCGCAGGGCCACCCGATCGGGGTTGTCGACGTAGGCCTTGTCGAAATGCGTGGCCAGGGTCGATGCCAGGTGGCCGCCGGCGGAGAAGCCGATGGCACCGATGCGGCGCGGATCGATGTGCCATTGCCCGGCGTTCCGGCGCGCGAAACGCATGGCCTGCTGCGCGTCCTGGAGCGGACCCATCGACTTGTCGATCATGGTCGCGTCGCTCGGGATGCGGTACTTGACCACGAATGCGGCAATGCCGTGGTCGACGAAGTAGTTAGCCTGCTGCGCGCCTTCGAAGTCGAAGGAGAGCCCGGCATAGCCGCCACCGGGAAAGATCACCACGGCGGCGCCCGTCGCCTTCACCTTCGCCGGGCGGTACACCTGGATCATCGGGCGCGAGACTTTGCGTATCCAGCTGCCGTTCGCCGAGGATTCTTCATCCGGGCCGGGCTTCGAATTGGGAATCGCCGCCTCGCCATACAGCGGGACGCTCTGCATCTTCGGCGGGAAGTTCGGGTTTTCCTGTGCCGCGGCCGTGAGCGCCAGGCCGGCGGACAAGGTCACCCCCCACAGTGCCTTGCACAGGTGGTTCATCACCGCGCCGCCTGTCCAAAATTTTCCGTGTCGTTCTCGGCCTGGGTCGCCGGCGGGTAGCGTTCGCCGGCAATGGCCGCCGGCTGGAACAGGTCATCCAGCTCCCCGAGTGTCGCCGCATCGAGGCGGATGCTGCCGGCGCCGTGGTTCTCTTCGAGGTGCGCCACGTTCGTGGTCCCCGGGATCGCGATGACGTGCTCGCCCTGCTCGAGCACCCACGCGAGCGCGAGCTGCGCAGGCGTGCAGCCGACGCGCTTCGCGATGGCCGCCAGCGGCGCCAGCAGCCGGGAGTTCTGCTCGAACTGCGCAGGCTGGAAGCGCGGCATCGTGCGCCGGATGTCCGCCTCGTGCAGCTCGGACGGGCTCCGCGGGGTGCCGGCGAGGAATCCGCGGCCGAGCGGCGAGAACGCGACCAGTGTGATTCCCAGCCTGCGGCACTCCGCCAGCACCGCGATCTGCGGGTTGCGCGTCCAGAGCGAGTATTCGGATTGTAGCGCCGCGATGGGATGCACCGCATGCGCGCGCCGCAGGGTCGCGGCGCCGACTTCCGAGAGGCCGATGGCGCCGATCTTGCCGGCGGCCTTCAGTTCCGCCAGCGCGCCGATCGAGTCCTCGATCGGAACGCGCTGATCCCAGCGATGCAGGTAATAGAGATCGATGCGCTCGGTGCGAAGATTGCGCAGCGACTGCTCGCAGATGGCACGGATCGATTCGGGCCGGCCGTCGATCACGCGCTTGCCATCGCGGCCGAACAGCCCGCACTTGCTGGCGATGAGGACGTTGTCCGGCCGGCTGGCGAGCAGCTCGCCCACCAGCTTCTCGTTCATACCGAAGCCGTAGAGGGCCGCGGTATCGAAGTGCGTGATGCCGAGGTCGAGCGCCCGGCGCAGCACGCGCTCGGCGACCTCCCGCGGCTGCGGCGGACCATAGGCATGGGACAGGTTCATGCAGCCGAAGCTGACGGCGGAGACTTCGTGGGAACCGAGCTTGCGTGTATTCATGCGGGCGAAAGAAAGAACGGGTGGCTGAACAGACCCCGCATGTTGCCCTGAAACGCGCTCTCCGGCATCAGCTACTGGGCCGCGGCGATGGCGGGCTCGGCCTCGAAGCCGCGACTGCCCCCGCGGTAATCGCCGCGAGGCCGCTTGCGGAAGTGCACCACGCCGCTCTCGTAATCGATGGCCATTTCGCGCGAGCGCGCGAGCACGTCCATGCCGATGAGCACGGTGGGTTCGTCCTTCAGGCCCCACAGGTCGAAGATGTGGAAATCACCGATGTAGGCATTGACGTTGTCGACCATGGTGCGGCCGAGGCGCAGGCGCGGCGTCCAGACCCTTTGCGTGAGCACGATGGGACGCCCGAACGTGAAGGCGTGGCCGTTGTGATACTCGATGGTGTGGGCGCCGACGTCGCGCAGCGCGTCGCGAAAGCGCGGGTTGGCGAGCGAGATGTTGGAGCCGGTATCGATCAGCACGTTGACGCGCACGCCCATGATCTCGCCCGGCACCATCAGCAGCGAACCGAAGCGCACGCGCGCCGGCACGCTCAACCAGCCGTTCAGCGGCAGCTGCGCGGCGTTCTCGTAGATCTCCACGCAATGCCTGGTGAAATCGACGTGCAGCAGCCGCCCGACCATGCCGTCGACGCCCAGCAGCCCATGCTCGCCGTCCAGCATCGGGCCATCGAGCACCGGCGTATCACCACGCGAGAGCTGCAGCGCGCCGAACGACAGCGAGTCGACATTCACCAGCATGGCGAGCTGAGCACCGTCGACCGAGTGCACCACGTCCACGCCCGAATGCGCGAGCCCGAGCCGCGTGGCCAGCGCCTGCGAGAGCACGGAGCGATTGGCCCCGGTGTCGATGATGAAGCGGAACGGGCCCTGGCCATTGATGTGGATGAGCGCGACGGCGCGCCCCGCGGCGTCCTTGGCGGTTGCACTCGCGACGCTCGAACTGCCGGCAGCAGGCGCGCCGCAGGCGCTCGCCGGCAAGGCTGACCCTGCGGGAAACACGGTTGCCAAGCCCACGGCCACGATCTCGAGGAAGCGCGCCATGCGCCGACTATGCGCTGGCACGCGCACCCTCTCAAGCGAGCGCGCGCAGTTTCCCGGATGTGGGCCGCGCACGCGGCGCGAGGCCCTGGCGCGCCCGCGCTTCAATCACCGAGCGCGAATGCCACCAATTTATTGTCGATGTGCGAAACCGGGCTGTGGTGTCCGCCGGCCATGATGGCCACCATCTGGCGACCATCGGGCAAGGTGTAAATCAGCGGTGTGGCGCGCGCGCTGGTCGGCAGTTCGCCTCGCCACACCTCGCGCCCGTCGCGCGTATCGAACGCGCGCAAGTACCGGTCGAACGCGGCGCCGATGAACAGCAGTCCGGAACCGGTGACGGCGGGTCCGCCCAGATTCGGCGGCGTCAGTGGCATCGGCAGATCGGCGGCCGCAAATTTCTCGCGCAGGTCACCGAAGGGCACACGCCAGGCAAGCTCGCCGGTATCGGCGTGTACGGCGACGAGCTCGCCCCAGGGCGGCGCGATGCACGGCACACCCTTGGGCGAAAGGAAGAATTCGCGCGACATGGCATACGGCGCGCCGTGCTGCGCGGTGGTTTCGCGCTTCGGGAAGGCCCGCCGCGCCTCGGCCAGTCGATCCTGCGGAATCAGCCGGATGATCGCGGGCAGTCGATTCACCGGAGCGATCAGCAAGCGCCGCGTGGAATCCCAGGCGACGCCGCCCCAATGCAGGCCGCCGATGTTGCCCGGCACGATCAGGCTGCCGCCGATCGACGGCGGCGTGAAGATGCCGTCGTTGCGCAGGGTGTGGAAGATTTCCCGGCAGGCGGCCAGCTCCTCCGGGGTCGCACCCCAGAGATCCTGTTCGCCGACACGCTGCGGCACGAGACTTGCGGGTCTCGAGGGGAACGGCTGCGTGGGCGAAGCCTGCTCGCCCGGTACGTCGCTTTTCGGCACGCCGCGTTCGTCGATGGGAAACAGCGGTTCGCCGGTGAGCCGCTGGAACAGGAACAGATGACCGGTCTTCGACCCCACGGCAACCGCGGGACCTTGCTTCGACGGCCACAGCAACGGAGGCGAGGCCACGTCGTAGTCCCACAGATCGTGATGCACGGTCTGAAAACTCCAGCGCACGCGGCCGGTGGCGGCATCGAGCGCGACGACGGAATTTGCATGGCCATTGTTGCCGGGCCGTAGTCCGCCGTAGTAGTCGGGACTCGGGCTGCCGGTGGGCAGATACACCAGCCCGTTCGCCGCATCCACCACGATGCGCGACCAGGTGTTGGCGCCTCCCTCCGGCGACTCCGCCGGCAGGGGATGGAACGTCCACTCGAGCCTGCCCGTGACCGCATCGAAGGCGCGCACCTCGCCCGACGCCATCTGCACACGGCCATTGTCGGCGACGCTCGATCCGACGATCACCAGATTCCGCCACGCCGCGGGCGCTGAGGTGACGCCATATTCACCGGACCACTGCGGCGGATGGCGCAGTCCGGCTTTCAGATCGATCTCGCCATGGGTTCCGAAGCGCGCGCAGCGCGCGCCATCACGTGCCCGCAGGCAGACCAGCCGGGCATCGATGGTGCCGACGTACAAGCGATCGCCGTGCAGCGTCGGGCCGCGATTGGCGGGGTCGCTGTAGTCGACATCCGTACGCACGCCCAGCGCCACGCGCCAGATCTCGGCGCCGGTGGCGGCGTTCAGCGCCACCACGGTGCCCAGCGGGGTCGAGAGATACAGGCGGCCATCGGCGTAGGCCGGCGTCGCCTCGAAGGCGGGCGGCTTGTTGCCACCCAGCGGCCCGACCGGATCGCGCGTGTCGTAGCTCCAGGCCAGGGCGAGTCGGGACACATTGTCCGGCGTCAGGGGGGGCGGCCGCGGAGCGGCCATGGCGAGCGGCGGCAGGGCCAACAGCACAGTGAGCAGTATTTTCATGGCGTGACCATCGTCGTCCCAGCCCGGCACTTCCAGCCCTTGGGGGCGAAGCGAGCGCGAACGGTGACGAGCGGCGAATGCGAGTGACGAACGTTGACTAGAATGCCCCGCCCATGACTGCCGCTTCACGACTCGAACGATACCTGCGCCATCGGCATCGCTGGGAAGCCGCCCTGTGGGCCTGCGGTCTGCTGCTCAGTGCCATTGCCGGCAGCCTGGTGGCGTGGATCGAACTGCAGCGCGGCGCTGCGAATCAGCACCAGTGGTGGCAACCCGTGAGCTGGGAGTTCTCGAGCGCGATTGCGCTGCTGGCGCTGGTCTGGCCGCTGGTGAAGTTCGAGCGCCGCTTTCCCCTCGCTCTCGAATCGTGGCGGCGGACTCTGCCCTGGCACGTGCTCGGCATGGTCGTGTTCTCACTGGCCCACGTGCTGGGCATGGTCGCGCTACGCCAGCTGGCCTATGCCTTGGCCGGCTCGCAGTACGACTTCGGCGACTGGCCGCGCGAGCTGCTGTACGAATTCCTCAAGGACTGGAAGACCTACCTGATCTTTCTGCTGATCATCCGCTTCTATCGCCTGTTGCTGCTGCGACTGCAGGGCGAGGCGCGCTTGCTGGCGGCGCCGGATACCGGCGCGCCGGTGGAGGCGATCGAGCGGCCCGAGCGCTTCCTGGTGCGCAAGCTGGGCACGGAGTTCCTCGTCTCCGCTCGCGACATCGAGTGGCTGGAAGCCGCCGAGAACTACGTCAACCTGCACGTGCGCGGGCGCGTGTATCCGCTGCGGTCGACCATGGCGGCGATACACGAGCGGCTGGATCCGCAGCAGTTCGTGCGCGTGCATCGCAGCTACATCGTCAACCTCGGATCCCTCGAGCAGATCGAACCCCTGGAGAGCGGCGATGCGCGGCTGGTGCTGAAGGGCGGCGTGAAGATTCCGTGCAGCCGCCGCTATCGCGCGGCGCTGCGCGGCGCGACCTGAGCCGCTTCGCGCGGCAATCTCAGCGACCGGCGTTTCGCTCGGCCGAACCGGTGTCGCCCGCCATGACCCAGAACCTTCCAGCGCTCGCCGGAGACATACGAACAACTTTCGAATGCTCCAGAGTCGAGACACGTGAAGGGAATTCTGTGCGCCTGCCTGCTGATATCGCTGCAGTCCATCACCGCAGCCGAAGCCTATGAAGCAGACATTCACTTTTCGACGACCTATGTGCTGGCAAGAGCCGCCGGCTGGCCGCAGCCCGATGCCCTGACTATCGCCAGCGCGAATCAGGGGGTGGACGAGAACCAGGACACGGTCGCCGCGCTGGAAGCGGAGACGGGACCGAGCTCCTCCGCTGCCGGTTACGTCACGAGCTCTTTCCACCAGGCGGAGAAGAATCTGCGCTTCCATTGTTTCAGCCGGACTCCCACCGCGGCAGGCCGGATTTCCGCCGACGTCTTTCAAGTCATGTCCGGCCACTTCGCTGCGGTGGCCGATCGTGTCGATGGTCCACGCCGTGCGACCAGGAGATTGATCGCGCTTGGCGCGGCCCTGCATTGCCAGCAGGACGCGTATGCCCATGTGGAATTCGGCGGCACATGCGGCTCGTACCCGGGCAGCTGTTTTGGGCACACCTACCAGACCTTCCTCGACCAGGTGGCTTTCAGCCTGCTGAAAAAGCATTACTTCGACCCGGATCATCCCGCCGTTTCAGGCCGGTGGCTGCCGCGGACGCTGCAGGGAACGGCCCGCGAGTTGACGGCACGCCGGCCAACGTCCTCCGCGCGTGCGATTCCCGTCCCTGCGCTGGCGAGACTCGCTGCGGCCTTGCGTCGGTCCGGGCTCGAACTGCCTGACGACGTGCGTCGCGAGTGCAACCGCTACATCGCCGGCAAATGGCTTTTTGAATTCCTCGACTCCGCCGGCAGCACGCGCGGCGGCTCTGACATGCGGGACAAGCTCGCGCCACAGGTCGCCCGCAACTGCATGAACCCTTCGCTGGCCGGCGCCACCGTCGTCCGGATTCCCGAGCCGCGCTTTCCGCGCATGAACGCCGATGCATCCCCTGCTCTCGTCAGGGCGGATGGAAGCTATCAGGTGATACGTGAGGGCAGCCTCGTCGCCTCATGGCCAGGGGCGCGCGCCCCGGTTTCCGCGGGTCGGTCCGCTAACTACCGAGCCCGCGAGTTCAAGGTGCAGTTGTCACACTGGCGCCAGCTCGTCACCCTGCCCCTCGTGGAGCAGGTCGCGCACCTGTCCGTGGATGGCAGTCACCAGCCGAGGTGAAACTGTCCTGAGCCATGCCGCACGTGGCGCGACTCACCACAGCAGCGCGAGCTCGGTCCAGACGCGTTGCTGCGCCTTGGCGTCGAGCGTGAGCGCCCACTCGCGCACGGCCGCGGGATCCCTGGCGCCCCAGCGGCGGGCGACGGTCGAGATCGCGTCGATGCGCTCCGCTTCGACGAAGAAGGCTCTATCCGCCATGCGCGCGGCGTCGGCCGGATCCTGTTCCACGCGCGCGAACACCAATCGCATGAGCAGCGCATCCCGATCGTGGCCGGCGGGCTGCGCGTCTGCCCAGGCCTGTGCTTCGGCGAAATCATGCATGGCCCATTGCTGCACGACGCCCTCGAGTGCCGGATCCGGCGACGGGGACGCGCTCCGATTGCCGAGCGCCTGCAGCGCGAGTTGCGGCCGGGAGATCGCCAGCTCCAAGGCCGCATGGGCGAGCGCCGTGTCCCGTTCAGCCTGATCGCTCAGCGAAACCGCCCAGGCGATCGCGGCCTCGGCATCGCGTCGCGTCCACTGCTGCGCGACGGTGCGCAGCGCCGCTTCACGCAGGTAGCCGTTTGCCTGCCGCTCGGCGACGTGCGCCGCCGCCCGTGCATCCTGGCGCACGAGCCGGGCGAGCAGCTGGCCCAGCAACAGGTCGCGCCGCTCCTGCGGCGCCTCGGCAAGAGCGCGCTCGACGGCATCTGCCGTGAGCGGGGTGATCGCATTGCCATCGATGCGCGCGCGAGCCCTCGCGGCAGGTGCGCGCGCGTCCGAGCGGTCACTGGCCGGCCGTGACTCCAGGACGCCTGCGGCCGTGGGACGCAATGCGCCGCTGTCGGACGGCGCGCCGCGAATCGCGATCAGCGCCGCGATGGCCGCCGCGGATGCCGCGGCCATCGCGTACACGACTCGCGGACGAGCCAGCCCCGAGCGATCAGGGAGCCTGAAACGCCCACTGCTGGTTGTTGCCGCCATTCCAGCCCCACTGATGGATATTCGCGCCATCGCTCGAGGAGACGCCGGAGACGTCGAGCGCCGAGCCGCTGCTGCTCACCGGGCTCAGTCGATAGTAGCCGCCGCTGGTTGCCGAGATCGTCCAGCGCTGGTTGTTGGCGCCGGTGTAACTGCGAATGTCGACGTTCGTGCCGTTGGCCGTGGAGGTGCTGGCGACTTCCAGCGCCTTGCCGCTGCCCACGCCGATGATCTGGTACACGTTGTTGCCCAGGTGGGTCAGCGTCCAGCGTTGGCTGTTGCCACCGTAGTAGCTCCACTGGTGCACGTTCGCGCCGTCGTTGGTGGCGGTTCCCTGCACGTCCACCACCTTGCCGCTGTGGCGCGCCACGATGCGGTAGGTGCCATTGGCAACGATGCCGTTGCCGCCGCCCAGGCCCGCGCCGCGTTTGATCGCGTCCAGCAGCGCCTGATTGATGATCGCGCCATTGTTGCGATTGAACACCCCGGAGCTGTTGCCGGTGTCCCAGAGGAACGTCTTGATGCCGTTGTTCTTCGCGGATCGGTTCACGTATTCGTGCCAATACAGCCGCGAGGCCTCGTTGAGATTCGCACGCTGGGCCGCGGCGTACTCGCCGATGATCACTGGAATGCCGTTGGCCGCCCATTTCGCCCGCACCTGGTTGAACAGGTCATCGTGATAGGCCTCCTGCGCCCAGGCGCATTGGCTGTACTGCGGGTAAGGCGCGCCCCATGCGAGGCAGGGCCCGTTCGGATTGATGGTGAAATCGTACGGATCGTAGTGATGGATCTCCACGATCAGGCGATTGGCGATGCTGTCGGACGGCAGCGAGAAGTAGTTGAGCCCGTGCCACGGATTGGTGTTGTAGGTCTGCACCACCAGCGTACGCGAGGCATTGTTGCCGCCCGTGGCGCGCACCGCATTCACGAATGTCTGGTTGTACGATTGCTGTACGGCGATGTGTTCGCTGGTGGGCGTGCCGTAATCGGCATGAACCTCGTTCGTACCGGCGAACAGCACGCGTTCGTTGTAGTTCTTGAACGTGTTGGCGATCTGCGTCCAGTAGGCATTCTGCTTCTGGTTGACCGCGGCCTGGGCCGAATAGAACGGATTGTTCTCGAGCCACCCGCCGTCCCAGTGGATGTTCAGGACGACGTACATGTTCTGGTTGTACGCGTAGTCGACGACCTGTTTGACGCGCGCCATCCAATTCGGATCGATGGTGCCGTTCGATGCGTGGCAATCCCACGCCGCCGGGATGCGCACCGCGTTGAAGCCCGCCGCCTTCACCGCATTGATGAGCGTCTGGCTGACCTGCGGGTTGCCCCAGGCCGTCTCGCCGCACTGGGCTTCCAGCGTGTTGCCGATGTTCCAGCCGAGCTGGATCTGGCTCGCCACCTGCTGTGCGGTGGGCAATTGCGCGGATACGCCCGTCGAATATAGGAGAGCAGAAATGGACGCAAGCAAAGTGGCCGCGAATGCCGTCTTGCCGCGCCATTTCGCAGCGGAAGGTCTGCGAAGTGACATGATTCCCCCTGGTTTTTTGGACTTGCCGACGAAACGCATCAAATTGAGCACGCTTGCGGGTGCCCAGCAATGCGAATCATCCGTGCAGCCATGTGAAATCCGCCGCGAGTCGGAGCCGGCCCACAGCCGCGCAGGCGCGCATCCTACCTCGCGGAGGAAGCGTCTCCCTTAGGGCGCGTCGAGCGCGGAGTCGCAATCGCAAGATGTCGATCGCCAGGGCGCTCAAGTCCCGACGGGATCGGGCGATGCCAGGGTATGAACCGAACTAGCTCGGGCTAAAGGCACTTCTGGGGGAATCTTGGCCGCGTCGACCTGCACCGCTTCCGTGATGGCGGGTCTCATCACCGCCGACGTGTCGCTGTTGCAGGGCGCGCTCGACGCCTCCGAGCAACACGTGCTCATCACCGACCGGAAGGGCCGGATCGTTTTCGCCAACCTGTCGCTGGCCGAGCGGCATGGCCGCATTCGCGAAGAGCTCATCGGCGAGACGGTCGAGCAGATCGTGCGCACCGACAACCACAGCCCGGCGCAACTGGAAAAAATGCGCGCGGCGATGCGCGAGAGCCGGCCCATCCGGGTCGTCGTCCGCGGCGTGCATTCGAGCGGCTCACCGCTGTGGCTCAGCCTGAACATCACGCCGATTCTTGGCCCGGATGGCAGGGCCAGTCACTTCGTCGGCATCGCCACCGACATCACGCAGAGCGTCGAAGATTCGCGCATCAAGAAGGAGCTGCAGGAACGCATCGAGACCCGCGAACAGGAACGCGACCGCCTCGCACTCGAGTTGCGCATGGCGCAGAAGCTCGAGGCCGTCGGGCGCCTGGCCGCGGGCGTGGCGCATGAGATCAACACGCCCATGCAGTACGTCGCCGACAACGTCACGTTTCTGAGCGACTCGGTCGACGACCTCGCCAGGGTCATCGGCGCCTATCGGGTCGATCGCACGCACGGCGACGCGACGGCAGCCGAAGTCGAGGTCGAGTACCTGCTGACGGAACTGCCGAAGGCGATGCAGCGGACTCGCGACGGAATCAGGCGAGTGACGGACATCGTGCGCGCGATGAAGGAATTCTCGCATCCGAGCAGCGACGCGCACAGCCCGGCGGACCTCAACAAGGCGCTCGAGACGACGCTCGAAATTGCGCGCAGCGAATACAAGCACATCGCGACCGTGGAACTGAAAGCCGGGCCCCTGCCGCTCGTTGCCTGCAACATCGGCGAGCTGAACCAGGTGTTCCTGAACCTGCTGGTCAACGCTGCGCATGCCATCGAGGCTTCCGGCAAGGACGCCGCGGCTGGCCGGATCCGCATCGTCACGCAACACGCGGGCGCCGAGCTGATCATCACCTTCGAAGACAACGGCTGCGGCATCGAGCCGGAGAATCTCGACAAGATCTTCGACCCGTTCTTCACGACCAAGGAAGTGGGCAGAGGCACGGGCCAGGGGCTGGCCATCTCGCGATCGATCGTCGTCGATCGCCACGGTGGCGGGCTCGACGTCCACAGCATCGCGGGCACCGGCACGCGATTCACGATCCGTCTGC
Source organism: uncultured Pseudomonadota bacterium (assembly GCA_946479515.1). The sequence goes on along the minus strand of CAMLGF010000012.1, from coordinate 23,047 downwards.
CGGTGACGGACGCCGGCCGCTGACGCTGCACCCGTTTGCACACGCGAGCGCACCCCCCTCGCTGCCTTTCGGTGCATGGCGCTCCAAACAACGCGCCGGTCGCGAAAAACTGCCACTCCCGGCCCTGGCATGCGGATTGCTTCATCCGGTTGCGCCTTACTGCGCACACCGGAGAGGAAGTTAGAAGTGAATTCGAGCAGCATCGCCGCCGCCGCGCGCGCCGGTTTTCTCACACTCGTCGCCTGTTTCGGCTCGTTTTCCACCGCGCAGGCAGGCGCCAGCCCCGAGAAGGAGCAGCTCAAGCTGGGCTTCATCAAGCTCACGGACATGGCGCCGCTGGCCATCGCCTACGAGAAGGGCTTCTTCGAGGATGAGGGGCTGTATGTCACGCTCGAGCCACAGGCCAATTGGAAAGTGCTGCTCGATCGCGTCATCGACGGGCAGCTCGACGGTGCGCACATGCTGGCCGGCCAGCCGCTCGGCGCCTCGATCGGCATCGGCACCCGGGCCGACGTCATCACCAGTTTCAGCATGGATCTCAATGGCAATGCCATCACTGTGTCGAACGAGGTCTGGGCCCTGATGAAAGGCGGCATTCCCGCCGACGCGAAGGGCCTGCCCCGCCATCCGATCTCCGCCACGGCGCTCAAGCCGGTGGTGGCGAAATTCAAGGCCGACGGCAAGCCGTTCAAGATGGGCATGGTTTTCCCCGTCTCGACGCACAACTACGAGCTGCGCTACTGGCTGGCGGCGGGCGGCATCCATCCCGGCTTCTATTCACCCGCCGACGTGAACGGCAATACGCGCGCCGACGTGCTGTTGTCGGTGACGCCGCCGCCGCAGATGCCGGCGACGCTCGAGGCCGGCACGATCAACGGCTACTGCGTCGGCGAACCCTGGAATCAGCAGGCCATCTTCAAGGGCGTCGGTGTGCCGGTCATCACCGACTACGAGATGTGGAAGAACAACCCGGAGAAGGTGTTCGGCGTGACCAGGGCCTTCGCGGACAAGTACCCGCGCACGCACGTGGCGCTGGTGAAGGCGCTGCTGCGCGCCGCCATGTGGCTCGACGCGAACAACGGTGCGAACCGCAAGGAAGCCGCGCAGATACTGGCGCGCTCCGAATACGTGGGCGCCGACGTGCAGGTGATCGCCAACAGCATGACCGGCACGTTCGAGTACGACAAGGGCGACCGGCGCGCGCTGCCGGACTTCAACGTGTTCTTCCGCTATCACGCCAACTACCCGTATTACTCGGACGCCATCTGGTACCTGACGCAGATGCGCCGCTGGGGCCAGATACCGGATGCGAAAAACGATGCCTGGTACATCGACACCGCCAAGCGCGTGTACGTACCCGCGGTGTTCGTCCAGGCCGCTAAAGAACTGATCGCCGAGAAGAAGGCCCGCGCGGCAGACTTCGATCTCACCACCGACGGCTTCCGCGCGCCGACCCGGGAATTCATCGACGGCATCGAATATGACGGCCGCAAGCCGAATGCCTACATCCAGAAGCTCGCGATCGGGCTCAAGGGCGGGCAGAAGATCGAGAACGGCAATGTCGTCGGGAAGTAGCGCGCGAAAGGAAGTGCCGGCGCCGAGTGCGCCGCAGGCGCCGCCGCTGCGCGCGGCGGGGGCATCCGCGGCGGCACGCGCACCGCGCACGATGTCCCGTGCGATCGATGGCGCGCTGCGCGTGCTCGCGCTGGTCGGCCTCGGCTTCCTCAAGCCCATCGTCGCCATGACGCGCGGCGAAGATCCGCGTTCGCACATGCGCCAGCTGTGGCTCGACCTCGGTGCGCCGCTGGTGGCCATCGTGGCGTTCCTGCTCCTCTGGAGCCAGGTCTCCTCCGGCATCCAGACCAGTCTCGGGCAGATTCCGGGGCCGGGCGCGGTGTGGCAACAGGCGAAGGCGCTTTGGGCCGATCATCTCGTGCAGCGTGAAAAGGCCGCCGCCTTCTACGAGCGCCAGGAACAGCGCAATGCGGAGAAACTGCGCGCCGAGCCGGATGCCGAGGTGCGCGTCGTCGAATACACGGGCAAGCCCAGCTACATCGACCAGATCTACACCAGTCTTAAGACCGTGTTCGCGGGCTTCCTGCTCGCAACGCTGATCGCGGTACCGCTCGGAATCCTGTGCGGCGCCAGCGCCACGTTCAGCGCCATGTTCAATCCGCTGATACAGGTGTTCAAACCGGTCTCACCGCTCGCCTGGCTGCCCATCGTCACCATGATCGTGAGCGCCGTGTACGTGACGGCCAATCCGATGCTCGAGAAGTCCTTCATCACCTCGGCGGTGACCGTGACGCTGTGTTCGCTCTGGCCGACGGTGATCAACACGGCGGTGGGCGTCGGGTCCATCGATCGCGACCTGCTGAACGTGGCGCGCGTATTGCGCCTCAAGAAGACCACGCAGCTGACCAGGCTGGTGTTCCCCTCGTCGCTGCCCTACATCTTCACCGGCCTGCGCCTGTCGCTCGGCGTGGGCTGGATGGTGCTGATCGCCGCGGAAATGCTGGCGCAGAACCCGGGGCTCGGAAAATTCGTCTGGGACGAATTCCAGAACGGCAGCTCCGAATCTCTGAGCCGCATCATGGTGGCAGTATTCACCATCGGCCTCATCGGCTTTCTGCTGGATCGCGTCATGCTGACGCTGCAGAGCGCCTTCAGCTACGGAAACACGCGCTGATGGCTCACCTGGAATTGCGCGGCATCGCCAAGAGCTACGGCGGCACCGAGGTGCTGGCGGACATCAACCTGTCGATCGCCGAGGGCGAGTTCGTCGCGCTGATCGGCTTCTCAGGGTCGGGCAAGACCACGCTCATGTCCATCCTCGCCGGACTGGTCGCACCGGATGCCGGCGAGGTGCTGCTGCGCGGCGCGCCGGCGGGCGAGGCCGGACCTGACCGCGGTGTGGTGTTCCAGAGCTATTCGCTGATGCCGTGGCTCACGGTGTTCGAGAACGTGGCGCTCGCGGTCGACACGGTGTTCGCGCGCGACTCGCGCGCGCTGCGGCGCGAGCGCACGGAGAAATACATCCGCATGGTCGGGCTCACGCATGCCACCGACCGGCGCCCCGCCGAGCTGTCGGGCGGCATGCGCCAGCGCGTGGCGGTGGCGCGGGCGCTGGCCATGAATCCGGAGTTCCTGCTGCTCGACGAGCCGCTCTCGGCGCTCGATGCCCTGACCCGTGCCAAGCTGCAGGACGAGATCGAGGCGATCTGGCGCGAGGAAAAGAAAACCGTCGTGCTGGTCACCAACGACGTCGACGAGGCGCTGCTGCTCGCCGACCGCATCATCCCGCTGACGCCGGGCCCGCGCGCGACACTCGGGCCGGAATTCCGCGTCGATCTGCCGCGGCCGCGCGACCGCAAGGCCGTCAATCACGACGCGCGCTACCGCCAGCTGCGCGCCTCGATCACGCAGTACCTGCTCGATGTCGACGCGGAGAGGGTGGTGACCGGCGAGGCGGACGGCGGCATCCAGCTACCAGACGTGGTGCCCATCACCTCCGCCGATTTCGTGCCGAAGGCGGTGCGCGCGGCCAACAAGCCGCGGCCGGCGTCCAACCCCGACAAGTACGTCGAGTTCTACAACGTCCACAAGGTGTATCCGACGCCGAAGGGTCCGCTCACCGTGGTCGAAGGCTTCCAGCTCGACATCCGGCGCGGTGAATGCATTTCGCTGATCGGCCACTCGGGTTGCGGCAAGTCGACCGCGCTGTCCATGTGCGCGGGTCTCACCGAGGTCAGCGACGGCGGCATTTCGCTCGATGGCCGCGAGATCACCACCGCGGGTCCCGACCGCGGCGTGGTGTTCCAGGCGCCCAACCTGTTGTCGTGGCTGACGGCGCGCCAGAACGTGGCACTGGGCGTCGATCGCGTGTATCCACACGCCAGCGGCGCCGAGCGCGCCGACATCGTCGACTACTACCTCACGCGCGTCGGCCTGGGCGATGCGCTCGACAAGTACGCGCGCGACATGTCGAACGGCATGCGCCAGCGCGTCGGCCTGGCCCGCGCCTTCGCGCTGTCACCGAAGCTGCTGCTGCTCGACGAACCGTTCGGAATGCTCGACGCGCTCACGCGCTGGGACCTGCAGGAAGTGCTGATGGACATACTCAAGCGCACCCGCATCACCGCGATCTGCGTCACCCACGACGTCGACGAGGCCATCCTGGTCGCGGACCGCGTGATCATGATGACCAATGGCCCGCGCGCGCGCATCGGCCGGATCATGCAGGTCGACCTGCCGCGGCCGCGCAGCCGCAAGCTGCTGCTGGAGCATCCGCGCTACTACGAATATCGCGAGGAGCTGCTGAGCTTCCTCGCAGAATACGAGCACGGCTCGGGATCGCGCGCGGCCTGAGGCGCGTGCCGGGCCGGACATGGCCGCGCCTACCGGCTCAACCTCGCGCCAGCCACCAGGCGATCGAACCGGGCGGCGAGCGCATCGAAAGACTCCGTCGCGAGGCCCTCGAGTTTCATCGCGTACAGCTTCTGGCCGACGATCCGCATGACGCAGCGTCCCTTCTTGTGGAAGACGATGCCGGATGCATAGTCGTAGCGCAGGCTGACGCCGGGGCCGGCGAGAAATTCGACCGGCTCGACGGACTCGAGGTCGAAGGCCGTGACGCCCCGGACGCGATACGAGACCTCGAGCATCGACGCGAGATCCTGCGCCGTCATGTCGGCACGGAACACCGGCACCTGTTGGTCGGTGGTGCGGTCCTGAATGACGATGGCCTTGCCCTCGGGCAATCCGTCGACCAGCGTCATCCGGTCGATCTGCGCCCCGCTCCAGGTCCACACTTCATCCCAGCGCGTAACGTTCGTGTTCGCGTAGAGCCGCTGCCATTGCGATTCGGGGCTCAGGGTCACGCGGCCGGCGGCCAACACGGGCTCGTTGTCGGTCTCGCGCCGGCTCAGGGCGGAACGAACCAGGGGCGCATCGGCCGCCCGCGGGTTCATCGCCAGATAGCGCGTCAGCGCCTCGCGCGCCTCGGCCTCGCTGCCCGACCGCAGCAGCGCATAACCGTGTTCGCGCCAGGCTTCGGGCGGCGCGTCCGCCATGGCCGTGGCGGCCGCGTAGGCACGCGCCGCCCTCTCGTCGTCCCCCCGCGCGTTGCGCAGCCGGTAGACCTCGCCTTCGTTGAATCGCAGCAGGCCCGTCCAGCCGTTCCTCGCCTGGTGTTCGAGTAGATAGAGGCTGGCGCCCGCATCGTTGAGATAGGTCTGCTCCCGCAGCAGCATGGCCTGGTGAGGCCGGATGACCTCGGCCCATCCGTCATGCGCCGGGCCGCTCTGCAGACCGTGCTTCCCGGCCAGATAGCCGGCGGTGTCGGCCAGATTGATCATGCGGCGCTGTGTCGGCGGATGGGTCGACAGCGCGGAGTTCGTCCCATCGCGGTAGCGTCTGTTGCGAGCGGCGGCGCTCGCCCGCCGCTCGGCGACGTATTGCTGCCACATTTCGACGGCGGCGTGCGGGCGATACCCGGCGCGTGCCATCAGCATGAGTCCGTAGGCGTCGGCCTCGGACTCCAGGTCCCTGCTGAACCTCATGCTCGACAGCATGACGGCCTGATTGATCATGGCCCACATGCCGTAGAGGTCGTCCCCGGAGCGGACCGTGGCGGCCTTGGAGAAGCCCAGCGACTCCTTGCGGCGTTCCGCGCGATACAGATCGAGGGCGTGCCTGCGAAAGTAGTGCCCGGCCTCGTGTGCCAGCACGGCAACCAACTGAGCCTCGTCGCGAACGCGGGCCAGCAGGCCGGTGTTCACGATCATCATGCCGGAGGGCAGTATCGCGGCATTGAGCGACGCGTCGCGCAGCAGGTATATGCGGAGCTCCGGCGCGGGCCGGTGAATCAGCCGCTCGACGAGACCGCGGATATAGGCATCGAGCTCAGGCGCGATCAGTCGCTGTGGCGAGTTGCGAACGCCCGCTTCGAGCCGCTCGAGGCTGAGCCAGAGGGCGCGCTCGTCCGAATCGGCCGGTTCGTACTCGGCGCTGACGGTGGCTTCGAAATCGGTGGGCAGGATGGCCGCCCGCGCCAGCGATGCAACGCCGCCGAGCAGCAGGCCCACCGACAACCAGCACTTGCGAGCAGCGAGCATGCTGGCGTCGCCTGCGCGCCGATCAGCGCGGCTTAGAGGCCTTGGCTACGTCGATGGCCTCGCGGACCAGGCGTGTCCACCGCTCCAGACTGTCGCGGATCTCGTACGCGTTGGAAAGGCGGCGGGGCCCACCGATCTGATGGATTTTGTCGCGATAGTCGGGGTCGATCATGATCACGCGCAGCAGGACGTCGCCGTTCACGCCATCACGCAGTTCGCCGGTCATCTCCAGGGAGACGGCGTACGGCGAGTAACGTTCGTAGCCGGCGTCGAATCCGGTCTCGGGCGCGGGAATCTTGAGCTTCTGCATTCTCGGCACCAGGACCATCACGTCCGACTCGCGCACGTCGGCCAGCTCGAAAGGCCCCTTGTCGACGAAGACATCGGTGAAGGTCTTGGCGAACGCATTCGTGGTCTCGACCTGGACCCGGCGCAGCTCGGAGTCGGAGACGTCCGGATGCTGCTTGCGCCAGCCCTCGAGGAACTCCACGGTGAGGGGCTCGATCATCAGGCGCCTGTAACGCGTGAAGTCGACGTCGAGCTTGCGATACACGCCGCCTTCGGGTCGCGAGGGGACACGCACCAGGCCGTCGGCGGTGGTCTCCGCGGGCGGAAGGCTGGCAGTAGTGCACGCCGACAGCAGGACAAACGACGCCAGGACGCCAACGCGCAGCTTCATCATGCCCACCCGGGGTTTCGCGAGGCGCCCATTCTATCCTCACCCCGGTGAACGCAGGCAACGACTTGCTGCCGGCCTATCTTCGCTAGGTAGACAGAATTCTGCGCGCCTCTCCTTCCGGGTCGTCCACCATGCGGCACTGGTTGTCCCAGACCATCGTGCGGTTGGTCTTCGGATCGGTGGGCTGCCACTTCAGGCCCGGCAGGCTGGGATCGCCGGTCGCCGCGAACCGGGCCCACGAGCCCGCCATCTTCTTCGCCAGCGCCTGCGCTTCGGGCGTGTTGCCAGTGCCCTGCTCGCAGCGTTTCGTGTTGTCGAAGCAGAACTGCAGTTCGGCCGTGTGCCAGGCGCCCGGCAGGCCATCCAGGATGGGCGTCTGCCACGTGAAGTAGTACGTGTAGGCTGGAGCGGCATTGAGCGCGTGCTTGAAGCCCGCCATCTTCACCACGTTGTTGCGAATGGACAGACCGTTCAGCCCCGGCGCGCCGCTGCAGATGTACGACAGCGTCTGGATCTTCTTCTGTGGATAGGCCTTCTTGAGGGCTTCGACAATGGCGCCCGCCTTCTCTTCTCCATAGGCCTTGGTGAGATTTGCGCGCCACTCGTCCTCGGTGGGTCGCTGCGACATGCGATTGCCTTCCTCGCTCACCGAGCCGATCAACATCGGCACATTCTTGGAGACCGTGGGCGCGGCGTCGAAGAACGATCGCATCTCGACTATCTTGCCGTCGACGCACGGCGACCAGCCCACTCGCGGCGTGCCTGGTGCGCCCGGCCCCGCCATCGGGCGGCCCGGGGGATTGATCTTGGCCGCCGCCGCATTGCCCGCCGCGAAGAGCTGCGACCATTCCATCTTTTGCAGCGCCCCGATGTCATTCGGTGCCAGGCCGAGATCCTTCATGAGCTGCCGTGCGAGCTCGCGCTGTTGCTCTCTGCTCGGGATGTTGCCGCCGCCGCCCGATTGCGCGGCGGCGCGATGGAACAGGCCCGCCGCGGACGGCATGCCCATCAGCGTCGTGACCTTCGAGCCGCCGCCGGATTGGCCGTAGATCATGACGCGATCGGGGTCGCCGCCGAAGTTGGCGATGTTCTCGTGCACCCAGCGCAGCGCCGCGACCAGGTCCGTCATGCCGACGTTCGCGGAATCCTCGTACGCCGCGCCGCCGATCTCCGCCGCATCGAGAAAGCCGAGAATGTTCAGGCGGTGATTGACGGAGACCTGCACCACGTCGTGATGCCGCGCCATTTGCGCGCCTTCGTGCGACGGCAGTTCGTACGAAGAGCCGAAGCTGAAGCCGCCGCCATGGAAATAGACCATCACCGCGCGCTTGCCGCTGAGGCTCGGCGTCCAGATGTTGAGCTTGAGCATGTCCTCGCTCATCCAGCCGTCGTCCCAGTCCTGGATGAACGTCTGCTCGGTGCTGGTCCACGGATGGGTGTTCTGCGGGCAGTTCGCGCCGTACACCAGCGCCGGGTATTCATCGGTCCAGGGCGTCGGCGCCTTCGCCGGCAGCCAGCGGTTCTCTCCCGCGGTCGTCTGACCGTAAGGAACGCCCTTGAAGGTGAAGACGCCGCCGTCGAGATAGCCACGCACCTTGCCGTACTGCGTCTTCGCAATGGCCGAACGCGGCGTGGTCAGATTTCCCGGCCCCTGGTGAGCGGCCGTCTTGACGCTGTCCGAGGCCGCGGCGTAGTTCGCGGCCGCGCCGAGGCCTGCCGTCGAGGAAAGAATCAGTGCCTCGCGCCGGGTGAGCCCTGCGCGCCTGGTCGAATTCGCCATGAATCCCCCTTCCTTAGATCTGCTGTCGGAAACTCGAGGTGAGCCGCGGCCATTCTAGAGGGCGGACCCCGGCGATCGACATGTCAGATTCTCCGCCGCGCAAGATCGCTTTGCGTATCCCAGCGGCTGGATTTCCCGGACGCGCTCGGCAGATTGTTAGGGTCACCCATGCGAATTCGGCCGCCAGACCCGCGAAAACCGGGTAGCTGCCGCATATGCCTGTGACGCGCGTTCAGAATCTCCGCAGTCATCGCTCCGCCCGACTGCGACGACGCACAATGCAGGCCGGACGGAGGGATTACATCATGCCGAATCGAAATCTGGGCGCCGCGCTCGTTCTCGCCTGCATGGCATTGGCCGCCTGCGGCGGCGGCTCCGGCAGTGACGGCGGCGCAGGCAACGGCAACGGGGGCGGCAGTGTTCCCGTCGCGCCGACGGGCGCTACGGCGACGGCTGGCGATGCGCAAGTGGTTCTCGCGTGGACGGCGGTCACCGGCGCCACGGGTTATTACGCGAATCGATCGACCAGCGCCGGCGGGCCTTACACCCGCCTCAACGCGACCACCGCCACCTCGTTCACCGACACGGATCTCACCAATGGCACCACGTATTACTACGTGATCACGGCCTTCAACGCGACCGGCGTCGGCGCACGTTCGGCCGAGGTGAACGCCAGACCCTTGCAGGCGGGACCCGAGGGCCTGCTGGCGACGCAGGGTGACGCACGCATCACGCTGACCTGGAACGCCGCCGCCGATGTGAGCTCGTACAACGTGAAGCGCTCGCTCACCGCCGGCGGACCGTACACGACGCTCGCCAGCGTCTCGGCCGATGCCTATGTCGACACCGACGTCGTCAATGCCGGCACTTACTACTACGTGGTCAGTGCGAATCGCGCCGCGGTCGAAAGCGCCCACTCGAGCGAGATCAGCGCCCAACCGGCGGCCCCGGCGGTCGGCGCGGCGGCCACCATCGACTTCGCCGACGTCCGGCAAGTCATTCGCGGATTCGGCGGTTCGTCGGCATGGATCACGGATCTGAACGCGCACCCGGGCATGGCCGACCGGCTGTTCGGCAACAGCGGCTCGCAGCAGATCGGCCTGAGCATCCTGCGCGCGCGCATCGATCCCAGCCCAGACCCCGGCAATCACGCCAATTGGGCCACCGAGCTCTCTAACGCCCAGCTCGCCGCCGCACGCGGCGCGCGCATCATCGCGACGCCGTGGAGCCCCCCGGCCTCGATGAAGACCAATGGCAGTGTGAACAACGGCGGCAGCCTCGATCCGGCGAGCTACGCCGACTATGCCAACTATCTGCAGAGCTTCGTGCTTTACATGCAGGACGGCGGCGCGCCGCTATACGCCATCTCGATGCAGAACGAATCCGATTTCGTCGCGCCGTACGAGTCGTGCACCTGGACCGGCGCGCAGATGAACACCTGGCTCACCAACCATGCCGCGGTACTCACCACCCGGCTGATCATGCCCGAAGCCGTGAACTTCACGGCCGGCTCGCTGTTCGCGCTCGCGGATCCCTCGCTCAACGATCCGCCCGCGGCCGCGCACATCGACATCGTCGCCGGCCACCTCTACGGCACCGCTCCCACGCCCTACCCCAACGCGGTGAGCAAGAACAAGGAAGTCTGGATGACCGAGCACACCATCGAGACACCCGGACTGCAGGGGGCGATCGACCTCGCCCGCGAGATCCACGAATCGATGACGGTCGGCAACTACAACGCCTATCTGTACTGGTGGCTGCAGAACTGGATCGTCGGCAACGACAGTCCGTTCGAGGCCGGGCTCATCAACGATCCGGCGCTCGATCTCGAGATCACGAGAAAGGGGTACGTGCTTGGCCAGTTCGCCAAATTCGTGCGGCCGGATGACGTGCGTACCGGCACCACGGCAAATCCCTCGGCCGGCGTCTATGTATCTGCGTACAAGGACATCGCCGACGACCGCTTCGTCATCGTGGCGATCAACACCGGAAGGAACGACGTCATCCAGCCATTCACCGTACAGAACCAGGCGATCACGCAACTCACGGCGTATCGCACGTCCGCGGCGGAAAACATCGAGCCACTCGGCACCGTCGCTCTCGTCGCCGGCGGGTTCAGCTACACACTGCCAGGCCTTTCGGTGACCACCTTCGTCGAGTAGGCGCTGTCGCGGCGCGGAATCGATGGCATGCTCGGCATCATGAATCCCTTCCATACCTGCATTCGATTCGTTCCCGCCGGCGCGATTGCCGGTGCGTTGGTGCTTCTGTCTGCGTGCTCGCAACCGGACACATTGCCAGAACCCGCCACGACAGCCCCCGCCCAATCGACCGCCACGCCGGCACCGCCGATCAAGGCGCTCGCTCCCGCCGACAGCATCGCGACGATGCAGGTGCCAGGCGGTTACTCGCTCGAGCCCGTGCTCGCCGAGCCCGACATCGCCGAGCCCGTGATGATCGCCTTCGACGGCAACGGCCGCATGTATGTGGCCGAGATGCGCACCTACATGCAGGACGCCGATGCCACCGGCGAACAGCAGCCGTTCAGCCGCGTCTCGCGCCACGAGGACACCGACGGCGACGGCATCTACGACCGGCACAGCGTGTTCGCCGACAAACTACTGCTGCCGCGCAAACTGCTGACGCTCGGCGATCGCATCATCATCGGCGAGACGAACACCGATGATCTCTACAGTTATCGCGACACCAACGGCGACGGCGTCGCCGATGAGAGGACCCTGTGGTACCAGGGCGGTCCGCGCGGCGGCAACATGGAGCACCAGCCCAATGGCTTCGTCTGGGCCATGGACAATGGCCTCTACGCCACGTACTACGACTATCGTTTACGCATCGGGGCCGGCGGCCGGCCGGTCAAGGAAGAGATCCCCGTCAACGGCGGCCAGTGGGGCATCACGCAGGACGACTGGGGCAAGGTCTGGTTCGTGAACGCCGGCAACGAGACCGGGCCCGTGCACTTCCAGCAGCACATTCTCTACGGGCAATTCACCGCGCCCGGCGAGATGATGGGCGAGTTCAAGACCGTGTGGCCGATCGCGCGCGTGCCCGATGTGCAGGGCGGGCCCGGACAGCTTCGCCCGGACAACACGCTCAACCATTTCACCGCCACCAGCGGCCAGGCGATCTTCCGCGGCGACCGATTGCCCGAGGATCTGCGCGGCGACCTGTTGTTTGCCGAACCCGTGGGGCGATTGATCCGCCGCACGAAGATCACCGTGGCAGACGGCATCACCCGGCTCGCGAATCCGTACGAGCAGGAACACGGCGAGTTCATCCGCTCCACCGACCCGCTGTTCCGGCCCGTGAACATGACCACCGCCCCCGACGGCACTCTTTATATAGTGGACATGTACCGCGGCATCATCCAGCAAGGCGAGTGGACCAAGAAAGGGTCGTATCTGCGCGGACAGATCGAGGCGCTCAAGATGGAAATGCAGACCGGGCGCGGGCGCATCTATCGGCTGCGGCACCAGGGTTTCGAACGTGGGGCGCAGCCGCGCATGCTCGATGAAACGCCGGCGCAGTGGGTGCAGCATCTGTCGCATCCCAATGGGTGGTGGCGCGACACCGCGCAGAAACTGCTCGTGTTGCGTGGCGATCGGTCGGTGGTGCCAGCGCTCGAGAAGCTGGCGACCAGCGATGCCACGGACCCGCGCCCCCGCCTGCATGCGCTGTGGACGCTCGACGGGCTCGGCGCGCTGGATGACGCGCTCATCCTGCGCGCGCTGAAGGCCGGGGATCCGCAGGTGCGCATCGCGGGACTGCGCCTCGCTGATGCGCGCCTCCTCGGCCACGCCGGCGCGCATGCGCCGCTGGTTGGCGCCGTGTGGGTCGCGCTGCGCGATGCCGATCCGCGTGTTGCCATCCAGGCCATGCTGTCCGTGCGTCGCGCGGAATTGCCCGATGCGAAGCAGTCAATTCAGGCCGCCGCCGCAGCATCGAGTTCCGCCGGCGTGTTCGCCATCAATGAGCAACTCTGGGCCAACAACGAAGACCCGCAGCTCATCCGCCTGCTCGGCGTCGACGGGCTCAAGTCCTATCGGGCCGGCGCGACGCTCTACAACTCGGTGTGTTTCGCGTGTCATGGCGCCGATGGGCGCGGCACGCCTGCGCCCGGTGCCGAGGGTCGCACCCTCGCGCCGCCGCTGGCCGGCTCGCAGCGGGTGCTGGGCGACGAACGCGCCGCCATTGCCATAGTGCTGCACGGACTCGAGGGCAAGGTCGATGGTGTCGATTACGGCGCGCCCATGGTGCCGATGAACTCCTATTCGGACGCCGAGCTCGCGAATGTTCTCACGTACATCCGCAACAGCTTCGGCAATCGCGCCCCGTCGGTGGAGCCGGCGGCGGTCGCCGCGCGGCGCGCGGCCGATGCGGGGCGGTCCAACTACTGGACCCTCGAGGAGCTCACGGTCCAGATTCCGGCGCTCGCCGTGCCGCGGGAACGGTTCAAGCGGCGGGCCGAGTGGAAACTCGCCGTGAACATGGAAGCGCGGCCGAACTCGCCGCCCGAAGCCATGCTGGATGGAGATCCGAAGACCGGGTACTTCACGCAGGGGTTCAAGCCGTTCCCGGTGGAATGGCTCACCGTCGAACTACCGGCGCGCAGCAGGATCCTGGGAATCGACGTCGATTCCAGTGGTGAGAAGGGACCGGGCGGCAAGGACATGGGGTGGGCGCCGGCCTACAGCGTCGAGGTGTCGGAGGATGGCAAGAGCTGGAGCATGGTGGCGCCGCGCGTGGTGGGCGAACCGCATGCGCGGCTCAACCTGGCGGCGCCGATCGAAGGGCGGCATTTGCGCATTGCCATCACGGAGAAGGAAGGGTGGCAGCCGTGGGTGATCAGGGAGCTCAACCTCTACGGGGACGAAAGGTAATCATCGCCGTCGGATAGAATCTGGCGCGTCAGCGACACCAGGAGCCCCGTCCGTGAGAAGAAGTCGTTCCGCCGAACACGCCCTGATTCTCATGCTGGTTGCGACAGCGACCTGCGTCGGCCCAGCGGCAAGGGCCGAAGAACCCCTGTCCGCGATGATTCCAGTCGAGGCTCTGCAAGTGGATCCGACGTTGGCCTCCGGCGAACTCTTTCGCGGAGTGGTCAAATGGAATGAACCAGACGTCGCGTTGCAGCCGGCACGCGTGGCGCGTGCCATCATCGCCGATGGGGCGGGCGGCAAGACCACGACACTCGCGCTGACTTTGCTAGGGGCGCCCGATCTCAAGGCGGATGGCACATTGAACCTCGACGTGGCTCCCGATCGCCACGCGTGGTGCGAGTTGACGCGATTCGGGCTGGCGCAAGTGGATTGCTTCCAGGATCTCGACGCCGACGGCAGGCTCGAAATCGTCCGCCGCGGTTTGCTGGGCAATGAGGAGCCTCTCACGCTGAATCGGGTGACGGCGACGGCCAGAGCACCGGAGCCGATGACATACCGCCCTGCCCGTGCCGATGAGTTGCCCCAATTCCAGATCGGCTACGTCAGTTGTGCTCGGGCCGGCACCAGATCGAATCCGGAATCGGAATTTCGATACTCGTCGATCGTTCGACGTGTCGGCGGGGGCATGGGCACGGGCCCGACCCACGCCGTGTGCGATCAATTCGCGAAGTTGTTGGAGACGCGAGCGGAAGGCGATTTTGTCTATCAATTCGGGCGCTTCAAGATCGAAGTGCGCCAGCAGCAGGAGAGGTTCTCGACAAGACTCATCGAGGGAATCGCGCCCGGAACCCTGCTCGCACACCTGCGCACCGGCCAGCCATTGCTGGACGCGACCGAGGCCCGCGCGAATGTCGCGGAAGCTGGCGGCAGCAAACCGGCGTTGTACCTCGTCTCACGGCCGGTAGTCAGTCGCACCGAAGTGAAGGCGGGCGAACAGTTCCTTTCCGCAGAAGTCGCCCACGGACTCACGGGCAGACTCATGAACGAATCAAAGACCGTCGGCTGGTCGAAATCCATCACGCTGCCTGCCGGCACACCGCTTTTCGGCGTCGTCATGACGGCGAGCGGCCGCCCGAGCTCATATGACGCCGACATCATCTGGTGCGCACCCGAGCACGGTGGCCCCAAGCCCGTTGCACGATGTTTCGCACGCGGACCGTCCGGATATGAGCTGGTGGAAAGCTGGACGCCCCACACAGTGGAATACCTGTCGCTCGGGTCATATCGCAGTGTGTCCGCACCCGTCGTCGAACGTGGGGCGGTCGATTTCGGTGGACCGCTGCTTCTCAGCATTCGATATGCCAGCGCCGGTAGAAAGTCCGCGGAGGTGGAGTGGAACGTCGGGCCGGCAGACTCGGTCGCGTGGCGTCGTTTCGGGTTACGGCTGGACCAGCAGCGTACCGGGTATCTGCTGGTGGGCACGTCACTGGTCAAAGTGATGCCGTCGAAGGATGGAAAGGCCGCGACGATCGAGCAGATGGAGATCGCGGACTTCACGGCGGGACTGGATGCCACGCCGGTGGATGCGATCAGGCTGGCGCTGAAATAGCAGGATTCTGGAGCGGTGGCGGTGAGGGTCGTCGAGGTCACGACGTCCGCATGGCATGCCCTGCGAGCGAAACGCCTGAACCACTGCCGCGGAAGCATTCGGACCGGGTGATCCCGACCGGCGATTGAAAGTCAGATCGAGTATTCCGCGCTTCCCTCGGCCACGCTCTGCGCGAGCGTGGGCTGCTCCCCCGGCTTCCATCGGTTCACGCGATGCCGCACCCGATACCGCAACGGCCCACCATCAGCCGACTCGCTGCGTTCGAACGGCACCGGGATGCAGACGAACTCCGTCTCGAGCCAGCCAGCCGTCACCGTGACCAATCCATAGCCATGCCCACCCAGGTCCACGAACTTCAGGTGCGGCGCCACCGCCGGGTTGCGCAACTTGCGCGCCTCGTCCGCGCTCATGGTTGACAGCGCCAGCGCCGCACGCACGCCGTGCAGATACAGGTAGTTGACCGCAGGAATCTCGCGGTGCTCGCCGGTGTAGTACAGCGCGCGCAGCGGGTCGTCGGGCTTCACGATGCGGTCGCCGAGCTCGACGAACCCCTGCGCGGAGATGGACCCGGTGATGAACTCGACGCCCACCGGGTGGTAGTCGCGCGGCGGCAGATCCGCGGACGTGAGGCCCGCCCAGAACGAATGCTTGTCGCCGGCCACGATCGCGAGCCCGGTAACGCCCTTCTCCCGCAATGCGTCGTAGATCAGCGCATGCTCGGCGTAGTAGCCACCATTCGCCAGCCCGAAGCCCGTGCCCGGCCACTGGGGTCCCATTCCTTCGGGCAGGTTGGCGGGATCGGTGCGCGACGCAAGCGTGCCGAACGAGTGTCCCCACACCTTCCACGGGGCCTGGCTCGAGGCCAGCCGCTCGATGAGCCACGCGCGCTGCTTGGGTCCCAGATAGCTCTGCATGGGCTGGTCGGCACCCGGGTTCGGAATGTCCTTGCCGGCAAACCGCAGTGTGGCTGGCGGCTTGCCACCATTCGCAGCGCGGCCGTCGTCGATGATGCGCGCCGTGTCCTCGTCGATGAACGTCGGGAACCCGTCCGGCGCCACCGCGGAGCCGTCCGCGTCGGCGATCTTGTACGAGCGGTTGTCGGTCAGGATCAGCTCGGCATTGCGGCCGTAGCGGAACGCCCGGTAGATAGTCAGGCTCTCGACGGCCGCCAGGTTGTCGGCGCCGAGCCCGAAGCCGTTGGCGTCGAACCCGGCGATCGGCGCGTCCGTGACGTCGGGCGCCTGGAAGCGGTCGCGGTTCGCACCGGATTGCCTGGCGTGGGGCTGGGCGACACGCGCCGGCTGGAACTCCCACCACGCCTGGTTGGCCGCCACCTTCTTGGTCTGCGCGGGGCGCAGCTCGCCACCGAACACCTGGAAGCCCTGGAACCCCTGCCACGAAAACTCGTGGTTGTCCCACACCGGTACGAACGGCCAGCGGGCGCGCGCGTCCTGAAGATCGGGGTCGGTGAGGTAGGCGCGGTAGATGGTGCGGTAGTCCGCGAGCGTCACGGGGATGTGGTAGGCGCCGACCCTGTCGCCCTGCGGGTATTTGAACAGGGGACGCAGACGGCGGCCGCGAGCTTTGCCCTCGGGCATCTCGTCCGCGTAGTTCACCACTTCGTAGATGAAATCCCCGAGGTGCAGCACGAAGCCGATCTGCTCGGCGCGTGGCCGGCGCTCGTCCTCGTAGATCATGCGGCGATACGCGTTCGCAGCGCCGATGGTCATGTCCTGACAGCTCACGAACGTGAAGCGCACCGGGCGCGCATCGCGCTCGCCGGGCGCGGTCAGCGTGCGGCCAACGCGGCTGCCATCGCCGGCGCCGTCGGTGAAGCGGTACCAGTATTCGGTGGCGGGCCTGAGCCCCGCGGCCATGAAGCGGCAGGTCCAGTCGGTGTCCGCGGTGATCTCGGCCTCGCCGCGCGCGACGATGTGGCGGAAGTCCCGATCCTTGGCCACTTCCACGGTGAGTAGATAGGCTGCGCGCAGGTCATCGGCGGCCGGCTGGCGGCGCGTCCAGAGCAGCACGCTGTCGGGCGCGGGATCGCCGGAGGCGACACCCTGCGGATACAGGTCACGGCGCTCGCGCCATCGAGGCGCTGTTGCGCACCCGGTGCCAAGTGCCAGCACCGCACCGGCGGCGGCCGCGGCCTGGGCAAACTGTCGGCGGGTCAGCATCGGCGGATGATGCGCCGATCCCCGGGGCGAACCCAGCGGCTCGTCGCACGGCTGGTCGCAATCCGACCTCGCAGCGGGCTCTGGCGAGTCTGCGGCCCTCGGCGCCGCGCTATGCTCCAGTGCACGAACCCTGTCCCGAGGAACCCGACCATGTCCGACAAAGCCCAGCTCCGCGTCTCCCTCTCGGTGGCCGCAGCCATGCTGACCGTGCTTGCCGGCTGTCAGCGCGCGGCCGATGAGAAGATGGCCGCGACGGACCCGAAGCCGACCTGGACTCTGGACGAGAGCAAACTACAGCAACCCATCCGCTTCGCCGCCTCGGACCTGGACCCCGCCCAGAACGCCTGCACCGATCTCTCGGCCTACGTGAACGGCAAGTGGCTGACCGCCAACACGATCCCTGCGGACGAGCCCGGCTGGGGCGCCTTCCTGGTCCTGCGCAATCGCTCGCTGGGCGTGCGCCAGCAATTGGCCGAACGCATCGCCGCCGACGCCAATGCCACCGGCATCGACAAGATCATCGGCGACTTCTGGGCCACGGGCATGGACGACAAGAAGCTCAACGAACTGGGTCTGGCGCCGCTCGAGAGTCGCCTGGCTGCCATCGAGGCGCTCACCGACGGGCCGTCGGTCGCCGAGCACCTGCGCCAGGTTGCCGCGGTGGGCGAGAACCCGCTGTTCGGCTTCGGGCCGCAGCCGGATTTCAAGAATTCCACCATGAACGTCGCATCGGCCTTCCAGGGCGGCCTCGGCCTGCCCGACTCCACGTATTACACGCTGGCGGACAAGAAGCCGATCCGGGACGCGTACGAGAAGCATATCGCCAAGCTGTTCGAACTCGCGGGCACGGCTCCCGTGGACGCCGCGAAACAGGCCGCCACCGTGCTGGCTTTCGAGACGCGGCTGGCGAAGGCATCGAAGTCGAGCGAACAACTGTCGCGCGACGTGGAGCTGTACTACCACCCGGTGAAGATGACCGAGGCGAACAATCTCACGCCTAACTTCCCGTGGACGAAATTCTTCGAGGCGCAGAAGGTGGCCACCCCGGAGTGGTTCTCCCTGGGCATCCCCGCCTTCCACCAGGAAGTGAGCAGGATGCTCGCCGACGTACCCGTGGTGCAGTGGCAGAGCTGGCTGCGCTTCAAGCTGCTGGACGGCGCGGCGCCCTACCTCAGCGACGACTTCGTCACCGAGAACTTCGACTTCTACGGCAAGACGCTGCAAGGCCAGAAGGAGCAGCGCGCGCGCTGGAAGCGCGTGCTGGGTGTCATCGAGAACTCCGCGGGCGAGGCCATGGGCCAGCGCTACGTGGAAGTGGCGTTCCCGGCGTCGTCCAAGGCGCAGATGCTCGAGCTCGTGAACAACCTGCGCGAGGCACTGAAGGCGCGCATCGAGAATCTCACGTGGATGAGCGATGCCACCAAGAAGAAGGCGCTGGAGAAATGGGCGGCGTTCAACACCAAGATCGGCTATCCCGACAAGTGGCGCGACTGGAGCGGCCTCACGACCAGCCGCGACAGCCTGTACGGCAACGTCGCCGCCGCGACCGCGTTCAATTACCGCTACGAGCTCGACAAGATCGGCAAGCCCGTCGACAAGGACGAATGGGGCATGACGCCGCAGACCATCAACGCTTACTACGATCCGCAGCGCAACGAGATCGTGTTTCCGGCGGCCATCCTGCAGCCGCCGTTCTTCGATCCGCAGGCGGACGAGGCGCTGAACTACGGCGCCATCGGCGCGATCATCGGCCACGAGCTCACGCACGGCTATGACGATCAGGGTTCGCGCTTTGGGCCCTCGGGAAATTTCGAGGAGTGGTGGACGAAGGAGGATGCCGCCCGGTTCAAGGCGCTGACCGCCAAACTAGTCGCGCAGTACGGTGGCTACAATGCGCCCGGCCTCACCGAGAAGGTGAATGGCAACCTGACGCTGGGCGAGAACATCGCCGATCTCGGCGGACTCAACATCGCCTACGATGCCTTCCAGAAGGCGGTGGCCGGCAAACCCGATCCGAAGACCGACGGCATGACCCGCGAGCAGCGGTTCTTCCTGGGCTTCGCCGCCGCCTGGCGCGAAAAATACACGCCGGAACTGACCAAGCTGATCGTCGCCTCCGATCCGCATGCGCCGGATGCGGTGCGTGCGAATGGCACGCCGACCAATATCGACGCGTTTGCGAAGGCGTTCGGCTGCAAGGAGGGGGACCCGATGGTCAACAGCGGGGACAGGAAGGTCGTGATCTGGTAGTCAGGGCCGGTTCTGGCCGAATCGGCCCAGTCGGAGAGGCCGGAGGCGGCTAGAATCGATGCCCGCCACCTTTCCTCCCGGAGGTCTGCCATGTGCGAGCGCGATTCGAGTGACGATATCCTTCGCGGCAGCGAGCTCTCGCGCCGCCAGTTCGGCACGCTGGGGCTCGGCGCGGCGCTGGCCGCGATGCTGCCCACGGTGGCGTCCGCCGTCGAAGTGACGGAGTCAGACGTGGAGATCAAGACTCCCGACGGCGTCTGCGACGCCCACTTCGTGCATCCCGCGAAGGCGACGGCTGCGGTGCTCGTGTGGCCGGACATCTTCGGCCTGCGCCCCGCGTTCCGCGCCATGGGCAAGCGTCTCGCGGAATCCGGCTACGCCGTGCTCACGGTCAATCCTTTCTACCGCTCCGTCAAAGGAACGCCTGCCACTCGCGAGGACGCCTTCAGTTTCGCGCGCACGCTCAACCCCACCACGCATGTGTCCGATGCCAAGGCGTTCGTCGCCTGGCTGGATGAGCAGAAGGCGGTCGACAAGCGCCGCAAGATCGGCACCACGGGATACTGCATGGGCGGGCCCATCGTGATGCGCACCGCGGCCGCGCTGCCGGAGCGCATCGGCGCCGGCTGCTCCTTCCATGGCGGCGGACTGACTACCGACAAGCCAGACAGCCCGCATCTGCTGATTCCCCGGATGAAGGCCAGCATGCTGATCGCCATCGCGGACAACGACGATCAGAAGCAGCCGGAGTCGAAGGACATCCTGCGCAAGGCGTTCGACGATGCGAAGCTGCCGGCGGAGATCGAGGTGTACAAGGGCGCCAACCACGGCTGGATGCCGCCGGACTCGCAGAACCACAACCCGGAGGCGGCCGAGAAAGGGTGGGCGCGCAAACTTGCGCTGTTCAAGAAGGCGCTTTGAGGATCAGCCGCGCTCGTTCCGAATGCCCTTGTTCCAGATCGCATCCAGCCACTCCTGAGTTCTTTCGCTCGCGAGCACGCTGGCTTCGAAGCGGTCGGCGTTGCCAACCATGGTCGCGAAGTTTTCGAACATCAACGCGGCAGCGGGCTTCGCGGCGGGTACGCCGATGCGTTCGGACGTTCCGCTACCGAACCCGCCCTTGCGAAATTCATACTCGGCAGGTCCATTGCCCTCGTTGATCACGAAGTCACGCAGACCGAATTGACCGCCGGTCCCCGAAATCCGCAGGTCCATGCTCACGGCGCCGGCATCGAAGCCGCAATTCCACGTGGTAGTCGAGCCATCGTCGAAGGCAATGACGCCGCCGCCGCCGATCACGGCGTCACCCTTCTTGTTACGGCGAAGATACGCATCGACTCCGGTCAGTTTGACGCCGGGCGCCGTGTACTCCACCGCCGCGCGCATGTTGTACCAGGCTGCATCGCCAATCGCGCCATAGGGCTCGAGCTCGGGATTCATGCGGATATTGTCCGCATCCGACAGACTGAATTGAAACGCCGAATCGACCGACCAGGGCCAGCCGATCTTCTCGCGCATGGTGGCCTTGATCTGTGCCGTTCTCGGGTGATGCACGAAATGCGTGCCATCCATGAAGCCGACGCCGTTCTGGCGACAGGCCGAGGTGATGCGCCGCAATGACGGCAGATTGGCGAAGGGCTTTTCTCCGAGCACGTGCCTGCCGTTGGTCGCGGCGAACACGCAGATTTCTTCCCGCACGGCGGTGGGTGTCGCGACGTAGACCGCATCGACGGTACTCGACTTCACCATCTCCGCCCAAGAATCGAACGCCGCCGGAATGCCGTGCTTGCTGGCGAATTGCTTCGCGGTTTCCATCTTGCGGCTGGAGACTGCCGCCAGCTCGGCCCGATCGGCCAACTGGATCATCCGCGCAATGTGATTTGCGATCGAACCCGTTCCGACGACGCCCCAGCGTATGGGCCGATCACTTTGTTTGCTCATGCCGGCCGACTGGGCGGCAAGTACCGCCGGTATCGCCGATGCCACTGCACCGGCGCCGACCACCTCCAGGAGCTTTCGGCGGCCCGCATCGATGGTGGGCGTCCTGGCGTTGCGTTCGTCTCGACCGTTCATGACTCTCCGTCCTCGACAGCACCGCTATCGGTAGGGACTGATGGTATTGATGCGCCCGTTCGCGTCGTAGGTCAGCTCCGCCATCTTCACCGAGCGCAGATGCGTGACGCCCTTGGACAGCACGGAGTCATGGTAGAACAGGTACCACTTCCCCTGGAACTCGCAGATCGAATGATGCGTGGTCCAGCCGATCACCGGCGTGAGTATGCGGCCCTGATAGACGAACGGGCCGTAGGGATTGTCGGCGATGCCGTAGCACAGGTAGTGAGTATCGCCGGTCGAGTACGAGAAGTAGTACTTGTCCTTGTACTTGTGCATCCATGACGCTTCGAAGAAGCGGCGGTCGTGGTCGCCGGCGCGCAGCGGCTTGCCGGCTTCGTCGAGTATCACGACGGCGCGCGGCGCCTCGGCGAACTCCTTCATGTCCGCGGAGAGACGCGCGACGCGCGGGCACAGTGCGGGTTCGTCGTCGGCGGGCTCCTCGTGCTTCTCGCCGTACACATTGTCGCGATACTTCTGCAGCTGGCCGCCCCAGATGCCGCCGAAGTACATATAAGCAGCGCCATCGTCGTCCACGAACACGGCCGGATCGATGGAATAGCTGCCCTGGATGGCCTCGGGCTCGGGCTTGAACGGCCCCTCGGGGCGGTCTCCCACAGCCACACCGATCTGGAAAATGCCGTCGGGGCGCTTGGCCGGGAAATACAGGTAGTACTTGCCGTCTTTCGTCGCGGCATCCGGCGCCCACATCTGGCGCTGCGCCCATTTCACATCCTTGATGTCGAGCGCAACGCCGCAGTCTTCCGCCGGGCTCGTCGGCGAATCCAGGCGCAACACGTGATAGTCGCGCATGTCGAAGTGATCGCCGTTGTCGTTGAACGGGATGCCGGCTTCGATGTCGTGCGATGGATAGACGTAAAGCTTGCCGTTGAAGACATGCGCCGACGGATCGGCCGTGTAGATGTGCGTCACCAGCGGCTGGGAAATGGCCCTGCGGGTGAGGGCTTCGTAGTCCTCGCGGGAGTAATCGACTTCTGAATCGTTCGACATGATGCTCGGGTCCTCTCGATTGATTTGCCGCGATGCCGGCGCGCGCTCAAGTCGTCGCGCGACGACGCTGCTCAAGCTCGCTCTCGATGCGCGATTCCATCGCCTTGTTGATCTCGTAGAAGAACAAGACCGCGCAGCAGATCAGGAAGGGAATCGACGCGTAGACGCTGATCGCCAGCTTGATGCCGTGAACCACCTCGGGCGGCTGCTCGACGGCGCCGCGCACGTAGCCGTAGACGTCCAGCAGCTTCGCGACCAGCGCGCCGCCAACCGCGAGGCCGAACTTGAGCCCGAGGATCATCGCGGAGAAGACTATGGCCGTGGCGCGGCGATGATTTTTCCACTCCGAATAGTCGGCGACGTCCGCGATCATCGCCCACAGCAGCGGAATGGTGATGCCGTAGAAGAAGCCGTG
>CAMLGF010000011.1 GCA_946479515.1 uncultured Pseudomonadota bacterium | reverse complement strand
CCGGCAACATGTTGAAGCCCGCGCTGGCGCGCGGCGAGCTGCATTGCGTGGGCGCGACCACGCTCGACGAATACCGCAAGTACATCGAGAAGGACGCCGCGCTCGAGCGGCGCTTCCAGAAGGTGCTGGTCGACGAGCCGTCGGTGGAAGACACCATCGCCATCCTGCGCGGCCTGCAGGAGCGCTACGAGGTGCACCACGGCGTGGACATCACCGACCCGGCCATCGTCGCCGCGGCCACGCTGTCGCATCGCTACATCTCCGATCGCCAGTTGCCCGACAAGGCCATCGACCTCATCGACGAGGCCGCCGCGCGCATCCGCATGGAGATCGATTCCAAGCCCGAAGCGCTCGACAAGCTCGAGCGCCGCATCATCCAGCTCAAGATCGAGCAGGAAGCGCTGAAGAAGGAAACCGACGCGGCCACCAAGAAGCGCCTCGCCGATCTGCAGGACACGCTCAAGGGGCTGGAAAAGGAATACGCCGATCTCGAGGAGATCTGGAAGAGCGAGAAGGCCTCGCTGCAGGGTGCGGCCGGCGTTCGCGAAGAGCTCGAGAAGGTCAAGCTCGAGATGGAGCAGGCGCGCCGTCGCGGCGACCTGACCGCCGTCGCACGCCTGCAGTACGAGAAGATTCCGGCCCTGGAAAAGCGGCTGAGCGAGGCGCAGATCGCCGAGACCAAGGAAACACAGCTCGTCCGCAACAAGGTCACCGACGAGGAAATCGCCGAGGTGGTCAGCAAGTGGACCGGCATCCCCGTGTCCAAGATGCTCGAGGGCGAGAAGGAAAAGCTGCTGCGCATGGAAGATGCGCTGAACAAGCGCGTGGTGGGCCAGGACGAGGCGGTGAAGATCGTCTCGAACGCGATCCGCCGTTCACGCGCCGGGCTCTCGGATCCGCGCCGGCCCAATGGTTCCTTCCTGTTCCTCGGCCCCACGGGCGTGGGCAAGACCGAGCTCTGCAAGGCGCTCGCCGAATTCCTGTTCGACACCGAAGAGTCGATGGTGCGCATCGACATGTCCGAGTTCATGGAGAAGCACTCCGTGGCGCGGCTCATCGGCGCGCCGCCGGGATACGTGGGCTACGACGAGGGCGGCTACCTCACCGAGGCCGTGCGCCGCCGTCCGTACGCCGTGATCCTGCTCGACGAAGTCGAGAAGGCGCACCCGGATGTGTTCAACGTGCTGCTGCAGGTGCTGGACGACGGCCGTCTGACGGATGGCCAGGGCCGTACCGTGGACTTCCGCAATACCGTGGTGATCATGACCTCGAACCTGGGTTCCGACGTGATCCAGCAGCATGCGGGCGAGGCGAACTACGCGCGCATGAAGTCCGAGGTGATGAAAGTGGTGCAGGAGAATTTCCGCCCCGAGTTCATCAACCGCATCGACGACATCTGCGTGTTCCATCCGCTGGGTCAGGCGCAGATCCGCGCCATCGTCGACATCCAGCTGGGCCAACTCAAGAATCGCCTGCTCGACCGCAATCTCGAGCTCACGCTGGACGACACGGCGCTCGACCGTCTGAGCGAGGCGGGTTACGACCCCGTGTATGGCGCGCGCCCCTTGAAACGCGCCATCCAGCAGCAGGTCGAGAATCCGCTGGCGCAGGCCATCCTGTCGGGCCAGTTCCAGCCGGGCGACCGCATCAAGGCCCGCGCCAATGGCGGCGGTGCGCTGGCCTTCGTCAAAGCCTGATCTGCCGCGAGGCCGATTCATCGGGCCGGCGAGTTTCGCCGGCCCTTTTGTTTGCATCGCCTGCTTATAATCGCGTCCGTTTCGAACGAGGGTTCCATGCCGTTCTACGAATACGAATGTGCCAGGTGCGGCTACCACGACGAGGTGCTGCAGAAGATCACCGACAAGCCGCTCACCAAATGCCCGAGTTGCGGCAAGGCGGGTCTGAAGAAGCTCATGTCCGCGCCGGTGTTCCGGCTCAAGGGCTCGGGCTGGTACGAGACGGATTTCAAGTCCGACAAGGAACAGAAGCGCAACCTCGCCGGCGCCGACAAGGAAGAGGCGAAGAGCGAGCCGAAGGCCGACGCCAAGACCGACGCCAAGGCCGACGCCAAGGCCGAGACCAAACCCGAGACCAAACCCGAGAAGACGGAAAGCGCCAGACCCACGCCGGTGAAGTCGGCGGCGCGCAAGCCCGCGAAGCCGAAAGCCAAGCCCGCGCGTACGCCCAAGCGCCGGTCACGCTGATGGCGTTGCCGTGAGCGACGCACGGCATCCGGGCATCGACCAACAGGCGCTGCGTGCGCTCGCCGCGCGCGAGCGTGACTCATTCCTCGCCGCGCACGGCGAATCGGCGCGCCTGGCGCGGCTCGGCGCTCCGCATTGGCTGAACGGCGTGCCCATGCACTGGATGCGCGACTGGGGCACGCCGCATCCGCTGTTCGTGCGCAGCGCGCGCGGCATCGACGTCGTCGACGTCGACGGCAATCACTACCTCGATTTCTGCCTGGGTGACACCGGCGCCATGTTCGGCCATTCGCCGCCGCCCATCGCACGCGCGCTGGCCGAGGCCGGCGCGCAGGGACTCACCAGCATGCTGCCCGCCGAACGCGCGGCGCAGGTTGGCGCCAGACTCGCGGCCTTGTTCGGCCTGCCGTTCTGGCAGATGACCCAGACCGCGACCGACGCCAATCGCAGCGTGCTGCGCTGGGCGCGCGCCATCACGGGTCGCAGCCGCACGCTGGTGTTCGACGGCTGTTATCACGGCACCGTCGATGAAACGATGGTCCGCGCCATTTCCGGCGACCCGGAGCCCGGCCGCGCCCGGCCGCGCGCGGGGCTCATCGGCATGGATCATGACGTCAGCGCCCACACCGATGCCGTGCCCTTCAACGACCTCGCCGCGGTGCAGAGCGTGCTGGCCCGCGGGCGCACGGCCGCGGTGATCGCCGAGCCGGTCATGACCAACATCGGCATGGTGTTGCCGGAGGAAGGCTTCCTCGTGGCGCTGCGCGAAGCCACGCGCCGGTATGGCGTGCTGCTGGTGATCGACGAGACGCACACGCTCTCCTCGGCGCGCGGTGGTTACGCATTGGCGCAGGGGCTCGAACCGGACGTCTGGGTCTGCGGCAAGGCCATTGCCGGCGGTCTGCCCTGCGCGGTGTTCGGTTTCACCGCGGAGCTGGAGGCGGGCATGCGCCGCGTACAGGCGGAGCGTGGCGGCGGCCATTCCGGCATGGGCACTACGCTCGCGGCCAATGCGCTGGCGCTGGCCTGCCTGGAGGCCAGCCTCGACGAGTTGATGACCGAGGCCAATTATCGGGCCATGAACGGCACTGCCGCGCATCTGGCGCAGGGCTTGGAGCGACTGTTCGCGCAGCTCGGCCTGGGCTGGCACGTGGCGCGGGTCGGGGCCCGCCTCGAGTTCGGCTTCGGCCGGCCGGCACGCACCGGCGCCGAATCCGAGAGCGCGGCCTGGCCCGAGCTCGAGCATGCCCTGCATCTCTATCTACTCAACCGCGGCGTGCTGCTGACCCCGTTTCACAACATGATGCTGTGTTCGCCGGTGACCTCGACGGCGCACGCCGACACCCTGCTGATGCATCTGCGCAGCGCCCTGCTCGAGATCCGGAGCGCCCCATGACCCGAGAACCCCGGCTGGCGGACAAGGTCGAGCTCGACACCTTCCTTGCCGCGAATCCCGAGGTGGAGGCCGTGCAGATCATGATCACGGACCCGTCGGGCGTGCTGCGCGGCAAGTCGGTGCGGCGCGAGGAGCTGGAGCGCATCTTCGACTCCGGACGGCAGGTGGCCGGTTCCATTCTCGGGCTCGACATCACGGGGGAGGACGTCGACGAGACCGGGCTGGTCTGGGACACGGGCGATGCCGACATGTGTGCCCGTCCCATCGCGGGCACGCTGGTGCGCGCGCCCTGGCTGGCCGCGCCCACGGGCCAGCTGCTGCTCACGCTTTTCGATGGCAGGGGCGCGCCGGCGGCGGCGGACCCGCGCCACGTGCTGGTGCGCGCGGCAGATTCGCTCGTGGCTCGCGGCTTCGTGCCGGTGGTCGCCTGCGAGATCGAGTTCTATCTACTGCGCGAGGAGTCGGGCGGGCGCCTGGTTCCGGCCGGCGGCGGCCGGCCCGGGGAACGCCAGAAGATAGACGCCTACAGTCTGCAGCGCCTCGACGATCTCGCGCCATTGTTCGACGACGTATACCGCGCGGCACGCGCGCAGGGGCTGCCGGCCGGGACGCTGATGTCCGAGTACTCCCCGGGCCAGTTCGAGATCACGCTGCATCACCGCGCCGACGTCTTGCGCGCCGTGGACGAGGCGGTGATGTTCAAGCGCCTGCTGCGCGGCGTGGCCCAGAAGCACGGGCACATCGCCTGCTTCATGGCCAAGCCGTTCACCGCGCGCGCCGGCAACGGACTGCACGTGCACCTGAGCCTGGCCGATGCCGGCGGCGGCAGTCTGTTCGCGAGCGATGACCCGGCCGGCACGCCGCTGCTGCGCCAGGCCCTCGGCGGGATGAAGGCCCTGATGGCCGAGTCGCTGGCAATCTTCGCGCCGAACGCGAATTCCTATCGCCGCTTCGTCAGCAGGAGCTACGCGCCCGTGGCGCCCATCTGGGGCATCAACAATCGTTCGGTGTCACTGCGCGTGCCCGCGGGGCCGGCGGCGTCGCGGCACATCGAGCACCGCATCGCGGGCGCGGATGCCAACCTGTATCTCGCGGTGGCCGCCGTGCTCGGCGCGGCCGGGTACGGCATCGAACACGAGATCGATCCGGGGCCGCCGGTCGAAGGCAATGGCTACGCGCAGGCGCGGGATCGAGTCCTGCCAGGCGGCTGGCGCGAGGCGCTGCTCGCCGCCGAAGAGTCGCAATTCCTGCGCGAAACCTTCGGCGCGGAGTTCATGAAGATCTTCCTGGCCATCAAGAACCAGGAATGCGCGCGGTTCTGCGCCGAGGTCAGCGAGCTCGACTACACCTGGTACCTGCGCAGCTGAGCTGCGCGGCGTCTCGCAACGGGACGCCGCGTTGCCTTTCGTATGATGCGCATCAGGGCTTGGCCGGTGCCGGCGCGGGTTTCGCGGGTGCGGAGGACTTCGAAGTCGCCGCGGGCGTCGCCTTGGCGGCCGCCGCCGCTTCCCGTTCGACCAGGAAGTTGACCATCTCGATGATCTCGTCGACGGTGCGGAAAGCGTCGTTGTTGACGCGGTACTTGCCGGCCACCACCAGCGTGGGCGTGCTCAATACCTGCATCGCCTTGATTTGCGCCTCGGCCTGCTTGATCTTGAGATCCACGCCGAACGACTTGGAAGCATTCACGAAGTCCTGGGCCTTCACGCCGGTGGTGCGCTCGTAGAACTTCGCGATGTCGTTCATCGAGGGCAGCACTTTTTTCAGCTGGCGCGTATTCGGGTCGGTGATGCCCAGCTCACCCGTGCGCCAGATGGCGTCGTACATGGCCTCGTGCGCCTTGTCCGCCACACCCAGCGACAATGCCGTGAGGTAGGCGCGCTGAAACGTCGGCCAGTTCTCGGCCGCCTGCCAGGACGCGGGCAGATAGACCACCTGGGCACTCTTCGGCAGCCGCGCGGTGAGCTGTTTCATGACCGGCCTGAACTGGTTGCAGGCCGGGCAGCCATACGAAAAGACCTCCATCACTTCCACCCTGCCCGGCGGCACGTGCGAGCGCTGCGTGGGGACGATGGTGTAGTGCTTGCCGGCCTGCCATTTGAGCTGGGCCATGGCGGAGGGGGCGGTGGCCACGGCCACCAGGGCGAGGAGGGTCAACAGTGTTCTTTTCATGTGTCGGTTCGGGAGGCTGTGAAGGGTTGGGGTTGGCGGGGCAGTCTGCCAATGAAATCCGGGGGTTGCCAGAAGCGTAAGGCGACTATGAAGCGGCTTTCCTGACTCCGGCCTGAACCGTTAACATCGCCGCCCTTTCTTTACTGCTATGCCGGTCCAGGGCCGGTTTCGGGGCGGGTTTTTCATGCGTTCTCACTACTGCGGCCAGGTCAACGAAAAGCTGGTCGGACAAGAGGTTACGGTTGCCGGCTGGGTCCATCGACGCCGCGATCATGGCGGGGTCATTTTCGTGGACCTGCGCGACCGGGAAGGCCTCCTGCAGATCGTCTTCGACCCGGATGACCAGGCGCAGTTCTCAGAGGCGGAGAAACTGCGCAACGAATTCGTGGTGAAGGTGCGCGGCCTGGTGCGCGAGCGGCCCGCCGGCACGGCCAATGCCAACCTCGCCTCGGGCAAGGTGGAGCTGCTGGCGCGCGAGCTGGTCACTCTCAACCGCTCCGAGCCGCTGCCGTTCCAGCTCGACGAGCACGTGAGCGAGGAAATCCGCCTCAAGTATCGCTACATCGACCTGCGTCGCGAGGAAATGGCGCGGCGCCTGCGCCTGCGCCACCAGATCACGCGCGCCATGCGCCGTTACCTCGACGACGCGGGTTTCGTGGACATCGAGACGCCGGTGCTCACCAAGGCTACGCCAGAGGGTGCGCGCGACTATCTCGTGCCGTCGCGCACGCATGCCGGCAAGTTCTTCGCGTTGCCGCAGTCGCCGCAGATCTTCAAGCAATTGCTGATGGTCGCGGGCTTCGACCGCTACTACCAGATCGTCAAGTGTTTCCGCGATGAAGACCTGCGCGCCGAGCGCCAGCCCGAGTTCACGCAGCTCGACATCGAGACCTCGTTCCTCTCGCAGGACGAGATCATGACCATGATGGAAAAGCTGACGCGCCACTTCTTCAAGGACGGCATCGGGGTGGAACTCGCGGACCCCTTCCCGCGCATGAGCTTCGCGGAAGCGATGCGCCGCTACGGCTCCGACAAGCCGGATCTGCGCAACCCGCTCGAGCTCGTGGACGTGGGCGATCTGGTCGCCGGCTGCGATTTCAAGGTGTTCGCCGCGCCGGCCAAGGATCCGAAGGGGCGGGTCGCCGCGCTGCGCGTGCCGGGTGGCGGCGCGCTGCCACGCTCGCAGATCGACGACTACACGGCGTACGTCGCGCGGTACGGCGCGAAGGGCCTCGCGTACATCAAGGTGAACGAGAAGGCGAAGGGCAAGGAAGGGCTGCAATCGCCCATCGTGAAGTTCCTTTCCGACGATGCGGTGCGGGGAATTCTCGAGCGTACCGGCGCCGAGGACAACGACCTGATCTTCTTCGGCGCGGACTCGGCCAAGGTGGTCAACGACGCCATCGGCGCGCTGCGCCTCAAGGTGGGCACGGATCTGAAGCTCGCCACGGAGGGATGGAAGCCGCTGTGGGTGGTGGACTTCCCCATGTTCGACTGGGATCCGGACGAGAAGCGCTGGGTGGCCATGCATCATCCGTTCACCTCGCCGGTGAGCGATGACGTGGCGGCGCTCAAGGCGGCCCCGGACAAGGCCTTGGCCAAGGCGTACGACCTTGTGCTCAATGGCACCGAAATCGCCGGCGGCTCGGTGCGTATCTATCGGCAGGAAATGCAGTCAGCGGTGTTCGAGCTGCTGGGCATCGGCGCGGAAGAGGCGCAGCTCAAGTTCGGCTTCCTGCTCGATGCGCTCAAGTTCGGCGCGCCGCCGCATGGTGGCATCGCCTTCGGGCTCGATCGCATCGTCATGCACATGACGGGGACCGAGAGCATCCGCGACGTCATTGCGTTTCCCAAGACGCAAACCGCCGCGTGCCCGCTCACCGACGCGCCGACGGAGGTGTCGGAGCGGCAGTTGCGCGAGTTGCATATTCGGGTGCGTGTGCCGGCGACGTGAGAGGGCATTGGGGGGAAATTGGGGACATGCTTCATTTCGCTTGTCACAATCGCGTGCGCCCTTTGAGCGTCGAAATTCGCAGTCGATTGTGACAAGCGAAATGAAGCATGTCCCCAATTCCCCCCAATCCCCCACCGCGGCGATCTTCGTCCACGGCCTCTGGCTTAACGGCGCGGAGCTGACGCTGCTTCGGCGCCGCGTTGCGCGAGCGCATGGCTGCGACACGTACCGATTCAGCTATCCCACCGTGCGTGGCTCCATGGAGCAGGCGGTGGGCCAGCTGGCGCGCTACGTGGAGCGCATCGACGCCGAACACGTGCATTTCATTGGCCACAGCTTCGGTGGCGTACTGCTGTGCCGCTACTTCCAGAAGTATCCCTGCCCCAGGCCGGGGCGCGTCGTGATCCTGGGCTCGCCCCTCATCGGCAGCCGCTCGGCGCGTACCGTCGCGAAGCACGCGCTCATGCGCCGCATGATCGGCCCCCTGGTCGATGCCGAGCTGGTGCGCGACTGCGAGCCGCGCAGCTGGGCCTGCCAGAACGAGCTGGGCATCATCGCGGGCACCACGGCTGTCGGCCTGGGTCGGTTGTTCACGAAGTTCGATGAAGCTTTCGATGGCACCGTGGGGGTGAGCGAAACCAGACTCCCCGGAGCCAAAGCGCACCTGGCGCTGCCCGTGAGCCACATGGGCATGCTGGCGAGCGCGCGAGTCGCGCATCAGGTGAGTACCTTCCTCGCGACGGGCCGCTTTGATTCGTAAATAATTGGGGACATGCCTGATTCTGGCTGTCACATTTGACGCCTGGGCCTGCCACGCCGCGCCAGCGAAGGAGCGAGCCCCAGTTCTTCCGCGGTACGGCGGGTCCAGTCGGCCGCGCCATACGGACACTGCCGGTTCACGCTGTTCCTGATCGCCGCGAGTTCTTCCTCGGTATGGGGCTCATTGACCACATTCACCCAGTCGGCTGGTAGCGCAATGGGTGACGTCACCAGCGCAACCGGCGGGCTGCGGCTGTTGCGCCAGCTGAGGCTGCCCCACTGCCAATTCTCTGCGCGATCGGTGAGATTGGCGCGCAGTGCGTTGCGTTCCACGTAGCGCAGCACCGTCAGCAGATGCGCATCGCCCTGGATGGCGAACGCCCGGTAGCGATTTTCCCAGACGCGTCCCGTGGTTCCGTATCGCTGGTGAAAGCGACGCGAGTAGTTCGCAAACAACCAGTGCATCCACCGGGCCAGCGCATCGTCGTGCGCGGGCTGCACCACCAGGTGGACGTGGTTGGGCATCAGGCATGCACCGAGCAATGGAAGTGGAATGCGATCGCTCGCCTCCGCCATCAGCCAGAGGAACTCGCGATAGTCCGCCGTATCGTGAAACCGCTGCGCGCGGTTGTTGCCGCGGTTGAGAGCGTGATAACAGTGGCCGGCGACGGTGGCACGTGAGGTCCGTGGCATGCGCGCATCGTAGGCCGCGACGTGCGCGCATCGGGAGCTCGAGAATTTGCCCGGAACGCCTGCTTAGCGATGAATTGTGACAACGAAAATCAGGCATGTCCCCAATTTCAGACCGGCTTCACGGCGAGGACGTAGGCCTCGGACGTCGACAGGTCGCTGTCGGGAATCAGCCGGAACTTCGGTGCGAGCTGCGCGCGGGTGATGCGCGAGGCGGTGGTCACGATCTGTTCGTTCACCACCCGGAAGCCGCTCGATTTCATCAGCTTGAGATGCACCGAGTAGGGCTGGCGGTTGATGAGCCAGATGTCCTTGCCGCGCACCACGTTCCACATGAGGTCGGAGTAGGTCCAGTGGCCGTTCCACTCGCGCGCCGACGCGTGACACTTGAAATCGATCTGGTGCGACATGTAGCCGCCCGGCTTGAGCCAGGCGTAGATGGCGCGGTACACCTCGGGCAGACCATCGACGTGTTCGAGCACCGCCTGCGAGAACACGAGATCGAGCGTGTTGCGCGCGACCGCGCCCTGCGTGCTCCACGGCGCGCGGTACTGCATCATCGAGTCGGCCGACTCCGTCTGCTCGATGGATGAGCGGATGCGCGCCAGGCGCCGCGGCTCGAGCGCGGCCCGCATGCGCTCGGCGCTCAGCAGCTGATCGGGGAAGCGGTAGTCAGGCAGCGTCGGTCCGACACGCGGGTACTCGGAGCCATCCGGGATCGCGGCGCGCGCGCGGAACAGCTCGACCAGTTCATCGAAGATCGCCAGATTGCGCGGGGTGTTCGCATGCGCCACCACGTCGAAGGCGTAGTAGCGCTCCGCCCCGGTGAGCACCGCGGCGATGCCGATGCCGATGGAGTCGCCGGGGCCGAGCTCGGCGATCGACTTCGGATCCGTGTCCAGCCCAGCCGCCGCAGCGCTGCTCAGATGCCGCAGCCACACCGAATAGCAGTAGCGAGCCTCGTTGGTGCCATGCGTGCCGATCGAGCGACGCTGGAACACCTTTTTCACCGGGGGGAGTCTCGCCACTCCAGGAATGAAGGTGGCGGCATTGAAGAGCATGCGTCTGGCGCTGATCATCGATTTCTCTCGGCTATTCCGGCCGCGAGAATCTCAAGTGGGCCCCCCGACGTCCTATCGGCGTCGGAGAGCCCTCCTGTCAGACGAATCCGCGGCCTCGCTGCCGCGAACGGATCCCCAACTCATTGGAATCTGAAGCGCAGCTCGTGCAGCGACTTGTCGCGCAGCTTGATGGTCAGCTTGCGGCAGCCTGTCCAGCTCGAACCCGTCTGCCAGTTGTACGTGAACGAGTGGGTCGCGGCATCGAAGGAAATGCCGGCCGCGCCCGACGCCGTATCCGTGAGCGGCACGGCGGGCGCATTGCCGCAGCTGAGCCAACCCACCGAGGCCGAGGCGAAGGAGGCCGGGTTGCTGACGAAGCCGCCATTCCCGTCCGGCAACTGCCAGCGCACGGGCACCAAGCTGCCGCGCGCCACCAGGTTGAGCGTCGGCGGTGCGCTCGCGGGCGCGAGGAAGCCCTCGAAGTTGAAAGCGGATGCGACCGTGAAGTTGCGCGTCACCGAGGTGGTGAAGCCCACGCGATCCTTGCCGGTGACCGTGAACGTGCGCGCGCCCGCCACGCGGGTATTGACCGGCGAGCCGTCCGCCACCGTGCCTTTGCAGGTATTCAGCGAGACGTCGACGCAGGCGAACTCCGCGGGCACGTTCTGATAGAACCCATAGGTTGCACCTTGCGCAGGACTGGTGACCTCGACGATCGGCGCGGTCTTGTCGATGTTGCGCGCCACGGTCGTGAACTCGGCGGAATTGCCCGCCGCGTCCGTGACGGTCACCGTGCCCGTGACTCCGGCACCTTCGCTGGCGATCACCAGCGGGCTCGTGCTGCTGGTGTTGGCCACGCCCGAGAGTGCATCGCTGCTCGTGAAGGGCACGCTCACGCTCGTCTTGTTCCAGCCATAGGAATTCGGCACGGGCGAGGGCGTGCCGAAGTTGAGCTCGGGGGCCGTCGCATCGCGCTTCACCGTCACGCTCTGGCTGGCGACGCCGCCCGCCGACGTCACGGTGCAGGTGAAGGTCACGCCGGCCGTATCGCTGGTGACGCTCGCCGGCTCGCAACCCGAGCTGCCGCGGATGCTCGCCGGCAGTTCGTCGATGCTCCAGGTGAGCTGCACATCGCCCACGTACCAGGCGTTCGTGCCGAGGGGTCCGCTCACGACGGGCTGGATCAGCGGCGCGGTGCGGTCGATGTTCACCGGCGCCGTCGGCACCACGAGCGAATTGCCGGCCTGATCGCGCAGGTGCACGTACTCGACGAGACCCGTGCCTTCGCCGCCGATCACGACGGGGCTGGCATCGGCCTGCGCAATGCCCGAGAGCGCATCGCTCACCGTGAACGCAATGCTGACGTCGCCGGAATTCCAGCCGGAGGCATCCGCCGCCGGCGTCTTCGCGCCGAACTGCAATGCCGGCGGTGTGGCGTCGCGCTTGATGACCACCGAACTCGTCGCGGTGCCCCCGTCGGAGGTGGCCGAGCAAGTGAAGCTGACGCCGCCGGTGTCGCTGACCACCGTGCGGGTCTCGCAGCCCGTGGTCGCGCCGATAGCGGATTCCGCATCCGTGACCGACCAGCTCACCTGCACATCACCCACGTACCAGCCGTTGTCGCCAGCCGCCCCGGTTACCGACGCCGCGATCAACGGCGGCGTGGAGTCCGGCTGCTCGACGGGCAGATCGCTCACGCGAAAGACCAGGTTTTCGTCGGAATCCGCTATGTACAACCTGCCGGTGGAGTCGAACTCCATGGCCTCGGGACTCTGAATGCCTTTGCCTTCCGGCGTATTCAGGCCCCAGGGCGGCGTGACGCTGTCGATGATGCCGGTGTCCGCGTCGATGCGACGCAGGGCCCCGGACCCGGCTAGATAGAGGTTGCCGCCGGCATCGAGCGCGAAATTCGCCGCGCCCCGGCCGAGCGCGGCGGCCGTGGCCGGCCCGCCATTCCCACTGCTGGTCCAGGAACCGTTGCCCGCCAGAGTGGTGATGATGCCGGTGGCCCGGTCCACGCGCCGGATGCGCGCGTGGCCGGCGTCGCCGATCAGCAGATTTCCCTGGCTGTCGAAGCGCAGCGTGTCCGGCTGTGCGAGCGAAGCCGAGGTCGCGGCACCGCCATCTCCCAGCGGGCCGGTAGTCAGACCGTTGCCGGCGATCGTGCTCACGATGCCCGTGGAGGCGGACACGCGTCGCACGCGGTGATTGTTCGCATCCGAGAGGTACAGATCGCCGTCCGGCCCCACCACCGCGTGATTGATCCAGCTGAAGCGAGCCTCGGTCGCGGGCCCACCGTCGCCACTGAAGCCCTGGTCGCCGGTTCCCGCAACCGTGCTGATGATTCCGGTGGCCTTGTCGATGCGACGCACGCGGTTACCGGTGCCGCCGGCAATGTAGAGATTGCCCGCGCCATCCAGCGAGAGCTTGCGCAGGTCCGGGAACCCGGCGTCGCTCGCCGGGCCGCCGTCGCCGGAGTCGGGCCACACGTAGCCCTTGCCGGCGATGGTGTAGAAGTCCTCGGATGACTGCAGGACCTTGCGCAACCGCTGATTGCCGGTATCCGCGATCAGCAGATCGTCGTTCTCGTCCAGCGCCAGGCCGCCGGGCAGCCCCAGGCAGGCGCTGCGGCGCGTGGACATCTCCGCGCAGAAAGTCATGGTGCCATTGCCCAGCACGGTCTCGATGACGCCGGTGGCGACATCCACCCGCCGCAGACGGTTGCCACCCATCTCGGCCAGGTAGAGATTGCCGGCCGCATCGACGGCGATGTTGCCCCAGATGAGCGCGATGGCCGCGTTCGTGGCCGGGCCGCCGTCGCCGGACGTCCCGATCTCGCCGTTTCCCGCGACCGTCGTCATGATCCCGGTCTGCGCGTCCACGCGACGGATGCGCGCGTTGTCCGAATCCTGGATGTAGAGATTGCCGGCGGCATCGAGGGCCACGGCTTGGGGTGAGCCGATGTTCGAAGCCGTCGCGAGCAGGCCATCGCCGTTGAAGTACGGGCTGCCCGTGCCGGCCACCGTGTCGATGATGCCGGTGTCGATGGACACGCGACGCACCCGGTGATTGTTGGTGTCGGCGATGTAGACATTGCCGGCCGAATCGACGGCGACGCCATGCGGTTGGTCGAGGGTGGCCCACTGCGCCGGGCCACCGTCACCGCTGAATCCGGGTCCATACTCGCCGGCGAGTACGCGGATCTCGCCCCAGGGCTCGCGGAACCAGATGCCGCTGGTGCCCGTCTTCGGGAAATACAGCCGTCCATTGGCGTCGAAGGCCATGTGCGCATCGGCGCCGTACGGACCGGCCCATTCGGTGATGTCGATCAGCTCGCCGTTGACGAGGTCGGCCTGGTAAAGGCCGGAGCTCGTGGAGACGACCAGCTCGTTGTCGGCATTCACCGCGACGCCGCGGCCGTCCCAGACGTTGAACTCGGGCGGCGGCGGTTTCCAGGGCGAAGGCGCGTCCAGGCCGGGCAGCGCCGTGGCCGTGCCCGTCGTCGGATCCAGCCTGATGAGCCGGTTGCGCGCGCCGTCCAGCACATGCACTTTGCCATCGGGCCCGATGGCGACGGCGAGCGGGGCCACCGGCACCTGGTCGGCGGGCGCGTCGCGTGTGGTGGCACCGCCCGCCCAGATCTCGAGGGTCTGCGCCTGAACCAGGCTGGCAGCAGCCAGCCCCAGCGCGCCGATCAGATAGCGGCGCACGAGCGTGCGAATCATGTTTGTCTCCCTGTAAAGCCGCGGTCGCGATCGACGGGCTTCCAGGGATTGTGTCACGACCGGGCCGGTTCTGACGCCCGGTGGTTAGTTATCTTCAGCCGAGCAGTGCGCGCAGCCTGTACACGAGCTCGAGCGCCGCGCGCGGCGTGAGGTCGTCCGCGTCCACGGCGCGCACGGCTGCCTCGAGCTCGAGCAGCCGCGGATCCGGCGGCGGTGGCGGCGGTGGTTCGAGCGGTAGTTGGGCCTGCGGCGTCGCCGGGTTTCGGCCCCGTGCGCGGCCCGCGGACGAGACGGCCGCGCCCGGGCCACCCACGGCGTCCTTCTCCAGCGCCGCAAGGTATTCGCGCGCGGCGGCGATGGTCTCGCGCGGCACGCCGGCGAGCTGCGCCACCGCGAGGCCGTAGCTGCGGCTCGCGGGGCCTTCTTTCACCGCGTGCAGGAATACGATGCCGTCGCGATGCTCGGTGGCGTCCAGATGCACGTTGGCGATGCCCTCGATCTCCTGCGCCAGGTTGGTGAGTTCGAAGTAGTGAGTCGCGAACAAGGTGAACGAGCGGTTCACGCGCGCGATGTGCCGCGCCACCGCCCAGGCCAGCGACAGGCCGTCGTAGGTGCTGGTGCCGCGGCCGATCTCGTCCATGAGAATCAGGCTCTTGTCCGTGGCGTTGTTGAGGATGTTCGCGGCCTCGGTCATCTCCACCATGAAGGTGGAGCGGCCGCCCGCCAGGTCGTCGCCCGCGCCGATGCGGGTGAAGATGCGATCCAGCGGGCCGAGCGTGCAGGAGTCCGCGGGCACGAAGCTGCCGGTGTGCGCGAGCAGCGCAATCAGCGCGCCCTGGCGCATGTAGGTGGACTTGCCGCCCATGTTCGGGCCCGTGATGATGAGCATGCGCCGCGAGGCATCCAGCACCAAGTCGTTGGGGACGAAGGCGCCGTCGATGAAATGTTCCACCACCGGGTGGCGGCCGCCACGGATCTCGATGCAGGTCTCCGCCACCAGCTTCGGCTCCACCCAGTGCAGCGCCGCGGCGCGCTCGGCCAGCGCGCACAGCGTGTCCACGGTGGCGAGCGCCCCCGCGGTCGCCTGCAGCGCGCCGAGGCGGTCAATGAGCCGGGTCAGCACGCCGTCGTACAGCTCGCGCTCGCGCGCCAGCGCCTTCTCGCGCGCGCCCAGTACCTTGTCCTCGAAGCTCTTGAGCTCCGGCGTGATGAATCGCTCGGCGTTCTTCACCGTCTGCCGGCGGATGTACTCCTTCGGCACGCCCTCGGCCTGCGAGCGGTTCACCTCGATGAAGAATCCCGAGACCCGGTTGTACGACAGTCGCAGCGAGGGTATGCCCGAGCGTTCACGCTCGCGCTTCTCGAGTTCCAGCAGGAACTCGTCGGTATGCGTCGATATACGGCGCAGTTCGTCGAGTTCCGCGTCGTAGCCCGGGGCGATCACGTCGCCATCGCGCACCATCACCGACGGCTCCTCGGCGATGGCTTCCTGCAGTAGTTGGACGACGTCGGCATGTTCGCCGATGGACTTCGCCAGCTCGGCGACCAGAGGCGCCTCGATGCGCGCCAGCGAGGCGCGCACCGCCGGCAACACGCCGAGCGAGGCGCGCAGTGCGGTGAGATCGCGCGGCCGCGCGCTGCGCAGGGCCACGCGGGACAGAATCCGTTCCACGTCGCCGACCGCGCGCAGCGGCTCGCGCAGGCTCTCGAAGCGGCGCGCGTCCAAGAGCAACGCGATCGCCTGGTCGCGCCGGCGCAGCTCCTGCTGATTGGTCAGGGGCCGGTTGAGCCAGCGGCGCAGGTTGCGCGAGCCCATGGGCGTGACGGTGGCGTCCAGCAACGCGAACAGGGTCGCGGAGTCCTGGCCCGACAGCGACGCGTCGATTTCCAGATTGCGCCGCGTCGCGGCATCGAGCTGCAGGGCGTCGCCGCGCTCTTCCACGCACAGCGAGGTGACGTGCGGCAGCGCCGTCTTCTGCGTCTCGCGCACGTATTGCAGCAGGGCGCCCGCCGCGCAGATCGCCAGTGGCAAGTCGTCGGCGCCGAAGCCGCGCAGATCCAGCGTGCCGAGCTGATCGGTCAGCAGCCGCGACGCGCTGGCCAGCTCGAAATGCCAGGGCGGGCGCACGCGCTGCGTGCCCGCCGCCAGGGCGCCCGGCATCGCGCTCAGCTCGCGCGATTGATCTTCCGGCACCAGCAGTTCGGCCGGCTTCAGGCGTTCGAGCTCGGCTTCCAGCGCCGCGGGACTATCTACTTCCATGACGCTGAAACGGCCCGCGGCCAGGTCCAGCCAGGCGATGCCGAAGCTCACGCCCTCCCGGCCCGAGCGCCGCGTCATGGCGGCAACCAGCGTTTCGCGACGTTGCTCGAGCAGGGCGTCGTCGGTGACCGTGCCCGGGGTGACCACCCGCACCACCTGGCGCTCGACCGGGCCCTTGGATTTCGCCGGGTCGCCCATCTGCTCGCAGATGGCCACCGACTCGCCCTTGCGCACCAGGCGCGCGAGATAGTTGTCCACGCTGTGATGCGGCACGCCCGCCATGGGAATCGGCTCACCGGCCGACTGGCCGCGCGAGGTCAGGGTGATGTCGATCAGCCTGGCCGCGCGCCGCGCGTCGTCGTAGAAGAGCTCGTAGAAATCGCCCATGCGATAGAACACCAGCGAGTGCGGATGTTCGGCCTTGATGCGCAGGTACTGCTGCATCATGGGCGTGTGCTCGGACAGGCGCGTGTTCATGGCGGCCGATGATACGGTCGCAAGCGTCGTGCGAGAATGCTTTGCATGAAGGATGACCGCGTGACGATCCCGACGGACACGGCATTGGCGGCCCTGGCGAGCGAGGTGGGCGCGCGCTTGCGCGTGCGCGGACGGCGGCTGGTGACCGCCGAATCCTGCACCGGCGGCTGGATTGCCAAGCTTTGCACGGACATCGCCGGCAGCTCCGAGTGGTTCGACTGCGGTTTCGTCTGCTATTCGAATGCCGCCAAGAGCCGCGACCTGGGTGTGCCGGAGAAACTCATCGAAGCCAAAGGCGCGGTGAGCGACGAAGTGGTGCGGGCGATGGCAGAGGGCGCGATTGCGCGCACGGGTGCGAACGTGTCCGTCGCCGTGAGCGGCATCGCGGGGCCGGGAGGCGCCGTGCCCGGCAAGCCGGTGGGGACGGTCTGGTTCGCGTTGGCGGGCAAGATCGAAGACCGGCTCGAGTGTCAGGGCCATCTCATCCAGTTCGACGGCGATCGCGACGCCGTGCGCCGCCAGGCGGTGCAGTACGCGCTGGGCCTCCTGAAGGCATTGCCGCCGGTGGGTTGATGCTGCGGCTGTTCTTCGCGCTGCGGCCGTCGCCCGATCTGGGAGCGCAGGTTCTCGCCACGGCGGCGCCGGTGCTGGCGGCACTCGACGCGCAGCCGATACCGGCGGGCAATCTGCATGCGACCCTGTGTTTCATCGGCGCCGTGGCGTCCGAGCGGCTCGATGCGCTGCGCGCCGCGGCGCGATCAGTGCGCGGCGCGCCGATCGAGCTGGTCTTCGACACTTTCGAGTTCTGGGACGCGGCGCGTGTTCTCGTGGCCGGTGCGTCGCGCGAGTCACCCGAGGCCGCCGCGCTCTCGTGCGCGTTGCGCGAGGCTTCCATCGCAGCGGGCTTTGCGCCCGATGGGAAAGCGCTTCGCGCGCACCTCACGCTCGCTCGCAAGATTTCTGCCGCGAGCGCACAAAAATTTTCCTGGCCGCAGCCGATCTCGCCGGGATTCGTCGTTCATTGCGATCGGTTCGCGCTGATGCAGAGTCGTCACGGGGAACACGGCTCGATTTACAGTGTCGTCGACGAGTGGCCCCTGTACGCGGGGGAATGAGTGCTGAGTTATTCAGTTCTTCGAGTCGAAATTCCTGTGTATTTATACAGGGGCCTGTGCTAGCTTTTCTTTCACCATATCGCTCGCATTCGCAAAGGGGATTTCGCGATGGATGACAACCGCAAGAAGGCGCTGGTCGCCGCGCTGGGTCAGATCGAAAAGCAATTCGGCAAGGGTTCGGTCATGCGTCTGGGCGATGCCCAGGCATCGTATGACGTCGAAGCCGTGTCCACCGGCTCGCTCGGCCTCGACGTCGCGCTGGGCATCGGCGGCCTGCCGCGCGGTCGCGTCGTCGAGATCTATGGTCCGGAGTCCTCCGGCAAGACCACGCTGACGCTGCAGGTCGTCGCGGAAGTGCAGAAGCTCGGCGGTACGGCGGCCTTCGTCGACGCGGAGCACGCGCTCGATCCTTCCTATGCCGAGAAGCTCGGCGTCAACGTCAACGATCTGCTGGTCTCGCAGCCGGATACCGGCGAGCAGGCCCTCGAAATCACCGACATGCTGGTGCGCTCCGGCGCGGTCGATCTGGTCATCGTCGACTCGGTGGCGGCGCTCACCCCGAAGGCGGAAATCGAAGGCGAAATGGGCGAGCTGCAGGTCGGCCTGCATGCGCGCCTCATGTCGCAGGCGTTGCGCAAGCTCACGGGCAACATCAAGCGCTCGAACACCATCGTCATCTTCATCAATCAGATCCGCATGAAGATCGGCGTCATGTTCGGCAATCCGGAGACCACCACGGGCGGCAATGCGCTCAAGTTCTACAGCTCGGTGCGTCTCGACATCCGCCGCATCGGCGCCATCAAGAGTGGCGAAGAAGTGGTCGGCAACCAGACCCGCGTGAAGGTGGTGAAGAACAAGGTGTCGCCGCCGTTCCGTGAAGCCGAGTTCGAGATCATGTACGGCCAGGGCATCTCGCGCGAAGGCGAGATCATCGACATGGGTTCGGCCCAGGGCATCATCGAGAAGTCCGGCGCCTGGTACAGCTACAAGGGCGAGCGCATCGGCCAGGGCAAGGACAATGCCCGCGAGTTCCTCAAGGGCAGGCCGGAGCTGGCCAAGGA
Source organism: uncultured Pseudomonadota bacterium (assembly GCA_946479515.1). The sequence goes on along the minus strand of CAMLGF010000011.1, from coordinate 64,618 downwards.
AATCGAGGATCAGATCCGCGCGCGCCTGCTGCCCGCGAAGTCGCAGCGCCCCGAGCTCAAGAGCGTCGGCGGCAACGACTGATCGAATGCAACCCGGCGGGCGGGTGGCGCGTCAAAAACCGCCACCCGTCCATCGAGGTCCACCATGCGCTCGACTGTTTTCGCCGCCGCCTGCCTGCTGAGCTCGGTTGCATACGACTGCGCGGCTGCCGAGCCGCTGCTCATTTCCGCTGACAGGATCTACACGGCGCCCGATGTGCCGCCTCTCGAGCAGGGCACGGTCCTGGTTCGCGACGGTCGCATCGCCGCGGTAGCCGACCAACACAGCCGCATCGCCATTCCCGAAGGCACTCGCACCTCCGATTGCCGCGGCATCGTGGTCGCGGGGTTTCAGAACAGCCACGTTCATTTCACGGAAGACGTGTGGCACGACGCGCAGCGCGCCAGCGCCGACAGTCTGGGCCGGCAACTCGAGGCCATGCTCACGCGCTATGGGTTCACGACGGTTTTCGATACGGGCTCGGACCAGTCGAACACGCTGGCGCTGCGCGAGCGCATCCAGAAGGGCGAAATCAAAGGACCACGCATCCTGACGGCAGGGCTTCCGCTCTACCCGGTGGACGGCATCCCGGTCTACATCCGCGATCTGCCGCCCGAGCTGCTGGCGCGCATGCATCAGCCGCGCGACGCCGCCGGGGCACGCGGGGCGGTGCGGGCGAACATCGACGCCGGCGCGGATGGTACCAAGCTGTTTCTGCACACCTCGTCCGATGGCTCCAATGCCCGTTTCATGGCGCCCGAGGTGGCGCGCGCCGCCGCCGAGGCAACCCACGCACGCGGCAAGTTGGTGCTGGCGCATCCGACCAGCAATGCGGGGGTGCGCGCAGCGCTGCAGGCGGGCGTGGACATCATCGTCCATACCGCCTTGGGCGAGCCGGCGCCCTGGGACGCCGCGCTCACCCGGGAAATGGTCGCGAAGAATCTGGCGGTGGTTCCCACGTTCAAGCTCTGGCGATACGAACTCGCCAAGCAGAACGTGCCGAAGCAGATCGTGGACAAGCTCGTGGGCGCCACGTTGGATCAGTTGCGCGCGTTCAAGGCTGCGGGTGGCCAGATCCTGTTCGGCACCGACGTGGGATACATGCACGAATACGATCCCGGCGACGAGTATGAGTTGATGTCGCAGGCGGGCCTCACGCCTCTGGAAATCCTGGCCTCGTTGACCACGGCGCCCGCCGCGCGCTGGAAAGAAGAGAAGCAGCGCGGCCGCGTCGCCGCCGGTTATCAGGCCGATCTGGTCGTGCTCGCAGCCGATCCCGCCGACGACGTGCGGAACCTCACCCAGGTGCGTTGCGCCTTCCGCGGCGGTGAGCAGATCTATCCGGCGACCGCCCTGGCGGCGGCAGGCAACCAGGCACATGCGTCGGCCGGGCAGTAGGAAAGCGCTCGACGCCGACCAGGCCGCGGACCCCCGAGCGGCGCACGCTGCCGCGGTCGCGCTGCTCGCCCGCCGGGATTTCGGCACCGTCGAGCTCGAGCGCAAGCTCGCCCAGAAGGGCTATACCCGTGGGGCCATCCAGCAAGTGCTCGCCGAGCTGGGCGAGAACAAGCTGCTCGACGACCGGCGCTATGGCGCGAACGTGGTCGCCTACCGTGCGCGCCGCGGCCAGGGCCCCGCCCGCATCCGCAACGAGCTGCGCCGCTCGGGGCTCGACGACCAGGCCATCGAAGAAGCGGTGCGGGGCGGCGAGGAGGCGCCGGACTTCGTCGCGCTGGCCCGCCAAGCCCGGTCGCGAAAGTTCGGGCCCGAACTTCCGGGCGATTGGAAAGAACGGGCGCGGCAGGCCAGATTTTTGCAATACCGGGGCTTTTCAACGGATCATATCCGCGCTGCGCTGGAGGGGGACCCGGAGCTGGATTCCGGGCCCGACGCCGGCAGCACACTGGATCAGCCGTAACAAACCCCCCGATGCCGAACAAACCGCCATTCATGAGCGCGGCGCAAGTGCGCAGCGCCTTTCTCGATTTCTTCAAGGAACGTGGCCATACCGTCGTCCCGTCCTCCAGCCTGGTGCCGGGCAATGACCCGACGCTGCTGTTCACCAATGCCGGCATGGTGCAGTTCAAGGACTGCTTCCTCGGCCGCGACAAGCGCGACTACGTGCGTGCCGCCTCGAGCCAGCGCTGCGTGCGCGCCGGCGGCAAGCACAACGACCTCGAGAACGTGGGCTACACGGCGCGCCACCACACCTTCTTCGAGATGCTGGGCAACTTCTCCTTCGGCGATTACTTCAAGAAGGACGCCATCCGCTTCGCCTGGGACTTCGTCACGGGCACGCTGAAGATCGATCCCGCGCGGCTCATGGTCACGGTCTACCAGACCGACGACGAAGCCTTCGACCTCTGGCACAAGATGATCGGCCTGCCCGCCGAGAAAATCGTGCGCATCGGCGACAAGCCCGGCGGCGGCTCCGACAATTTCTGGCAGATGGGCGACACGGGCCCCTGCGGGCCCTGCACCGAGATCTTCTACGACCACGGCGCGCACATCCCGGGAGGCCCGCCGGGTTCGCCCGACGACGACGGCGACCGCTGGATCGAGATCTGGAATCTCGTGTTCATGCAGTTCGACCGCGCCGCCGACGGCAAGCTCACGCCGCTGCCCAAGCCGTCGGTCGACACCGGCGCCGGCCTCGAGCGCGTCACCGCCGTGATGCAGGGCGTGACCAACAACTACGACATCGACATCTTTGTCGACCTCATCAATGACGCGGCGAAGTTGTTAGGCACCACCGACCTCACGAACCCGTCGCTGCGCGTCATCGCCGACCACATCCGCGCCTGCAGCTTTCTCGTGGTCGACGGCGTGGTGCCGTCGAACGAAGGCCGCGGCTACGTGCTGCGCCGTATCGCGCGCCGCGCCATGCGCCACGGGCACAAGTTTGGCAAGAGCCCGACGTTCTTCAACGAGCTCGTGCCCACGCTGGTCAAGGTCATGGGCCAGGCCTTCCCCGAGCTCGTCGGAAGCCAGGCGCGCGTGCGCGAAGTGCTGCTCAAGGAAGGCGAGCAGTTCGAGCGCACGCTCGAGACGGGCATGGAGATTCTCGACGCGGCCATCGCGCGGCTGGGTCCGACGCGAGGCAACGAGCCGCAGACCATCGACGGCGAGACCGTCTTCAAGCTGCACGACACCTACGGTTTCCCCACCGACCTCACCGCCGACATCGCGCGCGAGCGCGGCCTGCGCGTGGACATGGCGGGCTATGAGAAGGCCATGCAGCGCCAGCGCGACATGTCGCAGGCCGCGAGCAAGTTCGGCATGGACATGAGCGCCGGCGTCAAGATCGACGGCAAGACGCAATTCCTCGGCTACGAGGCCGTGAGCGACGTCGGCCAGGTCGTGGCGTTGCTCAAGGGCGGCGCCACCGTCGACGTGCTCCAGGCCGGCGAGGAAGGCGAGGTGATCCTCGACCGCACGCCGTTCTACGCCGAGTCCGGCGGACAGGTCGGCGACACCGGTGAGCTCGGCAATGCCGGCGCGAAGTTCGCCGTCGGCGACACACAAAAGCGCGGCGCCGCGTTCTCGCATCTCGGCAAGATCACGAGCGGCCTCATCAAGGTGGGCGACAAGCTCGCCGCGCAGGTCGACGTGCCGCGCCGCAATGCCATTCGCGCCAATCACTCGGCCACGCACCTGCTGCACGCCGCGCTGCGCAAGGTGCTGGGCACTCACGTGCAGCAGAAGGGCTCGCTGGTCGCGCCCGATCGCCTGCGCTTCGACTTCTCGCACAACGCACCGGTGACCGCCGACGAGCTGCGTCGCATCGAGGCGCTGGTCAACGAGCAGATCCGCGCCAACGAAGCCGCCGAGACCCGCGAGCTCGCCTACGACGCGGCCATTGCCGCGGGGGCCATCGGTCTCTTCGGCGAAAAATACGAGAAGGACGTGCGCGTGCTGCGCTTCGGCGATTTCTCGATGGAGCTCTGCGGCGGCACGCACGTGAGCCGCATGGGTGACATCGGCCTGTTCAAGATCGTGAGCGAGGGCGGCGTGCAGGCCGGCGTGCGCCGCATCGAAGCCGTCACCGCGCAGGGCGCGTACGATTACGTCTCCGCCACCGACCAGCTCGTCAAGGACGTGTCCGGCATGCTGCGCGGCACCCGCGACGACGTGAAGGCCAAGGTGGCCGACGCGCTCGAACGCATCCGCCAGCTCGAGAAAGAGAATCGCCAGCTCAAGGACAAGCTCGCGAGCGGGCAGGGCACCGACCTCTCGGCGGGCGCGCGCGACATCGCGGGCGTGAAGCTCGTCGCCGCGCAAGTCGACGGCGCCGATGCCGGCGCCCTGCGCAACGCCGTCGACCAGCTCAAGGACAAGCTGAAGAGCGCCATCATCGTTCTGGCATCGGTGGATGCCGCTAACAAGATCACACTGGTCGCCGGCGTCACCGCCGATCAGACCGCCAGGGTGAAGGCGGGCGAGCTCGTCGGCAACGTGGCCGGCCAGGTCGGCGGCAAGGGCGGCGGTCGCCCGGACTTCGCACAGGCGGGTGGCAACAATCCCGCGGCGCTGGGTGCCGCGTTGGCGAGCGTCGAAGGGTTTGTCCGCGCCAAACTGGGTGCGTGAGGACGATCGTCCAGAAATACGGGGGCACGTCAGTGGGCTCGGTCGAGCTCATCCAGCGCGTGGCCGGCAAGGTGGCGGCCTTGCGCGAGCGGGGCGATCGGGTCGCGGTGGTGGTGAGCGCCATGGGTGATGCCACCGATCGACTCGTGGACCTCGCCGCCGGCATCGCGCGCGAGCCCGAGCCGCGCGAAATGGACGTGCTGCTGGCCACCGGCGAACAGGTGGCCATCGCGCTGCTCGCCATGGCGCTGTGCGTGCGCGGCATCCCCGCGCGCTCGTTCACCGGCAGCCAGATCCGCGTGCGAACCACCAGCGCCCATCGCCGCGCCCGCATCACCGACGTGGAGACCCGCCGGCTGCGCCAGGCCCTCGATGCCGGCATCGTGCCCGTGGTCGCCGGTTTTCAGGGTGTCGACGACGAGGGCGACATCACCACGATCGGTCGCGGTGGGTCCGACACCAGCGCCGTGGCGCTCGCCGTCGCCCTGCAAGCCGACGAATGCCAGATACTCACCGACGTCGACGGCGTGTACACCACCGACCCGCGCATGGTCGCCGATGCCCGCCGGCTCGACCGCATTTCTTTCGAGGAAATGCTCGAGCTCGCCGGGCAGGGCTCGCGCGTTCTGCATCTGCGATCAGTCGAATTCGCGGCGAAATACAACCTGCCGCTGCGCGTGCTGTCGTCCTTCCGGCCCGGCCCCGGCACGCTCATCTGCAAGGAGGAAACCCAGGTGGAAGCACCCCAGATTTCCGGCATTGCCTTCAATCGCGACGAGGCGCAACTGACCCTCTCCGGTCTGCCCGACACGCCCGACTGCGTGGCGCGCGTGCTGCGGCCCGTCTCCGACGCAAACATCGAAGTGGACATGATCGTGCTGGCCACGGGCAGAGAGGGCCTTAAGGACTTGTCTTTCACCGTGCACCGCGATGACTTCCTCGAAGCGCAAAGGCTCGCGCAACGAGTCGTCGCCGATTTTCCCGGCGCACGCCTGGCCACCGACGACAAGGTCGCGAAGCTCGCCGTGGTCGGCGTCGGCATGCGCTCGCACGCCGGAGTCGCCACGCAACTCTTTGAATCCCTTGCCCGGCAGGGCGTGAAAGCGCTGCTCATTTCCACTTCCGAGATCAAGATCGCCGTGCTCGTGCCCGAAGACCGGCTCGAAGGTTGTGTCAAATCGTTGCACGCGGATTTGCGGCTCGCGCAGGCCCCACTGTCCTCCGCGTTATGAGAGATGGCTACGTGACCCTGCGAAACGCAGGTGTTAAGGTTCCGCATCGCTGTTCGTCCGCGTGTGCGGGGGTCCGAACAGCATCAACGTTCAAGAAAAGAGGCTCCGCGGAGGGCCCTTAACATGCTCATTTTGACGCGACGAGTTGGCGAATCGGTGGTGATCGGCGAGGACGTGACAGTCACCGTCCTCGGCGTAAAGGGCAACCAGGTGCGCATCGGCATCAACGCGCCGAAGCACGTTGCCGTGCACCGCGAAGAAATTTTCGAACGCATCAAGAACGGCCAGAGCCCCAATGGCTCCAGCACCGCCGACGAGCCCGCCGCGCCGCGCGAAAGCCTGCCCGCCTGATCCGTCCGGCAATCTCCAGCCGGTTTTGCCAGATCGCTCTCCGGCCCCTATCATTGCGGCCCCTCCGGAGAGATGGCCGAGTGGTCGAAGGCGCACCCCTGCTAAGGGTGTAAGGGCCAAAAGCCCTTCGAGGGTTCGAATCCCTCTCTCTCCGCCAATTCATACCTCGTCGGTGAGGCGATGCTTTCACTTCCGAGCGAATTCCGCACGAGGGGGTTTCGCGGAAAATTCGGCCGATACTCGTTTAGCTCCGCTTGAGGCGTTGAGCATGAAAAAAACAAGTCGGAAAATCACGCGTGGGGCATTCCTGCAGCAGAGTTGGCTGCGCGCTGCGATGTGACAGCTAGGACAAATGGTCGCAGTAATAAAGCCCGTAGCGCGATAACAGATCCAGCGGACTGCGAACGTCGCGATGCGCGTCGCTCCATGCCGAGATACGGGGGCGCATCCCGTAACCGCAAAAAGCGCGGCGCTGGTGTCGCCTTGTAGTTAGTCTGCATGCCGCTTGCCAACGTGTGGTTCCGATGGATTAGGGACAAGTTGTCACGTACGGCAAATACTAACTTGAAGCCGCCTTCACGGTTAGCGCCGCGGCGCATCGAAGCCACTCCAGACATGTGGGCGGCCTTCGTTGTGTTGGCGCTGCCCACCCGAAATTGACGATCGAGATTCGCGGCAGCTGTCTCGTTCGGCATGGAGCGGCCGCGGCCCAGATCTACTACTGAAAGTTAATCTTCAACAATCGTATCGCTGCCCTCCCTCCTCATGCGGGCGAGACTCTCCTTCATGTGTTGGAGTTGTTCAAGCGAGTGACCGACCCAGTCTTTGATTTCACCGGTGATCCGCAATGGGTGGACTGAGCGGTAGGACGCGGTCACGTTGCCGGGGAACCTCTTGTCGGTGAGATTCGGGTCGTCCTCGAACGGGCCAGTCGCCTCGACAATATAGACGCGGCCGCGACCCTCCCCGTTGGCGAGTTCGGCTCCCCAAGTCGCCGCGTCGAGAGTAGCGCTGAAATAGACGTGCTTCAGGCTGCGCTCGGCGAAATTGCTTCCGAAGCCGGGCGCAATCAGATCACCAACTTCAAGCGCCGCCTTGGTTCCGTGGTAAAAGAGGGCCCCGCTCGGGACGTCTTTGGCATACATCGTCGACTCCTTAACGATCCGAGCGCCGCAAAGTACAGTAGCGCTGCACCACGACGCCACAAGGATAGGCCGTGGCATCGATGCATTGCAGAGGTCGTGCCTGGCGGAAGATGGAAGCACCCTCGGCAACCGCATAGGGATTGACATAGAGCTGCAGCTCGTCGACGACATCGGCGTCGAGCAGCCCCGCCGCAAAATAGGCACCGCCGAAGCAAATGATGTCACCGCCAGTCTGCTGCTTGAGCACGGTGACCTCGTCGACAAGCGAGCCTCGGCCGATGCTGGCGCGTGGATGATCGATCGCAGCCAGGGACCGGCTGATCACGCGCTTCTGCGCCGCGACGATTCGTTGCGTGAATGCGTAGTCCGGATCGCCCGCGCGCTGTGCGGCCATTCCAGTCCAATGATTGATGTAGCCATCGGCCATCGGGCCGCTCAGCAGGATGGTGTCGACGTTGGCCAGTGTTTCGTTGAAGTGGCGTTTGAGCGCTTCGTCCCAGGGACAGCGAGGCCCCCAGTCCCAGAGGGTCCAGTCCAGCGTCCGGTCGGCGGCCGCGACGATTCCATCTACGGACATCTGCATCTGCAGGATCAGGCGTTTCATGGTCGGGCCCTCAGCGCAGGTGTTGGCGTGACCACTGCTCGAGCGTGGTCGACGTCGTAGTTCTTGCCGTCCGCACTTGGCGTCCCCACGGCTCGTCATCGTTGAAGCTGCGAGCGGTTTCCAGGACGGCGTCTGCAAAACTCTCGGACATGCCCGCGGCAATCATGCCAGCGCGCGCGTCTTGCAATGGCACCTGCTGATAGCGCACGGCGGTGCGGCCCATCGCCTCGGACATGATGGCCGCGGCATCGGCCATGGTGTAGTCGCGCGTACCCAGCAGCTCCTGGATGCGATCGCCGGGTTCGCGCGACATCAGCAACTCCGCGGCGCGTCGCCCCACATCTTCGGCGCTGACCATCGGCAGAGGCCGATCCGCGCGAAACGGCGTGGCGAACACACCGCTGGCCGCTTGTGCCGCAAAGTCGAGTCCTTTCGCGAAGTTCTCCATGAACCAGCCGGCGCGAAGGAACACGACCTCAGGGATATCCAGGCCTCCGACCACGTCCTCCAGCAGCGTCGCCCCGAGGGAAGTTCCGCGTCTGAGGTCGGCGCTCAGGCCGCTGAGGACGATCACCCGGCGCAGTCCGGCGCCGCGAAGTGCCTGGGCGAAGTTCGAACAAAGTTCCCGCTCGCGCGCGTGCAAGTCGTTCGCCGTCATGTCGAACGGCATCATCAGGTAAGCGCCCCACGCGCCGGCGAAGGCCCGCGCCAGCCCCGCTGTATCGTCGAGAGAGATGCCATGGCGCCGCGCCACCGGCCGGACGTTGTGCCCGGCTTCCTCGAGGAGCTGCTGCACGACGCGGCCAGTGTCGCTGGTGGCGCCGATCACGGTGAATGTCTTCGGATGCTCAGTCATGGGGGATCCTTTTGTGCCGTAGTAACTGCTCTAATAATGCAAGCAGTTGCAGGTTACCCAGACTGGTGCGAAAATGCAAGCAGTCTGGAGGAAACACCCGTGAGTGACACCAAATCGATGGCTAGGTCCCAATGCCCGATCAGCTTGGCGCTCGACGTCATCGGCGATCGCTGGAGCCTGCTGATCGTTCGTGACCTCATGTTCGCCGGCAAGCGCTATTACCGGGAGCTGATGCGGTCCGATGAAGGCATCTCGTCGAATATCCTGGCGGAGCGGCTCGCGCGCCTGGTCGAGGTCGGCGTGTTGAGCAGGACGGACGATCCGAACCACCAACAGAAGGCGATCTACAGCCTGACCCAGATGGGGATCGACCTGCTGCCGATCGTGGCGCAACTCGGGATCTGGGGTCGCAAGTATTTGCCGGTCACCCCTGAATCCGCCGCGCAGGCGAAGCGGCTCGAGAAGGGCGGTGCGACGCTGATGAAAAAAATCCAAGCCGATTTGCGCAGGCAGCACTCGGTCGAGCAGGCGGGTTAGAACTGAACGCTGTGGCGGGCACTGATGATGACTGCCCAGATCAGCTGGACGCGGTTTGACCGATGGAAGGGCCCGCGTAATGCCAGTGGCGAGCAGAGTCCATGCGCCAGCTGCCCTTGCAGCCAGGCGTGCGCCCTCGTATTCGTAACTCACATGCAATCTTGCTGGCGCCTTTGGCGGGCGCCGGCAGCCTTCTGCTAGCGGGCGGGAGCGTATGTCATGACCACGACGCCCGAGCTGCGCGACGTCGTGCCGGTGAGCCGAAGCTTGGCCGCCTGCCCCGTCTCCGGAAATAGCCGCTTGCCGCCACCCAGAATCAGCGGGTGGACCCAGATCCGGTATTCGTCAATCAGATCGCGCTGCATCAGCGTCTGCATGAGCGAGGCGCTCCCGTACATCTCTATTTGTCCGCCAGACTCGCGCTTCAGCTTTGTGATTTCTTCTGCGACGTCGCCCTTGATGAGCGTCGCGTTCCAGCCCAGCGGACCCTTGAGCGTCCTCGAAGCGACGAGCTTGGGGATGCTGTTCATTCGTTCGAGATAGGGTCCTCCCTTGATGCCGCCCCAAGTTTTCGAAAGGAGCTCATAGGTGACGCGACCGCAGAGAAAATAGTCGCTGGCCATCAGATGCTCGTACGAGTCCTGTGCGGCTTCATCGCTGAAATACGGATTTGCCCACCCACCTTGAGCAATTTCACCGAATCCGCCCGGGTCCTGGATCACACCATCGAGTGAGACGAGAGTCGATACGCTGAGCTTTCTCATGAATGTCTCCTTGTTAGTTCTGCGGGTGAAACGATAGTTTGGTAAGAGGATGGTTAGCGCTGCACCACGGTTCCCGCAGTCCTGGGCGGTGGCCCAGATTGGCTGCGTCGGCGTGAAGAAAGCGACACCTCAACAAGGTGCTCACCGTGCTTCGAAATGTCGGAATGTGAGGATGGCGATTACTGCCAGAGCGAGGCCGGCGATAGCGAAAGAGGCGTCGAATCCGATGCCGGTCGCGAGCGCACCGAACGAAATGCCGCCGATACCCAGACCAGCATCGTAGGCGCCGTTCCAGAGTGCGCCGGCGCCGTCGATTTGCGAGCGCGTGGCGCGTGCCAACAACTGGACGAGGGTCGCGCTCTGCAACACACCGAATGCAAGTCCACTGAGCGCCGCGCCGATCACCATCGACATGTCCCCCGGCAGCGCCAGGCACAACGCTGAGAGGACTACGAGGGCGACCCCACCAATGGCGGCACTCTGCGGTCCATGCCGGTCGATCGGACGTCCCGCCATCCATCGCGCGGCGGCCGCCGCGAGCCCTTGCATGAACAAAGCCAGCATGATCGTGCGCTGATCGGCCTCCGGATGCGCGAGCGGGAGAAAAGTGACGGTGGCGCCGACGAGGAACGCCCCGGTAGCTAGCGCGACCGCCGGCCATGCCGCGAGCCTGAGCGACGGCACAGCACGAGTTTGCCCGTTATCGTCTGACGGCTGCACGATGCGGGGCAGCAGTGCCACGCAGGCCATGGCAGCAAGCGGTAGTGACATCGCGAGGATCGCGATCGTCCCGGCGTCCAGTTGCGTCAACGCCCAGGGTCCGAGCGGAACGCACAGGATCGCCGGCAGGGCAGAGGCCAAGCCGTAGATGCCCAGCGCCTCGGCGCGCCGATTCGCAGGCGCCAGCAGCGTCGCAAGGCCGCAGGCCGCGACAAGCAGCACGCCCAGGCCCAAACCCCTCGCAAGGCATCCGATCAGCACGAGCGGCAGAAAATTCGAAAAGCTGATCAGGCAGGGAGCGGTCATCAATAGCAAAGCGAGTACAAGGGCGCGCCGGCGGCCGATATGGGCAATGAATCTCGGCGCCACGAGCTCGCCGGCAATGGTCGAGGTCATCAAAGCGCCCGTGGCAATGCCTGCGGCAATATCGCCGCCCAGCGTGGCTACATGGGACGGCACGGCGGACAGCAGTAGATAGAAGCTGCTCATCGCGCAAAGCATGGCGCCGGACAGTGCCAACATCGACGGCGTCAGAATCGCGTCGCCGTCATCACGATGCAGCGCCTGTTCGAAAAAGGGAGCGGCCATGTCTGGTCTCCTTGAGTGGAAGTCTGGGAAAACAGTATCGCGATACTGTTATGCTGAACATGACCAGTTCTCCGGTGAAATCATTGACCAGTTCATTCGCTGATTTGCCGATCCTGCTCGACCGCAGCGCGCCGCAAAGCCTCGGCGTGCAGCTTCGTCAACGACTCCTCGAGGCGATCCGCTCGGGGATGCTGCGCACCGGTGTCGCGCTTCCTTCGACGCGGGCGCTGGCTTCGCAAATTGGTGTCTCCCGCCCGCTGGTGGTCGAGACCTATGCGCAACTTGCGGCGGAGGGTTATTTGGCTCTGCGGCAGGGTGCGCGACCCGTCGTGATGGCGGGTGTGATCGCGCCGCGTTTTGATGCCCCCGAGCCGGCCCCAAGCGGACCCATTTTTTATGACATGCGCCCGGCCATGCCGGATGTCGGCATGTTTCCGCGCAAGGCTTGGGCGGCCGCAATCCGCAAGGTGCTGATCGGCCTGCCGGCTAGCGAGCTCGGCTATGGCGATCTGCGCGGCAGTCCAGTCTTGCGCTCGGTAATCGCCGACTATCTGGGCCGCGTTCGCGGGGTCGTGGCCGATCCCTCCTCTATCTACATCACCAGCGGCTTCGCCGAGGGCCGGGCGCTGGCCTGCGCGGCACTCTACGCTAGTGGCGTCCGCCGCCTCGCGGTCGAGAATCCGAGCTACAGCGATTGGATCGCGGTCGACAAGGCAGGGATGAGGCGCATCCTGATTCCGGTCGACGACAAGGGAATCGATACCGCCATGTTGGCAACGTCGCGCGCCGAGGCGGTGTTCGTCACGCCGTCGCATCAGTTCCCGATTGGCGGTGTTCTCAGCTCCGAACGGCGCCAACAGCTCGTGAAGTGGCTGGCTAAGCATGACGCCTTCGCGCTCGAGGATGATTATGACTCAGAGTTTCGCTACGACCAGGCGCCTGTCGGGGCGCTTCAGGGCCTGGCGCCTGAGCGAGTCATATATGCCGGAACGGCCAGCAAGGCGCTGGCACCCGCACTGCGGCTCGGCTGGCTGGTCATGCCAGCCGGACTCGTGCCACGCATGAACGCAGAACTGCGCCGCTGGAGCGAGGGGCCGCCGCGGATCGATCAGGACGCACTGGCCGAACTGATCCGCAATGGCACCTATGACCGCCATCTTCGGCGGATGCGTCGTTTGTATCGCGATCGGCGCGATCACATGCTGGCCTGTCTGTCTGAAGCCCTACCTGGCCTCGAAATCGAGGGTGCCGCCGCCGGTCTTCATGTCACCCTTCGTCTGTCCAGTGACTATGATGAAGTCACAGAAGCAAAACTCGTCTCCAGCCTGCGGCGACGCGGTCTTGCAACCGAAAGTCTCGCTCGATACAGCGCGACCGCAACCGGACCGAGACGATTGTTCCTGGGCTATGGGCGGATCGCGGAAAGCGGAATCGCAAAAGCCATCGCTCTGATTGCCGAGGCGATTCGGAAGGGCACTTGAGCCGGAGATGGGCGCCTGATGCTGGGCCTAGCCCATCACTCATATATATGGGGCCTTGAGCCAACTGCTGCGCGTCGCGTGCTTGCGTCTACTCGGAACCACGGACGGCGGCCATGAGTCAACCATCGCCATAACCATTCGAGGGGGCCATGTGTGAAATGTGTCAGCCACATCCGGCTCCACCACATCTGCAGCGCAACCATGCATGACGAAACGGGAGCAAGAGCAGTCCGACGACCGCATACGTGAGCAGGATGTCGCCCCACCATACGAACCAGGCGTGAATCCAGCCGATGATGATCAGCACGAGCATGCGCTTGAGGTATTGCCACCACCCGGCGACGCCGTTCGAGGCGGCGCGCTGCATTTGCAATGCGAAGCCCAGTCCGAACAACAGCGAAAATATCGTTATGAATTTTACGTTCACCAGCCACTCGACCACTGGCACCGCGATGGCGTCGAAGCCTGAGGTGGGCAGCGACTTCTTCGCGCTTGCATCGAGAAAGTCGTAAAGCGTCAGCGATGCCAGATTGACCATGCATACGCCGATGAGGGCAAAGCCGCGCAATGCGTCGATGACTTCATGGCGCTGATTTGTTCGCTGGACAGTGTCAAAAGCCGCCACGATTACTTCCGAACGGTCCACGAAAGCGAGGGGATACTAAACCCGGAAATGCCCGCGCCGCCCGCCATCGTGGCGCGGGCATTTCCATGATCGAATAGCACCAGCTTTCCCAGAGACCTAATTGTGAATGACGAGGGGAGGGTAACAGCGTAGCAAAGCGAATTAAGCAGTGCAGTTGCAAAAGAGGGTGTTGGTTAGCAGTCGTGAGAATTGCCCCATCTCGCCGCGATCCCAGCCACTAATTGTCGGTGCGAATTTGATGGTATGAAAAATCGACGCCGCGAAAACACATTGCGGAACCAGTAGCTTGCAGGCTCCCTATTGCTTCCTCTCTCTCCGCCAGTTCATACCTCGCCGTCAAGGCGATGACCGCAGCTCCCCGCAGCAATCGCAGCAAGGGGTTTGCGGAAAATTTGGTCGATACCTCGCGCGACAATGCGAGCTCCCACGATGCTGAACCAGCCGAAGCGGAGCGGGATCCGCATGAGCCACCATGAGCGACTGGCCAAAATCAGTAGGCGCTGATCTCGGACGATGCCGGATGAATCACTCGCTTGTATCGTTTCCTGCGCGAGCGCCTGCCCCTTTCGAAGTGGCTCTGCCATCCGCAGTTTCGGCGGTGGCTGCGCACTTGTAGAAGGAATCGATTGCTCGCATGCGATCCACGTTGGGTAGACGGCGAGCACTTGAGTTCCGATCGAAGACCATCGCAGCGGAAGCGCTATTGGCGAAAGCCGGCCAGATCGGCAGGCCTGGCCCATTGGGATCGGCGCTGTTGGCGAAATTGATCCAGTAGCGGCGCATGAGCTGGGAGACCTGTGCGTCTTCGAGGCGTGCGGTCGCGCTGGGCCGACCAAAGACGTACTGCGTCTCGGCACCGTGATACGCGCCCACCGTGGAATCCGGTGGGCTCACATCGAAGTAATACAGGAAGACCTTGCTGTGGCCGTGGAGCGCGTGCAATCGCGCCCAGGTCCAGCTATTCCAGCCAGTGCCCGAATCGCGCGACAGATTCTCGTACGAGCTCACTGCGACCGCGTCCGTTTCGTGCGCGTAAAGCGCCAGTACTGCCGCAATCTGCGGTGCACACGCCGCCGGCGCGTCCTTGCCAATCTCCGAAAACGATTTGGCGGTCGTGTTGGGCGGCGCATCGCCCGCGCCCTCGCCGGAGTTGAAGCCTACCAAGATGGGAACGTCGTTGAATCGACCGGCGCGGTACGCTTCCGCATTCGGCGCGCGCAATAATTCTCCGTCGAGCACCGGCCAGAATTTGAGCCCGTTTCCTGCCGAGGCCGCTTTGAGGACCTTCTCGGCAGGGATACTCCTCGCAGCCTGGATGTCTGGGGCATCCAAGCGCTTCAGAAGGTCTTTCCCCACATTCTCCGCATCTTCGAGTGACAGCAACGGGTCGTTCGTGGGCGGACCGAAAGCCCCGCCACTTTCGGAAATCGCCCGCTGGAAGAGTCCGCGCGCGGCGGACGAGCCGGCGAGCAGGCTGATTGCGATACCACCTGCAGATACGCCAAAGACCGTGACGCGCTCTGGATCGCCACCGAAGCGATGAATATTGCGCTTGATCCATTGAAGCGCCGCGATCTGATCCTGCAGCGCATAAGCGCCGGAGCTCCTGCCACTCTCGTGGCGCAAATCGGGATGGGCGAGAAACCCGAAGGCGCCAAGTCGGTAGGCAATGCTGACCAGCACAATGCCATCCTGAGCGAAGCGCGTGCCATCGAAGACCTCTGAGGATGTGGCTCCGTGGTCGAAGCCACCGCCATGAATCCAGACCATTACCGGGCGCTTCTCGCCATCAGAAGCGGCTGAGGTCCAGATGTTGAGATATAGGCAGTCCTCGCTCGACTCCGGGACAGCGTCAGAGACCTGGGCGCAGGGAAGCGCGAACGCGGAAGCTTGTTTGACGCCGCTCCAGGGAATGACGGGTCGTGGCGCTTGCCAACGCAGATCGCCAACGGGCGGCGCGGCGAACGGAATACCCTTGAAGGCAGCGACACCGTTATCAACGATGCCCCGCACCGTGCCGCCCGTGACATCCGCTTGCTCGATTGCGGCCGTGGCGGGCCCGACGAGGCAGACGCATAAAGTTGCAAGCCAGTCTATTTTCATTGGTGATTAGAGCCCACGAGGTTCCCGCGAAGTCTATTGGAACGCATGCATCATGGGGACGCGGGTCTCTGCCAAGCAGGGGACTCCGCTCGGGCGTTAGATAAGGAGGGCGCAGGCGGGGAACGCCATCGGGCCCGTGACTCTGCGGCGTGTCACGTTTCTTCGCATCATTCTCCCCTTGATCGTTGCTTCGTCCAGCACCCGGGTTTTCCTGGTGCCCCCGGTTACCTGCCGACCAGGCAACTGGATGCGACAACCGAAGCCGGGGTTTAGATGTCAGCCACGTTCGGGAGCCAACGTTGGGCCTGTGCATAAACGCCGAGCCCCGGTGGCCACCCACCGGGGCTCTCGCTCCCCTCTCTCTATCTACAGCCCGGCGCTCAGGGCATCCCGGCATCGATCTTGCGCAGCAGTCCCTTTTCCCGCTCCATCACGTACATGACGGTGCCGTCCGCGGAGATGGCGCAGGAGTTCGGCCGTTCGAAGTCCGCGGTCGCGAGCGGGCCGTCGACGACCTGCCGGGTCTCGGTGCCGGAGAAGGTCTCCACCTGGCCGCCGAGGCTCAGACGTCGAACCAGTGCGGAACCGGGGCTCGGAATGTAGATATACCCGTGGCTGTAGCAGACATGATTCGCAGCGCCGCCGGTTTCGGCAAGCAGCGATATGTTTCCGCCAGTGATGTCGAAGAAGGTCCCGCTCGCCCAGTTGCCGGCATACAGGTGACCGCTGTCGTCGCCGACGATGCTGATGACATCCTGCAATCCGCCCCCTGATGCGTAGGTGGAGACGGTGCCATCCGGGGTGATCTTCAGCACCGTCGCGCCGGTGCCGGAGAAATTGGCGCCAAACACGCTCACGAATACGTTGTCGTCCTTGTCCAGCCAGACGCCGCCGGGCCCGTTCAGCCCGGACGCGAACGTCGACATGACGCCGGCCGGCGTGATCTTGCGCACCGCGTTGCCCTGGTAGTCGGCCACGAAGAGATTGCCCTGCGAGTCGAAGCGCGAGCCATTGGCCGAACCGAACCCGGTGACGAAGGTGGAGACCTCGCCGGCCGGCGTGACGCGCGAGATGCTGGCGCCGTTCGACACAAAGATGTCGCCATTCGCAGCGACCGCCACGCCGTCACTGGCCCACGCGTCGGCGGCGGTCGCCGCCGTCGAGACCGACCTGAACGGGCTGTCGGCAAACTGTACGTAGTCGAGATAGGTGTCCGAGGATCCGGCCGTCGAGGGGCTGGCGATCTCGATGACATCGTCTGCCTTGACGGAGACCACGAGGCTGCTGGTGGCATACGCACTTGAAGTCGGCCGCAGGGTGAACGTGCCGGCGATGGCGCCGTTCACTTTCGCTTCCAGCGTGCCCACCGTGTCCGTGCGATACGCCAGGATCAGCGTCTTCGCCTCCAGGGACTCGCCGATCGAGATACCAAGACCGGCGGATCCCACGAACACTGCCTGGCCTTTCGAGGCCGCCGGGTCGCCGACCGTGGTGGCGCCGCCCGTCGGGCTTGCCGCCTCCGCTTCGACCCGGCCCGTGAAATTGACGGTCCGCACCGTGAACGTACCCGAGACGCCGCCGATCGTCAGCGTCCCTGCAACCTCGCCGGATGACTCGGCGGAGGATCGGACCCTGATGCGGACCGTCTGATCGTTCTGGACCACTCCCGGGCCGTCGCGATACGCGTGGCCGTCGATCGAGTACTCGCCTCCGGCGATGGAAAGCTGCGCGGGAATGTTGATGCCCGATATGGTCACCGCCTCCGATTCGACCAGCGTGTCGGGCGACACCTTCGATTGACTGGCGAACGTGAACTCATCGGGCGTCGTGTCGATCTTGCAGCCGGGTAGCAGCAGGACCGCGAACAGCAGCGATGCGTTCCGTCGGAGGAATGACCCTTTCATCGTATTCACGAAACTCTCCTGGATGGCGTGGCGAACGGGCATCGCAAACCAACGCACCCCGGGTGGGCAATGGCGATTGGATGAAGGAACGACTTCGAGGGGTGAAATCCGCCTTTCGCGGGACGAGTGTCGGCGACCGTGCCGGCGCATGCCCGCCGTGGAGGCGCGCGACCTCACACAATGCGCCGGCGAGCCTATCTACCCGCCGAGGAATGCGGGGACTTCACGGCTGCCGGTGGTGCTGCGAGAAGCCGCGGAGTAGGATGGAGGCGTCGCAACCGCGAGCTCCTGCGGGTCATGTCACGAAAGTTCAGTTGCCTCGAACCCTGTGTCCGATGTCGCGTGCCACCGGCGGTGGACGCTTGAACACGCTCGCGCAGGAGGCATTCCTTGCCTTCGACTCCAACGTCCTGCGGCATCGCCCGCGAAGTCTGCAAGTCCTGCGGACTTTCGCCCTCTGGCTCGCGTTCTGGGTGCTGGTTGGCGCGATGTTCACGGGGCAGGACGTCGTTCGCAGAATCTTCTTCGACGATCCCGCGCTATGGCGGGAGGTTGGATTCTGGACGATGCGGGTCGTCCTGTCGGCCGTGCTCACGCTCGTCATCCTGTGGCTGGGCGCGGTGTTCCCGCTGGAAAGGCGCGCCTGGGCCCGGCGCGTCTCGCTCCACGTTCTTCTGAGCCTGTGTTTCGGTGTCATCAGGACCGGGCTCGAGGCCGTGGTGTACTCGCACCTGAGCGCCGGATGGGGCCCGGGATACGAGTGGGCGCAGGACGTCGGGTACACATACAAGGTGCTGCTGATTTTCGGTTTGCACCAGGCGGTGATCGCGTACTGGTTCATCCTCATCATCCACACGGCAGTGCGCTACTACGAGAAGTTCCAGGAACGCGCGGAAGCCGCGTTGCGCCTGGAACTGAGCGCCGCGGAGCTGCGCGAGCAGATTACCCGGGCGCAACTGGGCGCATTGAAGATGCAGCTGCAGCCGCATTTCCTGTTCAACACGCTGAACGCCATCATGGGAATGGTGCGCACGGGTGAGGTGCGGCAGGCGGAGCGCGCGCTGTCGGGGTTCAGCGATCTGCTGCGCGCCGTGCTCGATGACATGGACGCGCAGGAAGTCACGCTGGAGCGGGAGCTGACGTTCCTGCGCCTCTATCTATCCATCGAACAGATGCGCTTTTCCGACCGGTTCGAGGTGCGCATCGATGCGGATCCAGACCTGCTGGATGCCGCCGTCCCACACATGGGCCTGCAGCCAGTGGTGGAGAACGCCGTGCGACACGGCATCGCCTGCCGCGTTCGCGGTGGGTCCATCGGGGTACGGGCCTGGCGCGCCGGCGACCGTCTGCACCTCACGGTGCGGGACACGGGCGCAGGTCCCCGCGCTGCCGCTGCCGGCGGCCGAGGCCTGGGCTTGTCCAATCTCCGCGAGCGGCTCAGGCAGTTGCATGGTGCGGCGGCGGAGGTGCGCGTCGAATTCGCTGAGACTGGTGCGCTGGTCGAAGTGATCTTGCCCTATCGCAGCCTCGCCGCCGCCGAGCAACCGGCCGTATCGATGGACGGGGTGCACGCATGAAACCCGCCGGGAGCCAGGCGCAGTGGAGCGCGTTGATCGTGGACGACGAGCCGCTGGCGCGCGCCAGCCTGCGCGCATTGCTCGAGCGCGAATCCGATCCGATCACCATTCTCGAGGCCCGAAACGGCCACGAAGCGGTGTCGCGGATACGCACCGAACGGCCCGAAGTGGTGTTCCTCGATGTGCAGATGCCCGGGATGGACGGGTTCGAAGTGGTTCGCGAGCTCGAACCGGCGACGACGCCGGAAATTGTCTTCGTCACCGCGCACGACCGCTTCGCCATCCAGGCCTTCGAGATCAACGCGCTCGACTATCTTCTGAAGCCGGTGTCCGCGGAGCGCTTTGCGGAGGCGCTGCATCGCGTGCGGTCAAATCTGCAGGGGCGCGGCGACGACCGCGACCGCATCGTGTCGTTGCTGCAGACGCTCGCATCTCCGCCGAAGACCCTCACGCGCATCGCGGTGCGTTCGGCGGGCAAGACCCTGTTCGTGGACCTGCGCGACGTGCTCTGGATGCAGGGCGCGGAAAACTACGTGCAGCTGCATACCGCCACCTCCCGACACCTGGTGCATACCACCCTGCAGTCGTTGCTCGAACGGCTCGATCCGCAGGTATTCGCGCGCATCCATCGCTCGATCATCGTCAACGTCTGCCGTGTCTCGCAGATTGCGACGACGGACCAGGGCGACCACGTGCTGACATTGGACAATGGCGTCTGCGTCCGCTCCAGTCGCACGTATGGCGACACCATCAGGAAGTGGGTGTCGAATCGCCCGTAGTTCCGTTGCCGCCTCGATGAGTTCCCGAATCGGCCGCGGCAAGCCCATCTTTCGTTGCGGGGCGATGCCCCGCCGGTATACTCGACCGCCCATGTCCTTTCCGAGGAAATACAAGTCCGCCGTCCTGGTGCTGTGCGTCTTCGTCGTGACGCTGCGGCTCCTGGGCGCTCATGCGCATTTGTGTTTCGACGGTCGTGAGCCTCCGGTCACGCTGCACATCACCGATGCCATCGACGCCCACCATGCGGACGAAGCGTCTTCGGGCCTGAGCGCTTCTCACGACGATCTGGATGTCGGCGTGGCCAGCGATCTGCTCCTCAAGCGTATCGAGGCCTCGTTCGACATGGTCGTGCTGTTCACGGCCTTCTTCCTGCTTCTCGCGTTCATGCCCGCATCACGCCACGCTCCCGTCCGGCGCGATGATCCGCCGCCGGCTCCTGGAGCGGCGCTCCCACACTTCCGCCCACCGCTGAGAGCGCCTCCGCGCCACACCTCCCTGTTCGTCTGAACGTCTGATCGGCGCGCATCGGCGCGCCGGCTTTTCGGGAGGTTTGAATGTCCGGCTGTTTCGCGCGCCTCGCGGTGCGCATCCTGATCTGTATTACTGGCTTTGCGACGGCGGCACCGGCGGCAACGCCGCCCGAGCCGCGCGGTGAGCTGACCCTGCGGCAGGCGGTCGCGACGACGCTGGCCCGCAATCCCGACCTCGAGGTCGGAAGCTTCGATCTACTCGCGGGTGACGCGCGCATCGCGCAGGCGGCACTGCGCCCGAATCCGGATGTGTCGCTGGAGCTGGAGGATTTTGCCGGCACCGGCGATGTCCGCGGTACCGATGCGCTGCAAACCACTCTCAGTCTCAGTCAGGTGGTCGAGCTTGGCGCCAAGCGTCCGCGCCGAGTCGACGTGGCGACGGCCGATCGGGAGATGTTGGGCGTCGAACTACAGGCCCGGGAGCTGGATCTGCTCGGAGAGGTGACGCGCCGTTTCATCGACGTGGTCGCGGCACAGGAGCGGCTCCGCCTGGCCCGAGAGACCGTCGATCTGGTGGAGAAGAGCCGCCAGGCGATCCAGAAGCGCGTCGACGCGGCCCGGACGCCGCAGGCGGAGTTGAGTCGTGCCGTCATCGCCGTCACGCGCGCGAACCTGGATCTTGAGCAGGCGCAGAGCGTGCTCGACAGTGCGCGTCAGTCGCTCGCGTCGATGTGGGGTGGTGCCGAGGCGCGCTTCGGTGCCGCGAAGGCGGATCTGTTCAGCCTTGCTCCTCTCGCTTCCTTCGAAGTCCTGCTCGAAAAACTCGACCGCAATCCCGACTTCGTGCGTTTCGCATCGGAGTCGCGCCTGCGCGAAGCTGAACTGCGGCTGGCGCAGGCACAGGCTCGTCCCAACCTGACGCTGGGGCTCGGCCTGCGCCGCTACGAAGGCAGCAACGACACGGCGCTGGTCGCGGGCTTTTCCATTGGACTGCCGCTGTTCGATCGCAATCAAGGCAACATTGCCGAGGCAGCCGCGCGTCGCGCTCAGTCGCAGGCCCAGGAGCGGGCGGCGCGCATCCGCGCGCGGGCGACGCTCTACGGCTTGTTCCAACAGGTGCGCGCGAGCCGGCGGCAGCTCACGACTCTGCAAAGAGACGCGCTGCCGCAGGCGCAGGCCGCCCTCGAGCAAACCCAGACGGGCTACGACCGCGGGCGCTTCTCCTACCTCGAGCTCGCAACGGCACAGCAGGACTTGCTCGCGCTGCGGACGGCAGTCATCGACGCCGCGGCCGATGCTCACCGCCTGACGGCCGAAATCGAACGGCTCACCAACGAGCCCGTGGCCACCACTTCCCAGGACTTTCGGACACCCCCATGAACCTCATCCAGAAACTCTCGATGGTCGCCGCCTGCGCCCTGGCGGCGGCGTGCTCCCGACAGGACTCCGGCGCGGAAGCAGCAGCACCGGCAGCAGCCGAGGAAGCGGCTTCTGCCGAGCCAAATACCGCAGCAGTCTCCGCGGAGGTTGCGGAACGTTCGGGCATCGAAGCCGCGGAAGCGGCCCCGGCCGCGATTCGCACGACGCTGACGCTGCTCGGCACCATCCAGGTGGATCCGCAGAACGTCGCGGAGGTCGCGGCCCGTTACCCGGGAGTGATTCGCGAAGTGCTGCATCAGATCGGCGATCGCGTGCAGAAAGGCGCACCGCTCGCGCGCGTCGAGAGCAACGAAAGCCTGCAGGTGTATACGATCAGGGCGCCGATCGCCGGCGTGATCACCCAGCGGCACGCCAATGCGGGAGAAGTCGCGGCCGAGTCGTCGCTGTTCGAGATCGTCAACGCCTCGAAAGTTCGCGTCGATCTCAATGTGTTCCCGCAGGACCGCGGCCAGTTGCGCGTCGGACAGAAGGTGCGCATCGCATCCACCGATGGCGGCACGGCAGGTGAGGGCACGCTCACTTTCATCTCGCCGCTCGGCAGCGCGCAAACGCAGAGCATCGTCGCGCGCGTCTCGCTCGACAATCGCGAGGGACGCTGGGCGCCGGGTCAGTTCGTCAACGCGGACGTTCTCCTCGACGAAACGGAGGTTGCGGTGGCCGTGAAGCCCACGGCGCTCCAGCAGGTCAAGGGGCGATCGGTCGTCTTCGTGCAAGGCGAACAGGGCTTCGTCGCCCGGCCCGTCGACATCGGTCGTCGCTCCGCGGGCGCGGTCGAAATCACGCGAGGGGTTGCCGCGGGCGAACGCTACGCGGCGACCAATACCTTCCTGCTCAAGGCCGAGCTTCTCAAGAGCGAAGCGGAGGAGGACTGAACATGCACCGGCACGCGGGAGACGGCATCGTGGTCAGCACGGCGGTCGATGCTGTTCGCCGCATCCGCGATGCGCGACTGATCGGGGAATGCGCATCATGATCGGCCGTGTCATCAACCTGTCGGTCGAGCGGCGCTGGTTCGTCATGGTCGCCGTGCTGGGCTTCATCGCCTTCGGCATCTACCAGTACCGGCAGTTGTCCATCGATGCGGTGCCCGACATCACCAACGTGCAGGTGCAGGTCAACGCACGCGCGCCCGGCTTCTCGCCGCTCGAAGTGGAAAGCCGCGTGACTTTCCCCATCGAGTACGTGATGAGCGGCTTGCCGCAGCTCGATCACTTCCGCTCGCTCTCGAAGTACGGTCTCTCGCAAGCCACGCTGGTGTTCAAGGACGGCACGGACATCTATTTTGCACGGCAGCTGGTCAACGAACGACTGCAGGCGGCGCGCGAACAGCTGCCCGATGGCGTCGAGCTCGACATGGGCCCCGTCGCCACCGGCCTCGGCGAAATCTTCATGTACGTGGTCGAGGCGCGGCCGGGCGCGTTGAAACCCGATGGCACGCCCTACACCGCGACCGATCTGCGCACCATCCAGGACTGGATCATCCGTCCGCAACTGCGCCAGGTGCCGGGCGTCACCGAAGCGGACGCCGTCGGCGGCTATACCAAGCAGTTTCACGTGCAGCCCGACCCCGCGAAGCTGCTCTCCTTCGGACTCAGCCTGCAGGACGTCGAAGTGGCGCTGCGCGCCAACAATCTCAACGTCGGTGCCGGCTACATCGAAACAAACGGCGAGCAGAAACTCGTTCGCGTGCCGGGGCAGCTCGCGGGCGAGGATGAGATCCGCGACGTCGTGGTCGCGACGCGCAATGGTGTGCCCGTGCGCGTGAGCGACGTGGCAGAGGTGGGCATTGGACATCCGCTGCGCACCGGTGCCGCGCAGTTCGGCGATCGTCAGACCGTGCTGTCCACCACGTTCATGCTGATCGGCGAGAACAGCCGCGAAGTCAGCATCCGGGTCGCGGAGAAGTTGCAGGAAATCCAGAAGACCCTGCCCGAGGGCGTCGTCGCGGTGCCGGTCTACAACCGGACGGAACTGGTCGACAAGACCGTGGCGACGGTGCAGAAGAACCTCGCGGAAGGCGCGCTGCTCGTGATCTTCGTGCTGTTCGTGTTCCTGGGAAATCTGCGCGCGGCGCTGTTGACCGCGTGCGTGATTCCGCTGGCCTTGTTCGCGACCTTCACCGGCATGGTCCAGTCGGGCGTGAGCGGCAATCTCATGAGCCTGGGCGCGCTCGACTTCGGACTCATCATCGACGGCGCGTTGATCATCGTCGAGAACTGCCTGCTGCGGCTGGCCGAAGCACAGCATGCGCGCGGCGGCGTGCTGTCACGCGACGAGCGATTCGCGACGGTGTACGACGCCACTCGCGAAGTGTTCCGGCCGAGTCTCGTGAGCGTGCTGGTGATCGTGCTCGTGAACCTGCCGATCTTCGCGCTCACCGGTGTCGAGGGAAGGATGTTCCATCCCATGGCCTTCGCGGTGATCGCGGCGCTCGTGGGCGCGTTCGTCTTTTCGATCACCTTCGTGCCGGCCGCGTGTGCGTTGCTGTTCACCGGGCACATCAAGGAAGGTGACAACGCCATCGTGGCCGCCGCCAAACGTGTGTATCAGCCCGCCCTGCGGTTCGTGCTCAGGGGGCGGTGGGCTGTCGTGGCCGGTGCCGCGGCGCTGGTCGTGTTGTGCGGATTCCTCGCGAGCCGCATGGGCGCGGAGTTCATTCCGCAGCTCGACGAGGGCGACGTCGTCGTGCTCGTGAACCGCATCCCGGGCATCGGCATCGAAGAGGCGGAACGCATCCAGAGCGGCTTCAACGCCGCGTTGGCGAAGCATGCCGAGGTCGCGCGCGTATTCAGCCGTACGGGCACCAATGACGCCGCGACCGACCCCATGTCGCCGGGCGAGACGGATGTCTTCGTGATCCTGAAGCCCCGCGACCAGTGGCCCGATCCAGGGAAGTCCAAACAACAACTGCTCGCCGACATCGAGCGGACCCTGGCGACGCTGCCCGGGGGCGTGTACGCCTTCAGCCAGCCGATCGAGATGCGCTTCAACGAGCTGATCGCGGGTGTACGCGCCGACCTGGCAGTCGAAATCTACGGTGACGACTTCGACGAGCTCGCGCGGCTCGGCGAACGTGCAGGCGCGCTCATCTCGGGCGTCGCCAATGCGGCGGACGTGAAGGTCGAGCCGCTTACCGGACTTCCGACCTTGACCGTGACTCCCAACCGCATGCAGCTCGGCCGCTACGGGCTCCAGGTCGCCGACGTGCAGGATGCCGTCTCGACGGCGATCGGCGGGTCGCCCGCGGGAATCATCTACGAGGGCGACGCGCGCTTCGACGTCGTGGTTCGCCTGCCGGAACGGCTGCGCACGGACACGGAAGCCCTGAAGCGCCTGCCGCTGCTGCTGCCCGGGGGCCGGGGGTACGTGCCGCTGTCCGAGGTGGCCGAGGTCACGCTCGCCGACGGACCCAACCAGATCTCCCGCGACAACGGCAAGCGCCGCGTCGTCGTCACCGCGAATGTGCGCGGCCGCGACCTGTCGAGTTTCGTGGCCGATGTGCAGGCGCGGGTGCAGCGCGATCTCAAACTACCCGCCGGATACTACGTGCAGTACGGCGGCACGTTCGAGCAGCTGGAGAGCGCGTCCGCGAGACTGCAATTGCTGGTGCCAGTGGCGCTGCTGCTGATCTTCGGGTTGCTGTTCACGACCTTCGGCTCGGTTCGTGACGCGGCGCTGGTGTTCTCGGGTGTGCCGCTCGCGCTCACCGGCGGCGTGCTGGCGCTGCTACTGCGCGGCATTCCGCTGTCCATCACGGCGGGCGTGGGTTTCATCACGCTGTGCGGCGTGGCCGTGCTGACGGGCGTGGTCATGGTGGCGGCCATCCGCGATCTCATCCGCGACGGCGTTCCCGCGGAAGACGCCATCGTGCGCGGCGCATTGCTGCGACTGCGGCCCATCCTGATGATCGGACTGGTCGCCTCGCTCGGCTTTCTGCCGATGGCGCTCAATACGGGCACGGGTGCGGAGGTGCAGCAGCCGCTCGCGACGGTGGTCATCGGCGGAATCATCTCGGCCACGCTGCTCAGCCTCTTCGTGCTTCCGGCGCTGTATCGGCTCACGACGACTTGTCGTCTCCAGCGAACCTGATGCGGTAGACTCGTTGAGAATCATTCTCAGCTGACCCGCCCCATGCACGTCCGAATCCTGCTGGCTTCGTTGCTGATCTGGCTTGCATCCTCGTGTCCGGCGACCGCTGCAGGGGATCAGTCGGTCGCCACCACCTGGCGGCTCCTGGACTACATCGCCGTCGACTACCGCAAGGCCGTGCAGAACGGCGCGATCGTCAATGCCGGTGAGTTCGACGAGATGGTGGAGTTCTCCAGTACGGCGGCGGCATCGATCGGCGCATTGCCGGCGACGGCTGGGCTCCCCGAGTTGAACGATCGGGCGGCTCGATTGCGACAGTCGATCCAGCACAAGGCATCAGCGCAGGACGTCGCGGCCCAGGCGCGCGCGCTGGCCGCAGCGCTCGTTCAGTACTATCCCATTCCGCTGGCGCCGGCCAAGCCGCCGGAGTTTGAGCGTGGCAGGGCGCTTTACGCGCACCTTTGCGCACACTGTCACGGCACAACGGGCGCTGGCGACGGGCCCGCCGGCAAGGGATTGGATCCACCTCCAATCGACTTCACGGACCGGGCACGAGCCGACGAGCGTAGTGTCGCCGCGTTGTACCAGGTCATCAGTCAGGGGCTCGAAGGAACTTCGATGCCTAGCTATTCCAGCTTGCCAACCGGGGATCGCTGGGCGCTGGCCACGTATGTTGGCGCCTTTGCCTATCCGGAATCACTGACGGCGGAGGGGCGCCGCCAACTGCAGGACGATGTGCGGCAGCTGCACATCGGTCTGGAACGATACGTGAGCGAAACGCCGGCGGCGCTGGAGAAACAATACGGTCGCGCAAGCGCAGGGGCGCTGACCGCTTATTTGCGACGACACCCGGATGCCGCTGGCGCCGCAGTTCCACCCGCGTCATTGTCGAAGGCGCGAGAGCTGCTGAGCCAGTCCATGGCGGCCTATCGGGGCGGCGAGGTCAAGCGCGCGAAAGACGCCGCGCTGGCAGCGTATCTCGATGGTTTCGAACCGATCGAGCCCATGCTGGGTGCTCGGGACAAACCGCTGTTGGTGAAGATCGAGGCCGCGATGGCCCACGTTCGCACCGGCATCGCGGCCGGCATCGCCGCGGATGAGCTGCAGGTTCAGGTGGAGGCACTCGACCAGCTGTTTTCCGAGGCGGAGCAGGTGCTGTCGCAGCACCAGACGTCGTCGGCTTCGAACTTCGTCGCGGCGTTCACGATCCTGTTGCGCGAGGGGATCGAGGCGCTGTTGATCGTCGTGGCGATGATCGCCCTGCTGCAGAAGGCCGATCGCGCCGACGTTCTGCCCTGGATCCATGCGGGTTGGGTCGCCGCGCTTCTGGCCGGCGTCGTCACATGGCTGCTGGCGACCTGGGTCATCACCATCAGCGGGGCGAGTCGTGAACTGACCGAAGGCTTCGGCTCCCTGCTCGCGGCCGTGGTGCTGGTGTGGGTCGGAATCTGGATGCACGGCAAGAGCCGCGCAGACGAGTGGCAGCGATACGTGCGCGAGAAGCTCGCGCATGCGCTCAGCAGGAAGTCCGGTCTGTTTCTGTGGGGGCTGGCTTTCATCGTCGTGTATCGCGAGGTCTTCGAGACCATCCTGTTCTTCGCGGCCATCTGGAATCAGGGTGGCAGGACGGGCGTGGTTACCGGAGGCGCGACAGCCGCGCTGACCTTGCTCGTCATCGGGTGGGCGATGCTGCGCTTCAGTCGTCGACTGCCGATCGGCGAGTTCTTTCGCTACAGCGCCATCCTCATTGCCGTCCTGGCTGTGGTGCTCGTCGGGAAATCCGTCTCGGCCCTGCAAGAGGCGGGCTACGTGCCCATCACCTGGTTCGACGGTGGCGTGCGGATCGAACTGCTGGGGCTCTATCCCACCCTGCAGGGGGTCGCCGCGCAAGTCGGCGTCGCCCTGCTGCTGATAGCCGGTTTCTTCCTGGCCAATCGCTCGAGGTCGGATTCGTCAGCCGACCTGTAGCGGATCAGTGTGACCACGCCCGCTAAAACCACGCTCGCAATCCCAAGACCACGCTGAAGTCATCGGTCTCTTCACCGGACGCGCGTGCGAAGTCCGCCGTGCCGCCAAATCTTCTCTCCAGATTGACGCCCACGTACGGCGAGAACTCCCGACGGATGTCATAGCGAAGTCGCAGGCCGAATTCCGCCACGGCGAGTCCGGAGCCGAGGTGGGATTCCGGCACGTCCTGGGCCGCGAGCGTGAGCTCCGCGCGTGGCTGCAGGATGAGACGCTGCGTCAGCTGAAAATCGTAGCTGCCCTCGAATCGCGCAAGCGTATCGCCGTGCTCGGACAGGTACAGCGCGCCCTCGACGTCGAACCAGTACGGTAGCAGGGTTTCGACCCCCAACGTGGCATACGCCACGCCGGTGGGCTCGACGTCGTAGCGAACGCCAACCTGCAGATCCGTGTAACGACCCACGGCCCGCGCATACAGACCCTGCACCTCGCCGGATTCGACTTCGCCACCGGGCGCCTCGCCCTCGGACTTGAAGACGAAGCGATGCAAGTCGCCACCGTACCGGCCCTCGACATTCCATCGATAGCCCACATCGCCGGAGCTGGAGTTGAGCTCGAGGAGGTTGGCCATCACTTTGCCGATGAGCTCACCGCCGTGTTCGTGGTGCACGAGAACGCGAGCTCGATCCATCGCGGACGCTGCAAAGTGGCGGTCGGCGAGGTTGTCCTGGATCACCGCCGGCGGCGGCTCGTCTCCCACGGGCAGCGACGCCGCGGTGGCTGCGAGACCCGCGGCATCGTCACCGGCCACGGGCGTCGCATGACCCGCGTGAGGATTCTCGCCAGCGGGCATGTGGTGGCCAGCATGCGGATCTGCAACGGGCGGGGCGGCGACAGCCGTCGCTGGCGACGGCTGTGCATGTTCGGCGTGCGTATTCTGGGCAACCGCCACGGCGCCTGTCAGCGCCGACACCAGCGCGAGAAATCCCGCGGCTTTCACGACGCGTCCCCTTCGTGCTTCCGGATCTTGAAGACCTGAAACATACCGCCGTGCATGTGGTACAGCATGTGGCAGTGAAAGGCCCAGTCGCCTTCCTCGGCCGTCACGTCAAAGCTCACCTTGCCGCCCGGCAGCACGTTGACGGTGTGCTTGCGCGGCGAGTACCCGATCGGTGCGTGCAGTAGTTCGAAGAAGTGCCCGTGCAGGTGAATGGGGTGCGTCATCATCGTGTCGTTGACCAGCGTGATGCGCACGCGCTCGCCGGCGCGGAATGAATACGGCGGCGGATGTTCGCTGAACTTCCAGCCGTCGAAGCCCCAGGCGAATCGTTCCATGTTGCCCGTGAGCCGGATTTCCAGCGCGCGCGAGGGCGCGCGCGTGTCCGGATTGGGCGCGAGCGCGATGAGGTCTGTGTAGACGAGCACGCGGTGGCCGACGTTCTCGAGGCCTTGTCCCGGCTCGCCGGTGCGATCCATCGGCATGGGCGCGATCATCTGCACGTTGGGGCCCAACTTGATCTGCGGCGCGTTGCGCGGGTTCCGCATGCTCATGTCCATGGCCATGTCGCCGTGACTGGACATGTCCATGCCCATGTCGCGCATGGTGGCGAGCGGGCGTTCACGCAGCGGCGGGACGTCGGCGGTCATGCCGGCGCGCGGCGCGAGCGTCGCGCGACCCATGCCCGAGCGATCGACCGCCTCGGCGACCAGCGTGTACGCGCGATCCGCCGCCGGTTGAACCAGGATGTCGTACGTCTCGGCGTTGCCGATCTGAAATTCGTCCACCTCGACGGGGCGCACGTTCTGCCCATCGGCCGCGACCACGGTGAGCTTCAGCCCGGGGATGCGCACATTGAAGATCATCTGCGCCGCGGCGTTGATGAAGCGCAGGCGCACGCGCTCACCTGGATTGAACAGCGCCGTCCAGTTGTCCTTCGGGCCATGGCCATTCACCAGGAAGGTCATCACCGCGCCGGTGACATCCGAGATGTCGGTCGGGTCCATGAGCATCTTCGCCCACTCGGCGCGCTCGGCCAGCGTCTGTCCCTCGCCGGCGATGAGGCCCGCGATGGTCTGGCGCTGATAGTTGAACACGCCGCCCTGCTGCTTCAGTCGTTTGAATATCACGTGCGGATGCAGTTCGCTGTGATCGGCGAGCACGATCACGTGCTCGCGATCGAATTCAACCGGGTCCGCGTCGGCCGGCTCGATGACGATGGGTGCATAGTGGCCCTCGGCCTCCTGCAGACCCGAGTGGCTGTGATACCAGTACGTCCCCGACTGCACGATCGGGAATTCGTACACGAAAGTTTCGCCCGGCGGGATGCCGGGAAAGCTCACGCCCGGCACACCATCCATGGGCGGCGGCACGAGAAGCCCGTGCCAGTGGATGGAAGTGTCGACGTGCAGGTTGTTGGTCACCGAGATCCTGACGCGCTGACCTTCCTTCAGGCGAAGCAGGGGGCCGGGGACGGTGCCGTTGATCGTGACCGCATGACCCTGCTTTCCATCGATCGTGATGGGCGTGTGGTCGATGACCAGCCTGATGTCGTTGCCCGAAAGCACCTGCATCTGCGCCGGCATGCCCGCGGCGAAGGTTCGCGCCCACGGCGGCAGCAACGCGCCGATGGTGGCGCCGCCGCCGAGTACCAGCGCTCGCTGAAGCAGCGCGCGGCGGTTGAGTCTGTCGCGTTGATTCATGACAGCCATGTTAGTGGAAATCGATCGACGACCACCGCGGCATCAGTCCCGCTGTGCCGGCCCCCGCAGTCTCAGCGCATTGCTGATCACGGAGACGGACGACAGGCTCATGGCCAGCGCCGCCAGCAGTGGCGACAGCAGCAGCCCGAACGCCGGGTACAGCACGCCGGCGGCCACCGGAATGCCGAGCGCGTTGTAGCCGAACGCGAACCCGAGGTTCTGGCGGATGTTGCGCACGGTCGCGCGGCTCAGATGTCGCGCGCGCACGATGCCATTGAGGTCGCCTTTGACGAGCGTCACCTGGGCGCTTTCCATGGCGATGTCCGTGCCCGTCCCCATGGCGATACCCACATGCGCTCTCGCGAGTGCGGGCGCGTCGTTGATGCCGTCACCGGCCATGGCGACGCGGCGTCCTTCGCCCTGCAACTTCTCGACGATGCGAGCCTTGTCGGCGGGTTGAACTTCCGCGATGACCTCATCGATGCCGAGGTTCCTGCCGACCGCTTCCGCGGTACCCCGTGCGTCGCCGGTCAGCATGACGATGCGCAGGCCGTCGGCGCGCAGATCCTTCAGTGCCTGCGGCGTCGTCTGCTTGATGGGGTCGCCGACGGCAATGGCGCCCGCGAGCTTGCCGTCGATCGCGATGAACATGACCGTGCGTCCGGTGGCGCGCAGGGTTTCGGCCTGCGGGTGCAGGGCATCGAGAGAAGCGCCGACGTCTTTCATGAGCGCCGCATTGCCGAGCGCGACCGCGCGGCCACCGTGGCTTCCCGTCACGCCGCGGCCGGTGACCGACTGGAAATCCGTGACGGTCGCGGCGGCGAGGTTTCGCGACGTCGCGCCTTCCACGATCGCACGCGCCAACGGATGTTCGCTCGGCTTTTCGAGCGCGGCGGCGACCGCGAGCAGTTCGTCTTCCTTCCCGGGCTCCGTGGCGATGACCTCGTGGAGCGCCGGGCGGCCCACCGTGAGCGTGCCGGTCTTGTCGACCACCAGCGTGTCGATCTCGCGCAACGACTCGATGGCCTGGGCATCGCGGAACAGTACGCCGAGCTGCGCCCCCCGACCGCTCGCCACCATGATGGAGATGGGCGTGGCGAGCCCCAGCGCACAGGGGCAGGCGATGATGAGGACCGCGACCGCGTTGACCAGCGCGTACGCCAGCCGGGGATCGGGGCCGGTGAACCACCAGACGAAGAACGTGACGATCGCGATCAAGATCACGGCAGGCACGAACCACGCCGCCACCCGGTCCGCGAGCCGCTGCAGCGGCGCACGGCTGCGCTGCGCCTGCGCCACGAGGTTCACGATCTGCGAGAGCAGGCTGTCGGCGCCCACCTTCTCGGCGCGCACGATGACGGAGCCCGTCTGATTGAGCGTCGCGCCGACCACGAGATCGCCGACGGCCTTGTCGACGGGCAGCGGTTCACCGGTGAGCATCGACTCATCGAACGTCGAGTGGCCTTCTTCGATGCGGCCATCCACCGGCACCTTTTCGCCCGGGCGGACGCGGACCCGGTCGCCGACCTGGATCTCATCGAGCGGCACGTCCGCTTCGCTGCCGTCCGCGCCGATACGCCGCGCCGTCTTGGCCGCAAGCCCCAGAAGTTGTCGGATCGCCGCACTGGTACGCCCACGCGCCGCGAGCTCCAGCCACTCGCCCAGCAGCACCAGCGCGATGATGACGGCGGCCACCTCATAGTAGACGCCGACCATGCCGTGCGCGTCGCGCATCACCGCGGGGAAGGCCGCGGGCGCGAAGCTCGCGAACAGACTGAACACATAAGCGACGAGCACGCCGAGGCCTATGAGCGTGTACATGTTGGGCGAGCGGTTGAGCACGCCTTGCCAGCCGCGCCGGTAGTAGTCCGCGCCCGCCCAGAAGACCACCGGCGCGGAGAGCCCCAGCTCGAGATAGCGCAGCACACGGGCGGTGGCGTCCGACAGATGCAGGTCGAGCAGGTGCGGCAGCATGGCGATCGCCACCACCGGCAGGCTCAACCCGGCCGCGATCCAGAACTTGCGCTTCACATGGCGCAGCTCGGAATCATCCTCTGCCGCGGTCGGCATCACGGGCTCGAGTGCCATGCCGCAGATCGGGCACGAGCCCGGGCCTTCCTGGCGAATCTCGGGATGCATGGGGCAGGTGTAGATAGTCCCTTCCGCCGCCGGCTTGGGCTTGGCGGACGCGGTGCCGTGATGCGCATGATCGTGGCCATGATGGGCGCCGTGGATGCCGTCACGAGGGTTCCCCGCATCGTCATGACGCTTACGGAGGTAGTTCTGAGGTGCAGCGACGAACTTCTGGCGGCACCCGTCCGAACAAAAGAAATACTCGATACCTTCGTTCTGAGCGCGACGCGGCGAGAGCTTCGACACCGTCATCCCACAGACCGGATCGATGGCGCTCTCCGTCGCCGGATGTCCAGGCTGTTGGTTCGTCATTGAAGGCTTTCCTCGCCCAATGCTTTCAGGATCGGGCAATCGGCTGCCCGGCCATGGCCGGGACAGGTGGCGACGAGATTAGCGAGCCCGTCGCGCATGCGCGTCAGCGCGACCAGGCGCGCCTCGACATCCGCCAGCTTCTTCTCGGCGGCGCGCTTCACTCTGGCCACGTCTCGCTGCCTGGAGATCCCCAGCAGCTCGCGAATATCCTTGAGCGTGAAACCCAGTTCCTGCGCGCGGCGGATGAAGCGCAGACGTGACACCTGCCCGTCGCCATAGCGCCGGTATCCCGAGGCCAGGCGGGATTCGGGTGCCAGCAGGCCGCTCTTTTCGTAGTACCGAACGGTGTCGATGCTGACGCCTGCGCGCTTGGCCAGGGTGCCGATGCCGATCGAGTTCATGCCGCTTGCTCCATGGGCGAGAAGCCTAAAGTATGGACCATACTCCAGAGTCAAGGGCGAGGGCGCCGTAGGTCGAGTCCGTTCGCTGACTCGCACTGACGCCGGCCACGTCTCGTGCTAGCGTAGCCCGCAGCACGCTGATTTCCAGCACCGGAGCCGTCCGCGGCCGCACGGAAATCCAGATGAGGAACCGGGGGGTCCAACGTCGCAGCGGGGTCGTGGCAGGCCTGGTCCTGGCATGTGTGCTCTGCAGCGCGTCGTCCCCCGTCAGCGCGCTCAATCCTCCGGTGCAGGTCGGCCGGTTCGCGCACACCTCGTGGACCAGTCGTGATGGATATTCCCTCGGCGGCGTCTTTGCGATGGCGCAGACACCCGACGGCTACCTGTGGCTGGCGTCGGAAAACGGCCTGGTCCGTTTCGATGGCGAGAAGTTCGCTCCCTGGCAGCCCCCGACGGGTGGACAGCTGCCTAACAACCCGTACAGCCTCATGGTGTCGCGCGACGGCACACTCTGGATGGGTACTTACGCCGGGCTGGTGAGCTGGAATGGCGCCGAGCTGGTCGAGTATCCGGAACTCAGCCATGGCTTCGTCACGTCCCTGCTCGAGGCCCGGGACGGCACGGTATGGGCCGGCGTCATCGCCGGCAAAGGCGAGCTCTGCGAGATCCGCAATCGTCAGGCGAAATGCCATGGCGGCAATGGCACGTTTGGAACTTTCGTCTGGAGCCTGGCCGAGGACGACAAGGGCATCCTGTGGGTCGGAGCGGACACGGGTCTGTGGAAGTGGCGGCGAGACTCTCCCGAGCGATTCGCGTTGCCCGCGCGGGTTGCGGACCTGGTCATGAGCGCCGACGGCCTGCTGATCGGCATTCGCGGTGGCGGGCTGCTGCATTTCGTGGGCGACGAACTTGCGCCCTATCCCATCCGCGGTGCGGACGAAGCCGGCCAGCGGTTGCCGGACTCCGTCGTCAACTCCAACAAGCTGCTCATGGACCGCGACGGAGCGCTCTGGATCGGAACCGATGGTGTGGGCCTGCTGCATGTCAAAGAAGGCAGGGCGGACAGTTTCAGTACCGCCACCGGACTGACGGGCGACATCGCGTGCAGCTTGTTCGAGGATCGCGAAGGCAATGTCTGGTTTGCGAGCGAGAAGGGCCTGGATCGTTTTCGCAGGTTGTCCGTCGACACGCTCTGGGTCAGGAAGGGGCCGCACAGCGAGATCAGCAAGTCCGTGCTGGCATCTGCCGACGGCAGCATGTGGGTGGCCGCGAGCGCCGGTATTACCCGATGGGCGAACGGTCAATTTCGATACTACGGCGCCGAGGAGGGATTGCCGGCCACCGGAGGCCAGGCGCTGTTCGAGGACTCCCGTGGACGCCTCTGGGTGAGCAGCTATGGCGGCCTCGCATACTTCGACCGCGGCAGGTTCTTTCCCGTGGCGGGCCAGCCCGGAAACGACGTCATTTCGATCGCGGGTGACGCAAGCAATCTCTGGCTCGCGGGCCCGGGCGACCTCGCACGCTTTCAGAACGACCAGCTCGTCGAAAAAATCACCTGGAGCTCACTCGGCTATCAACATCGAGGTAGTTTGCTCGCCGAGGGCGGCGGCGTGTGGCTGGGAATCGCCACCGAAGGCGGCGTGCTGTATCTCGAGAACGGCAAGGTCCGCGAACGATATTCGAGTGCGGATGGCCTCGGCGCGGGGCATGTCGCCAGCCTGCGGCTGGACCGGGACGGATCGCTGTGGGCCGCTACTCACTCCGGCCTCAGCCGAATCAAGGATGGCCGCGTTCACACGTTGAACCTCGACAACGGCCTGCCGTGCGACGGCATCCACTGGTCGATCGAAGACGATCGCCGCCATCTCTGGCTGTACACGACCTGTGGTCTGGTGCGCATCGCGCGCGACGATCTCGAAGCGTGGATCGCGGATCAGACTCACGTCGTCGACACGAAACGCTGGGGTCCGGCGGATGGCGTGCCCATTCGCGCCGTATCGCCTTACTACTCGCCGCCGGTGGCGAAGGCGGCCGACGGCAAGCTGTGGTTCGTCTCCGGCGAAGGCATCCAGGTGTTCGACCCGGATCGCCTGTCGTTCAACCGCATCCCGCCGCCGGTATACGTCGAGACGGTGATCGCGGACCGCAAGCCTTACCCGGTTGCCAATGGTATGCGTCTGCCCGCGCTCGCGCGCGATGTCACGATCGAGTTCACCGCGCTGAGCCTGGTCGATTCGCAGAGCCTGCAGTTCCGCTATCGGCTCGAAGGCCACGACCGGGATTGGCAGGACGCCGGCGATCGGCGGCAGGCGTTCTATTCGAACCTGGGGCCGGGGAAATTCCGCTTCCGGGTGAAAGCGGCCAACAACAACGGGGTGTGGAACGAGGAGGGGGCGCAGCTCGAGTTCTCGATCATGCCGGCCTGGTATCAGACGTTCTGGTTCCGCATGGGGCTCGCGCTGCTATTGCTGGGTGTGATCCTGGGCGGCGTGCAACTGCGCGTGCACCGCCTGCGGCGCGAAGAAAAGCGACTGCGCGAAGTGATCGGCGGAATTCCCGCGATGGCGTTCTCTGTGTATCCCGACGGATCGCCCGACCTGGTGAATCAGCGCTGGCTGGACTACGCCGGGCTCCCGAAGTCCCGGGCCGTGGGCGGTCGCTGGGAATCCACCATCCATCCCGACGATGTCGAGGCGCATCTCGCCCGTTGGCGCGCGTCGCTGGCCAGCGGTCAGCCCTTCGAGAGCGAGGCGCGCCACCGTAGTGCCGCGGGCGAGTACCGCTGGTTCCACGTGCAGGCACTGCCCCTGCGCGACAAGCAGGGCAAGGTGATCAAATGGTACGGCACGCTCACCGACATCGAAGAGCGCAAGCGCGCCGAAGCCGAGCGTGAAAGGCTGCGACGACTGGAAACCCACCTGGCCCACACCAACCGGCTGAGCATGCTCGGCGAGTTGACGGCATCCATTGCGCACGAAATCAACCAGCCCATTGGCGCAGCCATTGCGAGCGCATCAGCCGGCCTGCGCTGGCTGGATCGCGAGCAGCCCGCGTTGCGGGAGGCGCGCGAGGCGCTCATTCGCATCAAGGACGACAACAAGCGCGCGGCCGATATCATCACCGGCCTCAAGGCCTTCTATCGGAAGGAAGCTCCGCCGCAACGCGCCTTGCTCGATGTGAACGAAGCGGTGCGCGAAATGCTGGTGGTGCTGCGGGGCGAAGCAGACCGCCATGCAGTGAACATGCGCACCGAGCTGGCTCCGGATCTGCCACCGGTGCGCGCCGACCGCGTGCAGCTGCAGCAGGTGCTGATGAATCTCATGGTCAACGGATTCGAAGCCATGGCCAAGACCGGTGGTGAACTGGTCATACGGACGACGACGGCCGACCGCTTCGTGCAGGTATCGGTGAGCGACACGGGAGCGGGCATCCCCTGCGACCAGATGGAACATATTTTCAGCGCCTTTGTCACCACCAAGGCGGCGGGCACGGGGATGGGACTTGCGATCAGCCGCACGATCGTCGATTCACACGACGGCAGGCTTTGGGCCGAGGCCAATCAACCCGGGCCCGGGTCGACGTTCAGTTTCACATTGCCCGTGGCGACCGGCGTTTCAGGCCCCGTTACAGGCGATGCAACCTGACAAGCGAATCAGTCACGTACATCCGCGTTGGCGCGCGAACGGTGGACGTACGAAGCCGTACTTCATTGCAGCAATCGGGCTGACTAGGCTGCGGCGATTCCGCATCCGGCAGGCACGAGGGCATCCGCTTGACTTCGACATCGCGAACTACGGCAGCAATGGCAGTTGGCTCTTCCGGCGCGCGGCTGCCACGCCTGCGCCGCGGCCTGTGCCGGGCCATGCTGGTCTCGACCCTGGCGCTGCTGGTGGCCTGCGGTGGCGGCGGTGGCGGGGGCAGTTCGTCGCCGCCACCCGTGACACCTCCCGGCGCGCCGGGCGGGATGACCATCCAGGCGGGTGACAACGAGGTGTCGATCAGCTGGTCGGCGGTGAGCGGCGCCACGTCGTACCGCATTTATCGTTCGACCAGCGCGGGCCAGCAGGGCTCGAGAGTGGGCACCAGTTCCACCACTTCCTATGTCGACAGCACCGCCGCCAACGGCACCACCTATCACTATCTGGTCACGGCGGTGAACTCGGGAGGCGAGGGACCGCCATCATCGCAATCGGCGGGAGTGACTCCGACTGCCCCGGTGACGTTGCCGGCGGCGCCCGGCGGCATCAGCGCCACTCGTACGGCACAGCAGGTGACCGTGACCTGGACGGCGGTGGCGGGCGCGACGACCTACAATGTCTACCGCTCCACCACCGCGGGCACGCAGGGCTCACTGCTCGGCTCCAGTTCGACCGCGAGCCTGGCCGACACCACGGCGCCGGCCGGCACTATCTACTACTACCAGGTTGCCGCCGTGAATGCCGCCGGCGAAGGCGCGCCGTCGGCGCAGGCGGCCGCAAACGATGCGGTGGTCGCCTGGCGCAACGTGAAGATGGGCGGCGGCGGCTATGTTCCCGGCGTCATCTTCCACCCCACGGTGCAACATTTGCGCTACGCGCGCACCGACGTGATGGGCGTCTATCGCTGGGATGAAAGCTTGTCGCAATGGATCGCGCTGACCGATGGCTTCGGCCGGCCCGAGGGCGGCTACCAGGGTGCCGAGAGCATGGCCGTCGATCCGAGCGACGCCAGCAAGGTCTACATGACCACCCAGATGGCCGTGCAATCGGGAAACGGCCGGTTCTACTACTCCTCGGATCAAGGCAACACCTGGGAACACGTGACGCTGCCGTTCCCGGTGGGTTCCAACAATCAGGGGCGCGGCATCGGCGAGCGACTGATGGTCGATCCCAACGTGCCCACCACCATGTTTTATGCCTCGCGCTCGGCGGGGCTCTGGAAGAGCACGAATGGCGGACTGAACTGGAGCCAGGTCACTTCGTTTTCCAACTACGTCATGACGACCACCGACATGGCGAACGCCAACAACTGGAACCCCATCGGGGTCGAGTTCGTGGTGTTCGACGCCACCGTGCCGACGACGGGGTTCACGCCGTCGGGCAGCCCGACGCAGACCCTGTACGTGGGGGTCGCCCCGGACTACCAGAGCGTGGCGGGGCTCACTCATCATCTATACAAGTCCACCGATGGCGGTGCGACCTGGACCGGCATCGCCATTCCGGGCGCCGTCACCTCCGCCATTGCGGCCGAACAGCTCTACATTCCGCATCTGGCGCGCGCCGACGACGGCATGCTCTACGTGCCGTTCGCCTCGGGGCCCGGTCCGGGCAGCGGCCATCCATCCGCGCTGTACAAGTTCGACGGCAACGCCAATTGGACCAAGCTGATCGCCTCCGGCGAGGGCGCGTATTTTGGCGGCGCGGGCGGGTTGTCGGTGCAGGGCTCGGGTGCCAACACCCGCATCGTGCTGGGTGTGTCGGGAACCTGGGGCGATGCCTCGTGGGTCCAGATCGCCATGCGCTCGGCCGACGCCGGCGCGACCTGGCAGGAAATCGGCCGCTCGGGCGATCTCGACGGCACGAAGGACTACCACGACTTCGACGGCTACTGGGGTTGGGTGGATGATCTCGACATCGACCCTTTCGATCCCGACCACGTGACGTATGTGCTCGGCGGCGGCATTGCCGCAACGAAGGATGCGTTTTCCGCGCCGCTGCCGCATTGGACGTTCGACGTCGAGGGCATCGAAGAGATGGTGAACCTGGCGATGGCCGCTCCGCCGCCCGGCGCCGCGTACGCGCTCGCCAGCGCTCACGGCGATACGGGGCTGTTCGTTCACACGTCGCTGACGGCCACGGCCACCCGTTCTCCGCCGCTGGGCTTCGGCAACGGCACCGGCATCGACATGGCGTGGAACGATCCCGCGTTCATGGTCGGTGTGGGCAGCTTCGGTGGCACGTCGAAGGGCGCGTACTCCATCGATTCGGGCGCGACCTGGACCGTATTTCCGACCGTTCCGCCGGGGGCGAACGTGTCCGGTGACGCCTCCCGAGTGGCGGTGACCGCGGACGGGGCGACGGTGATCTGGGCCATCGAGGGTCAGGTTCCTTACTACAGCCCGGATCGCGGCGCCTCATGGGTGGCCACCAACCTGCCGGCTCCTCCGGCGAGCTGGCGCGCGGGCTATCACGTGCTCGCCGACCGGCAGAATCCGCTCAAGATGTATGCCTATGACCATGGCGGCAACTGGTGGGATCAGCCGAACAGCGCGAAGTTCTACCGCTCGACCGATGGTGGCCGAACCTTCACGGCCAGCGCGCAGAGCTGGGATCCCAACGGCAACGGCGTCACGGGCCTCGCGGTCAATCCCTTCGCCGAAGGCGATGTCTGGCTGGCCGACGCCGACAATCTCTGGCATTCGGTGGATTCCGGGGCCAGCTGGACCAGGCTCGACGTCATGGCGACGATCGGCGCCGAGCCCACGAACGTGCACGGTGCGATCAAAGTGGCTCTGGGCGCGCCCGCGCCCGGATCAAACTACTCGGCCGCGGTGTACCTGATCGGCACGATCAACGGCACGGACGGAGTCTATCGGTCCGACGATGCCGGTGCCACGTGGGTGCGGATCGACGACGATGCGCACCGGTATGGCGGCGTTTCCGGAATCGTGGCGGACACCCGCATCTACGGGCGCGTGTTCCTGGCGGGGCGGGGGATGATCTACAACCAGTGAGCGCGTTCAGCTCCAGGGTTGGCCAGGCCGAGCTCGTGATGCGAGGAGAACGCACGGCCGTCTGAATGTCCGCGTGCGCGTTTGCACCCGGATATTTCCCGGATCCTAAGCTTTCTTGCTGAATTGCGGCCGGGATGATTCATAGTTGCGCATCGTCCGCTTCTTGCAGGCCTGCCATGTTCGAACCAGCGAACCGAAATCCCGCCCAGCGGCGCCGTCTGATGGCCCTCACGCTCCTGTGTGTCGTGAGCCTGCTGTTCGGATCCGCAAGCGATGCGGCAAACCCACGGCCCGTATTGCGACCACTCAGCAGGGTGATCGTGCTCACCGATATCGAGGCCGATCCCGATGATACGCAAAGCCTCGTGCGGCTCCTGCTGTACTCCAACGAGATCGACATCGAGGGCCTCGTCGCAACCACCTCGACCCACAAGCGCAGCTCGGTGGCGCCCGCGTCGATCCGGGCGGTCATCGATGCGTACGCAAAGGTTCACTCGAACCTGCTGTTGCACGATGCCCGCTACCCCGCGCCATCGCGCTTGCGGGCCCGGGTCACCGAGGGTCGAGCGGCTTACGGCATGCAGGGCGTCGGTCCCGGTCTGGATTCGCCAGGTTCGGAGTGGATCATTCGCTGCCTCGACGCCGCGGACGAACGCAGTCTGTGGATCTCGGTCTGGGGCGGAGCCAACACACTCGCGCAGGCGCTGTACAAACTTCGGGAAACCCGGTCGCCCGAAGTGCTGGCGCGGCTGGTCGCGAAACTGCGCGTCTACACGATTTCGGACCAGGACGACTCCGGCCCGTGGATCCGGCGGAATTTTCCCGGACTCTTCTATATCGTGAGTCCAGGGGGCGACTACTCCGCCGCCACGTGGCAGGGAATCAACCTGGTGGTTCCCGGAATCGACAACACGACCATCAGCAATCGCTGGATCGCGCAGCACATTCAGCAGGGGCATGGCCCTCTCGGCGCGGCATATCCCGACGTGGCCTGGGGCGTCGAGGGTGATACGCCCTCCTGGCTGATGCTCATTCCCAATGGGCTCAACGATCCCGAACATCCCGAGTGGGGCGGCTGGGGTGGGCGCTACGAACTCTATACACCTGAAATTCAGGTGACGAACCCGAGAACATTCATCGGCGGTGTTGCGATCCCGCAGGAATCGCGTCCCATCTGGAGCAACGCCACCGACGAGTATTTCGCGCCGCAGTTCCCGGAGCACGGGCGCGCGACGCGCATGGGCGAGCAGCCGATGAAGGATTTCAAAGTGACGCTCTGGCGCTGGCGCGACGATTTTCAGAACGACTTCGCTGCGCGCATGGATTGGACCACCAAGCCATTTGCGGCGGCCAACCATCCTCCGCGGGCGGTCCTCGATCACGCCGATGAGATCGTGGTCAGGTCGGGCGAAGCCTTCGGCATGAGCGCCAAGGCCTCGTCCGATCCCGACGGCGACAGCCTGAGCTTCTTCTGGTTCCACTATCCGGAAGCGGGCGCCAACCCGGCGCGCGTGAAGATCGAAGGGGCCGAGAACCAGACGGGTTTGTGGCTCAGGGCGCCCGAAGTCGAAAAGCCCGAGACGCTGCATTTCATTGTGCGCGTTTCGGACAAGGGCAGTCCGCCGCTCGCGAGGTATCAGCGGGTCAGAGTGACCGTGACTCCCTGAAGAATCGGAGTGGCTGCGCGGCGCAACCCAGCAAGGCGCGGCGATGCGGACGCGCGGGGTGAATGAGGACAGAACGATGGACTCGCAGTTTCCCCCGAGCATGCACGATGTCGCCACCGAAGCCGCGACACTTCGCTCACTGCATGTTCCTGGCGACCCGCTGATGCTCGCAAACATCTGGGACCCGCCGACCGCTCGCATCGTGGAGTCCGCGGGCGTGCGGGCGATCGCGACGGCAAGCGCCGCGCTCGCTCCGGTCAATGGTTTCGAGGATCACGGTAAATTGCCAACAGCGATTGCGTTTGGCGCGCTGCGTCGAATTGCCGACGCCGTTGCGCTTCCAGTGACTGCGGATCTCGAAGATGGCTATGGGTTCTCGGCTCGCGCGCTCGTTGGCAGTCTCGTCGAAGCAGGTGCCTGCGGGCTCAATCTCGAGGATTCCGATCACGTGACCGGTACCCTTGTATCAGCCGCCTTGCAGGCGGAACGAATTGCGTCCATTCGGGCGGCCGGGCGAGCGCTCGGATGTGAGCTGGTGATCAACGCCAGAATCGATGTTCACCATACCGGTGGTTCGGTACACGAGGGCTTACAGCGGGCACGGCGCTACCTGGAGGCCGGCGCTGATTGCGTCTACCCGTTCATGCTCGCGGACGTTGCTGCGATCCGGGAATACGTCGCAATCGGACCGACGAATGTCCTGTGCCGGCCTGGCGGTCCTGGCATGCGCGCCCTGGCGCAAGCGGGAGTCGCACGCATCAGCGTGGGCCCTGTCTTCTTCAAGCTGATGCTGAAAAGACTGCGCGCGTCGGCGGAAGCTCTGCTGCGCCTCGACGACGACGCCGTCTGGCGGTGATCGATAGGTTCCGTCCGGAAACCACGGCTTCTGCGTCGTCTTCCCATCTTAGTTTCTGAGAGGTCTCCGCGAGGGATCAGGTAGAAGGTCCTCGTTTCCTTGGCTACGTTCGTGGTCATTCTCGGTGGTTAGAGTGCGCCACCTTTGAATTGGAACCGATACAAGAACCAGCTGGGGGGACATATGAAGAACATCGCGTCCGGTCGCGTGGCGAACCGGCTTTCGGTCGCATCCGCGGCCATCATCTCCATCGCCTCAGGTCACGGCGCTCACGCCCAGGACCGGGCACCTGCTCCCACCGGCGGCGGCCAGGCGGCGGAGGATGTCACCGAGGTCGTGGTCACGGGTTTCCGGCAGTCGCTGCGCGAGTCGCTCGACGTGAAGCGGCAGTCGAACGCCATCGTCGACTCGGTTTTTGCGGAAGATGTTGCCAAGTTTCCTGAATCCAATCTGGCGGAAGCGCTGCAGCGCATACCCGGTATCACCATCGAGCGTGAGAACGGCGAGGGCCGCACGATCACGGTCCGCGGACTCGGCGGCGACTTCGTGCGCACGCGATTGAACGGTATCGAGACCATCGCGGCATCGGGCAACAATGAGGCTCAGACAAACATCAACCGCTCTCGTGGCTTCGACTACAACGTTTTTGCGTCCGACCTCTTCCAGCGCCTCACCGTCCGCAAGTCCGCAGAAGCGTCGGTGGACGAAGGCTCACTGGGATCGACCGTCGACATCGATACAGGCAGTCCGCTGTCGTACGAGAAACCGCTGACGATTTCATTCGCCGCGCAAGACACCTATTACGACAACGGCGATGATCACAATCCCCGGTTCTCGGGTTTGTTCTCGACCAAGCTGTTCGAGGACAAGCTGGGCATCCTCATATCGGGTGCATACCAGAAGCGCGAGACGGGCTTGAGCTTCTATGACCGGAATCCCGGGCAGTTCGAGGTCAACTACCGGGGTTCAGATCTGGCAGGACCGGTGCGAAACGGGACGGGCAGCTCTGCCGCGCCGGTCTGCATCACGAATGGTGCGCCCGACGTTTCCGCGACCAGCAATCGCTCGCCATTCAATTGCTTCTGGGGATTTGCGACCGCGGCGCCGACTGCCACCAGCCCCGCTCCCTCTGGCATCGGTCAGACGGCCTATGGCATCGACGCCAACTCGCTCATGTTCGGCACCAATCCGGCCGTGGCTTCGCTGCTCGATGCGAATCCCGGAGCAACGATTCCCGCACTCACCTCCATCCAGCAGCAGGAGATCGAGCAGGAGCGGCTGGGGCTCACGGCGTCGATCGAATGGAAGCCGACTGAACGCACGGGCTTGCGTCTCGATGGCCTGTACGCCAAGTTCGACGTCTCGAACGACTCGCACATTCTCGGCTCATTCGGATTGAATCGGCATTTCGACACCGCACGCGCCGAGATCGGCCTCACCGATACATCCACGGGCCTTCGCCCCTGGGCCGCGGGAAACTTCAACTACTTCGCCGATCGGCGCGCGGCATACGGCAACCGATGCACCGCGAGCGAGACGCAGGATTGCACCGGCACGCTGGGCGACCCCACGACTCCGGTCTTGCCGACTGCGCAGTACTGGAATGGCAGCGCGTACGTCAGCGTGCCCGCGGTGCTCAACAGCAATGTGTGGTCAACCAATCCATATAACCTGGATACCTATGACTACTACAACAACCCCAACTCTCCGGGCTACAACAGCGCTGCCGCCATGCTCGATCCTCGCGGCATACTTTTCTACGACGAAATAGTCGGCAAGGAACACATCGCCGTTCAGGATGCGCACATCAATGACGCGGGGCAGATGGACTATTTCGTCATCAACCGCATGGATTGGATGACCAACGACGCTTTTGCGGAGAACCGCAGCCGATTCCATCAGGTGGACCTCACGCTCGATCATGAGTTCTCCGATGCATTGAGTGCGCAGCTCGTCTACGGCCGATCGCGCAATGATCTCGACATCGACGGTGGACGAACGGACATCTTCGGACTCGACAAGGATGGTTTCACCTACGATGAGCGCGGTGGTGGCGCCATGCCCGCATGGAATCCGGGTTTCAACGCGGCCGACATCGGTGAGTGGGGTCCCGACATCGTGAAGGGCTATTCGGGAATCACGCGCTACGTGCGCGAAAGC
The DNA here is from genome assembly GCA_946479515.1 of uncultured Pseudomonadota bacterium. The sequence goes on along the minus strand of CAMLGF010000011.1, from coordinate 19,798 downwards.
CGTAACGAACATCAGTCGCTGCGGGCGGACTTCCGTTGGAAGCCATCGGACAGGTTCCAGATACCTTTCGGTATCAGCCGGAAGAACTATGAGTTCGAAGCCCGGCAAAGCAACCGGGGCACGTCGGTCATACCGACGATTGCGGAGCTCAATCGTTATGGCGTCGATCACAATCTGCCTGAATATGCGAACCTGACTTTGGGAGATCTCGGTCGCATCGTGCATTTTGGCGAAGGTCTCGACCTGCCGCCCGGAGTGCCGACCTCCTGGTGGTCGCCCGACCGGAAGAAGTGGGAGGAGATCTATGGCTACAACTGCGACTGCATCAACGAGTTCGTCGATTGGCGGTTGCGCAGTGAGAACGGCAACATTCTCAATGTCGAGGAGAATGATCTGGCCGCCTACATTCAGGTCGACTATGACGTGAGCCTGTTCGATCGCCCCCTGCGCGGCAATCTCGGCGTGCGCATGGCGCGCACAGAGGTGACCAGCAGGTCATTGGGAACCACCGGAGCCTTCAACGGAGTGGAGCTCAAGGGAGACAACGATTACACGGACTGGCTGCCGTCTCTCAACATCGCCTACGAGCTCTCGGATGATCTGGTCCTGAGATTCGCCGCATCCAAGACGATCGCCAGGCCACAGCTGGGCAATCTCGGGCCCGGAGTGACCAGCGTCAACATGCCCACGGCACCGGAAGTGGGCGTGAGCATGCCGAGAGTCTCGCTGGGCAACCCGAAGCTGAATCCATTCCGCGCTGACAATTTCGATCTCAGTGCCGAGTGGTATTTCAACGAAGACGCGTTGTTCTCGGTCGCGCTCTTTTACAAGGCGCTCGACAATTTCCCGCGTCAGCAATCCTTCGAGGAGAAGCTGGACGAGTTCCTGCCGCCAGATCTGTATGACAGCATCCGCAACGGCCTCACGCTCACGGACGTGCAGTCGGCATACCTGGATGGCCCGAATGTCTGGGCGGTGACGTCATACGTGGACAGCCCCGGCGGCTATGTGCGCGGTCTCGAGCTGCAGTACCAGCAGGTGTTCAGCTTCCTGCCGGAGCCCTTCAATACTCTCGGACTGCAGACGAATTTCACCAAGCTTCAGTCGAAGCTGGCGTATCTGAGTCAGCAGGGAACGCTGGAGCGCGCGCCGTGGCCATTCGCCTCGCCGTATTCCGTGAACGCCACGCTCTTCTACGAGCGCGGGCCGTTCGAAGCACGGCTGTCGTATTCATGGCGCGATCGCTTCGCGACCGTGTTCCCGCAATCCGTGGGCCTGTGCCCACCGGGACTCGACACCGATCCGAACACTGGCGGGGTTTGCACCAGTCCATACAACGACTTCAGCGGAACAGAGTCCGCGGAGTACGTCGACTTCAAGACCTCCTATCAGTTCTCCGAGAACTTCCAGGTCGACCTGGCCATCCAGGATGTTCTGGGTGAAACCGAGAGCCAGTGGGTCTACGCGCCGGTCAGCGCGGTCCGCAAGTACTCTGCTGGCGCTGGCCGAATCGTCACGTTGGGCCTGCGATTCAACTATTGACCACCTTCCGGCAACGGCCGGTGCATCGCACCGACCGTTGCCGACTAGTAAGCCGGAGACTCCGTGGACCCACGCCAATTTCTGCTTGGCATGTCGCTCGCGCTTGGCGCGGTGTCCGTTGCCGCGGCGCCGGCCCCTTGGGAACTCCATGGCCCGGTTCAGCCAGATTCGCAGGGCCACCGGCTACAGCACGAGGACGGATCGCCGTTCCTGTGGATCGGCGATACCGCATGGGGGATGTTCCAGCAGCTCACCCGCGAAGAGATCGACGCCTACCTGGATCGCCGCAGGGCCCAGGGCTTCAATGTCATCCAGGCCGTTGCGTATTGGTATCCCCACGGTGGAGGTATGCGCAGCGGGCCGCACAATGCCGCCAATGCCTACGGACAGCGACCGTTCACGGGCACGGAGGATGCCCCCAACACAGACCAACCATTGATTGCAGCGGGTGGCAGCCCGGAAAGCCCGAACGATTACTGGGATCATTTTGACTACGCAGTCCGTGCCATTCGTCGGCGCGGCATGTATCTGGCGCTCCTGCCTTGTTGGGCGCGCGCGTACATCACGCCCCAGTTCGGCGGCGCCCATCCCGAGTTCGACGCGCGCGAGGCGCGGGCATTCGGACAATTCCTCGGCCGCCGCCTCCAACATGAACCGCACGTCCTGTGGGTGCTGGGCGGCGACGCGAAGGCCCAGGTCCACGGGTATGACCACGATGTGTTCACCGACTTCGACAAGCGCGACGTGATTCGCGCCATGGCGGAAGGGATCGCGTTCGGTGTGACGGGTGAGCGTGTCAGCTGGAATCGGCAACAGGCCGCGTGGCAGCGCCTGTTCATGACCTATCACCCCGATGGCGACTACCGTGACAATTCGTCGAAGTGGTTTCATCGCGATGCGTGGCTGACCGCCAACGGGATCGAGGTGTGGCGCGACGTCGATCGGGTATACCCGACAGTGCTCGCAGACTACCTACTTCGCGATCCGGAGAAGCCGACCTTGTTTCTCGAGGGTTCGTACGAGTTCGGGTCTTATCGCCACGCCTGCGGCTGGGTTACGCCAGTGCGGCAGCGCCGGCAGGTGTATCACACATTTTTCGCCGGCGGCGCAGGCTTCACCTATGGCGCAGGCCCGGTGTGGTCCATGCGCGGCGATTCGGGCGACTACAACTGCGGATACACTTGGCAGCAGGCGCTGGAATTCCCCGGAGCGAGGCAGTTTGCGACCATCGCCAGGCGCTTTCTCGAGGAGCAGGACTGGACTCGCTGGATTCCGGATGGCCGCGTTCTCAATGGCACCGTGAGCAGCGGCGACGATCTGAAGGTTGCGGTCGCATCGGCTGGCGGCCGCAAGATTCTGGTGTACTTCTCCAATATTTCGCATGCGCGCATACGAAACGTGCTCGCTTCGGCGGCGACGGCCAGCTGGTTCGATCCCCGTGATGGCCATTTCGTCGAGGCCGGGTCATTTGCGCCAGGCGAAGTGCGTCTGATCGCGCCGCCGAATGGCTGGGAAGACGGCATCCTGATCCTCGAGGCGCGCGGCGCTCCTGCCGCGGGTCAAAGCCGGTTTGATCAACGGCCCAGCCGCGCCTTCCAGGCGGGATAGTCTTTGCTGAGCAGCGATTCCGCCCAATCGCCGTAGTAGGCGTAGCCTGCACGGCGCTCGCGCTCGATCTGGTCGAAGGAAGAATGCGCGACCGAATCGCGACCCAGGAAGATCGGTTGATCGTTGTCCAACGCGTAGAAGCGTGCCCACAATCTGGGCGCGGTGGCGTCGATGACGACACGGCGGTCCGGTTCGCCTCGCTCGTCCACGAAGCTCTCGACGCGCACGCCGTGAATTGCGGCCGTCTCGAGCCAGTGTACGCCACCCTCGATCGCAGCCACCTGAGCGCGCGACGGCGATTCGATAGTCATCAGAAAGCGCAGGATCCCGACGCTTTCGTTGCCGGAGAGCGAGGGTGGTTCATAGGCGCGCGCCCAGGCCGGAGCCAGGGTCCGCTCATCGTATTGCGCGCACCAAGCGGTGAGCCGATCTCCGCGGCGCAGCTGAGTACGAAGGATCAGCCTGACGCCGCGTTCCACGGCGCGCGCGGCCTGTTCACGGCGTGGCGCATCGACGAAGTCGAAGGGCCCGTGCCGTTGGGCGATGTCACGCAACAACGCCAGGATGTTGATCATGGCATCGTCATTGAAGGTGAGGTGCGAGTAGTAGCCTGTTCGCGGCGGGTAGAACTGCGGCCATCCGCCATTCGGGTACTGCGCCACCAGCGTGTAGTCGAGCCCGCGGTCGAATGCGTCCCGATAGCGCGTGTCTCGCGACGCACCGAAGACTTTCGCCAGATAGCGCAGAGGCAGGGTCGTGCCGTGATTGTCGAAGGTGTTGGCGCGACCATCGGTGGCAAAATCCGCGTCCCGCGCCGCCGGCGGCCACGCCGCCAGGTTGGTGTTCTTCGGCCAGCCGCCTGCGTCCGACTGGTATCGCAGCAGGTTGTCGGCAATCCGGCGCGCCATCGGCGTCGAGTACCAGGACTCGTCGCGACGCAGCATTGCAGTTCCCCATCGCAGCGCAGCGCTATCGGCCGCCGCCTCCGGGTCGTCTGCCTGCCGGGCATGAGCCGATACCGCGTGTGCCGAAAGCAAAATCGCCGCGAGAATACTCGCGAGCCCAGCGGACGTCCTGCTCGAATCCATGGTCAACCTCCGCTTCGCTATCATTCCGAGACGTCAACGATCACGCGGCGATAGCGCGTGAGCGGCGGCTTTCCATTGTCGGTAACCGCTACGATGAAGTGCATCGTGCCGGCACGCAGGAAGCGCTCCGGTACGACAAACGAAGCTGTCTGCCGGCTGGCATCCTGGATCGCCACGGGCGCACCCGTGCGGGCTGTGGCCACGGTGAACGTGCCGGGCTCTGGGTAGTAGAACCACTCGTAGCCCAGGTCGTTGCCATCCGGGTCGCTGCTGCCGGCCGCGCTCAGTCGCACACGCTCACCAGGACGAGCCGCAAGCAGCTCGGCATGGTCGAGCCGCACGAGAGGGGGATGATTGGCCTCCGCATAGGGTTTGATTGTCCAATCCATGCGCGCTGCGAAATCGTTCTGGTACGCCGCACGCCAGCGCCAGATCGTCTCCTGGTTGCCGGTGTGCCACTTGCCATCGATGCCAAGGACTTCGTCGGCGGCATCCGTCCAGAACGCGCGCGTTTCGGGCGCCAGGAACCACTTCCGGGTTCGCGGTAGATAGAGTTCGTAGCGGCCGCCCCATCCGCCCCAGTCGGGGTGCTCAGGCTCGCTGAGCCCGTTGGAGATGAGATTCAGGAAGCTTGGCGTGTCACCTTCCATGAGAAATTTCGTGTGCGGATGCTCCGCCCCGAGCGGGCCCTTGCTGCGGATGTGCTCGTCCAGCCAGGGATTGTCGACGATGGCGAAATCGGCGCCAGCGAACCGCCCGTGGAAGTTGTCTCCCGAGATGCCGCTCCAGGTGGCGTAGTGATACGCGCCTCCGGCGTGCACGCCGGGACTTGCGATGTAGAAAAGCCCGGGAAAATTTCTGCGAATCCACGGTCCGCTGTCGTCCTGGTCGGAAATGGTGTAGACGCGGAGCTTCGCCACGAACTGCCGAAGTTCGCGCTTGCCGCGCGTTTCGCGGACCTTCCAGAGCGCCTGCGCCAGCACGTTCGGGCCACCCCACACGCACACCCACAGTGGCTGGTCGCTGCGATCGACGGCGGCGATCAGATTCGCGGATCCCTGCGAATCCTGACCACGGCCGACGCCCGTCATGCCGAAGCGGGGCACGCCGGCGGCAATACGAGCCTGAAGCCGGGCCTCGCTCGGAAACCCCGTTTCATGCATTTCCAGGTTGTCACGCACCTTGCCGTACGCAGCGACGATAGTGCGAATCCGATCCGGTGCGACTCGATCCTTCAGATGCGTGGAAGTGGTGGCAACCAGCCCCTCCGTTTCCCATTGGTTGGCATATGCAAGGAAACGCACCAGAGACATTGCATCGTCCGGCTCGTTTTCGATATCGGTGAGCACGAACACGCGCGGCCGGGGTTGGCTGCCGGCCGCGCCCGCGATGACGCAGAACATGAAAAGCGCGAGCCCGAAGCGGCGAAGCTGTGCGCGGATCATTGGCAATCCTTCCGTTGCGAAGCGTGCTCGATGGCTGGCGACTCTAGCGCGGGCACTGGCAATGCGGACGGTCCAATGCCTGCACAGCTTAGCTTTCAGGTGTCTATCGCCCGGCAAACGGAGGAATCGCCGGGGCCCGTGGCTGTACCGTCGGGATCAGGCGATTCCGCCGTCCGGTGAGAGCCGGACGGGCCTGGCGGCGCGGCCCGCCCCTTCAGGGCCGCGCCGTCCGGGTCATCCGCCGCCGCTCGTGACTTCGGCCCTGTGCTGGCGGCGATAGTCGCGCGGCGAACAACCGCACTCGCCGAGAAATGCCGCGTTGAAGCGGCTCGTGGACGTGAAGCCGGAGGCGAGGGCGATGTCGACGATCTTGTCATCCGTGGTCGCGAGCAGCCTCTGGGCATGGGACACGCGGTGCTGTGTCACGTAGTCGACCAGCGTCGTGCCGAACGTCTTCTTGAAAAGGCTCATGGCGTAGTTCGGATGCAATCCGACCGATGCGCCGATTTCGTCGACGTTCAGCGGTTTCGTGTAGCGCTGCGCGATGAAGCACGCCATCTGTTCCACCTTGCTGAGTCCCGCCTTGCTCAGGGGTCGGTGCGCCCTCGATTTCTGCTGCGACCTGCCCGCGGAGGTAATGGCGAGCCGCAACAAGCGCGCCTCCAGTTCGAGGAGAATCGCCTTGCGCACGAGTTCGCCGGGCTCGCGAAAGTCATTCACCCAGCGCGCCATCATTTCGACATCCATTTCCGCATGGGCCACCGCGCTCTCGGCGACGACGTCTCCGCGGAGCAACGCCTGAACCAGCGGTTCGGGCAGCCTGCATTGCAGGAACCATGCGAGCGGCAAGGTCACCACGAAATACTCCGTCGTGTCTTCGTAGTGGATGATTTGGTGTGGAAACGCGGCCCAGAACGCGCTGAGTTTCAACGCGGGGATCTGTACCTTGCGTCCTCCCAGTAGATAGGTAACGGAGCCGCTGCGCAGCAGATTGAGCTCCACCTCGTTGTGGCGATCGGGACGCGGCATGGGCGACGGTCGCCACAGCTCACAGGTAAAGCCGTAAGGCGCGAAGTCGGGCCGCTTGGGATCGAAGGAAGTCATGGTTCCTTAGGATGCAGGTGATCTTTCCTGGAAACGAGGAGGAGGTGCCGAGAAAGTCACACTACTCTCGATCAAAATCAAGGGGGGTCCAGATGTCTTCAGGGAGCGATCAGGCCGCACGGACGCCTCTCGCCTTCGGCGCCGGATTGTGGATGTTCGGTCAATTCATCGATCGCTACGCCACTGATGCGTATGGCCCGCCGGTCACGACGCTCGAGGCCATCCGCCGCGCCGGTGAGGTCGGTTCGCTCGTCGCGCTCGACATCAACTACCCGTTCGAAGCCGGGGTCACGACCAGGCAGGTGAAGGGCGAACTCGAGCGGGCGCAGCTGCGCGCGATCGCGATCACGCCCGCGATCTACACGAGGAAGTTCTGCCGCGGCGCCTTCACGAATCCGGATCCGCAGGTTCGGCGGGATTTGATCGAGCTCTGCAAGAGTGCGATTCCGGTCGCGCACGAGCTGGGAGCGGACTACGTGAAGTTCTGGCCTGGTCAGGACGGTTACGACTATCCGTTTCAGTCGGACTACATGGAACTCTGGGATCTCACGGTCGATGGAATCCGCGAAGTGGCGGGCTCCGACAAGTCGATGAACTTCGCGATCGAATACAAGGCCAAGGAGCCGCGCGTCCGGCTCACGCTGAGCAGCGCGGCTCGAACGCTGCGTGCGATCGAAGCGACGGGCCTCGACAACATCGGCATCGTGATGGATCTCGGGCATTCGCTGCTGGGCGGCGAAACGCCCGCGGAAGAGCTGCAGCTGATTGCGCGCGCCGGCCGCCTGCGCAGTGTCGAGGTCAATGACAACTGGCGGGGCTGGGACGATGATCTCGCCGTCGGCTCGGTGCATCTGATCGAAGCGCTGGAGTTCATGCTGGCCGTGCGCCGCATCGACTGGCAAGGTCCGATTCTCCTGGACCAGTTTCCCTTCCGCGAAGACCCCGTCGCGGCGGCGCGCCGCAGCATCGACACGATTCGCATGCTCGATGCGAAAGTCAGCCAGCTCGACCTCGAGCGACTTCGCGCGCTGCAGACGCGCCAGGATGCGCTGCAGGCCCAACGCCTGATTTTCGACGCACTGTTGCGCGCATGAGTTCTCGTATCCAGCCGGCGGCCATGCGCGACGAAGAAATCGCGTTGCGCTCGATCCGGTATCGAAAAGAGATGCTGAGGATCATCAAGCATGCCGGCGCCGGGCATACCGGGGGCGGCCTGTCATGCGTGGATATCATCAACGTGCTTTACAACCGGGTGTTGAACGTCACGCCGCAGACCTGCAACTCACCAGATCGTGACCGATATGTGCAAAGCAAGGGCCACTGCGTCGAGGCACTGTACGTGGTGCTCGCCGACCAGGGCTTCTTCGCGCCGGCGTCGTTGGATACCTTGTGTCAGTACCAGTCGCATTTCGTCGGGCATCCCACTCGCAAGGTGCCGGGCGTGGAGCACAACACCGGTGCCCTTGGTCACGGACTGTCATTCTGCGTCGGATTGGCACTGGCTGCCCGCAAGTCCGATCGTCGATTCCGGGTTTTCACCCTCATGGGTGACGGAGAACTTGCCGAAGGATCGGTATGGGAGGCCGCTATGTCGGCTTCGCATCACGGGCTCGACAACCTGGTCGCAATCGTCGACCGCAACCAACTCCAGATCACCGGCCGCACCCGGGACGTCTGCAGCAGCGAACCCCTGGATGCCAAGTTCTCTGCGTTCGGCTGGCACGTGCGCACGGTCGACGGCCACAATTTTCATGCGCTGACCCAGGCGCTGGCGGTCGAGTCTTCGCCGGGCAAACCCATGGTCGTTCTCGCCGACACCGTCAAGGGAAAGGGAATCAGTTTCATGGAGGACCAGGCAGCCTGGCATCACCGTGTGCCGAACGATTCCGAATACTCGGCGGCCATCCAGGAGCTCGAGACTGCGGAGCGTCGCCTGGCGGCCGGGGTGGGCCCATGAGCGCTCCCGCGCCTTCGATGCACAGCGCCGCTGCGACACGCCGCGCGGAACAGCTGGGCCTGCGCATGGGCAGGCCCAATCTGGAGGTGTTCGCCGAGACTCTCCTGGAGCTCGCGCGTGACGACGCAAACGTGCAAGTGGTCACGAGCGATTCGAGGGGATCGGGAAAATTGACGCCGTTTGGCGCCGCGCTGCCTCGGCAGATCGTGGAAGTCGGAATCGCCGAGCAGAATCTCGTCGCGTTGGCGGCGGGCCTGGCGTCAGGCGGCAAGAATGTGTTTGCGGTCTCTCCGGCCTGCTTCCTGACCGCGCGAGCGCTCGAACAGATGAAGAACGACGTCGCCTATTCAGGCCATCCTGTCCGGCTCATCGGCATCAGTGCGGGGGTGAGCTATGGTGCGCTCGGCTCCACGCATCATTCACTGCACGACCTTGCGGCGCTGCGGGCGATCAACAACCTCGACATCGTCGTGCCCGCTGACAATGCGGAGGCGCGAGCGGCCGTGAGATTCGCAGCGAGCTCGCGTGTGCCAGTCTATTTACGATTCGGCAAAGCAGCGCTCTACGACCTGCGACCGGCGATGTCGGCCGTTGATGTTCGCGCCGCCGCGGTGCTCCGCAATGGCACAGACGTCGCGTTCATCGCGACCGGTGAAACGGTTATCCACGCGCTGCTGGCGGCAGCCGAATTGCAGGAGCATGAAGGGATTTCGGCGCGTGTGCTGAGCGTGCCCAGCATTCGACCGCTGGACGTGACCATCCTGCTCAATGCCGCCCGGCAGTGCCGTGGCGTGGTCACGGTGGAGGAGCATTTGGTGAACGGCGGACTCGGCGAGGCCTGCGCTGCGCTGTTCCTGGAGACAGGCATTCACCCGCGATTTCGCCGGGTGGGCATTCCCGATGAGTACACGGTGACCGGGAGCCAGGCCGATATCTTCCGGCACTACCGAATCTCCATGGAAGGACTCGCAGCCACCGCCACCCAGCTGCTGAGGTCAGCGTCGCTCGAGCGTCGGGCGTCATGAAGTACATGCTGGCCATCGATCAGAGCACTTCGTCCACGAAGGTCGTGCTGTTCGACGAGGCCGGAGTCGTGGTCGACAAGGCGAGTCGGCCCCATGTCCAGCACCACCCGCAGGCCGGTTGGGTGGAACACGATGCCGAAGAGATCTGGCAGGCGCTCCTCGAGTCCTGCGGCGAATTGCTGCAAAGACAGCGGGGGCGTTCCGGCAGCATCGCGGGCATCAGCCTCGCCAATCAGCGCGAGACCTTCGTCATCATCGACAAAGGCACCGGCCTGCCACTGCGTCACGCCATCGTCTGGCAATGCAGGCGCGGTGACGCGATCTGCGCGGAACAGCGCAGCCGGGGCAACGACGAACTGGTGCGGGCGCGAACTGGCCTGAGAATCGACGGCTATTTTCCGGCGTCGAAGCTGCAGTGGCTCATGCGCGCGGATGCGCAGATCGCGCGCAGGCTTCATGCGGGCGACGCGGCATTCGCGACCGTCGATGCTTACCTGGTGCATCGGCTGACAGGGGGAGCCACGTTCGCTACCGACCACACCAATGCAAGCCGCACGTTGTTCTTCGATATCGACCGCCTTGCCTGGGACGACTCGTTGTGCGGCATCTGGAATGTGCCGAAGCAGTGCCTTCCCGAAGTACGGGCGAGCGATGCAATGTTTGGTGTCACCACGCTTTGCGGGCTGCTCCCCCGTGAAGTGCCCATCTGCGGCGTCATGGGCGATTCGCAGGCTTCACTCTTTGCGCATCGCTGCACATCGCCGGGCTGCGCCAAGGTGACGCTTGGCACCGGTGCCTCCGTCATGGTGAACATCGGCTCCACGCGAGTCCGCACGACCCGGGCGGTCACGTCTCTGGCTTGGGTGCGGGAAGGCGTACCGACGTTCGCCCTCGAGGGAATGGTCAATTCCGCGGCCTCGACGCTGAGCTGGCTGCGAGATCAGCTCGGTATCTTCACGAGCAATGAAGAGGCCGAACGCCTGGCGCGCGAGGTCGAGCAGGATCACGGCGTGTTCATCGTCCCGGCGTTCGCGGGTCTCGGCGCTCCGCATTGGTGTGCGGATGCGCGCGCGGCCATCATCGGCCTGAACGCGCACTGCGATCGCAGGCACATCGCGCGGGCGGCCATTGAATCGATCGCGTACCAGGTGCGAGATGTGCTCGAGCTGTTGCGTGCCGAAGCCGCAATTGACATATCCGGCCTTCGTTGCGACGGTGGATTGAGCGCCAACGCACTTCTGATGCAGACCTGCGCCGATCTGCTTGGCGTCGAGCTGCAGGCAGCGGAACATCCGGATTACTCGGCTCTCGGCGCGGCCTCGATGGGCGCTCTCCGTTTGGGCATCCATGCGCCGGTCGGGACGTTGCCGATGAGCGCCGCGCCGCGCACGTTCAGAAGAGAGATAGCCGAACGAGACGCGGCACGTCGATGTCGCGCATGGACGAGGGCGGTGCGCCAGGTGATCGGTGCGGCACGGAAAGCGGGGGCGGATTCAGAGGGGACTCAAGGTGCGACAAACGATTCTCATCCGGACGTCCGTCGTCTCTCTGCTGCTGGCACTCGCAGCTTGTAGCGATCGCGATGGCGGCGCAGCGTCCCCTGGCAGGGCGCCCCAGGTGGCCGTCGTCGTATCCACGCTCAACAACCCGTGGTTTGTCGTACTCGCGGAGGCGGCGCGAGCAGAAGCCGAACGCCGAGGTTACAAGGTGACCGTCTTCGACTCGCAGAATGATGCCGCGAGGGAAGCCTCGCATTTCGACAACATCATCGCTTCTGGTTATCAAGGCGTGCTGCTGAACGCGACCGATGCCGAAGGCTCGGTGGCCAATGTGAAGAGGGCACGCGACCGCTCCATTCCGGTCTTCACGATGGACCGCGAAATCAACTCCAGTCACGCGGCCGTTTCCCAGATCCTGTCGGACAACTACGCTGGGGCCATCGATGTCGGAGAGGAGTTCATTACGCAGCTCGATGGCGGAGGAGCGTACGTCGAACTACTGGGCATGGTGGGCGACAACAACACCTGGAACCGCTCGCGCGGATTTCACAGCGTGGTCGACCGATTTCCCGAGTTCCGAATGGTTGCCCAGCAAAGTGCCGAGTTCGATCGCAGCAAGGCATTGGAGGCCATGGAAGCGATCCTGCAAGCCAACCCCCGGATTGATGCGGTGTTCTGTGGCAATGATGCGATGGCGCTCGGCGCATATCAGGCGCTCGCGGCCGCTGGAATTGCCGACAGAGTGAAGATCTTCGGGTTCGACGGATCTGACGACGCCTTGCAGGGTATTCGCGACGGCAAGATCGCCGCGACGGCCATGCAATACCCGAGAGTGATGGCGAGAACCGCGGCGGAGTATCTCGATCGCTATCTCCGGGGAGATCGCAGTCTGCCACCCCGCGTGCCGGTCGCAGTGCATCTGGTCACCCGGAACAACGTCGAACGATTCTCGGAACTGGCCCGTGCCGCAGCCAACTAGCAAAATCCTCTGGCTGGCGGGAATCGCGCTCGGCGTAGCCGGAATGTTGCTGGCGTTCCCGCCCGTTCACATCCGGCCGATGCAGGAGGTGGGCCTGAAGGCACAGGCCGCCGGGTTCGATCCAGCGAGCGGCGCGGCGGCATTCTGGTCGACACACATCACCCGCGCGGCCGAGCATGCACATGAGATCGTGGAACTTGCCGCAAAGCTGAAAGCCGGCGACGCCGGCATCCCGGGAAGGCGCAGCAGTGTGGGTGGCGAGCCGGTCTTCGTCGTCAAAGGCACCGGCACCGTTGTCGCCGTTGAGCCGCGCGCCGTGCGAGTGAATGTGAGCGGCACGCACGCGGAGGTCCTGCTGCGAACAGGCCCACTGTTCGGCAACCTGCTGCGCGATGCTTTTGAAAGTCCGGAAGTCGCGACGCTCAGCTCCTTCGACGCGAACGCACTCGCCGCGGAACTCAACAAGATCGCCGAGGAGCAGGTTCAGCCCCGGGTCGTCGAGTCGGCAATGCCCGGCAGCGTGCTCAGTTTCGTGGGCGCCACACAACCGAAAACAACGCCGGAGGGGCATCTGTCCATCGTCGTGATTCCCATTGACGTGGAGAGCGAGAAGTGACGACAACAGCCACGCCGGTGCTGGAAGTCCGCGGCGTCTCGAAGAGCTTTCCGGGAGTCCGCGCCTTGCAGAATGTCGACCTGGCATTGGGCCGAGGGCGGCTGCTGGCGCTGCTCGGCGAAAACGGTGCGGGCAAGTCGACGCTCATCAGCGTCTTGTCGGGTGTGGTTCGACCAGACAGCGGTGAGCTGCGAGTGGATGGCAAGCCGGTCAGTCTCAACAGTCCCCGGGATGCTGGCCGCTACGGTATTGCCACCATCTATCAGGAACTCAGCCTGTGCCAGAACCTGTCCGTCGCCGAGAACATTTTTCTCGGCAATGAGCCGCGCACACCGCTGGGACTGCTCGACCGACAGCGGCTGAATCGTGAGGCGGCTTCGCTCCTGCGACGGATGTCCGTAGAAGTCGCGCCGGAGGCACCGCTGTCGAGCTCGCGCGTGGGCCAGCAGCAGGTGATCGAAATCGCGCGCGCGCTCTCGCGCAACGCGCGGGTCATCATCATGGATGAGCCGACCTCCGCCTTGTCCCGCCACGAGGTGGAGTCACTCCTCGACAAGGTGAAGTCACTCAAGAGCGACGGCGTCTCGATCATCTACATCACGCACAAGCTGGAAGAGCTGGAGCACATCGCCGACGACGTCGTCGTCATGCGCGATGGAGCCGTCGTGGGCTCCGGCGCTGCTCGTGCCTACTCGCACGCTCGGCTCGTGAACCTGATGGTCGGCCGCGAGACTGCCGCACGCCCTCGCCGTCGAGGGGCGCGCGGAGCTGGCAGGGAAATCTTGCGAGTCAGCCGCGCCACGCTCCCGGCGACAGAGCGCCCGGGGCGCATGGCATTCACCGATATCTCACTCGGCCTCGCACGCGGTGAGGTGTTGGGTATTTTCGGCCTCATGGGCGCGGGCCGCACGGAACTCCTCGAAACGATCTTCGGCGCCCATGCAGATCGCGCCAGGCTGGACCTTCGATTGGACGGCGAAGCGCGCGCGTTCCGCAGGCCCGCGGACGCCATCTCGGCGGGAATCGCGCTGGCACCGGAAGACCGCAAAAACGCCGGCCTCTTTCTTGGCATGACCTCGTTCGAGAACGTCACCAGCGCAATCTTCGGATCGCTGGGCGTCGCGGGAGTGCTGGGCGCCCGACGCCTGCGATCGGTGGGTACGCGCCTCATCGGCAATGTGGGGTTTCGAGGCGCCGCGGATGCGCCGGTCGCCAACCTCAGTGGTGGCAATCAGCAGAAGGTCGTATTGGCCAAGTGGCTGGCGACAAATCCGAAGGTGCTCCTCCTCGATGAGCCCACCCGTGGCATAGACGTGAATGCACGGCACGAGTTCTATTCCCTGATCGAGCGGCACGTGGCAGGGGGGCTCGCCGTCGTCATGGCATCCTCGGATATCCCCGAAATCCTCGCGCTTTCTGATCGCATCATCGTGATGCGCGAAGGCGTGAAGAGCGGCGAGTACTCTCGGGACGAGGCGACGCCGGAATTGCTGCTGGCCGCGGCGCTCCCTCGTGATGCTGCCGAAGGTAGGCATGCGCCATGACCAGGCGACTTCCTTCGCTGGCGCGTGCGCAGTCGCTCATCGCACTGCTGGTGATGATCACCGTGCTGTCATTCATGAGCGATGCCTTCCTGACCGCGGAGAATGGCTGGAACATTCTGCGGCAGATCTCCGTGAATCTCTGTTTGTCCGTCGGCCTCACGTTGGTGATACTCAGCGGCGGCATCGACCTGTCGGTAGGTGCAATACTCGCGTTGTCGGGCGCGATCGCCGCGGGGTTGTTGAAGCATGGGACGGATCTGCCCTGGTTCGGAATACACCTCGACTTCACGACATCTGGCGCGATCGTCGGTGCGATTTCCGTGGGCGCGCTGCTCGGCTTCGCCAACGGAATCGCAATCGCCCGCCTGGGCCTGCCACCCTTCGTTGCGACACTAGCAATGTTGAGCATCGCTCGCGGGCTCACCTATCTGTGGACGGGCGGCTTTCCGATCACCGGGCTCGGCGAGTCGTTCGGATCACTGGGCGTCGGCGTACCGGCTGGAGTGCCGGCGCCGATCTGGGAGGCCGCCGTCATCGTGGCGCTGGCCTGGTTTCTGTGCAGCCGCACGGTCTTCGGCAAGCAACTTTATGCTGTCGGCGGCAGCGAACGCGCCGCACGCCTCACGGGCATTCGCGTGGAGCGGGTGAAGGTCACCGTGTACCTGCTGGCAGGTGTACTGGCGTCGGTCGCAGGGTTGATTGTCACTGCAAGACTGGATTCCGCTCAGCCGAACGCCGGCTCGGGCTATGAACTCGACGCGATTGCCGCGGTGGTGATCGGGGGCACCTCGCTGTCGGGCGGACGCGGATCCATGGGTGGCACCGTGCTCGGTTGTCTCATTATCGGTGTGCTGAACAACGGACTGTTCCTGCTGGATGTGTCTCCGTTCTGGCAGCAAGTGATCAAAGGCCTGGTGATCCTTGCTGCCGTTGCATTGGATCGAAGCAGCCGCGAGATGACGCGACAATCTTGATCGAAGTGCCCGGTGCCTCCGTGTACGGTAAGCTCCAGCACCACCACCATGGACTTCGATAACCGGCACGTTGTCGTCACAGGCGGTACGGGCGCACTCGGTGCGGCCGTGCTCGAGGCGCTGTTGCGCGCCGGCGCCACCTGCTCAGTGCCGTATCGAAGTGAGCAGGCGATCACGCATTCGCCTCATCGTGCCAACGCGCGCGTCTCGTTCGTCGCGGTCGGCGATCTCGCGGACGAGACGAGCGTGAATGATTTCTACGATGGCCTCGAGCATCTCTGGGCTTCCATTCACGTCGCCGGAAGCTTTGCCGCGGCGCCCATCGCGCGCAGCGACAAGGCGTTGCTCATGAGGCAGCTCGAGACCAATCTCGTCTCTGCCTATCTCTGCAGCCGCTCGGCGGTGATGGCGCTGCGTCGTCTGGGATCGGGCGGGCGGATCGTGAATGTCGCCGCGCGCCAGGCGCTCGAGCCACGGCTCGGCTCCGGCGCCGTCGCCTACTCGATCGCCAAGGCGGGCGTAGCCGCGCTGACCGCCGCGCTGAGCGCGGAGCTGGCGAACGAGGACATCGCGGTCAACGCCATTGCTCCGTCCATCATGGACACGCCCGGCAACCGAGCGGCCATGCCGGATGCCGATTTCACTTCCTGGCCGAAGACCGAGGATGTCGCCGCCGCGATCCTGTATCTGGCTTCCCCGGGAAATACGCTCACGCGGGGCGCGGTCATTCCGGTGTACGGCAGGGTCTGAAGGTCACCGCGAGGCGCCGGACCTTCACGCTCCCGCGCGGCGCCTCACCCGAATCGCCCCGTGATGTAGTCGTCGGTGCGCTTCATCCGTGCGGACGTGAAGATCTCCGCGGTCGGGCCGGCCTCGATGAGTTCGCCGAGATACATGAACGCAGTGATGTCGGAGATGCGCGCCGCCTGCTGCAGGTTGTGGGTGACGATGGCGATGCAGAACCGGTCGCGCAGCGATTGCAGGGTCTCCTCGAGTCGCAGCGTCGAAATGGGATCGAGCGCCGCGGTCGGTTCGTCGAGCAGCACCACTTCGGGCTGCAGCGCGATGGTGCGGGCGATGCATAGCCGTTGCTGCTGTCCTCCGGACAACGAGCGTCCGTCCTCATGCAGCTTGTCGTGCACCTCCGTCCAAAGGGCGGCGTCCTTGAGTGCTCCGACGACACGGCCATTGAGCTCGCTCGCGGCCATGCCGCCTGCCAGCCTGAGCCCGAAGGCGACGTTCTCGTACACGGACATGGGAAAGGGCGTCGGCTTCTGGAACACCATGCCGACACGGTATCGCAGCTGCGTCACGTCCACGTCGCGCGCCAGGATGTTCTGGCCATCGAGCAGCACCTCGCCCATGGCGCGTTGGCCGGGATAGAGCGCATACATGCGATTGATCGTGCGCAACAGCGTGGACTTGCCGCAGCCGGAAGGGCCGATGAACGCCGTGATGCGCTTGTCCGGCAGGCTCAGGTTCACATTGCGGAGCGCCTGCTGGTCGCCGTAGTAGAAATCGAGTCCGCGGATGTCGACCTTGGTGGTCGTGGGTGTCTCGTCGGCGCGCTCACGCACGCGGATCGTGGTGCGCTCGATGGCCGAGGCCGTGTTCATGCGCGCCTCCGCATCGCCGAGGCGATGCTGCGCGCGGCGATGCTGAGCAGCAGGATGGTCACGGTGATCACCAGGGCGCCGGCCCACGCCAGCTTCTGCCAGTCGTCATAGGGGCTGAGCGCGAACTGGAAGATGACCACCGGCAGGTTTGCCATGGGTGCGTTCAGGTCCGTGCTCCAGAACTGATTGTTGAGCGCCGTGAACAGCAGGGGCGCGGTCTCGCCACTGATGCGCGCCACCGCGAGCAGCAACCCAGTGATGATCCCGCTGCGTGCGGCGGGATAAATCACCCGCGTCACCGTGCGCCAGTGATGCACGCCGAGCGCCGTCGACGCATCCTTCATGCCTTGCGGGACCAGGTTCAGCATGTCCTCCGTGGTGCGCACGGTGACGGGAATGGCGATCACGGCGAGGGCCACGGCGCCGGCAAAGGCCGAAAAGTGACCCATGCGGATGACCAGCAATTCGTAGACGAACAGCCCGACGATGATGGACGGCGCGGACAGCAGCACGTCGTTCACGAAACGGACGATGGTCGCGAGCCGCGTGCCGCGCCCGTATTCGGCGAGATAGGTGCCGGCCAGTATGCCGACGGGCGCGCCGATCGCGAGCCCGATGCCGGTCATGATCAAACTACCGTAGATGGCGTTCAGCAGGCCGCCGGCGCTGCCGGGTGGCGGCGTCATCTGCGTGAACGCCGCGAGCGACACGCCCTCGAGCCCGCGGCTGACCAGTGTCCAGAGGATCGCGCCGAGAAACGCAAGACCGATGGCCGTTGCCAGTCCGGCGAAGCTCAGCGCGACGGCATTCGCGAGCCTGCGGCGGGCGAGGCGCTTCATACCGAGGACAGCGCCCGGCGATTGAGCCGGAGCAGCATGAGGCGGGCGAGGGCTATGACGATGAAGGTGATGACGAACAGCAGCACGCCCAAGGCCACCAGCGAGGAGGTGTACAGATCGCCCACCGCCTCGGTGAACTCGTTGGCGATCGCGGCCGAGATCGTCGTGCCCGGCGCCAGCAGCGATGAGCCGATGCGGTGCGCGTTGCCGATCACGAACGTGACCGCCATGGTCTCGCCCAGCGCGCGGCCGAGCCCCAGCATGACGCCGCCGATGGTGCCGGCGCGCGTGTAGGGAACGACCACTTTCCAGATCACTTCCCAGCGGGTCGCACCGAGTCCATAGGCCGATTCCTTCAGAACGTCCGGCACGGTCTCGAACACGTCGCGCATCACGGACGCGATGAAGGGCAGCACCATGATGGAAAGCACCAGCCCCGCGGTGAGAATGCCGATGCCGAACGGCGGTCCGCTGAACAGCGGGCCGATCAGCGGTACATCGCCGAACGCGTGGATGAGCCAGGGTTGCACGTGCCGCTGCAGCAGCGGCGCCAGGACGAACAGGCCCCAGATGCCGTAGATGATGCTGGGCACGCCGGCCAGCAGTTCGATGGCGATGCCGACGGGCCGGCGCATCCATTCCGGTGCCAGTTCGGTGAGGAACACCGCGATACCAAAGCTCAGCGGTGTCGCGATGGCCATGGCGATCAGCGAGGTGACGATGGTGCCGTAGACCGGGGCGAGCGCGCCGAACTTCTCGGTCACCGGGTTCCAGATCTCGGTGGTCAGGAAGTCGAGCTTGAAATGCGCGAGCGCCGGCCAGCCGCCATGCACCAGCGAGACGGTGACGCCGCCGAGCAGCAGCAGCACGAGTATGGCGGCGCCGAAGGTGGCGCCGCGGAAGGCGCGTTCGATGCCGCGCTCGCGCGCGATGCGCGATTCGATCGTCGGCCGGCGGGTGTGAGTGGCTTCCAGCATCGGATTGCCGTCCAGAAGGCGGCCGCCCTCGCCAGACACGAGGGCGGCCTGTTCCGCACCATCACACCGGAGGCAACCGGCAATGATGCGGGGACTCTGGCGGTTCAGTTCATCGCCGTCGCGGGAGTGCCCTGAATGGACGATTTCCAGGTGCTGCGCACCTGCTGGATCAGCGTGTCCGGCAGCGGCACGTAGTCGAGCTCGGCGGCCATCGCGGCGCCGTTCTGGTACGCCCAGCTGAAGAACTTGAGCGCTTCCGTCGAGGCCGCGGAGTCCGCGGGCTGCTTGTACATGAGGATGAAGCTCGCGCCGGTGATCGGCCAGCTCGCGGCGCCGGGCTGGTCGGTGAGGATCAGGTAGTAACCCGGCGCGTGACTCCAGTCGGCATTGCCCGCCGCGGCCTGGAAAGCTTCCGCCCTGGGCGCCACGGCCTTGCCGGACTTGTTGATCAAAAGGGCATTCGCCATCTTGTTCTGCTTGGCATACGCGTATTCCACGTAGCCGATCGCGCCGTCGGTCTGGGTCGTCATGTTGGCCACGCCTTCGTTGCCCTTGGCGCCGATGCCGACGGGCCACTGCACCGAGGTCGCCGCGCCGATCGATTCCTTGAATTTCGCGCTGGTCTTCGCCAGGTAGTCGGTGAACAGGAAGTTGGTGCCCGATCCGTCCGACCGATAGATGGGCGCGATCGCCGTGGGCGGAAGCTTCAGGTCCGGGTTCAGCCTGGCGATCCTGGCGTCATTCCATTGCGTGATCTCGCCCATGTAGATAGATGCCGTGGTCGGTCCATCGAGCGTGAGCTTGCCGGCGCCGACGCCGGCGATGTGCACCACCGGCACCACGCCGCCGATGACCATGGGAAACTGCACGAGCCCGGCCTGGTCGAGATCCTCGGGCTTGAGCGGCATGTCCGAGGCGCCGAAAGTCACCGTCTTCGCCTTGATCTGCTTGATGCCGCCGCCCGAGCCGATGGACTGGTAATTGA